>CALWPT010000014.1 GCA_944383495.1 uncultured Clostridia bacterium | reverse complement strand
TCTCCCTCCACCATCAGTGAACTGAACGAGAAAGCGTATGTCCACATTGAAGATTGGCGGAACCGCCCTCTGCAGGGTGGGCATTACCCGTATGTCTACGTGGACGGAATCTACCTGCGCCGCAACTCGGGCGGAGAGTTTGAGAATGTGGCCATTCTGGTGGCGATTGCGGTAAATGAGGACGGATACCGTGAAGTTCTTGGCGCCGCCGAGGGCATGAAAGAGGACAAGGCCAGCTGGGTCAGCTTCTTTCAATGGCTGCGCAGCCGTGGCCTGGACGGTGTGAAACTCATCGTTGGAGACAAGTGTCTTGGTATGCTGGAGACCGTGGGAGAAGTATTCCCCGAAGCCAAGTACCAGCGGTGTACGGTTCACTTCTACCGCAATGTGTTCTCCGTAACGCCTCGCTCCAAGGTGAAGCTGGTGGCCAAGATGCTCAAAGCGATCCATGCTCAGGAAAGCAAGAAAGCTGCCCGGGAGAAAGCCAGAGCCGTGGTGGAGGAACTGTGCTCTATGAAGCTGAAAGAGGCTGCCAAGAAGGTAGAGGACGGCATTGAGGAAACGCTGCCTTACTGCGATTTTCCCAGCGAACACTGGACCCGTATCCGGACCAACAATGTCATGGAACGGCTCAACCGGGAGATCCGCCGCCGCACTCGTGTGGTGGGCAGCTTCCCGGACGGCAACTCCGCCCTCATGCTGGTCTGTGCCCGGCTGCGCCATGTGGCCGGCACCCAGTGGGGCAACAAGAAGTACATGAACATGAAGCATCTGGAGGCTGCTCTCCAGGACACCTCCATTGCTGGCTGACTTCATTCACTCCAAAGTCTGCAAACTAATTTGCGAAATTTTCTTGACACTACCTGTCCGTCTTGCGTGTTCAGTAATTCTTACAACGCAATACAATATTTTCTATTTTACCATATTCTTTAGATGCTTATAATATGGATACAAATTTATTTAATCTTAACTCAAAATAAAAACCAATCCGAACCCATCTCCAACCGGAGAAAAGTTCGGATTGGCTAAACTTGGCTCCCCCTGTTGGGCTCGAACCAACGACCCTGCGGTTAACAGCCGCATGCTCTACCGACTGAGCTAAGGAGGAATATTTATTATACTAAGCTACAAATCAAACCAGATTTGCAATCCTATTATATGAAGCATAAATCAAAATGTTCTTAGTTTAGCTTTCCCGTTAAAACACAGCTTATTCTTTCACAATGGTAACAAGCCTTCGGAATTACAAATTCAAAATATGATATACATGGTGCGGATAAGAGGACTTGAACCTCCACCGAGTTGCCCCGACTAGAACCTGAATCTAGCGCGTCTGCCAATTCCGCCATATCCGCATATAATTTTAAAGGCGATGTTTATTATAATCAATTCGCTTTTACTTGTCAAGTAGTTATTATCATTTTTTCTAAAATTTTTACCATAAAAAACATGTTGCCTTTTTCTAAGCACTCTGCTATAATTTAGATAGCTTTGAATAGCTAAAGTCTGTTTGGAGGCGTTAAAAAATGAAAAGAATCGTATCTGTTGTACTATGTCTGATACTGGTTTTTGCATTGGTTCCTTCCGTATTTGCCGCCGGTTTGAATGATGTTGAAACACAGATTATGACTGCTTTGAAGGAAAAGGTTACCGTTAATGGTAAAACTGCATATATTCCAACTGAATATGTCAACCAGGCGGAGAACTTTTTCCTGTCCTATGAGACGACAGATGAGCAAGGTCAGTATGTTCTTGAACGGATTCAAGAAGGCCGGGATCTTCTCGCGGCGCAGACCACTGCATTCATAAGTGCAGATGGATC
This sequence comes from uncultured Clostridia bacterium, assembly GCA_944383495.1. Classification (GTDB taxonomy): domain Bacteria; phylum Bacillota; class Clostridia; order Oscillospirales; family Acutalibacteraceae; genus CALWPT01. The sequence continues at coordinate 21,150 of CALWPT010000014.1, read as the reverse complement.
TGTGAATTTAAGCGCTCTGTCTTATGACGTAAAGAGCCAGCTATTGGATTTGGCGGTTGACGCTTGTGCGCAGGTAGGCCTGAAGCTGACCTGGGCTAATCGTGTCATTACCATTACCGATGCGCAGGATTCCTCTGTGGTCTATTTTTCCAACTCAGCCATTATTAAAACAACGGGCGGATTTGATGCAATGACAATTCTTCCTTGGGCTGCTGCGGTCGTTGTGGTTGCAGGTCTTGTCGCATTTGCCTTTATTTATCGTCGCAAAATGGCGGCCTAATTAAATCTCTGCTACGGGAATTGAGTCATGATGGAATATCACTGCATAAAAAATCAAAAAAAAGGTAAGCTATTGGCGTATATTTTTACGCCAATAGCTTTTGCTTTGATTTGGTTTCTCATCATTATTCTGCTTTGCAATACCGTGTTCTCCCGCGCTTTGGCTTATGGAAGCATGGTTTTGCTGGATCGGCCGCCGAATTTCAGCGATCCTGTCGATACGCTTTTTGTCCCAGCGACTGATGAATCCTTGACTGCCCTTAAGCTGGATCAAATCGAGTATCCACAATATGGATCGGTCATGGGACAAATCGAGATCGAATCCATCGGCGTTGCTACAAAAATGATGTATGGCGATAACAACAAGCTTTTAAAAAAGGGCGCGGGCATGTATATTGGCAGCCGAATTCCCGGATACGGCGGCACCTGTCTTGTTTCCGGGCATAATACTTACCCGTTTAAAAATCTGAAGAATATACAAATCGGAGATATTATTAAAGTTACCACCACCTACGGCGTGTATCAATATGAAGTTTATAAAACTGATGTGCGGCCCGATTCGGATAAAACCGCGTATGATTTAAATACCGACGAGCAGCTTTTGGTTTTGTATACCTGCTTTTGGGTAAATACTCCAATTGGCAATGTAAAGGAGCGATTTTTCGCCTACTCAAGGATGGTTTCGGGCCCGGTTTTGATTCACTAAAAATTGCGAAAGGAATTCCGGTCATGGAAAGGAAAAATGAAGACGTAAATGATGTTTTTATCAGAAAATGCATTGGGCTTTTCCTCGCTTTTATTTCGATGGTCTTATTATTTGTGATGGCATTGACGATTGTCCTCTCCATGACTTTGTTCAATTCTTCTTATGTTTCGACAATAATTCAGGAAACCAATTACGGACGGTTGCTCACCTCTGAGATAAAAAGCGATTTACAGGATCTGGCTTCGAATGCGGGAAATTTGCCTGCGTCCATTTTTTTAAACGTCATTACGGAAGAACAGGTTATAAAAGACAGCGCCGATTATTGCAAGGCCAGCTTTTCCGGAGAGGAATTTATACCAGACACAGATAAAATGGCCTCACAGCTTGAAAACAACATTCATCAGTATGTGCAAAATACGGATTTGACTGACGTGGACCTGGAGGAATTGGAAAACAACATTTTGGTCTTTGTGGACGCTTGTGTTTCGACATATCGCAGCGACGTCATGATCAGCTTGTTGCCAACGGTTGGCCGTTATATCAGTGAAGCGTCTCATTTTCTGCCGTTTATTTTGCTGGCAGAGGCGGTTTTAATGATAGGGCTAGGCGTAAGCGTCAAAGCGGTTGTCCGAAAAGGACGTACGTTTGTCCGATATTGCATCTACGCTGTTTTAGGCTGCTTGGTTTTTATAGTTGCCGTCAATTTACTGGTTTTCTTTTCAAATGTAATTCCTCGTTTGGGCGTAACGTCAGAATCGCTCTACGTTCTGGTAACCACCAGCCTGTTCCGATTTATAAACTATTTATGGTTTGCCGCTGGCGCGTTTGCCCTCATCGCAGTTATTTTATTCATTATCAGCATTGAATTAAACCGGGCGGCACTGCGGGAGGGAACGACTCGCCGCAGCCATAAAAAAGAGTATGCAAAGCCCCGTACGACATTGATTGCAATTCCACCGGAGGATCCAGAAGATCATATGTCCTTTGATCAACCAAATCAAACTGGCAAGGGCTGAGGCGAAATAACGCGTACTTTATAGAGGCGCAGGATTGACGCGATGATGATATGATTAGTTAAAAAGGCGGCGGGCACATCTTAACGTACCCGCCGCCTTGTTTTGATTTACTAAGATTATTGGCTTAGAAAGAACTCCGTCTCAATGGATTTACGGATGCGGCTTAGGAAGGGCGGCGGCACTAAATTTATCCCTGCTGTATATATTAGGACAAAATTAAATTGCGGCATGAACTGGCACGCTAAATAAACGTTTGATTTGATTCTAATCTTTTTTAAAATTTTATGAACGATGGATCGGTAAGAATTGACAGGTGATGGAAGGACTGCTATAATTAATTAGTTTATTTAATTGATGTGCAGGGAGAGTTGGGCCGTGGATGCGTTTGCTGTGCAATTTAACCGCATGCTGGAGGAAACCTTTGCCTATGTGATGAAGGTAGAGCAAAGCATGCTAAAAAAATCCACGCGAATTGACCTTACCATTAACGAGATGCATGTTTTGGAGGCGGTCGGCCGGGAGGAAGACTGCACTATTAGCAGCTTAGCGGAGGATTTAGAGGTGACCCTGCCGTCAGTTACCGTGTCGGTCAATAGGCTGCGGAAAAAGGGGTATGTGGAAAAAATCCGGTGCAGTCAGGACAAGCGGAGGGTGTTCGTCCGGGTGACCCGTCAGGGGAAAAAGATCAATGCAGTGCACCGGTATTTTCATGAAAATATGGCGCGGACGGTGTTGCGGGAACTGTCTGATGAGGAACGCGCCGCCATGCTGAAGGGCATGGGCAAGGTCAATGGATTTTTAAAGCGCAAGCTGGAAGCGGCTGACGGGTAATGCCGGGAATTTCCGGGAACATTGATACAATGAAAGGATAGGATTAAGCGCATGAGTTTTTCCATTATCGGCACAGGCAGCGGCTTCCCGGAGCGGGTAGTCACCAACGACGATCTGGCGCAGCTCTTGGACACATCCGACGAATGGATCCGGCCGCGCACGGGGATTCGGGAGCGTCGGGTGGCAACCAAGGAAACCGTTTTGGATTTGGCGCTTGCAGCGGCAAGAAACGCTTTAGACTCGTCCGGGATCGGCCCGGAAGAACTGGACTGCATTCTTTGTGCGACGCTGCGGGGAGATTATTTCACCCCCTCTTTGGCCTGTCTTTTGCAGGGCGCGCTGGGAGCGGACTGTCCGGCCTTTGATATCAACGGCGCCTGTTCGGGCTTTTTATACGCGCTGGATGTGGCTGATTGCTACTTTGCCCGGGGAAAAGCCCAAAAGATTATGGTGGTGGCGGCGGAGATGATGTCCAAGCTAGTGGACTGGAAGGATCGCTCTACCTGCGTTTTGTTTGGAGACGGCGCGGGAGCGGTGGTTCTCGGGCCGGGGAATGATCTGCTTTCCATCAAGGTTACGGCAAAGGGCGGTGCGGAGCTGCTGCGAGCGCCGAATGTTCACGGCAACAGCCCCTTTGATGAAACGGAGGAACTGCCTTGCGTCGTGTATATGAACGGGCAGGAGGTTTATAAATTTGCTGTGTCGTCCATGCAGCGGGATGTACAGGAGGTAGTGCAGCAGGCAGGTCTGACGTTGGAGGACGTGAATTATATTTTGCCCCATCAGGCCAACATCCGCATCATCGACGCCGCGGCCCATAAGCTGAAAATGCCGCGGGAAAGGATTTTGACGAATATAGACCGGCACGGCAACACCTCCGGTGCGGGGATTCCCGCATTGCTGGACGAGTGCGCCCGCGCGGGAACCTTTCATCGGGGGGACATTTTGGTTATGAGTTCTTTCGGCAGCGGACTGACCACGGGAGCCTGCGTGCTCCGCTGGAGCGGGGCGGGAAAGGAGCAAAAAGAATGAAAAGGATTGCCTTTTTATTTTCCGGACAGGGGGCTCAGTACCCCGGCATGGGCAAGGAGCTTTTCGAAGACTCTCCGGCGGCGCGGGCGGTGTTCGACCTGGCGGACGAGATCCGTCCCGGCACTTCCGAGCAATGCTTTTTTGGAACAAAGGAAGAACTGGTATTAACCGCCAACACCCAGCCCTGCCTTTTCTGCATGGACTTGGCGGCGGCTTGCGCCTTGGCGGAAAAGGGGATTGCCCCCGCCGCCTGCGCCGGTTTTTCCCTGGGTGAAATCGCGGCGCTTTCCTTCACAGGCGTTTTAAGTTACGAGGATGGATTTCGGCTGGTCTGCAAACGAGCGGCTCTGATGCAGGAAGCGGCGGAAAAGGCAAAGGGCGCCATGGCGGCGGTGCTGAAGCTTTCCGATGCGGCAATAGAGGCGCTTTGCGACTCGTTTCCCGGCGTTTATCCGGTGAATTACAACTGTCCCGGCCAGGTCGCCGTGGCGGGAAGGGCGGAAGCAATGCCGGCGTTTTGCGCCGCGGTTAAGGAAGCGGGGGGCAAGGCGGTCATGCTGGCTGTTTCCGGCGCGTTTCATTCCCCGTTGATGGATGAAGCCGCCGCGGGCCTTGGTGCGGCGCTGGAAGGCTTTCAGCCAAGTGCGCCGCGTATTCCGCTGTACGCCAACCGTACGGGGGAACTGTACGGAGAAAACATACGGGAATTAATCGCCACCCAGGTCAATCATCCGGTGCGATGGACACATACGGTGCAGAATATGGCAAAGGCGGGAGCAGAGGTCTTTGTGGAATGCGGCGCGGGGAAAACGCTGGCGGGATTGGTGAGCAAGATTCTGCCCGACGCGGTGGTCTGCCGCGTGGAAAACGCCGAAACATTGAAACAGGCGGTCAGAATTTGTGGCGGATAAGCGCCATGTTTTGACAGCTTTTTCAAATCAAATCGGGTACAATGACGGGAAGGATGGCCCGGCAGGGCCAAAGGTGTGTTAACATGACGTTATCTAAAAAACATGCAGTGGTCAGCGGGGGCTCCCGGGGAATCGGCCGTGCAATCGCCTTGGAGCTGGCGAGGCAGGGCGCGAACGTGGCGATCCTATACGCTGGAAGTGCGGAAGCGGCCAACGAAACCTGCGAATCGGCCAAGGCGCTGGGCGTTGAGGCGTTGGCTCTGAGGTGTGATGTTTCCCAATATTCCGCAGTGGAAGAGGCCATTCAGCAAGTCAAATTGGATTTTGGAAAGATCGACATTTTGGTAAACAACGCGGGTATCAATCGGGACGCATTGCTGCTGACCATGAAGCCGGAGGATTTTGACGCGGTGCTGGACACCAATTTAAAGGGTGCGTTTTATCTCATTAAGCAGGTGTATCCAATCATGATGCGGGCCCGCTGGGGCCGAATCATCAATATTTCCTCCGTGGCGGGGATCACCGGAAACGCCGGACAAGCCAACTACGCATCCGCTAAGGCGGGACTGATTGGTCTGACCAAGACCGTGGCCAAGGAACTGGCAGGCCGGGGCGTTACCTGCAACGCTATTGCTCCGGGTTTTATCGCCACGGATATGACGGATAAGCTCCCTGAAAAAATAAAGGAGGCGGCGCTGTCTACCATTCCGATGAAACGGATGGGGAGGCCGGAGGATATTGCGGCTCTAACGGCCTTCCTCGCAGGGGACGGCGCCGGATACCTCACGGGCCAGGTCATACAGGTGGACGGCGGACTGGCGATGTAGGTTCCCAATGGAAAGCAGAGAACGGAGGATATTATGAAACGGGTTGTTATAACGGGTTTGGGCGTGATTTCCCCGGTGGGGCAGGATGTGGAAACGTTTTGGAGCAGCTTGCGTTCCGGTCAATGCGGGATCGGACCCATCACTCGTTTTGAAGCGGGAGATGAATACAAGGTCAAGCTGGCCGCAGAGGTGAAGGATTTTGACCCTACCGTGTATATGGAAAAGAGCGAAATCCGGAAAACGGATTTGTTCTGTCAGTATGCGATTGCGGCTGCTGTGCAGGCGATGGAAGACAGCGGCATAGAAGGTAAAGTGGATCCTCAACGGCTGGGAACCTATATCGGTTCGGGGATCGGCGGCATGATTACCTTTGTGAATCAATGCAATGTTCTGGCGGAAAAGGGTCCCAAACGGATCTCCCCCCATTTTATTCCCATGCTGATTTCCAATATGGCGGCGGGGAAAATTGCTATCCGATATCATGCGGAGGGCCCCAGCCTTCCGGTGGTGACCGCCTGCTCTACAGCGAGCAACGCCATTGGCGAGGCGTTCCGCGCCATTCAGCACGGATTTGCCGACGCGGTTATTGCCGGCGGTGCGGAGGCTACCGTCACGCCGCTGGCCATTGCGGGATTCACCAATTGTATGGCCCTTTCCACCGCCACCGATCCTTTAGCGGCATCTATTCCCTTTGATAAACGGCGGGATGGCTTTGTTATGGGCGAGGGCGCCGGCATTCTGATTTTGGAGGAGTTGGAACACGCCAAGGCACGTGGCGCTAAGATTTACGGCGAAATTAAGGGTTATGGCAATACCTGCGACGCATACCATGTCACCGCTCCCCATCCCGAGGCCAAGGGCGCGGCCCGCGCGATCCGGCAGGCTGCGGCGGAAGCAGGGTTTACGGAAAGCATGGCATTGTATGTCAACGCCCACGGCACTTCCACGCCGTTGAACGATAAGGCGGAAACCCTGGCGATCCGCCGGGCGCTGGGCGCGGCTGCGGACAAAGCCATGGTCAGTTCCACGAAGTCTATGACAGGGCATATGCTGGGCGCGGCCGGCGCGGTAGAGGCGATTGCCGCTGTTCTGGCGCTGAAGGATGGCGTGGTGCCTCCCACGATTGGGTATCGGGAGCCCGATCCGGAATGCGATTTGGATATCACGCCTAACAAAGCCCGTAAGGCCGCGCTGGACATGGCCTTATCGGTTTCGCTGGGCTTTGGCGGGCACAATGCTTGTCTTGCTTTCACCAAAGGAGAATAGGAGGCGGCTTTTATGAATATAAAGGAAATCAAGGCCTTATCGGACATTATGCTGAAAACAGGGCTGACAGTGATGGAAATAGAGGAAGACGGTCTGCGGGTTCGCATGGAAAAGAACTCCGTCGCTGCCGTTCCTCCCACTAGTGTGGAAATCGCGGCTAACGGCCCGGTCGCTGCTGCGGCCGCTGTTCTGCCTGCGGCGCAGCCCCAGGAAAACGGGGGGAAGTGCGTTAAATCCCCCATGGTGGGCGTGTTTTACGCCGCTCCCTCTCCCGACGCGGAGCCTTTTGTCTCTGTAGGCAGCAAGGTGAAAAAGGGCGATGTGCTCTGTATTGTGGAGGCCATGAAGCTGATGAATGAAATCACGGCCGACTGCGACGGGGAAATTACCGAGATTTGTGTGGAAAACGGCGCCGTGGTGGAATACGGACAGCCGCTGTTCCGTTTGCAATAGGAGGGCGTTTATGAACCGGGAAGAACTGATGGCAATATTGCCCCATCGGGAGCCGATGCTCCTGATCGACGAGGCCACAGCAGTGGACGAGACCCATTGCGTGGGGAAATACACGGTTCGGGGCGACGAATGGTTTTTACAAGGACATTTTCCTGGGAATCCGGTGGTGCCAGGGGTGGTTTTGTGTGAGATGATGGGCCAGGCAACCGCCGCGCTGCTGCGGGACAGGGCCAGCGGGGGCACGCCGTATTTTACCGGCCTGGATAAGGTCAAATTCAAACACACCGTTTTGCCGGGGGACACGCTGGAAATCCAATGCGAAATCATTCGCTCCCGGGGCCCTTTTTATTGGTCCAAGGGGAAGGGAACCGTGAACGGCAAGCTGGCGGTTACCGGGGAGTTTTCCTTTGCCATCATTAAAAACAAGGAATAAAAGGGGGAAAACGGGGTGTTCTCCAAAATCTTAATAGCCAACCGAGGGGAGATCGCCGTCCGGGTGATTCGGGCCTGCAAGGAAATGGGAATTTCCAGCGTTGCGGTCTATTCGGAGGCCGACCGGGATGCGCTGCATGTAAGCTTAGCGGACGAAAGCGTTTGCATTGGTCCCGCGCCGGTGGGCGATAGCTACCTCAATATGCCTGCTATTATTGAGGCCGCTGTACTGACCGGCGCCCAGGCGATTCATCCGGGATACGGGCTTTTGTCGGAAAACGCCCGGTTCGCGTCCATGTGCGAGGAATGCCATATCGCCTTTATCGGGCCGCCGGCGGATGTCATCCGCAAAATGGGCGATAAGGACGCGGCCCGCAAAACCATGCAGGTGGCCGGCGTGCCTGTAATTCCCGGGTGCGATGTGGTGGAGGATCCCGCAAAGGCGCAGGAAGAGGCTGACCGGATCGGGTATCCTTTGCTGGTCAAGGCCCGTTCTGGCGGCGGCGGTCGGGGGATCCGGCTGGTGCAAAGCCGGGAGGAATTTCCCAAAGCGTTTGCCACGGCGGGCGCCGAGGCCCAAAGCGCCTTTGGGGACGGAGCCGTTTATTTGGAAAAATATCTCTCCCCCGTCAAGCACATTGAAATGCAGTTGATTTGCGATCACGCGGGCAATGTGGTTTGCTTGGGCGAACGGGAGTGTTCGATTCAGCGGAAAAACCAAAAGCTGATTGAAGAAAGCCCATCCCCGGCGGTGACGCCAAAGATCCGAAAAAAGATGATCGAGGTTTCCGCCAAGGCCGCAAAAGCGGCTGGGTACCGCGGCGTGGGAACCATTGAATTTTTATTTGACAAGGATCAAAATTTTTATTTTTGCGAAATGAATACCCGGCTGCAGGTAGAGCATCCTGTGACGGAAATGGTCACGGGAATTGATTTGGTGAAATGGCAGATTCGTGTAGCGGCGGGTCTGTCCCTCTCCTTCACCCAGGATGATATCTCCATGAACGGATGCGCCATTGAATGCCGTATCAACGCGGAAAACCCGGAGAAAAATTACCGCCCCAGCTGCGGCCGAATCAGTCTGCTGCATGTTCCCGGCGGCCCCTGGGTGCGATTTGATACCGCTTTATATCAGGATTACACCGTTCCGCCTTTTTACGATTCTATGATCGCAAAGCTGATTGTTCACGCGCAAACCCGGGAGGAAGCGATTCGGAAAATGCAGGCGGCTCTTTGCGAAATGATTATTGAAGGCGTGGAGCACAACGGCACGCTGCAAATCGACATCATTTCGGATCCTGTGTTCAAGGCGGGACAGTATTACACAAATTACATGGAAAATAGGGGCTGAAAACAGCCGGGCCGAGAAAAGGCTTTGGGTTTCTGCCCTTTAAGAATAGGAAAGGAAGGCTGCGCCCATGCTGCCAAAGGGACTTTTTCAAAAACCGAAAAACGAGCTGGAATCGTCGGATAAATACGCTCAGTCCGCCATGCCGTCGGTTCCCGACGAAATGTGCGTCAGCTGTCCCGGATGCCGGAAAACGCTGGTGCTGGGAGAATTGACGGATAACTGCCACGTTTGCCCCAAATGCGGGCATCATTTTCGCATGAACGCCCGTCAGCGCATCAATTTAATCTGCGACGCCGATTCCTTTGAGGAATTATTCGGGGAACTGGAAACCAAAGACCTTATCCATTTTCCGGGGTATGAAAAAAAGCTGAAGCACGCCAGGCTGGAGAGCGCGGAAAAAGAAGCGGTTATTTGCGGCAGCGGGAAAATCGGCGGATTTGCCTGCGCTTTGTTTGTTATGGAGCCGTATTTTATGATGGGAAGCATGGGCACAGTGGTGGGAGAAAAAATTACCCGCACCTTTGAGTACGCGATCGAACACAGGCTTCCGGTGATCGGATTCACCCTGTCGGGCGGCGCGCGGATGCAGGAAGGAATTTTGTCGCTGATGCAAATGGCAAAAACCAGTGGAGCAGTCAAGCGGCACAGCGACGCGGGGCTTCTGTATATCACCGTTCTGACCGATCCTACCACGGGGGGCGTATCCGCCAGCTTTGCCATGGAGGGCGATATTATTCTGGCCGAACCGGGGGCGCTGATTGGTTTTGCCGGCCCCCGGGTGATTGAGCAGACCATTCGGCAAAAGCTGCCGCCGGGTTTCCAGCGGGCAGAGTTTGTTCAAAAAAAGGGCTTTGTGGATGCGATTGTCAACCGCAGGGAAGAAAAGGCTTATTTGAAAAAGCTGCTGGGATTCCACGCGTCTATGGGCGATGAATAACACCAAGCGGCCCGATCGTTTACCGGAAAGGCATGGGAGAAAAATGGAAGCATATAAAAAGGTAATGGCGGCCCGGGCAAAGGGCCGGGCTACCGGGACGGATTATTTGCAGCATGTGTTTACCGATTTTACCGAGTTTCACGGCGACCGCCGGTACGGAGATGACCTGGCGGTGGTGACAGGAATCGCCAAGCTGAAAAGACTGCCGGTAACGGTGATCGCGCTGGAGAAGGGCCGCGATACCAAAGACAAGGTGGCCCGGAACTTCGGCATGGCCCATCCGGAGGGATACCGAAAGGCCCTGCGGCAAATGAAACTGGCGGAAAAGTTCGGCCGGCCGGTAATTTGCTTTGTGGACACCGCAGGCGCTTATTGCGGGTTGGACGCTGAAGAACGGGGCCAAGCCCAGGCGATCGCGGAAAACCTTATGGAAATGATGGCCTTGCGGGTGCCGGTTATTTCCGTGCTGATTGGGGAAGGGGGCAGCGGCGGCGCGCTGGCGCTGGCGGTGGCCGACCAGGTTTGGATGCTGGAAAACGCCGTTTACTCGGTCATTTCCCCCGAGGGATGCGCCAGCATTCTGTGGAAGGACGCCGGGCGCGCCAAGGAAGCAGCAGAATGCCTTCGCATGACTGCCCAAGACCTACTTGAAATGGGAGTAATCGAAAAGATTATTTACGAGCCGCAAAACGACTTTTCCAAGATTTACGATACCCTGCGTAACGACCTATATGATGCGATTACCGCCTGCAAGACGCTGAACGCCGATGAGATGCTGGAGCGCCGTTACCAGCGGTTCCGCCGCATTGGCGTGGTGAAATAAGGAACATCCTTTCATTTGCTCCTTTTGGCGGTTTGTGTTCCCGCAGTTTGTGCGCCTTGATTCATTTGCCGCGGTTTTTCTGCTACTATGTTTTTGAATAAATTGCCTCTTGACTATATGGCTGTTAAGTGATATAGTTTCCTAGTAATTGATTATGGGAGGTATTGGCTATGGAAATTAAGATTGCCATCCCAGACTTCGAGGACGTTAGAGCACTCGTCCGTTTAACGCAGAGCCTGGATTACGATATTCAATTGGTCAGTGGAAAATATGAGGTAGATGCGAAATCCATCATGAGCATTTTTACATTGGATTTGAACCAGCCGGTTTTATTAAAAGCCAAAGGGAAGGACGACCCTAAACTGTTGCAGGCGTTGTCGCCTTATATAGTGGATTAAAAAAACGCCGTTCTGCGGTTTTTCGCAGGACGGCGTTTTGATTCGGCCGATTGGATCAGTCATATGAGAGGACAGCCTCGCATAAAATGGTACTGATCGAATTGGCGGAGGGACGATACTTCATTATAGCCGCCGGAAATGGGGATATTTATATGTGGAAAAAAGCGGTTAGCTTGTTGTGCTGTCTGACTGTGCTGGCGGGTGGTATTTCCGCTGCGGCCGATGGGATGCCTGTGGAACAGGCGGATATTGTCACGGAGTATTATTATGACGAGTTGCTGACAGAACCAGTTTTTGAGGAAGTGGATCAGAATAATCCAGGGGCGCCCGCCGTCAACGCGAAAGGCGCAGTTTTAATGGAGGCCTCAACAGGAGAAATCCTGTTTTCCAGCAATCCGGATGCGCGGCTGTATCCTGCTTCTATCACCAAAATTATGACGATGCTGTTGATAGTAGAAGCCATTGACAACGGAAAAATTACGTCAAAAGACGTTGTGACAGTTTCAGAGCACGCCGCATCTATGGGCGGCTCGCAGATCTGGTTGGAACCGCAGGAAACGATGACGGTGGATCAGTTGATGAAAGCGATGTGTATCGGCTCTGCGAATGACGCCAGCGTTGCACTGGCAGAGCATTTGGCGGGGAGCGAGGAAAGCTTTGTCAGTATGATGAACGCCCGGGCGAAAGAATTGGGAATGAAGAACACAAATTTTGTGAACGCCTGCGGCCTGGACGTGGAGGGACAGTACACCAGCGCGCTGGATGTGGCTATTATGTCAGCGCAGCTGATTCAGCATGACACAATTAAAAAATATACCACGATTTGGATGGATTCTCTGCGAAACGGCCAAACGCAGCTGGTCAATACCAATAAACTGGTGCGGTATTATAAGGACTGCAACGGGCTGAAAACAGGAACAACGTCACAGGCCGGATTCTGTGTTTCCGCCACTGCCAAAAGAAACGAAATGCAGCTGGTTGCAGTCGTTATGGGTGCGGCGAATAACGACGACCGGTTTGGAGGAGCTAAAAAAATGCTGGATTACGGATTTGCCAACTGGGAAATTGGGAAAATTACCATTGACGAATCACAAATTCAACCCGTTAAGGTAAAGCTGGGATCCATGGATCAGGTGGAAGTGGGTTACACTCCAACCCAGAACATGCTGCTGAGAAAAGGAGAAAGCAAGAACATGCAGCAGGAGATGACGCTGCTTCCCGAAGTCAGCGCTCCCGTTAAGGAAGGGCAGGTTTTGGGCAAAATTAGCATAACATTAAATGGCGAAGAAGTGGATCAAATCAATTTAATTGCGGAGTATGAGGTGCCGAAGCTGGGGTTTGGGGGAGCGCTGATGAAAATAATGCAGGTGTTTTTCAGGCTTTAAGAGCGCGTGTTGTGGGAAACGAAAGCCATTTTTCCCGATTTAGTAATCAAAAGCTTTAATAAACGCAACAAGAGGTATTGACTGCTCAATACCTCTTGTTGCGTTTGAACCAGCTTCTCATCAAGCGAAGCAGCGCCCGCTGGCAACAGCCTAATAAAAGGGCTATTTATGGAAAAGCATACAATAAATTGTAAATGATTTACTGTAGAGAAGAGGGGCCCATGGAAAAGTGGGGGAAAGACTGTGGGAAACGTTGTTGGCGGCAGGTTTATCGCTGGCATTGGCAGTAGAAGGCCCGTTGGCGGCAGCCGCGCAGACGCCGGAACAACTGGATGAGTCTGGTGTGCAGCAAAAAGCCCCATCATGCGGGAGAACGTGTCCCGCCGGGAGGAAAAAGAGCCTGCGGATGAACCCAAGTCCGCCGGCGCCATGGAAACGGCGGCGGTAGAGCGACAAGCGGGCAGCCGAAGCCACTGGCGGCCCATGAATATTACGGGAACAGCCAGCTTTTAAGGCAGGCGATTTATAGGAATGGGGACGCGGAAACACACGTATGTCCCACAGGGGCAGCTGGCAGGCATGATCCCGGATATGCCGCCAGCGCGGACGGCGCTATACAAACACGATGCACGGGGGAACCTGGAGGAAACGTGGGCGGCCAGCGGGGAAGGGACGAGCGAACTGGACCGGCGTGCCAGGAATCTGAAACCGATCCGGTACCGAGGGTATTACTGGGATCTGCATATGGAGATGTACTACCTAAATAGCCGGTGATACGATCCGGAAAGCGGCAGGCTGATAAATGCGGATGGGATCATGGGCGCCAATAATGATATGGCATCCTATAATCTGTACGCCTTCTGTGGGAAAGATCCGGCGAAGACGCTCAGAGGGCTGGTTGTGCTCATATCGCTCCTTGCGTTTGTCTGCACATTGCTGCAAAATACCTGTGCATGGCGGTATTTTCCGTCAACTCCGGATGGTACGCTGTCGCCAGCATGTTCCTTTGCCGGGCCGCTACAATATGTCCTTTCACCTTGCAAAGCACCTGCACCTCCGGTGAATCGGCACTTTCCGCCCAGGGCGCGCGGATAAACACAAGAGGAATGATACCAATTCCTTCCACCGGCGCGGTGACGGAAAAGCTATCAATTTGGCGGCCGAAGGAGTTGCGCCGTACGGTAATATCCATAGTCCCCAGGCAGGCCTCCTCTCCAACAATATGTTTTGCCAGAAGAATCATGCCTGCACAGGTGCCCCATACAGGCATACCCTCCGCAATCCGCTTTTGCAGCGGTTCCTTGAGAGAAAAAATTTGCAGCAGTTTCCCGATGGCAGTGCTTTCCCCGCCGGGAAGGATGATGCCATCCACCGTTTCAAGAGCCTGTTTGTTTTTGACGGGAAGCCCTTCAACCTCCGGAAGCCTTTTCAGCATGGCCAAATGCTCTTCAACTGATCCCTGTAGGGACAAAACACCTATTTTTACCATCCTCACCAACCCCGCTCTGCCAGCAGGTTTTCCGGCGGGATCTCGCTGATTTCCATGCCTTCCATAGCCTTGCCAAGTCCTTCGCTGACCTGGGCCAACGCTTCAGGATCATCGTAATGTGCGGTCGCTTTCACAATTGCCCGGGCCATTTTTTCAGGGTCAGAGGACTTGAAAATACCAGAGCCTACAAAAATTCCCTCGCTGCCCAGCTGCATCATCAGAGCCGCGTCAGCAGGCGTGGCTATCCCTCCTGCGGCAAAATTGACCACCGGCAGTTTCCCATCCTCCGCCACCAGGCAGACAAGCTCATATGGAGCGCCGATTTCCTTAGCAAATGCCATCCGCTCCTCGGCGGGCAGGTGCTTCAGACGCCGAATATCCGCCATCATAGTCCGCATATGGCGAACGGCCTCTACCACATTGCCGGTTCCGGCTTCTCCTTTTGTGCGAATCATCGCCGCGCCTTCCCCGATCCGGCGAAGGGCTTCTCCCAGATTGCGCGCGCCGCAGACAAAGGGAACCTTAAAATTCCATTTATTCAGATGATACCGGTCGTCGGCCGGTGTAAGGACCTCGCTTTCGTCGATATAATCAATGTGCAGAGCTTCCAGGATTTGCGCCTCCGCAATATGACCGATTCGGGCTTTTGCCATCACAGGAATGCTCACTGCCCTTTGAATTTCACGAATCATTTTAGGATCGCTCATGCGGGCCACGCCGCCATCCTTTCGAATGTCCGAGGGCACCCGTTCCAGCGCCATGACCGCCACCGCGCCAGCATGTTCAGCGATCTTGGCCTGCTCGGGATTGGTTACGTCCATGATCACCCCGCCCTTTAGCATTTGGGCCAGGTTTTTATTCCGTTCATATTGCTCATTCATATAACAAGACTCCTTTTTCTGCTTCCAGTCTTGACGGCCGGATTTTTATTTGCTATCATTATAGCAAAATCTGAACTCATTAAAATATCCAGTTTACGTTTTTTTAATGGTTCCAGATGGAAAGGGGATTTTATGGAAGCCATTACTGTTTTGCTGTCGCAGCAAAGCAAAAAGCCGTTGTATCTTCAGCTGTATGAGGCGCTGACGAAGGAAATTAAGGAGGGGCGCTGTCCCGCAGGGGAGCGGATGCCGTCCCGCCGGCGGCTGGCGGAGCATTTGAAAATCAGCCTGAACACAGTGGATAGCGCGTATCAAATGCTTGCGGCGGAGGGGTATATTAAATCTGTGCCCCGCAGCGGCTATACCGTTTGTCCGTTGGAACGGCTGCCGGTTTCCCGGGAAACGCCGCCGCCCATTCCGGCGGCGGCGCCAATGCCAGCTCTGCCGTACGATTTTTCCATCAGCACGGTGGATGCAGGAGCTTTTCCTTTTTCCACCTGGGCTCGAATTTCAAAGGACGTAATGTATCATCAGCCGGAGCTTTTGGCACACGGCGATCGACAGGGGGACAGCTGTCTGCGGGAAGCGCTGTCCCGGTATCTGCGGCAGGCGCGGGGCGTCCGCTGTGCTCCGGAGCAGATTGTGGTGGTTTCGGGAATGGAATACCTGTTGATGATCCTATGCGAATTGATTGGGCGGGAAAAAGTATTTGCTGTGGAAAATCCCGGATACCCCCGGGTGGTGGAAGCGCTCAGCAACGCGGGGGGGCGGGTGAGGCCTCTTTCCATGGACGGCGACGGCCTTTCTGCTGTGGAATTGTCGGTTGCCGGAGCATCAGCCGCGTATATTACGCCCTCTCACCAATTCCCTACAGGGACGGTCATGCCCATAGGCCGAAGAAGCGAGTTGCTTTGCTGGGCCTACGAGCAGCCCGGACGTTACATCATAGAGGACGACTACGACAGCGAATTCCGATTCAGCGGCAGGCCCATCCCTGCCTTGCAGGGGATGGACAGCAAGGGCCGGGTGGTATACATCGGGACTTTTTCCCGAAGCATTGCTCCGTCGATTCGAATTTCGTATATGATTCTGCCGCCGGAGTTGTTGGAACGGTACCGAGCGGCTTTTTCCCGGTATTCCGCCTCCGTGTCCCGTTTCGAACAGCACACCCTTTACCGCTTTTTAGAGGGCGGATATTATGAGCGGCATCTCAATCGTTCCCGTTCCCGGTATAAAAAACGGCTGGAAACGCTGGTGGGATGCCTGCGGCAGGGAAGGCTGGCAAATAAGATTCAAGTCATTGGCGCGCAGGCGGGGCTGCATTTTCTATTGCAGGTTCAAAACGGCATGACGGAGCGGGAACTCATTGATAAGGCAAGACTGCGAGGCGTTAAAATAGCAGGTTTATCCTCTTATTGCTTTCCGCCGCTGACGCCGTCGGAAAGCACTTTGATCATGGGGTATGCTCATTTTACTTCCCAGCAGATTCGGGAAGCGGCGGCTTTACTGGAGCAGGTTTGGTCAAATTAGGAGATGCCGCGGCTTACATATAACGGCGGTTATTAGCGTTGATTAACCGCAGCATTTGAAAAAGCGGTTGAAAAATTGAGCGCGGTTCAGTATAATAAATAGGTAAAGGGCATATCAGATATTCCCGAATGATATCTGCGAAAAGGATCGTGAGTAATATGAAATGTCCCTACTGCGGATTTTTAGAAAGTAAGGTCATAGATTCAAGGCCGACGGACGAGGGGGAACGGATTCGCCGGCGCAGAGAATGCCTGGGTTGCCAAAAGCGCTTTACCACATATGAAATTATTGAGAGCCTGCCGATTATTGTCGTTAAAAAGGACCGTTCGAGAGAACCGTTTGACCGAAACAAGCTTTTGAATGGTATGCTTCGCGCCTGCGCCAACCGTCCTGTTTCTATTGAGCAGCTGGAAAAGGCCATTGACGATATTGAAACCAAATTACAGAATTCTTTGGATCGAGAAATTACCTCTGTGAAGATCGGCGAGCTGGCGATGGATTGCCTGAAAAGTATTGATGAGGTGGCCTATGTTCGTTTTGCCTCCGTTTACCGTCAATTTCGGGATATTAATACCTTTATGGATGAGCTGACCAAGCTTTTAAAAGATAAATAAGCGGAGAATGGGAAATCAGGGCTATTTGCCGCTTGTATTGAAAGGCCATGTTTATCGTCTCGTGATACTTATCCGGCGGCCGTACATTGCGGGAAAGGCGCCGCCGGCGTTTTTTATAGCCTTGTACAAACGATGGAGAAGGGTTAACAAAGGAGGCGCCTTATGAATTTTTGGTCCTTGCTGGTCGATTTAATCATTTTACTCGTGGTGGGATTTACTATTTGGCGCAGCGCCCGAAGGGGATTTGTCCGAACGGTGCTAGAATTGGCCGGTTTTGTTTTATCTTTGGTGATAGCTTTTTCGGTTTCGGGATGGTTGTCGAATATAATTTATGAAAACTCTGTTCGCCCTACGGTGGAGGAATCCGTTTCAGAGGTGTTGGCCGATGCAAAGGGCGGCAGTACCAGTCAAGCCGTAGATCAGGTCTGGGAGGCGCTTCCTTCGGTTGTACGCTCTGCGGCGAACAGCTTTGGGATCACCAAAGGGGACGTGCAGCGGAAATTAAACGGCGCTGTAGAGAGCGGTTCTTCCGGGGTGGAATCCGTCGCCGTACAGGTGGCGGACAGCATGGCCCGGCCGGTGGTGACGGGGCTTTTGAAAACAATTATATTCTTAGTGGTGTTCTTGCTGCTTGCAATCGTGGTTAAATTTTTGGCCCGGGTTATCAATCGCGCTTTTAGTTTTCCGGTGGTTGGAACGATTAACCGTTTGCTGGGCGGCGTGCTGGGAATCCCAAAGGGAATTATCTACGGGATTGTTTTGTGCAGCGTGTTTAAGCTTCTGATTGACTATACCGGCGGGCTTGGCCCGATCAATGGAGCCGTTTTGGATCATGCGTTACTGTTCGGGCTTTTATGCGCTTTAAATCCATTCATTTAAATAAGCAGGGAAGTTTAACCAGAAAGGATCACACTGGGGCATGAAACACAAAATAATAACCATCCCGAATATCATTTCAATGGTTCGGATCCTTCTGGTTCCAACCTTTGTAATACTTTATTTTGTTGACTTTTCCTATCATGCTGTGTATGCGCTGGCGGTTTTGGTATTGTCCGGTGTGAGCGACGTGGTAGATGGAATGATCGCCCGGAAGTTTTCCATGATTTCCGATGTGGGTAAGCTGTTGGATCCTTTGGCGGATAAGCTGACCCAGGTTGCAGTGGTGATTTGTCTTGCATCTACCAACAGGCAGATTCTGCCGTTGGTGGTCATTGTGTTTGTAAAAGAGCTGATTATGATTTTGGGAGCGCTGTGTCTGTTCGCCCAGGGGCGGAAACCGTCCGAGGCCAAATGGTGGGGAAAACTGACCACAGTGGTTCTGTATGCAGTGCTGTGCGCATTTTTGATTGCCGAATGCTTGGAAAATCCGATTCATGGGACGGCAGCCGCCATATTGGTAATGGCCGCGGGATTTTGCCTTGTATTTTCGCTGCTCAGCTATTATACTGTATTCAAGGCAATCATAAAGGGACTGTACAATCCCGACCGGGATGATCGGCATAATCTCGACGATCCGGTGTTTGATCATAAGGAGAAAAAATAAATGCGAATCAAAATGTGTTCCCGCTGCAAAAAACGACCCGCCATGGTCTATATCACCCGCATAGAAGGAGATAAAACCATACCGGAGGGGCTGTGTCTCTCCTGTGCAAAGGAACTGGGAATTAAGCCGATTAACGACATGCTGAAAAACATGGGCATTCCAGAAGAGGACTATAACGCCATGCAGGATCAGTTCATGGAACTCATGAATGTGGATCAGCCTGACAGCGGCGAAGAAGGGGAAGAGGGGGATTTTGAGCCGGGTGGTGCTACGACTTTTCCGTTTCTGAAGGAAATATTTGGCGAAGAAGCAGAGCAAAATCCTCCCACAGAAAAAACGGCTTCTCCTCAAAAGGAAGAAAAGGAAAAGGGAAAGCGGCACAAGAAGCGCAAATACCTGGACACTTATTGTACCGATTTAACCGAACGTGCAAAAAACGGGCAGATCGACCGAATTGTAGGCCGGGATAAGGAGCTTTATCGGGTAGTACAGATCCTTTCTCGACGGACGAAAAACAACCCCTGCCTAATTGGTGAGCCCGGCGTGGGGAAAACCGCTATCGCGGAAGGCCTTGCCTTAAAGATTGCCGCGGGTGACGTACCCTCCAAGCTGATGGATAAGGAACTGCATCTGTTAGATTTAACAGCTTTAGTCGCCGGAACGCAGTTCCGCGGCCAATTTGAAAGCCGGGTCAAGGGCTTGGTGGAGGAAGTCAAATCCGAAGGAAATATTATTCTGTTTATCGACGAGGTTCATAACCTGGTGGGGACGGGAGATGCCGAAGGCTCCATGAACGCTGCCAATATTTTAAAGCCTGCGTTATCCCGTGGGGAAATTCAGGTGATCGGCGCGACCACCTTTAATGAATACCGCAGGCATATTGAAAAAGACGCGGCTTTGGAACGCCGGTTTCAGCCCGTTACCGTTGAGGAACCCTCCATTGATAATACGGTGGTGGTTCTTAAAGGAATTCGGGAATATTATGAGAAGCATCATAACGTGAAGGTAGACGACCGGATTTTATATCAAACTGCCGTATTGTCCGAGCGATATATCAACGATCGGTTTCTTCCTGATAAGGCCATCGACCTTTTGGACGAATCCTGCGCCTGCGCATCCTTGCGAAATAAAGCGGCGGATGACCTGTTTAAGCTGGAGAAAAGCGTACGGGAGTTGAAAGGGCAGGAGGAGGAGTTGGAATCCCATCCCGAACAGGTGGACTATGAGCGGCTGGCGCTAGTAAAATCTGATCTTGCCAAAAATGAGGCGCGCGCCAAGGACCTTCGGGAAACGATTCAGGAAAACAGGGTGACCTTTGACGATTTGGCAAAGGTGATCGAGTTATGGACGGGGATTCCCGCCTCTAAAGTGCAGGAAAGCGATTTAAAAAAGCTGGCCAACCTGGAAGAAAAGATTAAAGAGCGTGTGATTGGACAGGATGAGGCGGTCAGTCTGGTTTCGGCGGCTGTTCGTCGCTCCAGAGTTCAGATTTCCCCCAAGCGCCGTCCGGCCTCCTTTATTTTTGTTGGTCCCACTGGGGTTGGGAAAACAGAGCTTGTCAAGGTTTTGGCCAACGAGCTGTTCTCTACGCCGGAAACGCTGATTCGACTGGACATGTCGGAATTTATGGAGAAGCATTCCGTCTCCCGGATTATTGGAGCGCCTCCCGGATACGTTGGATACGACGAGGCGGGACAGCTGACGGAAAAAGTCCGGCGCAAGCCATATTCCGTGATCCTGTTTGACGAGATTGAAAAAGCCCACCCGGATGTTTTAAACGTTTTATTGCAGATTTTGGACGACGGCCGTGTGACGGACGCCCACGGACGGACGGTGAATTTTGAAAACACTATTATTGTTATGACCTCCAATGCCGGAAGCGAGCGGAAGGAAGGCGCTTTAGGCTTTGGCAAAACGGAAGGGGAGGCGTCTTATGAAAAAAGCATGAAGGCGCTGCGGGAATTTTTGCGGCCTGAGTTTATCAGTCGCGTGGATGAGGTAGTGGTTTTCAAGCCCTTGTCCATGGAAAGCTATGAAAAGATTGCGGAGCTGTTCCTCAAGGAGTTAACGGGCCCCTTGCAGGATAAGGGGATCGCTCTGACCTATGATCCGGCTGTTCCTAAAAAGCTATGTGAGGGCATGGAGCAAAGCCTGCGGGGAGCGCGGGATTTGCGCAACGCAGTCCGGCGAAGGATTGAAGATCCGATCACAAACCTGCTGGTGCAGGAATGCGACCGGAATGTGACAGCGGTTCGAATCGGCGCGGATCTGGCGGTAACCGCGCAGGTAGATTCCCACTCCTGAAAACAAAAAAAGCCTTGACAGAGCGGCGAAGGATATGGTAAAATATCCTTCGCCGCTGATCACTAGTTGCGGGTGTAGTTCAATGGTAGAATACCAGCCTTCCAAGCTGGTTACGTGGGTTCGATTCCCATCACCCGCTCCA
>CALWPT010000013.1 GCA_944383495.1 uncultured Clostridia bacterium | reverse complement strand
GATCCCAAACAACATCCCTGATTTCATAAGCCGGCCTATTTAGAATAAAACCTCCAAATCCCCAAAGCATCAGGATCATAAAAGGCAATGCAATTGGTGCCATGAGTAAACCCAGCTTCTTTTCCCTTAATGAATAAGCGCCACTATCTTTGCTCTCTGCTTCCACTTCTTCCTTGGTCAATGATCTCGCTGGAATTTTTGCTCCGCACTTGGGGCAGAAATCTACGTCTGTTTTCACAAGCTTTCCGCAGTTTGGACAGTTCGTGTAACTTCTGCTTTTTCTCCATTTCCACCATTTGCTGATTCCAGATCCCCCTAGAAAAATTGGAATAAGACCTATGAACCAGTACTCTGTTAACAACACAAGCAGGCCAATGATGACCATAAAAACATCCATAATATAAGAGTACTGCTGTGCTGCCCATCCAAACTTAGGACTGTTCCAAAACCTTACAAAAATATTGCCGGCAGGTTTTGTCATATCCTTTGATAATTCCTGCGCTACAGCTGGCAAGTCTTCTTCGAAACTTGCGGCTTCGCTTTCCTCCATCTCAGCCTGAATAACGGGAGTTCCACAGTTCGTACAGAACCGAGACCCCTCAGGCAATGGCGCGCCGCATTTTGTGCAAAACATGATTCAACTTCCTTTCTTTTCAAATTTTCGTTGGAATCAATATAACCGTTCCAAGAGGCCCTTATCGGCATGAGCCTGTTTGCGCTGCTATTTTTTGACGGGGTGTCTCTTGGAGCGGTTACGAATCAATTTCTTTGCACCGGCTTCCCATGGTAAATCAATTACGCAAGCGGACCTTCTCCAGCGGGATAGGCAGCATTGTCTGGTATAGCCGTAAAGGTATCTGTACTGTTATCATAGCTCAGCCGATAAACAGCATAGTTCCGGTAGCCTTGAGAGTAATCAATTTGGTACCCGGCCAATCCCCAAGTGTCTGCAAGTTGTATGCCATTATACTGACCAGATATATCACTCTCATAAACCTGTCCGTTTTGCACTCCCCAGACCAGGGACAGATTGCTTGCACCAGTGAACAAATCCCACACAAAGAAACCGTCTGTGCTATCAGGATACAATATGCCATTGGATGGATAGCCGTAAAGCGCTCTACCATCAGGTGATGTATCGCAGAGAAGCGTCACACTTCCATAGGTATCAATGAAGTAAATCTTCGCACCGTAACATCCCATCTCGTCCTGTCTCGCAGCTGTTACGCCAAATCCCTCATTGAGTCCATCGCAATCGCAATCTGCTCCAACAGCCATAATCTCCTGCTCGCCTGAATCTGCAAGGAACGTTACCCAAGCATTTTCCAGCATTTCCATGCTGCCCACTTCAAAGGAATGCGTTTCTTCTACAGGAGCAGCCGGTTCTTCCTCTACATACGAATTGGCCTCATCATCGGTTTCATCATAGTACGAGCTGCTCTCAACATCGGTATCCTCGCTGTAAGAGCTGTCGTCCCAGAACGAACCCCAATAGGCTTTTTGGACCTGCTGGGTGATCAGCGTGGTTCCTGCATACCATACGCCCCAGATCACAGCGACCACAAGAACAAACAGCCACATCTTTTTGGCGCTGGTTCCGGCTTTTCGTTGGGATGCAGGCAGCGTCATTTGTTGTTTGCAGTGGTTGTAATACGCACGGTTAAAATTTTTGCCAAAACGGATTCGCATAACAAGGCTCAGAATACTGACCACCAAGGCCAAAATCAGATAGACAACCGACCCGATCAAGCCAATCATGACACCGCCGCCTGCTGTAGCGACCATCGAAACCGACTGAACCATACAGGAAACGGCAAGCAGGATGTAGTAGAGCATAAAGTATTTCTTAAACAGCTCCACATTGTACCTGTAAAAGCACATTGCCTCGCCCAGCAGGAACGCCGCCCAGTTGAAGCGGGGCTTTTGCCCGGCGTCGATCTTCTTAAACTCGGCCAAATAGTAGTCGGTATGCTTGCCCACCAGCGCGGCCAGCGGATCGCCTGCCAACTGCGAGTTATCCGGCGCGGGCTGGGGCGCAGGCGTCACAGAAGAACCGGCAGACGGCGCAGCTTTGGGCTGGGCAGCCGTTTCAGACGCAGACTGAGCAGACCCCGTTTGGGCAGGAGTTTCCGGTGCAGGCTGTGCGGGTTCGGCTTTGGTTGCCGATTCGGCCGGCGCAGCAGAGGGACGGACGGGTTCTTCCGCCTGCACCTTTGCGCCACAGTTCGGGCAGAAGGCAGCGCCGGACGGAATTTTTTGACCGCATTTCGAGCAAAACATAAAATCTCCTTTCTTTGTTTAGGGAAGACATTAGTTTCAAATCTCATATTTATAAGTATAGCACTTTTCTCAAAAGTTTCAATATTATTCTACAGATTCTTCATTATTGCTTCCTAATAGGGTAGCGCGACAGCCAGTTTAAACATTCTTCCTTAAACGAAAAGTCCCTGCCCTATAACTGTATATCATCTTCATGAACCGTATGGAAAGCACGTCCATACGGCTTTTCTTTTGCCCGAATTTCAACAAGAAAGGAGCATCTGTATGAACAAGATTCCCGTAGCCATCGCCGAAGCGCTGCTTGCGTTGGTCGTAGCCGTCGCAGCCGAAGCCATCAAGACGGTCTCCGAGTGAGACGGAAGGAACGCCCGTATGTCTGGATTCATCCGCATGCTGCCGCGAAGCCGCGCGCCGCCGGCAGAATATCTCCGCCCGCAAACCAACTCTACAAAATCTTACAATGTAAAGGAGAAATCATCATGTCTGCTTGTGTAGAAACCATGTTTTACGTCCGCGAAAAGCCCTGGCACGGCCTCGGCGTCCAGGTTATGGAAGCCCCCACTTCCCGCGATGCCCTCATTTTGGCCGGGCTGGACTGGCAGGTGGAGCAGCACAGCGTCTACACCGCCGCCGGCG
>CALWPT010000012.1 GCA_944383495.1 uncultured Clostridia bacterium | reverse complement strand
TGGACTCCTCAGGGGGCTTCTCCGTGGACTCCTCAGGGGGCTTCTCCGTGGACTCCTCAGGGGGCTTTTCGTTCAAACCAGGCAGTTCGTTGTAAGCGTAGAAATCGCTGACGGTAAGGGTGAACGCATTGTTATTACCTGTAGCGCTAACAAACTCAATGAAAATGAGATCTGCTGCGCTATCCCGGCCCAGCATATCGTACGTGAGCGGGGTGGCATCGGGATTATAGGAGCCGCCCGTTTTATCCCGGAAATCACTCCACTTGAGCTGCACACTGTTCATGCCTTCCTTAAGGGCAAGCGGCGCACTGGCATATGAAGGATCCGCGCCTTTAGCCTTGATCGCGACGTCGAGATAACCGTCGCCGGTAATGGGGGCGGACATGTGGATCCAGAAGGAGACGCCCTCCGGATCAGCAGTGAGCGACGCAAAGGGTTTGTTACCCGCCGCATTTATTAGCTGCGTGTAGGTTGTTTTAGTTCCTGGCATGGTAGCGCTCACGGCAGCGTTACCCATGCCCGCAGCCTTAGCGTCAAAGAGTTCCTTTACTTCCTCAGAAGTTTGCGCTTGCGTGAACCCATAGTTGAACGTCGTAAACACGTCCTTGGCAGCAAAAACGGGGTCTGTGTCGGTTGCGCTGGCCAACATGCCGATTGTCATGCTAGTAGCCAAAAGACACACGGCAAGAACAGTCGCAACCAAGATTTTGATCTGTTTGCTCATTAAAAATTTACCTCCTATATTATCTATTTTTTAAAATCATCGGCTCTCTCGATGATTCCTAGCTTTATTAAAACACACACATATATATAATGTCAAGCTTTTTATGAAATTTTTTTTATAAAATTTGCATTGGCAAAATCTTTACGTGGTATGCATGGCGAATGCGCTTGCAATCGTAGCAAAATATGGTTATAATAAGGTATCGAAATAAAAAGGAATGGTGGTTATCGCGTCATGATGCCCTTTACGCCTAATCGGGGGAAAAACCTGGAAATTGAAACCGACGCTGGTGTTTTTTACCGGTATCCCGTCAAAACCCATGTAGTTATGGCAGGGGATAACCTGTTTGCCATGATGGATCAATATGTAAAGGAGTACCTGCGGGACGGGGACATGATCTTCATCAGTGAAAAGATCGTGGCGATTTCCCAGGGGCGTGCGTTTCCCGTGGATGAAATCAAGCCCTCCCGTTTGGCGCGCCTGCTGTGTAAATTTGTGGTGAAAACACCTTATGGCATTGGCCTTGGTATTCCGGAGACCATGGAGCTGGCTATCCGGGAAGTGGGACGTCTTCGAATCTTGTTCGCGGCCTTTTGCTCGGCGATCACCAAGCCCTTTGGCATTCGAGGCGTGTTTTATCGCATTTGCGGGGACAAGGCCCGCGCGATTGACGGCCCCTGTGACTGCACGCTGCCGCCGTATAATCATTATGCGAAAATGGCGCCTGAAAAGCCTGACAGGGTGGCCAGGGAACTGAAGGATCATACTGGGTGCGACGTGGTGGTGATCGACGCCAACGATCTTGGAGTTGAGGTGCTGGGGCGCAGCGGGAAGGAAATCGACATTGGCTTGTGCAAGCAAATTTTTGGCGATAACCCGCTGGATCAGTCGGATCAGCAAACCCCCATCTGCATTGTCCGGAAAAAGGAGGAGGATTCCCATGAGAATTGACACGGTTTGTATTCACGGTGGCTATCAGGCGAAAAACGGCGAACCTATGGTACTGCCTATCGCCCAAAGCACAACCTTTAAATACGACGATGCCCAATTTATGGGCGACCTGTTTGATCTCAAAGCCAACGGGCATTTTTATACTCGGTTAAGTAACCCCACCCTGGAGGCGGCGGAAAAAAAGATTGCCGCCATGGAGGGCGGCGTGGGGGCAATGGTGACCTCGGCGGGGCAGGCGGCCTCTATGATGGCGGTGTTGAACCTCTGCGGAGCGGGAGATCATATTATCTGCACCAAGGGGGTATACGGCGGGACTTTTAACCTGTTGGGCACCTCTCTGCCCAAACTGGGAGTCTCCTGCGATTTCGTGGATCCCGGCGCTTCAGAGGAAACGCTGCATGCTTTGATCCGTCCCAACACTAAGCTCATCTTTGGAGAGGCGTTATCCAACCCATCGCTTGTGGTGCTGGACATTGAGAAATTCGCCCGGGCTGCACACGAGGCGGGGATTCCTCTGATCGTAGACAATACGTTTCCAACGCCCTACAATTGCCGGCCTTTTGACTTTGGTGCGGATATCGTAGTGCATTCCACCAGTAAATATCTGGATGGGCACGCCACTGCTTTGGGCGGCGTAATCGTTGACAGCGGAAATTTCGACTGGACGCAAAATGATAAATTTCCGGGCCTGACCTGTCCGGATCCGTCCTATCACGGATTGGTTTATGCAGAAAGCTTTGGCCGCAGCGCTTACATCGTCAAGGCGCGGGCACAGCTGATGCGGGATTACGGGGCGCAGATGTCTCCCATGAACGCATTTTTGCTCCATTCGGGGTTAGATACCCTGGCGCTGCGAATGGAACGGCATAATCAGAACGGCCTGGCCTTATCCCGGTTCCTTGCGGGGCACGCCAAGGTTTCATCCGTCCATTATCCTTTTTTGGATGGGGATCCGTATGATAGCCTTGCAAAGCGATATTTAAACGGCGGCAGCGGTGTGATCGCCTTTGAAGTGAAAAACGGCAGAGAGGGCGCTGCGCGGTTTATGGAAGGACTAAAGCTTGCGTCGATGGCCATTCATGTGGCTGATTTGCGAACCATCGTTCTGCATCCGGCTTCCACCACCCACCGGCAGATGTCCGATCAGCAGCTGGCGGATGCCGGCATCGGCCCCGGCCTGATCCGTTTCTCCGTTGGGATCGAGCACATTGACGATATTATTGACGATGTGGAGCAGGCTCTGGCAAACGCTTGAGCATGCGAAATGCGTATTTTTTAGGTTCCATTTTGTTGTATAAACGATTTCGTACGTTTTTCTTGAAACAGGCTAAAGATTGCATTTCTTGCTTTTTGTTGTAAAATTGTCTTGTAATACTTGTCATTTCAGATTATTTGTTATATAATATGTTCAAATTCAAAGTTTGGGAGGACTGTATTCATGAAAAAGAAGCTTTTTTCGTTTGTTTTGGCGCTCAGCTTGATCATTGGCCTTGTTGCCATTGGCATGAGCAGTGCCTTTGCCGCAGATCCTGAGCCCAGCATTGATTGGTCTAAGACCAATTCTTACGGACAGATGGAGTCCAGCAACATGGATGCTTCCATCGTTGAGCAGTTTGGTCAGTTGCATGTTTTAGCGGCCACAAAGTCCAGCAGCGGTTGGGCGGATTGGACTGAAGCTATGATCGGAACCTGGAAGGCGGCAAACGCCGGTGGGTTTGATCCTGAAAAGATTAACGCGGGAACCGGCTTTGAGTTCTGGGTGTATATAACGGAAGATTCCTCTGCCAATGCTTACTTTACCATTAAATCTATTAAGGCCGGTGAGCCGACCTTTTCGGCGAAGGTGCAGAATCTTGAAAAAGGCTCTTTGCAGAAGGTATCCGTTTTGTATTCGGATTTGAAAGCCGAGTGGGCTGGCGATGGCGTCGCGATGGGTGACGCCGCGGATGCGGAGGTCATTAACCGGGATACGCTTCAGTTCTGCGGCAAGCTTGACGGCACCAATAATCCTAAGGTTACATTTTACATGAGTGATGTTTATAATATTGGCGAGCTGCCGGAGATTCCTGATTCGGAAGATCCTACTGGCGGTACGGAAGATCCTACTGGCGGTACGGAAGTAAAGTACGGCGATGTAACCGGCGAGGGCAACGTCGATTCAGCCGACGCTTTGGAGGTTTTGAAGCATGCAGTGGAGCTCATTACGCTGAAAGGTGATCAGTTAACCGCGGCGGATGTAACCGGCGAGGGCAACGTCGATTCAGCCGACGCTTTGGATATTTTAAGATACAACGTGGAGCTAATTGATCATTTTGATGTAGAAGACAAATAACAACAAAATACTTGTAATGAAAAGATATTTATAAAAGAGCGGCATAGCTTCTGCTATGCCGCTCTTTTATGCAGCGGAAGACCATTTAGTGGGGAAGAGCAGGCGCTTATAAACGCGACTGCCGTAAAAATATGTGATCCGTCTAAATGCCCCGCGCAAGCGGGCCATAAACAAAAATGTTTTATAAAGCAAGCCCTGCGCCGCCACATTTGGAAGGTACGCTTGCGGCGGCTGTTATACCTCCAAAAACTCTGTTTTCTTCTAGAGAGCCCGGGCAGCGTTCGGCGTTGCGACCCGCAATCTTTAATAGATACTGACTCAAACGGTCAGCTTTTGTGCAAAGTCCTTCATAGCCTTTGCTATTTTAATCTGCTGTGGACACACCGCTTCACAGCTGCGGCAGCCAATGCAGGCGCTTGGACGTTTATTCTCCGGAATAGCCATCATCGCCATCGGTGCGATAAAGCCGCCTTCGGTAAAGCAGTGCTCGTTATACAGGGTAAGCAAAGAAGGAATATCAAGCCCCTGTGGGCAGTGGCTGACGCAATAATGACAGGCCGTGCAGGGCAGAGCAATTTTTTTAACCATGCCTTCTGCAATGGCGAGTAAAGTCTCCATCTCCCGCTGATTTAACGGCTTTTCCTCCTCATAGGTACGGATGTTCGCCTCCAACTGCGCCATATTGGACATGCCAGAAAGAGTGACCGTCACGCTGGGAATGCTTTGCAGAAAACGAAACGCCCAGGCCGGAATTTCCTCTTGCGGACGCAGCATTTTGAGCGCTTTTTCATCCGCAGGCGCCAGTGAAGTCAATTTGCCTCCCCGCAGCGGCTCCATTACCCAGACAGGAATATTATATTCCTTCAGCAGTTCGACCTTTTCTTTCGCCGCTTGAAAGCCCCAGTCCAGATAGTTTAGCTGAACCTGACAGAACTCCATATCCCTGCCATAGGCCTCCAGAAAGCGCTGCATCACATCATAGCTGCCATGGACGGAAAAACCCAGGTGGCGGATTCGGCCTGCCTTTTTCTGTTTTGTAAGATAGTCAAAAATGCCGTATTTGGGATTTAAGTAGGCGTCGATATTCATTTCGCAGACATTATGAAACAAATAAAAATCAAAATAGGAAACGCCGCACTTTTCCAGCTGCCTTTCAAAAATTAGTTCCACCTTATCCATGTTGGATAGATCGTAGCCAGGAAACTTATCGGCAAGAAAATAGCTATCTCTCTGATATCTTCCCAGCGCTTTCCCAATAACGAGTTCTGAGCTGCCATCATGGTAGCCCCACGCGGTGTCATAATAATTTATACCATGCTGCATGGCGTAATCTACCATTGCCATTGCCGCTTTGCCGTCGATGTGCGCATCGTTTCCGTCCACAACGGGCAGACGCATCGCACCCATACCAAGAGCAGACAGTTTCATGCCATGAAAATTTTTATGAATCATAATTTCAGCGCTCCTTTGCAGTGACTGATTTGTATGTTTCATTATACCATAAATTTACGCGATTTGGTAAGTTTTTAATGCGTACTTTATCCGGCAATGCATGTAATTGGGAATCCACCTGCATCCCCTTATTCCTTAATGCCAAAGCGAAATGTGCAAATCCCAATGGATAATCAGCTATTTCTTTTTCACCCTGTATAGCAGGATTCAACAATGCTATTTTATTGTTCAAGATTCTTATCTCCGCTCTATTATTACTAAGTTTCTGATTAACTCCCAAACATTTTTGAATACAATCCGCGCTGCCCTATTCTTTTCGAATGGCCTCTGCTTTCAATAATTTTGCCGTCATCAAGCACATAAATCTTATCCATATCCTCTTACAGGCGGATAATCTGTGTGAAATAAGAATAAGCATCTTATCTTTACAAAATTCCAAAATGGTTTGATTGACTTTGGATTCTAAAATTGAATCCAAAGCGCTGGATGCTTCATTAAGAATAAAGAATTCTTTATTGCTTTGAACAAATATTCGTGCAAGCGCTGATTTTTGAGTTTGGCAACCGGACAGAACAACTCCATTTTCGTCAAATTCCTTTGTTAATTTGTATCTATACCTTTAGGTAACGAAGCTATATCATCATATAGTTGGCTCTTTTTCAAAGCTTCAACAACGCTTTGTCTTTCTTCATCTGTCACAACTTTCTACAACAGAACGTTTTCTGCAACAGTTAATGCATAGTAACGATGATCTTGATATGCGATTTCAAACTTATTTTTAGGAGAGGGGAGGACTATCGTCAACGATATCCTCCAGGAAGAGGAAAGACAAGCGAAGTAAAGCTGCGAAAAACAAAGCTTCTGTGTACCAAATTTACCCTTTTCCTCAAAACTTGGCACGCAATAGCTGTTTTAGGACAGAAAAACAGGGCCTTCCGGTGCTTTTGCACCCGAAGGCCCTGTCTGCTAAAAATTCAGCTTTTATGCGGTTTTTCGCCTTATTTGTTTGCTTCCTCAACAGCCACAGCGCAGGCCACGGTGGCGCCGACCATCGGGTTGTTGCCCATGCCAATCAGACCCATCATTTCCACATGGGCAGGCACAGAGGAAGAACCGGCAAACTGGGCGTCCCCGTGCATGCGGCCCATAGAGTCGGTCAAGCCGTAAGAAGCAGGGCCGGCGGCCATATTATCGGGATGGAGGGTGCGGCCAGTGCCGCCTCCAGAGGCCACTGAAAAATAGTTTTTGCCGTTTTCGTTGGCCCATTTTTTATACGTGCCCGCAACCAGGTGTTGGAACCGAGTGGGGTTGGTTGAGTTGCCGGTGATGGAAACGTCAACTTTTTCATGCCGCATGATAGCGACGCCTTCCAGGACATCATTGGCACCATAGCATCGGACATTGGCTTTTTCCCCGTCGGAAAAGGGCTTAGTCTCCACAATTTTTAAATCGCCGGTGTGAAAATCATATTCTGTTTTCACATAGGTAAAACCGTTTATCCGAGAAATGATGTACGCAGCGTCCTTGCCAAGCCCGTTGAGGATAACCTGCAATGGCTCCTTGCGCACCTTATTAGCCGTCCGCGCAATACCAATGGCGCCCTCTGCGGCGGCAAATGACTCATGTCCCGCTAAAAAGCAGAAGCACTTGGTTTCTTCCTTCAGCAGCATAGAAGCCAGATTGCCGTGGCCCAGACCCACGTTGCGCTGCTCGGCAACGGAACCGGGAATGCAAAATGCCTGTAGACCCTTGCCAATGGCTGCGGCCGCAGCGCTGGCGGCCTTGCAGTTTTCCCGGATCGCAATGGCAACACCCAGCGTATACGCCCAAACGGCGTTTTCAAACGCGATTGGCTGCACACCTTTGACGATGGATTCCACGTCGATCCCCTTGGATAAGCAGAGGTCGCGGGCGGCTTCTAGGCTTTCCAGCCCGTACTTTTTCAGACAGGCTTCAATTTTTTCCATCCGCCGCTCTTTGCCTTCAAACATTACTTCGTTTGCCATCGCTTTGCTCCTCCTTATTCTTCACGGGGGTCAATATAGCTTGCGGCATCCGCAAATCTGCCATATGTACCAATGTTTTTCTCATATGCTTCGCCGGGCTTCACGCCATGGCGGATATCCTCCAGCATCTTGCCCAGGCGGACAAACTGGTAGCCAATGACCTCGCCGTTTTCATCCAACGCCATTTTGGTAACGTATCCTTCGGCCATTTCCATATACCGAACGCCCTTCAGCTTGGTAGAATACATGGTGCCGATCTGGGTGCGAAGGCCCTTTCCCAGATCCTCCATGCCCGCGCCAATGGGCAGCCCGTCCTCTGAAAAGGCGGACTGCGTCCGGCCGTATGCGAACTGTTTGAAAATTTCACGCATGGCAACATTAATTGCATCGCAAACCAAGTCGGTATTCAGGCACTCCAAGAGGGTTTTGCCGGGTAGGATTTCCGCAGCCATTGCCGCCGAATGGGTCATGCCGGAGCAGCCCAGGGTTTCTACCAGCGCTTCCTCCACAATGCCGTTTTTGACGTTCAGCGTCAGCTTGCAGGCGCCCTGCTGCGGGGCGCACCAGCCCACGCCGTGGGATAGGCCGGAGATGTCGCTGATCTGGTACGCCTGCACCCATTTGCCCTCCTCAGGGATAGGGGCGGGGCCGTGGTGGGGACCCTTGGCGACTACGCACATTTTTTCCACTTCATGCGAAATATTCATAACCAGTCTCCTTTCACTCAACTATTTGTTATTATAGCGAATTTTGTCGCGCTTCGCAAGCCAAAAGTTTGACATTCATCAAACAATCTTTTGTGCAATACAACACCGGGTTCCACACCGGTATTTTGGTTTTTTGCCGGTTTGCTGCAATCTTTTGTTTCTAAAAACGACGCTTTAAACGTATGATTGTTAACAGGTCAATATTTCCAGAAAAAAAATTAATATTATGTTGACCTGCCGCGAAAAAGATTGTAAAATGAAAAAATAGGGAGAGAAAGCGTATGCGGAGTAAAAACAAGGTCAAAAAATGGATTCTGTGCCTTCTGGCGGCATGTCTGACGGCCTGTTCCTCCTGCGCGCCGGAAACACGATTCTCCAATACACCGGCAATGGGGACGGGGCTTGCCCCTGCTCTGACAGAGGTGAACGCTGGATCCTCTTCCCAGGCGGTAACGGAGGAAGTGGAGCCAACAGCAGAAACCGCCTCTTCTCCCACGACTTCTGCGGCCAGTAAAGCTACCACGGGCGCCGGCGCTTCTGCGGGCGCTACTACTTCCTCGTCCACGACGCAGGCCGCCACAGCCGTTCAGCCGGCTGTAACGGATGCTAGGGAATTCCGGGGCGCGTGGCTAACCTATATGGATTTGAGCTTTCAGGGGAAGACTGAGGCGCAATTTCAGGCTAAAATTGATGAAATGTACGATGCTCTTTTGGATATGGGATTTAACGCGGTGGTCGCTCATGTACGGCCGTTTGCTGATTCCTATTACCCTTCGCAATATTTTCCATTTAGTAAATACCTAACCGGAACCCAGGGGAAGGATCCAGGATATGACCCGTTGGAGTATATGGTGTCTGCTGCAAAAAAGCGTGGATTGGAGTTTCATGCGTGGCTCAATCCCTTTCGGGTTCTGGCAGGATCGACTGATTTAAATATGCTGAGCAAAAATCATCCCGCCCGCCTATGGCGTACGGATCAAGATACCGGAAACGATGAATGGGCTGTGAATGCCAACGGCGGAATCTACTTAAATCCGGGGATACCGGAAGTGCAGAAGCTGATCATTGACGGGGTGCGGGAAATCGTGGAGAACTACGATGTGGACGGCGTTCATATCGACGATTATTTTTATCCCACTACGGATGAAGCATTTGACCGAAAGGCATATGAGGCGTACCAAAAAAAGGCGGGCGCCGGCGCGATGAGCCTGGGGGATTGGCGGCGGGCCAATGTTTCGGGTCTGGTGGCGGGCATTTACCGGGCTGTAAAGCAGATCAATTCCAATGTGGTCTTTGGGGTCAGCCCGGCGGCTAACAACCTGACAAATTTTGAGAAGTTGTACGCGGACATTAAACGCTGGGTCTCCAGCAAAGGGTATTTGGATTACATAGCGCCGCAGTGTTATTTTGGATTTGAGTATGATTATAAAACCAGTCTCCAAGCCTTTGATTTTGTATCTCTGGCCCGATACTGGTCTGAACTTGTGGAGGAGGAGTCCGTCCAACTGTATTATGGGCTGGGAATCTATAAATCCGGTGAAACCGATCGGAATTCCAACGAATGGATCGAGCATACGGATATTATTGCGCGGCAGGTGGAGCATATCCGCGGGATTGAAAACGCAAGCGGATTTATCGTTTATTCCTACCGGGAACTGACGGGAAGCGGCAAAAGCCTTGTGCAGGAGCGGGAAAATCTTGTAAAGCTTTTGCGATAGCAAGCACCAAGCAAAGAAACGGAGAATGAAAATGAAGCGCAGAGCCTTGTCAAAAAAAATGATTGCATTGATTACCGTTGGCACAGTAGCGTTGTTTGTCGGTGTTGCCGCGGCAGCGTTGGCTGTAACCGGCGGCTTTGAAAAGCTGGGCCTGGTTTCACCAAGGGAGGTTAAGCAAGCGGATGTAGCCGCCGAGGGAACCACTCAGCCCCCGCTGACCCTGCCGGATGACGACGAGTCGAATGCCGCCTTAGTCCGCCCAGAAAAAATGAATGGCGCGTGGCTGACGGCGGGAACCGATTATTACAAGGATCAAAACGCCGCCTTTCAGCAGGCTGCGAGCGAAGCCGATAAGGCGCTGGAAAGCATGGTAATCTATAAAATGAACACCGTTATAATTCCCACACAGCTGGGAAGCACGCCCTTATACGCAAAAGCATCATCGGGTTCGCCCGCGTTCGACGCATCCCAAGGGGATCTGTTTGCGTATGTTGTAAACAAGGCTAAGGAAAAGGGCCTTTATGTTTACGCCAGCATACCTTTGCTGACAGGGATCGACGGGCCTTTAGATCCTTTTTCTCCCGAGGATATGGAAAAAATCCTGCAAAAGGTAACTGATGTTTGCAAAAACTATGATCTGGACGGCGTTTTTTTTGACGACTATTATTACAAGGATGGCACCGCGGATTACAATTTGTACATGAAAAACGGCGGAGGCGTCGGGTACGAGCAGTACAAAAAGGATCGGCTGACGGAGGTGATTCGTCAGGCGGCCTATACCGTTCGCAAGGCTAAGGGAACGCTTTATACTGGGCTGATTGCGGATCCTGTTTGGGCCAAGGAAGCGGAGGGCGGAATGGAAACAACCGCCAAGATATCCGCCGCTTTGTCCGAGCTTTCTGCCGACACGTTGGGCTGGGCGAAGGGGAAACTGGTTCATTGTGTGCTGGTCAAGGATTTCCGGTCCACGATGGACGAGGAGCTATCCTTTGAAACGGTGGCTCAATGGTGGTCGGATCAGCTGAAGGATACGGAATGCGATTTGTATATCGGGCATGCCGCCGATGCGGTAAAGGCAAAGAAGGAGGGATTTAAAAGCCCCGACCAGCTCACAAAACAGATGATGCAGCTGAAGAATATCTCCCAGCGGGGCAGCGCGTTTTATACCATTTCTGCCTTGACGGAGGATCAATCGGGGAGCACTTCCGCATTAATTCAGTATATGGCGGGAGAAATTGAGGATGATTTGGTGCTGAAGGAGCTTACGCTCACGTCTCCCTCCAAACTGACCTTTACGACTTATGATAACAGCTTTCGCTTAACGGGCGCTTCCGATCCCACCTTTCCGCTGAAGCTTAACGGCAAGGATATGGAACGCACGGAGCTTGGGTATTTTTCCCAGCAGATGCATTTGAATGTGGGAACCAATACCTTTACGCTGACGCATAAGGAAAAAACCATTACTATCAAAGCTACCTATAAGGTAGTCGTGATCCGGGAGGTATCTCCCGTCGGCACGCAGCGGCTGGAAGGCTCTACGCAGTTCAGTGTGTCTGCCATTTGTCTGCAAGGATCCACGGCCAAAGCAACCTTTATGGGCAAAACCATCACACTTTCTCCCACGTCCATCAGCAATGATACCGACGTCAGCAACGATGGAACGGGGTATGCCATTTACACTGGTTCTTTCACGCTTCCCGCCGCTACTGCCAGTGAGCAGACAGTGGGGCCGGTTAAGTTCAGCGTCACATATAAGGGACAGACGGAGACAAAAACAGGGGCAAAGTTTACCATCCCCGCAAAGGCGGAGGAAACCACTGTCAGCGAAGGTTCTTCTCAGGGCGGTTCTTCCGATAAGGTGCTGGACACCACGGGAACCGTGAGCTCGGGGAAGAGAAAAATTGCGCAGGTCATTGTCTATCAGGCAGAAACCTTCAACGGCAATACCGTGGATGATTTTTCCAGACCGGTCAACAGCTACCTGCCGATGGGAACGCTGGATTATGCGGCGGATCGGGACATTGTGAATTACAGCGGATCCTCCGTTCTGCGGTACCGCAAGCTGGATTACGGGAAACGGGTCTATGTGCATACCGATGGAAAAGGGGATAATATAAAGATCCTGACAGGATCCCTGCCGTCTACCAATTCGGTAACCGCCAGTGATGTGTCCAGCTCCGGCAGGTATACCACCGTTACCATAGACACGCACTGGAAGGCTCCCTTTGACTTTACTTTGTCGCCTCAAAATTATAATAATCCCAATGCCACCAACCCCAGGCCCGATTACGGCGTCAGCAGTTTCACGGCCAAGTATGTAGACATCACCTTTGCCTATGCGGTATCCGGCCAGGGCGTGCTGGATCTCAGCAAGGATCCTCTGTTTAGCAAAGCTGAATGGATCCAGTCCAAGAACAGCACCACCGGCATTAGCCAGTATACGCTCCGCCTTCACCTGCGCAAGGCGGGCGGGTTCTACGGATGGAGCGCAAACTATAACGACGAGGGACAGCTTATCTTTCAATTCCTTCATCCCGCTAAAATTACGGCTGCAAACAACAGCTATGGGTATTCCTTGTCCGGTGTGAAAATCATGATTGATCCCGGCCATGGGGGAGCCGACCCCGGCGCTTTAGGCCCTATTCTTAGCTATTCCGAGGCTAAGCTGAACATGGGGTTGGCGCTGAAACTGAAGGAAGAGCTTGAGTCGATTGGCGCGCAGGTCAAGCTGACCTTCACATCGGGTTCGTTTTCGCTGGATCAGCGGGTCAGGGCTGCCAAGTCCTTTCAGCCGGACGTGTTTGTTTCCATCCACCGCAACTCATCCACCAGCGACAGCGCAAAAGGGTATGAGAACTATTATTTTTATTCCTTCTCCCAGCCTTTGGCCAAAGCGGTATACAATAGGACCGCTCAGAATTTCTCCAACAAACGCGGCAGCAAGTTTTACCCGTTTTATGTTACCCGGTTTACTGACTGCCCTTCTATTTTGACGGAAAATGGGTTCGTTTCCAACAAAGACGAGTTTAGCAGCCTGATTAAAGACGAGTATGATCGCAAGCTGGCAAAGTCCACGGCGGCGGGCATCGTCGATTACTTTAAGGGAATTCAATAGAGGAGTTTTACGAACCATTGAGACCGCCCTGCGGCATTTGCAGGGCGGTTTCATCATAATTTTACGTGAATTTGCCGGAGGCGATTGACAAATGGGAGCGGAAGGCATACTATTATTACAATAGCTAGAAGAGGAGACGATTTTTGTGAGCCAAGAAGAAAATTGCACCCATAACTGCGAAACCTGCGGCGCCGACTGTCCCAGCAGAGACAGCGCTCCTGAGAGCTTTTTAGAACAGCCTCATGAACTGAGCAGTGTAAAAAAGGTGATCGGCGTGGTCAGCGGTAAGGGCGGCGTGGGCAAATCTATGGTGACCTCAATGCTGGCGGTGCTTTTAAGCCGCCGGGGATATCATACCGGCGTGCTGGATGCGGATGTGACAGGTCCTTCAATTCCCAAAGCGTTCGGGATTCACCAGCGGGCACAGGGCGTAGAAAACGCAATTTTGCCTTGTAAGACCAAGACGGGTCTGGATATTATGTCGGTTAATTTGCTGTTGGAAGAGGAGACCGACCCGGTGGTATGGCGCGGCCCGGTCATTGCGGGTATGGTCAAACAGTTTTGGACGGATGTGATCTGGCAGGATGTAGACTTTTTGTTTGTGGATATGCCTCCTGGAACGGGAGACGTGCCTTTGACAGTGTTTCAAAGCCTGCCGGTAGATGGGATCATTGTAGTCACTTCTCCGCAGGAGCTGGTGTCCATGATCGTGGCGAAAGCGGTGAAAATGGCGAATATGATGCATATCCCTGTGTTGGGCCTGGTAGAAAATATGAGTTATGTGCAATGCCCTGATTGCGGCAAGGAAATCAAGGTGTTCGGCGAGAGCCATCTGGAAGAGGTGGGTAAGTCCTTCGGCCTGCCCGTGCTGGCCCGGCTGCCGTTGAACCCAGAAATCGCGGGTTGGATGGATGGCGGCGTAATCGAGCTGTTTGAGGGGGATTGGCTGGATAACGCGGCAGACCAAGTGGAAAAATTGCTTTAAACCCCCTTTTTCAAAATAGAAACGAATATTTTACCAGCCGAAGATTAACACAATCAGGCGATAGGGAAGGAAGGCATACAAGATGAAGGTTTTGATTGTAGGCGGTGTGGCGGGCGGAGCTTCCGCGGCCGCACGGCTGCGCAGGTTGGATGAACACGCGGAGATTATCCTGTTTGAGAAATCCAGCTTTATTTCCTATGCCAATTGCGGCCTTCCGTACTATATTGGCGGCGTCATTGCGGATGAAAGCGCGCTGACCCTGCAAACCCCGGAAAGCTTTCGCCGCCGGTTCCGGATTGATGTGCGGGTCCGAAGTGAAGTCAAGGCTTTGTATCCTGGAAGGAAAACGGTTGCCGTCGAAAATCTGGAGAGCGGGGAAAGGTATGAAGAAACGTATGACCGTTTGATCCTATCCCCTGGAGCCCGACCGGTGCGTCCGCCCATTCCGGGCGTGGATGAAAAGCGCGTTTTTACCTTGCGAAACGTGGAGGATACCCTGCGGATAAAGTCTTTTATTAAACAGCAAAGGCCTGTTGCCGCGGTGGTCGTCGGCGGCGGCTATATCGGCCTGGAAATGGCGGAAAATCTTTTCCATGCCGGCCTCAAGGTCACTGTTGTGGAGCGAATGCCCCAGATCCTTATGCCGCTGGACTATGATATGGCCTGCGAGGTACAGGGGTATTTGCGAGAACAAGGGCTTCGGATTCTCACCGGCGAGTCCGTAACGGAATTTAAAGCGACGGAAGATGGACTTTTGGTGCGTTTAGAAAAGGGAGAGAATTTGCGGTGCGATTTGGCGATTCTGGCGGCGGGGGTTGCGCCGGATACCCGTATCGCTAAAGAAGCGGGTCTGGCGCTGGGATGGAAGGATGCCATCCTCGTGAATGACCAAATGGAAACTTCCATGACGGATATTTACGCAGTAGGGGATGCTGTGCAGGTTCGTCACTTTGTTACAGGTCAGCCGGATCTGATTTCCCTTGCTGGCCCCGCCAATAAGCAGGGGCGGATCGCAGCGGATCGCATCTGCGGCAGAGACAGCCATTATAACGGGTCCCAGGGCTCCTCGGTTATTCGTTTGTTCGGCATGACCGTTGCGGCAACTGGGATCAACGAGCGAACCGCGGGGCAAAAGGGAATCGTATGCGACGCGGCCGTAACCTTTTCACCTTCCCACGCCACCTACTACCCCGGTGCGAAAAATATGACGGTCAAAACCCTATTTGACCCGGCAAGCGGAAAAATTCTGGGTGCGCAGATCGTCGGCTTTGACGGCGTTGATAAACGGTGCGACATCATGGCCGCCGCCATTCGCGCCGGCATGACGGGTGAAGAATTGGCTGAGCTGGAACTTTGCTATGCCCCGCCCTATTCCTCCGCCAAGGATCCTGTCAATATGGCGGGCTTCGTCATTGAAAATGTGCGGGCCGGTCTGGTTAAGCAGTGGCATTGGCATACCTATGCGGATGTGCTCAAAAGAGAAAAGACCGCATTTTTGGATGTGCGGACAGAACGGGAATTTGCCAGGGGCCACATCAGCGGTGCGGTCAATATACCATTGGATGACCTGCGGGAAAGATTAGCCGAACTGGATCAAAGCGTTTCATATTATGTAAACTGTCACAGCGGCCTTCGGAGTTATCTTGCCTGCCGGATACTTATGCAAAATGGATTTGATTGCTATAACTTGTCCGGCGGATACCGATACTTTGAGATGGTAGAGAAAGGCGGAGGCTTTGATGCAACGCCCCGGCATGCTTGCGGCGCTGCGATTGACCGGGGCGGTGGGCAGACCCCATGAGCGGGCAACGATCTGAAAGCTATTTGGTAGGAGCGGTGCTGGCTGTTGCCGGCGGATTTTTGGATGCGTACACTTATATCTGTCGGGGGCATGTGTTTGCCAATGCCCAGACGGGAAATATCGTTTTGCTAGGGGTTAACCTGGCGGCAGGGGAGTGGACGTCCCTGCTTTATTACCTAATTCCAATTCTGTGTTTTTTTGTTGGAATTTTAGCGGCAGAGATGATCCGAAACCGATTTTTTGCTCATCCTGCCATTCATTGGCGGCAGATTATTGTCGCCATTGAAATCGCCGTGCTGTTTGCCGTTGGTTTTATGCCGGCGGGGGATTGGGATTTACTGGCCAACGCATGTGTCTCCTTTGCCTGCTCCTTGCAGGTGCAGGGGTTCCGAAAGGTCAACGGCAATCCTTATGCGACTACTATGTGTACAGGAAATCTACGCAGCGCTACGGAGCATTTGTACCGATATTACAAGACAGGAGACAAGGAAGCCCTGCATAGCAGCCTGCAATATTATGGCATTATCGGATTGTTTATTGCAGGCGCGGCTATAGGGACTGCGTTGAGCGGCTGGTGGGGAATTTATGCTGTATGGGCGGTTTGTGCTGTGCTGGCGGCTGTACTGATTTTAATGATTCAAAAGCGAGAGGAAAAATGCGTTTGAACAATTGAAATTAAAGCGGCGTTTCATTTAGCCTATTTGAGCCCGGCAGATATCCCTCATTGCTTTCGCTGAAGCTGTCAAAAATAATTCTTGACAAATAATAATGTTTTGCTTATAATATTATGGCATAGCGCGTTAAGAGGTGAAAGCTGTGCTTGATCTGAGGGGCCTGTTTGAAAAAACGGGAGAACGAATTTTGCTGGATCAGAAGCTGGAATTGACTGATCTGGAATTATCCCCTTCCCAGGCATTTTGTTCTCCCATTTCTGTAAAAGGGGAGATTTGCAACCGGGCGGGCATTGTTATCATTGACGCGGCGGCGGCTTTTGATTTTTCCGCGGCATGTGACCGTTGCGCGGCGGCGGTGAATCGGGCTTTTGTGATTCCGATCAAGCATGTGCTTGTGACCAGCCTGAGCAATGAGGATGACGGCTCTTATTTTCTGGTGGAGAAAATGGAGCTGGATTTGGAGGATTTGATCCGGTCCGATATACTGCTTTCGTTTCCCACAAAGCTTTTGTGTCGGGATGATTGCAGGGGCTTGTGTCCTATATGCGGGAAAAATCGCAATGAGGGCGATTGCGGCTGTCAAGGATCGGAGACAGATCCGCGGCTTTCGGCACTAAAGGAGCTGCTGGATTAGTTCAAAAATAAGGAGGTGCCGGCAATGGCAGTACCCAAGAGAAGAGTGTCTTCCGCCAGGCGGGACAAAAGGCGTTCCAACGTTTGGAAGCTGGAGGCTCCCACTCTGACCAAATGTCCCAAATGCGGGGAACTGATCCGTCCCCACAGGCTTTGCAAGGCCTGCGGTTATTACAAGGGCAGAGAAGTCATAAAGGTAGAGGCGTAAGCCCTTTGCCGGATGTTTGTTACATGAATTAGGGGTGGGGCGTTGTCCTGCCCCTATTTTCGTATCGTGAAGGAGGAGGTGGGTAAATGGCGGTTGCAATCAGCAAAGTAGAGCCTGGATCTTATGCTGATGCGGCGGGATTTCGTGCCGGCGACATCCTCATATCCCTTAACGGCCATATTATCACTGATGTGTTGGATTACCGGTTTTATTTGCAGGATTCACAGTTAAAGATTCGATACAAAAGAAACGAAAAAGAGAGAAACGCCTTGATTCAAAAGGATGAGATGGACGATATTGGCCTTGTGTTTTCTACTTATCTCATGGATCGGCAGCGGGCCTGCTGCAACCGGTGCCTTTTTTGTTTTATTGACCAGCTTCCCGGCGGGCTGCGGGACAGCCTATATTTCAAGGATGACGACCAGCGCCTATCCTTTCTCTTTGGTAATTATGTTACCTTGACCAATATGACCGATCGGGATATTCAGCGGATCACG
This sequence comes from uncultured Clostridia bacterium, assembly GCA_944383495.1. Lineage (GTDB taxonomy): Bacteria > Bacillota > Clostridia > Oscillospirales > Acutalibacteraceae > CALWPT01. The sequence goes on along the minus strand of CALWPT010000012.1, from coordinate 5,914 downwards.
GAGATGCATATCAGCCCGGTTAATATATCCGTTCATACCACCAATCCTGCACTGCGGGTCCAAATGATGGGGAACAAGCGGGCGGGGGAAGTGTTGTCTTATCTTCCCATATTAGCAAAGGCGGGGATTAAAATGAACTGCCAATTGGTGCTATGCCCTGGGTATAATGACGGAAAAGAGTTGGAAAAAACACTTCTTGACCTTGGGCGGCTGTATCCGGCAGTGGAAAGCATTGCCGCTGTGCCAGTGGGTATAACAAAATACCGGGCGGGACTAACCGCTTTGACCCCTTTCACCAAGGAGTCGGCCTTAGAGACCATTAAAATTGTGGAGAATTTTGCGGCAGGCTGCCTGAAAAAGTACGGAACCCGATTGGCCCATTGCGCCGACGAGCTGTATCTGAAAGCTGAGCTCTCCTTGCCGCAGCCGGAAAAATACGAGGATTTCCCACAACTGGAAAACGGCGTTGGGATGGTACCGTTGCTGCGAGACGAATTCTGCAACGCCGTGGAGGAATCTGACGAAGTAGCAAGCGGAAGGCCAAAAAGCATTGCGACCGGCGTTGCCGCCGCGCCGTTTATGAGGGAACTGGTTGACTTATCTAGAAAAAAATGGCATAATATAAATTGTTCCGTATATCCTGTTGCCAATGACTTTTTTGGTCATCAGATCAATGTAGCGGGGCTCTTGACTGGCGGCGATATTGCCCGTCAGATGCAAGGAAAGCCGCTTGGAGAGGAACTTTTGATCCCGGCCGCGGCTCTGCGCCGGGAAGGCGACTTGTTTTTAGACGATATGTCCCTGCGGGAACTTGAACAGTTCCTATCTGTTAAAATAACGCCTGTGTCCAATGATGGATCTGCGCTTTTAAATTGTTTGTTGGCGTGAGTTTTCGAAAAATGCAGAATGGAAAGGCGGGAAAACCCATGCAAAAGCCAGTTGTGGCGATCGTGGGCCGTCCCAATGTGGGAAAATCCACTTTATTTAATAAGCTGATCGGCCAGCGCCTGTCTATTGTGGACGACGCGCCCGGCGTCACCCGGGATCGAATTTATGGAGACTGTGAATGGCGCGGCCGCCAGTTCATACTGGTAGATACCGGGGGTATTGAGCACCGGACCGACGATGTGATTGTATCGCAAATGCGGGTACAGGCGGAATTGGCGGTGGAAACTGCGCAGGTTATTATTTTTGTCACGGATTTGCGATCCGGTGTGCTGGCGGCGGATGCAGAAGTTTCTGTGATGCTGCAGAAAAGCAACAAGCCGGTGGTGCTGTGCGTCAATAAATGCGATTCAACGGGCGATTTGCCGATGGAATACTATGAATTCTACAGTTTGGGCCTGGGCGCGCCTTTTCCGGTTTCGTCCGTTCACGGCCACGGCACCGGCGATTTGTTGGATGCTGTATGTGATCTTTTACCTCAGACAGAGCAGGAAGAGGAAGAAACGGATGCGATTAAGGTTGCCGTGATTGGAAAGCCCAATGCTGGGAAGTCCTCTTTGGTGAACAAAATCTCTGGGGAGGAACGGGCTATTGTGTCGGACATCGCCGGGACCACCCGGGATGCGATTGATTCCTTTGTGGAGAACGAGCATGGTCGGTTCTTGTTAATCGATACCGCAGGACTGCGCCGGCGCTCCAAGGTGGATAGTAATATTGAACGGTATAGCGTTCTGCGCGCTCGTATGGCGGTGGAACGGGCGGATGTCTGTATCATTATGATTGATGGGACTGAAGGCTTTACCGAGCAGGATTCCAAGGTAGCATCTCTTGCGCTGGAAGGTGGCAAAGCCTGTATTATCGCCGTGAATAAATGGGACGCGGTGGAAAAGGATGGAAAAACCATGGATCAGTTTCGTAAGGATCTGATGGTGAACTTTTCGTTTATGTCCTACGCGCCAATCATTTTTATTTCTGCGAAAACCGGACAGCGGCTTGACAGGCTGTTTGAACTGATCCGATATGTCCATGAACAGAATACCATGCGGATCTCAACCGGAATGCTTAACGACTTATTGGCGGACGCGACCGCCCGCGTGCAGCCGCCTACCGATAAAGGGAAACGGCTGAAAATTTATTACGCGACACAGGCATCGACCAAGCCGCCGACATTCGTATTTTTTTGTAACCGGGCAAAGCTGTTTCATTTTTCCTATCAGCGCTATCTGGAAAACCAGATCCGCGCCACCTTCGGCCTGGAGGGAACGCCTGTCCGCATCGTGGTTCGGGAGCGGGGAGACGGAAAAACAAAATAAAAAGGGAAAGGGCGGGAATCATGTCTTTACAGTGGCAGGTATTGCTCGCGATGGCGTTGTGCGCGGTTATCAGTTATTTGCTGGGCAGCATCAGTTTTGCGGTGATCTTCACGAAGATATTTGCCAAAACCGATGTGCGGGAGCACGGCAGCGGCAATGCGGGGATGACCAATGTGTTCCGTACCGCCGGCAAGCTTCCGGGAATATTGACGTTGATTCTTGATACCCTCAAGGCGATAGTAGCCGTGGCTATCGGGAAATACGGGGCCATGGAGGTTTTATGCTATACGTCGGGCGGCCGGAGTGACGCGTTGCTGGATCCTCTGTACATGGCGTATATTTGCGGCTTTTGCTGTCTGCTGGGGCATATGTTTCCGATTTTTTTCGGCTTTCGGGGCGGCAAGGGAGTGCTGACCTCCTTAGGAACGATCATGATGGTTGACTGGAGCGTGGGGTTGGTTGCGCTGGCGGCATTTCTGTTGGTGTTTTTATTGTTCCGAATTGTATCCCTGGGTTCTATTGTGGCCGCCGTAACGCTGCCCTTTTCCACGTATTTTTTATATCCCTTGACCCACCAGGGCGTAGGCTATCGTTTTGCTCTGTTTGGCATGAGTCAAAAACTGACGTTGACGATTTTTTCAGCAGTAATTATGATCATAGTGCTTGCGAACCACCGTTCCAATATCAAGCGCTTAATTCATGGTGAGGAAAAACCCATTCATTCTAAAAGGTAAAATTGTTGTTCAATAGACGCGTTTTTTTGTTTCTGCTTTTAGCTGTCGTCTGTCAATCGTCCAACTGCAAATAAACATGAAAAGAGGTGTTTCCAATGCAGGAGAATATCGCTGTTTTAGGCTGCGGTTGGGGTATGGCTCTGGCAATTCTGTGCCGGAACATTGGCCACAAAGTTACCCTGTGGTCTCCTTTCCCTGCTGAAATCCAACGGCTGAGGGAGACTGGAGAAAACCCTTATTTGCCCGGTGTTCCCATGCCGGAGGATTTGCATCTTACAGCGGATATTCAGGATCTTTCCCGTGCGAATTTCATCATTATGGCCGCTCCATCCTATGGCGTTCGGGAAACCTCCCGTAAGCTTCGTGGAATCGTAAAGAACGGGGTAATCATCACCGTTGTAAGCAAGGGTATGGAGGAAGCCTCAATGCTTCGCTTGTCCCAGGTTGTGAAAAGCGAACTGCCGGCGGCGCGTGTGGTGGTCTTATCGGGGCCGTCGCATGCGGAGGAGGTCGCGCGGGGGATTCCCACCAGTATTGTCGCCGCGTCAGAAGACAGGGAGGCGGCAAAAGTGACCCAGGATCTAATGATGTGCGATACACTGCGGATTTATACCAACCCTGATATGATTGGCGTAGAACTGGGAGGCGCGCTGAAAAATGTCATTGCCCTGTCCGCCGGGATCAGCGATGGTCTGGGGTTAGGGGATAACACCAAAGCGGCTCTTCTGACCCGGGGATTGACGGAAATTGCCCGGCTGGGAGTCGCCATGGGCGCACGACAGGAAACCTTTGCAGGACTGACGGGAATTGGCGATTTGGTGGTGACCTGCTGCTCCATGCATAGCCGAAACCGGCGGTTTGGCATTCTTGTGGGGCAGGGCGTTCCGGTGCGGGAAGCATTGGAGAAAATTGGCATGACGGTTGAGGGGTACTATGCTGCCCGAATTGCCCATGTATTATCCCTGCGGTACAAAACAGATATGCCGATTTCCCGTCAATGCTACCGTATATTATATGAGGGAGAAACTCCAAAAACGGCGATCCGGAAGCTGATGCGCCGTCCCAAAAAGGAAGAGCTTGAAACCACCTGGCTGTAAGTAGAGGAGAGGGATCATGAGAGAGTTACAAAATTTGCTGCAATGCCGGAAGCTTCTTTTAGAAAAAATAGCGATTCGTCCCGCCTTGGCGCTGGTTCTGGGATCCGGCCTGGGGGCTATTGCGGCGGATTTTATGGAAATTGAGGCAACGGTGGATTATGAAACTCTGCCCGGCTTTGTCCGCTCTACGGTAGCCGGCCATAGGGGGCGGTTTTTATTTGGAACGATATCCGGTGTTCCGGCAGTGGTTATGCAGGGCCGGGTACATTATTACGAAGGGTATTCTATGCAGCAGGTTGTAGCACCGATCCGGGTCATGGGGCTGCTAGGCGCAAGCGTTCTTTTCCTGACCAACGCCGCTGGAGGAATTGACTTAAATACCGGAGACCTGATGCTGATCACCGATCATATCAGTTCGTTTGTGCCTTCTCCGCTAATTGGAGAGAATCTAGAGAAACTAGGCGGCCGTTTTCCCGATATGACGGAGGTATATGACCGGGGCCTGCGGACTGTACTTTCCCGCACAGCGGAAGAATTGACAATCCCCCTGCGAGAGGGCGTTTATGTACAGGTGACCGGGCCGAATTTTGAAACGCCGGCTGAAATTCGTCTGTTCAAAGCTCTGGGCGCGAATGCGGTGGGTATGAGCACAGTTTGCGAGGCTATCGCTGCGCGACACATGGGTATGCGGGTATGCGGGGTTAGTTCAATCACGAACGAGGCCGCCGGATTATCGCCTACGCCTCTATCTCATAAGGCTGTGGCGACAGCGGGAGAAAACATTTCGAAAAAGCTGGCGAGACTGATTCAAGCGTCCGCGCCGCAGCTTATGAATGGATAAGACTGCCTTCCGTGTGCTGCATTTAACAGTATAAAAAAGGCGGGTGCGAGGGCTAATACCGCAGGCGGGCTGTGCCTAATGCTAGCATGTAAGGTTTCATGCTTGCTTTCAAATGCAAATGTATGCCGTAAAGCCTTGAATTTAATAAAAACAGGAATGAAGATTGAAAAATTCCCTTGACAAATTGTAATTATTGGGTATAATAGTTACTGTTGTCTATAAAATGCGGAATTGTGTAAGGGTAGCACGACAGACTCTGACTCTGTTTGTCTGGGTTCGAATCCTAGTTCCGCAGCCATAACCGAACAACCCTTGAAGATACTGTAAACACGGTATTTTTCAAGGGTTGTTCAGTTTTGTTCAGTTTCTGGTGTACCTGTTTTCGCTGCGGTAACTCACTGGTAACTAACAAAAAACTAACAAATGATATTTTTGAAAAGGTCGGTAACTAACAAGTAACTAACAAAAGAAAACCCGCTCATTCCCAAAAGTATCGGGCATTGAGCGGGTTTTATATTTGGTTGATTGCTTTTAGCAATTCATCTGTATAAATGTGTCCATATACCGCTTCACCAATATCCATTTGGCTTTTATGCCCCATGATCTTTTTTCTGATCGTCGGATTGCAGTTCGACATGATCAAAAGACTATTGCAAGTGTGCCGTGTTTCGTGCGGAATATAGTCCATATTCAACTTGTCCATCAGCGGATGCCAATAATTTTTTCTGAAATTGTCATAGGTGAGTTGTTCACCGTCTGTGGTGCATACCGCATAGGCACATTTTGACCGATTCATAAATTCCTGCCAAAAGGGAAGAACCTTGTCTGCTATCGGCACGATACGAATACCGGCATTCGTTTTGGATGCTCTCACTCTGAACCATTGTTCATCAAGATTGACATCTTCTTTCTTCAGGTTTAGTAATTCGTTTATTCTCACGCCACAATAAAGCAATATCAAAACAATCGGAACATTGGGATTCG
>CALWPT010000011.1 GCA_944383495.1 uncultured Clostridia bacterium | reverse complement strand
ATGACTATTCAGAACCTGTACGGGAGCGATACGATGGCCATATATTAGAAAAAGACCAAATACAATAACAAAAGAAGGGCAAAAAGGCCCCGGTCGTTAAGATTGACGAGCCGGGGCCTATGCAGCTAGTCGCATTTACAATTAGAAAAGGCTATGGTATAATGGTAATACCCATAGGACAGGCAGAAAGTACCAGCAAGTGCGAACAACGGGTCGGACGCGGTGCTGCGGGGGCAGAATTGCATAATAGAAGTGTGCGATTGTTATCATCAAAAAATGATATTATTAATACAGTAAAAGAATTTAAAATAGCATTGAAAGTATATCAAACACGAACCAATAGATTATATTCAGTAAAGAGTCAATACCTCGCCTATTCCTTTTCTATTGAATTAAAGCGAATATGAAAAAGGCAGGCTGAGGAAGCCATCGGAACCGGGACAAATTCCCCAGACAGGAGATTCTTGCAAAATCCTGCTATGGTTTGCGTTTTGGGCGGTATTGGACGGGCTTTTGTTCCCAGCATATACGTAAAAAGAAAGAATTTAGGTAAACGAATAAAAATCATTAGGCGAACAGTTTTAAGCACAGAAAGAGGACGGCAGCATTCATTTGCTTTCGTCCTCCTTTTTGTTTTTGAAGTAAAGGGAAGCATCCTTATATGGGAGTTTCTATTCCATCCGCTTTATTGTTAACCAATTTCTTATTTACGGTTGACGATGCCGTGAAAACCGGTTATAATTTTTTTGTTAAAGAGGGTGAAGAAATGACGACGAAAGAAAAGCTGCTTGCATTATTGGAAACAAACAGAGGCGTGTACTTTTCAGGTGAAGAGATTGCGCAAAAGCTGTCTATATCCAGGACAGCTGTGTGGAAGGCAGTAAAATCACTTCAAAATCAAGGCTATACAATAGATGCAGTAAGCAATAAGGGGTATTGTCTTTCTGAGCAAACCGATATCCTCTCTGTACAGGGAATTCAAAAATATCTGCGGGCAGATATTATGAAAATGGATATCTCCGTTCTTTCGACTGCAGCTTCCACGAATACTCTTGTTCGCGAAAAGGCAAATTGTGGTGCGCCTGAGGGGTGTTTAGTTCTGGCGAACGAACAAACTGCCGGTCGAGGACGATTAGGACGTAGCTTCTATTCCCCATACGGTACCGGAGTTTATATGAGCCTGCTTCTTCGTCCGAAAAATTATTCCGCGGAACAGGCGATTCGGATTACCACAATTGCTGCGGTTTCAATGTGTGAAGCGATTGAAGCGATATCGGATGAAAAAGCGGAGATAAAATGGGTAAATGATATTTTTGTCCGCGGAAAAAAAGTATGCGGAATTTTGACAGAGGGTTCTTTCGATCTGGAAAACGGTATGCTGGAATACGCTGTTCTGGGAGTTGGAATCAATTTCTACCCGCCGGAGAAGGGGTTCCCAAAAGATCTGGAGCACGTGGCGGGAGCCGTATTTCAAATCCAACAAAGCGATGCAAAAAACCGGTTGGCGGCAGAATTTCTAAACCGCTTTCACGGATATTACACTGCGACCGGTCAAACGGATTATGTGGACCAGTACCGAAAGCGCAGTTTTGTGATTGGAAAGCAAGTCGACTTAATTTCTGCCAATCAATCTACGAGTGCTATAGTTCTTGGGATAGACGACCACTGCCGTTTGTTGGTGAAATATTCCGATGGAACAGAGGACTGTTATTCGTCCGGTGAAATCAGTATTCGGCTTTCAAACAGGAGAGAAAAAATTTGAAGACAAAAAGAATAGAAAGCTTGATTTTATCCGCCCTTTTCGCGGCGCTCATGGTTGTGGGAGCGTTGATTCGAATTCCCAGCCCGGTCGTTCCTTTTACCTTGCAGCTTCTGTTTACGATGATGGCAGGGCTTCTGCTTGGTGGAAAACGCGGCGCCGCCTCAGTCGGCGTATACATCGCATTGGGGCTTTTGGGCTTACCGGTATTTGCGGAAGGAGGCGGATTGTCCTATGCTTTAAAGCCTAGCTTTGGCTACTTAATCGGCTTTGCAGCCGCTTCCTATGTTACGGGAGTGATTGGAAACAAGAGCTTAAATCCGGGCTATAAGCGTTTGCTCGCTGCAAACTTTATTGGTCTGGGAATCGTCTACCTGTTTGGAATGACGTATTACTACCTGATAAGCAATTTTTATCTTGGCAATCCCATCGGATTATGGCCACTGTTTCTGCATGGCTTTATTCTGACCGTGCCGGGCGATATTGTCCTGTGCATTTTTGGAGCAATACTTGGCAAAAGACTGATCCCCATTATGAGAAAGGACAGGATGTGATGATATAGTGTCACATGTAAAACTGCTGACCGACAAGGTAATGAAAGGCGGCCAAGTCACCAAAGCAGAAGCCCTATATTTATATGAGCAGCTGCTTTCTGAGCTATGTGAAAGCGCTGATAGAATCCGTCAGCGCTTTTGCGGTAATTCCTTTGATATTTGTACGATTATGAATGGGAAAAGCGGCAGCTGTCCTGAAGACTGCAAGTTTTGTGCCCAGTCCGCACATAACCACGCCGATGTCTCGCAGTACCCTCTGCTTCCGGCAGAAGAAATTTTAGCCAAAGCAAAAGCAAATCGCGAGCAGGGCGTGCTGCGTTATTCTATTGTTACTTCCGGTAAACGTTTGTCGGATACGGAGGTAGATCAAATGTGCGAAGTGATTCGGAAAATAAAAAAGGAAGTCGGCATTTCTGTCTGCGTTTCTTTTGGCCTGCTGAATGAACGGCAGTTTCGGGAACTAAAGGAAGCCGGTGCGACAAGAGCACACAATAATCTCGAAACATCCCGCCGGCGCTTTTCAAGCGTCTGTACTACCCATACCTTCGATGATAAGGTTCAGGCAATTCGCGCGGCACAAGCGGCGGGACTTTCCGTATGCAGCGGCGGCATTATGGGGCTTGGAGAAACAGTGGAGGATAGAATTGATATGGCGCTGAGCCTGCGGAAGCTGGGCATTCAAAGCGTACCTGTGAATATGCTAAATCCCATCCCCGGGACACCGTTTGAAAGCAACGAAAAGCTGACAGAAGAAGATATGCGCCGTATCGTGGCCGTTTACCGCTTTATTCTTCCTGCCGCTTCCATTCGTCTGGCGGGAGGCAGAGGGCTGCTTCATGATAAAGGCAGGGGCTGCTTCACCTCCGGTGCGAACGCCGCAATTTCGGGGGATATGCTGACAACTGCGGGAATAACGGCAAAAACAGATATGAAACTGATAAACGAGCTTGGATATGAGGCGAAGCTTTGTAATGAGTAAAAATTTGTTTATTACAGGAACCGGCACCGATGTAGGAAAGACCTATGTAACAGGCCTGATTATAAAAAAGCTTCGGGAAAACGGGAAGAATGCGGCCTATTACAAGGCGGCAATGAGCGGCAACGAGCGCCGTGCTGACGGCACTTTGCTTCCAGGTGACGCTTTACAGGTAAAAAGCATTTCCGGCATTGGACAGCCGCTTACAGAAATGTGTCCATATATTTACGAAACGGCCGTTTCTCCGCATTTGGCGTCGAAAATTGAGGGTAACCCTGTAAAAATGGAGCTGGTGCTACAGGGCTTTGACAACGTCTGCGGCAGATATGATTACGTTACAGCGGAGGGTTCGGGTGGGATTCTCTGTCCGCTTCGCTTTGACCAGCAAAAAATTCAGTTGGAAGATTTTATTATGGCTCGAAGCCTGAGCTGTCTGATGATTGCTGACGCCGGCCTTGGCGCCATAAACGCAGTCGTACTGACGGCAGAATATATGAAAGCCCGTAATATGCCTGTGAAAGGCATTTTTTTCAATCAATATGAACCGGGGAACCGACTGCACGAGGATAATAAGCTTATGTGCGAGTATATGACCGGGTTAAAGGTAGTTGCCTGTGTGAAAAAAGGAGATAAAAATTTGGACGTCCCGTTTGAATTGCTGGAAGCGCTGTACGAATAAGACGGAGGAAAAGCAAATGATCTGGTACCCTTATGAACAGATGAAAGCTATGAAATCTCCCTATAAAATTGTAGATGCACAGGGAGTATATCTTTATACTGAAAACCAAAAATTAATTGATTCAGTATCCTCTTGGTGGAGCGTGATCCACGGATATAAGCATCCGGCGCTCAATCAGGCGATTGAAACGCAGCTCAAGAGGTTTGCCCATGTCATGCTGGGGGGACTGACCCACGAACCGGCGCAGAGGCTGGCCGACAAACTGCAAGGCTGGCTTCCAGGAGACCTGGACTACTGTTTCTTTTCCGATTCGGGCAGCGTTGCTGTGGAAGTCGCTCTTAAAATGGCATTGCAGTATTACATGAACCGAAAAGAAACACAGCGCACGATGACGCTGGCGCTGACCCACGCCTATCACGGGGATACGTTTAAGGCCATGGAAGCGGGCGATGACGAGGACTACCACTTTATACAAAAGGCATACGGAGAAAGTAAAAACGTAATCCATATACCAACCGAAATCGCAGCGCTGGAAAAGGCGTTTGCAAAATATCATGACCTCCTGAATTGCTTTATCGCGGAACCCCTTTTGCAAGGCGCAGGCGGTATGCGGATGTATGATATTGTTTTCCTGAAACGAGCCAGGGAGCTCTGCGACCAATACGGGGTACTTCTTGTTTTTGACGAGGTTGCCACCGGCTTCGGGCGCACCGGAAACCGTTTTGTAGCCGATTTGGTTTTGCCGGATATTCTTGTTCTTGGCAAAGCACTGACGGGCGGATACATTGGTCACGCAGCTACAATAGCAAACCGTAAGGTGTTTGAGGGCTTTTATGATGATAACCCAGCTCACGCTTTCATGCACGGACCCACCTTTATGGGCAACGCTTTGGCTTGCAGCGTAGCGCTGAGATCTATAGAATTGTTTGAAGAGCAGGATTATATGTCTAAAATCCACAGGATTGAAGAAATAACCCGCCGCGAGATGAAAGGATTCTCCGACCGTCGGATTAAAGAGATACGGATTATTGGCGCCTGCGTGTGTATGGAAGTGTATGACTCCGGCACGATAAAGGGGTACCAGCAATTTGCATATGAGCAAGGCGTTTTCAGCCGTCCGTTCTTAAACTACCTGTACGCAATGGTACCTTATGTAATTCAGGAAGAAGAGCTTGTCAAAGTGTTGGATACAATGAAAAAATGGTTTGCAAATTGAATATTGTTCAAAAGAAAAAGGGTACAATGCTGCTGTAAATAGCATATTCCGCAATTTCTTTATTTCTGCATTAGTAAATTCTGCTCTTGATTCGTTAGAGAAGGATAGTTTCATGGAACAAACAGCTGGGACGTTCTTTCATCACAGGGGAAGCTGTTGGCATTTTACTGGATCCAAAAGCCTAATGCAACGGCCTCTCTCCGTATGGAGGAGAAAATGATGGGACAATTTGAAATGCCCTTGGTGAGGGCCGAAAGAAAAAAGTGAAAGCATGAAAAACGCTATTCCCATGGGAAAAACCCCAGTGGGTGAACGGCCAGCATTATATGAGGCCGTGGAATTCCAGGAAACGGGTGGCGGACGCGAGCAACGAGTTCGGCGCAGACGGGCATAGGCAGAATTGCTTTGACAAAAAGCCCTTCATATACTATAATATGTAGGACTGTGGAAAGGGCCTTTTGACAAGCTTGCTCTTTTTCACCAGAAGGAAGGTTTGCAAAGCAATGCTCATAGACTCCCATGCGCATATTTATCCTGAGAAAATCGCCGGCAAGGCGGTGAGCAGCGTCGGTGCTTTTTACGATATTGGTATGCGCCGCGGCGGAACGGCGGAAGACCTGTTGAAAACAGGCCAAAGGGCCGGCGTGACCCATTATGTGGTTCATTCGGTTGCCACCAGCGCAAAGCAGGTGCCGTCTATCAACCAGTTTATTTCGGAAAGCGTCAGGGCTTACCCGAATGCGTTCATCGGCCTTGGCACCATGCATCCCGACGTGGACAGCTTTGAAGCGGAGTGTGCCCGGATTGAGGCGTTGGGCCTGCGAGGAATCAAACTGCACCCGGACTTTCAAAAATTTAATATTGACGATTCCCGCATCATGCCCTTATATGAAATCGCGGAAGGCCGGCTTCCGATTCTGTTTCATACGGGGGATTACCGATATGATTTTTCCCATCCCCGCCGGCTGCGGAACGTATTGAGGGCATTTCCCAAACTGCGCGTGGTGGGGGCCCATTTCGGCGGTTGGTCCATTTTTGAGGAGGGCGTCAAATACCTGGCGGACACGACGGCGATGGTGGATTCTTCGTCCGCATCCTTCTGGTTGAAGGAACCGAACAAGATGGAAGCGCTGATCCGAGCCTATGGGCCAGACCGTGTCATGTTTGGATCGGATTATCCCATGTGGGACGCCGCGGACGAGCTGGCATTTTTGGAACGGGTGAACCTAACGGCGGAGGAACGAGAGCGTATTTATTGGAAAAATGCGGCAGAATTTTATCACATCACGGATTGAACATAGGATATTCACGTTTTGTTTACAATTTTTGTGCTCTTTTCATGGTATAATAACCGCAAAGCACTGTACATTGCACCAATAAAAAATGATATCGCAAAAGTAATGGAGGGATAAAACAATGATAGAGGTCACCAACCTGACCAAACGGTACGGAAGTCACGTTGCTGTCGACAATGCAACCTTCACCATCCATGATGGGGAAATTTTGGGGTTTCTGGGTCCCAATGGCGCAGGAAAGTCCACGACCATGAACATCATCACCGGGTATTTGTCCGCTACCTCGGGATCGGTCAAAATTGATGGGTATGATATTCTCACCGCGCCTCTGGAGGCGAAAAAGCGCATTGGGTTCCTGCCTGAGCTGCCGCCGCTCTATCTGGATATGACGGTCAAGGAGTATTTAAATTTTGTGTACGACTTGAAAAAGGTCAAGCTACCCCGGCGCCCCCATATCAACGAAATCTGCCGGTTGGTTAAAATTCAAGAGGTGTATCCCCGGCAGATTAAAAACCTCTCCAAGGGCTACCGCCAGCGTGTAGGGATCGCCCAGGCCCTTGTCGGCAACCCGGACGTTTTGATTTTGGACGAGCCTACCGTAGGTCTTGATCCCAAGCAGATTATTGAAATCCGCAACCTGATCAAGCTTTTGGGAAAAACCCACACGGTTATCTTAAGCTCCCATATTCTGTCGGAGGTACAGGCGGTGTGCGAACGGGTTATCATCATTAACCAGGGCCGCATTGTGGTGGACAACACGCCGGAAAATCTCTCCCGCATTATGTCTGATGACCATTCCATAATTGCCCGCATTGAGGGGCCCCGCCGGGAGATTATGGCGGCGCTGAAATCGTTAAAGGGCGTAAAATCCGTACAGGCCGCCGGCGCGGGCGGGTACGGGCAGGAGTATATTATTAATCCCATCGTAGGGTACGATATTCGCCGGGCTCTCTTCAGCCTGCTGGCGGAAAAGAACTGGCCGCTGCTTATGCTCAAGAGCAGCGAAATGACATTGGAGGATATCTTCCTGCGTCTGACCGACGGAACCGCCGATACCGCGGCGCTGGAAAAGGCGCTGCAAGCCCGCGGCGATAAGCCCCAAGAGGCTGGGGGCCAGCCGGCTGAAGAGGAAGAGACGGCGGATTTCGCAAAGGGTGAAGCGGCGGAGGCCGAGCAATCCCAAGCAGAAGAGGAGGCGAAGTAAATGGGCGCAATATTCAGACGCGAATTAAAAGCATATTACGCATCCCCGCTGGGGTATATTGTGATGGCGGTGTTTTTCTGCGTGTGCGGGATCTCCTTTACCGGAACCTACAGCGCGGGAAACGCGAGCTTATCCAACGTATTCAGCATTGCCTCTGTTGTGGTGTTTTTGCTGACGCCTATCATCACCATGCGGCTGCTTGCGGAGGACAAGCGGCAGAAAACCGACCAGCTGGTGCTTACCTCGCCGGTGTCTCTCACGGGGGTGGTTTTGGGCAAATATTTTGCAGCAGTGGTGTTTTTTGCCACGCTTTTGTCGGTGCTAGTGGTGTTCCAGATCATCTTTTCTGTAGTCGCCACGCCGGACTGGATGGTGTTTATCGGCAGTCTTGTGGGCCTGTTCCTCATGGCCTGTGCGCTGCTGGCCATCGGCCTGTTTATCAGCTCTCTAACGGAAAGCCAGGTGGTTGCCGCGGTTTGCAGTCTGGCGGTCTCCTTGTTCTTCCTGCTGATCAGCATGTTTTCCTCCTTTATCAGCACGCTCATTAAAAACACGATTGTCACTCAAATCGTTGATTATGTGTCTTTGTTCAACCGCTACAACGACTTAGTCACTGGTGTGATTGATTATTCAAACATCGTCTATTTTATCAGCTTCGTCGTCGTCTTTTTGTTCCTGACGGTGCGGGTGCTGGATAAGAAAAGATGGGCCTAAAGGAGGAAAAAACCAATGGGTAAATTCAAACGCTTTTTTGGAAGCACCTCCTTCAAAAGAGGCAGCTTTACAACGCTATTCACCATTTTATTCTTGGTGGTTGTGATTCTTCTTAACGTCCTGTGTTCGGCGCTGTCGGCCCGGTTTCCGCTCAACCTGGATCTGACAGCGGGTAAGGATTTCTCTATGAATGAGGAAAACAGGCCGTATATCAGTGAGATTGATACGGACATTGACATTCTGCTGCTGAGCACGGAGGATTACTATGTAAACACTTACTACCTTGCACTGGAGCAGCAGGGAACCATTGAACAGCAGGAGGAAAACCAGCGGTATTTCCAGCAGACGGTGGAGATTCTCAAAACATATCAGAAGATTAATCCAAGGATTCATCTGACGTTTATTGATCCCTCCACTCCAGCAGCCAGCGATTTCGTCAATAAGTACTACGGGGAAATGACGCCGACGCTGGGCGATCTGGTGGTTGCAAACCGGGAAAAGGTGGACAACGGAGAAGCCAACGGCATCCGCGTTTTGGCTTTCAGCGGACTTTATTCTCTGACAGACGAAACGGGATACGCCTCACAGGGCTACGGCGCCTATACCATTGCTGGCTCCAATGTGGAGGAAAAGGTCATCTCCGCGATAGATTTCGTCACCTCCGACGTAGTGAATACGGCGACCTTCATTACCGGCTACGGCTGCTCGGGGTATGATTTGTTTTCTTCACTCCTGTCTGAAAACAACTATGCCATTGAGACGATCAGCACCTTGCTTCAGGATAATATTCCGGAGGATACGGAGATTTTGGTTCTCTGCGCACCGATTAACGACTTGTCTACCGATGAGCTGAGAAAGCTGGATGCGTATATGAAAAACGATGGCGCGCTGGGCAAGCAACTGTACTACGCCGCGTCTATCGATCAGCCCAGCCTTCCCAATTTGGAGTCCTTTTTAAAGGAATGGGGCATTGAATATGGAGAAGGCGTGGTATATGAGACCGACCCTGATTACCAGGCCTCCGGCGTGCCGTATATCATGACCGGTTCGCTGGCATCCAGCGATTATACCGCGAATTTTGACATGTCAAACCGTCAGTTGGTGGGCCAATACAATCGTCCCCTGCGTCTTGGCTTTGAAAGCTACGACAAGTTCCGCACCCAGACAATCGTGGAGTTTTCAAACACCACTGTGACGCAGCCGATGGATGAAGCGCAGAGCAACGCTGACTGGGAACCGCCTGCGAATGCGCAGATGGGCGTCCATGAGGGAATGGTGCTAAGCGCCTACGGCGAGTATATTAACGACGGGCAGGAGCTGGTAACTTCCAATATACTGGCGATGTCCAGCCCTTATTTCCTGGCCGATTACAATACGGCCGGCATCGCTAACCTAGATCTGTGCCTGAGCCTGTCCAATACGCTGGTAGGCAGAGACGAGGACACGGTGGTTGTCAACACCAAGGTAATTGCCTTAGGAACCTTTAACCAGGCGCCCACCACAGCGCAGTACGTAACCATCGGCTGGATTTTTATCGCCGCTGTTCCTGTGATTATACTGGTGATCGGCATCACCATTTGGGTACGGAGGAGACATTCATGAGCAACACCCCCAAAAAATCGGAAGCCGGCAGCCCGCCGCCGGAGGAATCCACCATCTTTACAAAACCAGAGGAGAAAAAAGCCAACAGCAAGAAGAATTCTTCTCATCTGGCTCTCAAGCTGGTGATCATTGCTTTGGTCATTGTCGGGCTTGGCGCGGGAACGATTTATTTTTACCCCCGGCTGATGAGTGAGACGGAAACTACCAGCGCCACCTCCGCACCGGAGATTCATGTCACCGGAGAGATGGACGTTACAAGGCTTAAAATAACCAACCCCACCTCATCGTATACAATATCGTCCTACGCGGGCAAGGACGAGGAGGGGAAGGACGCCACCCTGTGGAAAATAGAAGGGCTAGACAATATTCCTCAAAGCCAGTACATGTTTTCCATGCTGTTGGAAAGCGTTCAGAGCGTGATTGCCAGCAAGGTGATGGAGGAGGCGGATTACGATCTGGCGGAGTATGGACTGGACACGCCGGAAACCGTAGTGGAAATTACCCAAAAGGACGGAAGCGTCAATACCCTGAAGGTCGGAGCCCCCTCCCCAGATAAAACGGGAAGCTATGTGACGGCGACGGAGAATCCCAAGGTGTTCCTTGTGACCAAGGACCGCCTGGAAAATTTCCTGCTCCCGGAAACCAAGTATGTGGAAACCACCATTATTCCAGCGCTGGAGGCAAAGGGGGACAATGATCCTTATTTTGTCAACGGGGAGCTGACGAAATTTGATACCATCACCTTGTCGGGCAGCCTGCGGGATGAGCCCTTGGTATTGGAATACGACGCTGACGAAAGCACGCCTATACCCAATCAGATTACGTCTCCGGTCTTCACCTTCGCGTCTGATGAAAGGGTATCTACCCTGCTGGGTATCCTGACCAACGGTTTTACCTCGGCGGATGCGTATGTCATTAATTACACGGACGCCGACCTGAAAAAGTACAACCTGGATGTCCCGCAATCGGTGATTACGTGGAAGGTAAGGGACACAACGGTAACCATGAAGCTGTCGGAATACGAGGAAGGATACTACGCGGGATTGGTGAACGATAACCCTGTGATATACAAAATCACCGAATCGACGGCTGAGTTTTTTGACTGGCAGCTGAGCGACGTGCGGAACAACATCATGTTTGCAGTCAATATAATTGACGTTAAGGCCCTCAAGGTGACAACGCCAGCGGGTTCAGCTGATTTCCAGATCACCAACAGCGAGGTAACGGACGAGGATGGAGACACCACCATAAAGACCATTGTGACCAACAATGCGGCATCCGTTCGGGCGGAAAGCTTTCAGAATTTTTACGCCTATCTGGTGGCCATGCCCCCCTTTGAGTTTGTTGAATATACCTCCGGCAAGGGCGATCCGGTGATTGAGCTGGAATATACTTACACGAACGGGAAATCAGACACCGTAGCGTATTATAAGTACAATGACCGGTTTTACCTTTACACCATCAACGGAAAAGGGGATGCATTGATCCAATATTCCAAGGTGGACGCAATCACCACAAAGTTTCAGGATGTTTTGGCCGGGAAAGACGTCACATCCGATTGACGGCTGACCGGGAAAACGGCCCCGCGCGTATGCTGCCGGGCCGTTTTTTGGCCAGAGGAAGCGTGTAGACCAGTTTTTGTTCAAGGCCCTTGTTTCATAGGAAATTGTTTCACGGCGCTAGGTTCCTTAAAAGAGGAAGTAAAATTCCTTCGAACCCCCTTTTCTATTAAAGAAGCTGTATAGGCATTTCCGCTTTCCAAGAAAAACCCAAAAAGAAATCATAAAACCGGTTTCCCATACACGAACCGAAAAAAGCAAGGAAGCCGATTTTGTGTAAAGGCGGGGAATGCTACGGAAAATTTGCTGCTTTGGCTCTTTATGCATAACGAATAAAAAAGCGGCAAGCAGATAGCTGTTAATTCATTAACAATGTCTATTGACAAAAAACATTAAATGCCATATTATATTGTTAAAAGATTAACAAACTAAGGTGTCTTAAAGACCAGCAGCGGCTGGAAAAGCCGTTAGAAATGAAGGAGGACATGTATTATGCCCAGCAAGAAAACAGCGGCCAAGGAAGTAAAAAAGGTCGAGCAGCCTGTCGACGTCAAGGCGATGATCGATGAGCTGGTGGAAAACGCTCAAAAAGCGTTGGCCGAGTACATGACCATGACCCAGGAGCAGGTGGACAATATTGTTCACGCGATGTCCCTGGCGGGGCTTGACGAGCATTGCCGTTTGGCACGCCTGGCCGTGGAGGAAACCGGTCGCGGTGTGTACGAGGACAAGGTTATTAAAAACATGTTCGCCACGGAATATATTTGGCACTCTATCAAGTATGAAAAGACCGTCGGCGTAGTGGATGAAAATGATATGGAGGGCTATGTGGAGGTTGCCGAGCCTGTCGGCGTGGTAGCGGGCGTGACGCCGGTTACCAACCCCACTTCCACCACGCTGTTTAAATCCCTGATCTGTGCCAAGACCCGGAACCCCATTATCTTCGGCTTTCATCCCAGCGCACAGAAGTGCTCTGTGGAGGCGGCTAAGGTGGTGCGGGACGCGGCGATTAAAGCCGGCGCGCCGGAATATTGCGTGCAGTGGATTGAATACCCCTCTATTGAAGCGACCAACATGCTCATGAACCACCCGGGCGTGTCCTTGATTCTGGCGACCGGCGGTTCCGGCATGGTCAAGGCGGCCTACTCCGCCGGCAAGCCCGCGTTGGGCGTCGGCCCCGGCAACGTGCCCTGCTACATTGAAAAAACCGCTAACCTGGAACGGGCCTGCACCGACCTGATGCTGTCCAAGACCTTTGACAACGGTATGATCTGCGCCTCTGAGCAGGCGGTCATTGTCGACAAAGAGCTCCAGAGCGGCTTTGAGAAATTCATGGCGGATAACGGCTGCTACTTCCTCAATGAAGAGGAGATTAAAAAGGTATCGGATTACGCCATCAACTCCGAGAAGGGCGCGGTCAATCCCGCCATTGTGGGAAAATCGCCTTACTGGATTGCCAAAAACGCCGGTGTGACCGTCCCGGAAAAGACCAAGATCCTCATTGCCCGGTTGAAGGATGTGGGCCCCGATTACCCCCTGTCCCGGGAAAAGCTGTCCCCGATCCTGGCCTACTATGTTGTAAAGGATCATAAGGAAGGCTTTGAAAAGGCGCAGAAAATGCTGGACTTGGGCGGCCTGGGTCATTCGGCGGTCATTCATTCCGGCGATCAAGAGCTGATCCGGGAATACGGAGAGGCCATGCGCGTGGGCCGTGTCATCGCCAACTCTCCCTCCTCGCAGGGCGCCATCGGCGATATTTACAATACCAACACTCCTTCCTTGACCCTGGGCTGCGGTTCCTACGGCCACAACTCCACCACCAGCAACGTGTCGTCGGTTAACCTGATCAATAAAAAGCGCTTGGCGCACAGGAGGGTCAATATGCAGTGGTTTAAGGTTCCGCCGAAGATCTACTTTGAAGAGGATTCGGTGCAGTATCTCCAGAAGATGCACGATATCACCCGCGCCTTTATCGTAACCGACCCCACCATGGTCAAGCTGGGCTATATTGATAAGGTGCTTTACTACCTGCGCAAACGCAACGAGTACTGCCACAGCGAGATCTACTCCGATATCGAGCCTGACCCCGATGTGAAAACGATCATGCGGGGTGTGGAGGCGATGAAGGCCTTTCAGCCTGACGTGATCATCGCCCTGGGCGGCGGCTCTGCCATCGACGCGGCGAAGGGCATGTGGCTGTTCTACGAGCATCCCGACGCCACCTTCGACGGCTTGAAGCTGAAGTTTATGGATATCCGTAAGCGGGCCTACACCTTCCCCAAACTGGGAGAGAAGGCCAAGTTCGTCGCCATTCCCACCACCAGCGGCACCGGCTCTGAGGTGACCAGCTTCTCGGTTATCACCGATCGGGAGAACGGCAACATTAAGTACCCCTTGGCCGACTACGCGCTGACCCCCGACGTGGCCATCATCGATCCCCAGTTCGTCACCTCACTGCCCAAATCCATTGTGGCGGACACCGGCATGGACGTTTTGACCCACGCGCTGGAAGCGTACGTTTCGGTTATGGCCAGCGACTACACCGACGGATTGGCGCTGCAGGCCATCGACATGGTTTTCTCCTTCTTAGAGGACTCGTTCAAAACGGGCAACAAGGTGGCGCGGGAGAAAATGCACAACGCCTCCTGTATCGCGGGCATGGCCTTCACCAATGCGTTCCTGGGGCTCAATCACTCTATGGCGCACAAACTGGGCGGCGAGTTCCACATTCCCCATGGCCGCGCCAATGCTGTGCTGCTGCCTTATGTCATTGAGTTTAACGCCGGCAAGCCCACCAAGTTTGCCACCTTCCCGAAATATGAGCGGTTTATCGCCGATGAAAAGTACGCGAAGGTGGCGCGGTTTATCGGTGTGGCGGGCAAGACCACACAGGAGAGTGTGAAAAACCTGATAGGAGCGGTTCGCAAGCTCCAGCAGGATTTGCAGATTCCCCGTTCTTTGAAGGAATGCGGTATTGACGAGAAGGAATTTCTCGCCAAGCTGGAAACCCTGTGTTATAATGCCCACGAGGATCAGTGCACCGTGGCCAATCCCCGGTATCCCCTGGTGGAGGAGATCAAGGAAATATTCCTGAAGGCTTACTACGGAAAATAAAATAGACGTTTAACGCCGTCCCCTTTTGGGTAAATGCGGAAGGGCCCGCTTTAAGCGGGCGATTTCCCGGCATTCCCAAAAGGGGGCTTTTTACGCGCGCCCAGCAGGAAGGGTATATTGTCCGCGGCCATGCCGCTGGCGGCGCAAGGCTGCGGGGCGGATGCTATTAAAAATTGACAGAGGGAATTGAAAAAAATTGTTCACAAATAGTTCTTTCTTTTTTGGCTTTTTGTGTTATAATAATTAGTAATTGACTGTGGGCATGCCTGCATTCCGTATTTTTTCGTGGCCGTCTGTTGGGCCGGAGAGGACGATTGATTTGGGACTCACGAGATTATTATTTGGAAATTACTCCAAAAAGCAGATTAAAAGGATCCAGCCGATTGTGGACCGTGTGCTGGCGCTGGAGGAGAAATATGCCGCCATGTCTGACGATGAGCTGCGGGAGCAGACGCAGCTTTTGAAGGACCGGCTGCAAACGGGCGAAACCACCGATGATATCATGCCTGATGCGTTTGCCGTTTGCCGGGAAGCGTCCTGGCGGGTGCTGGATATGAAGCATTTTCCGGTTCAGATTCTCGGCGGCGTGGTGCTGCACCAGGGACGCATTGCTGAGATGAAAACCGGCGAGGGTAAAACGCTGGTGGCCACCCTGCCGGCCTATTTGAACGCGCTGACGGGCAACGGCGTGCATATCGTCACGGTTAACGATTACCTGGCCCGCCGGGACTCGGAATGGATGGGAAAGGTCTATCGGTTTTTGGGCCTGAAGGTGGGCTTGATCGTCCACGGGCTGGACAACGACCAGCGGCGGGCGGCGTATGATGCGGATATTACCTACTGTACCAACAACGAGCTGGGCTTTGACTATCTACGGGACAACATGGTGATATATAAGGAACAGAAGGTGCAGCGGGGCCATGCCTTTGCCATCGTGGATGAGGTGGACTCCATTTTGATTGACGAGGCGCGCACGCCGCTGATTATTTCAGGCCAGGGGGAGGCGTCCACTGAGCTTTATAAGCGGGCCGACCAACTGGCGAAATCCCTGAAGGCTGTCCGCATGAAGGAAATGGACGCAAAGGAGTTCAGCGACGCGGACGTGGACGGGGATTATATCATTGATGAGAAGGCCCGCACCGCGACGCTGACCGCCTCCGGTGTGAAAAAGGCCGAGGCGTTTTTCGGGATTCAGAACCTCAACGACCCGGAAAATCTCACCATCGCCCATCACGTCAATCAGGCCATCCGCGCCCGGGGCATCATGCAGCGGGACGTGGATTATGTAGTGAAGGACGGGGAGGTCATTATTGTCGATGAATTCACCGGCCGCCTCATGTTCGGCCGGCGGTACAATGAAGGCCTGCACCAGGCCATTGAGGCAAAGGAAAACGTTAAGGTGGCCCACGAATCCAAAACCCTGGCTACCATCACCTTCCAGAACTTTTTCCGGCTGTATCGCAAGCTTTCTGGCATGACCGGTACGGCCATGACCGAGAGCCAGGAATTCGCCCAGATTTATAAGCTGGATATTGTAGAAATCCCCACCAACAAGCCCATGATCCGCAAGGACAATCCGGATGTGGTGTATAAAACGGAAAACGCCAAGTTTAACGCGGTTATTGACCAAATCATCAAATGCCACGAAAAGGGCCAGCCGGTACTGGTGGGCACCGTGTCCATCGAAAAATCCGAGCGGGTCAGCGCCCTTTTGAAAAAGCGGCAGATCCCCCACCAGGTGCTCAACGCCAAGAATCATGAAAAGGAAGCGGAGATCATTGCCCAGGCGGGCAAGCCGGGCGCGGTGACCATCGCTACCAACATGGCGGGCCGCGGCACCGATATCATGCTGGGGGGCAACGCGGAATACCTGGCCAAATCCCAAATGCGCAAGGAAGAATTCCCCGAGGAGCTGATCGCTGAAGCGACGGGCTTTGCCGAAACGGACAACCAGGAGATTTTGAACGCCCGCAAGCGGTTTGCCGAGCTCAATGAGCAGTATAAAAAGGAAATTGAACCCGAGGCGGAAAAGGTCCGGCAAGCCGGCGGCCTGTTCATTATCGGAACCGAGCGGCATGAGTCCCGCCGGATTGATAACCAGCTGCGGGGGCGTGCCGGGCGCCAGGGAGATCCAGGTGAGAGCCGCTTTTATATTTCACTGGAGGACGATCTGATGCGTCTGTTCGGCGGCGAGCGGATGTACAATATGATGAGCATGCTGAAAGTGGATGAGGATATGCCGATTGAAACGGGGATCCTCAGCAAAACCATCGAAAACGCCCAAAGCAAGGTGGAAGGGCGCAACTTCGCCTCCCGGAAAAACGTCCTGGAGTTTGACGATGTGATGAACGCCCAGCGGGAATTGATTTACGCCCAGCGCAACAAGGTGCTGGACGGCGAAAGTCTCAAGGATACCGTGTTCAAAATGGTGGAGGATACCATCCGCGCCGCATGCGGCGAATACCTGAGGGCATCCGCGGCGGACGATTGGAACCTGGAAGGGCTGAAGGCCTCCCTGTCCCCCTGGCTGCCGGTGGGCGAGACGCTGGATCTCTCTCTTTCCCAGCTCAACAACGCCACGAAGGAAGGCATTGGCGACGAGCTTATTGCAATTGCCCGGAACCGGTACGACGAGCGGGAAGAGGGCTTTGGTGCGGAGACTATGCGGGAGATTGAGCGGGTGGTGCTGCTCCAGACGGTGGACCGCCACTGGATGGATCACATTGACGCTATGGATGAACTGCGCAGCGGTATCTATTTGCGGTCTTACGGCCAGCACGACCCTGTGGTGGAGTACCGCAATGAAGGCTACGATATGTTCAACGCCATGACCGAATCCATCAAGGAGGAAACCGCCAAGCTGGTCATGACGGTGCAGATCCGCCGGCAGGAAGACGTCCAGCGCAAGCAGGTGGCCAAGGTGACCGGCGAAAGCGGCGGCGACGGGTCGGAAGAGCGCAGCGCCACCGTGCGCAAGGGCCAGAAGGTGGGCCGCAACGATCCCTGCCCCTGCGGCAGCGGCAAAAAGTATAAAAAGTGCTGCGGCGCGGATGAGTAAGGCCGAAGCCTGAAGGCCTCCTTTTTAATCGCTAAAATGCAGCAAGCGCGGACGGTTAAACCCGGCCGCGCTTGGTTTTTTATAATGAGAGACTCCCTTGCCGTCAGGTCCCACAACCCCATATTAATATGGAAGCATCGATACATTTTCAAAGAAATGTATTTCTAAGGAAATTCAAAAATGTGGGATTTTCTGAGTAATTTCCGTGATATTCGCGTTTGTCTAAAGAATCTAAGAAACGGATTTATTGCCCATTTGAGACGCCTGATTTCCTCCGCAAGTGAAAAGCAGGTGCTAAAATTGTAGGATGATTCAAAATATGTGTTATAGTTAAAACAATCAGTACAGGGAGGATGAGACAAATGAGAAGCATCAATCCGAAACACATCCAAGACTTGCTTTCGCTTATCAATAAGGGCCCGTTTTTCCAACTTCTTAATATCAAGATTTGTGAGTTAAAATGTGGATATTCCAAAATTATGGTGAAATTGGAAGAAAAACATTTAAACCCGTTTGGAACAATCCACGGAGGTGTTTATGCCTCTATAATTGATACGGCAGCTTACTGGGCTGCTTATTGTGAGGTTGACGAGCATGCGGGTTATACTTCGATTGATGTTAGTATTCATAACCTATCAATGGTGAATCGGGGAAATATCGTTGTAGAAGGCAGGTCTTTGAAGGTTGGGAGAAGTCTTTGTCTGTGTGAAGCGCAAGCTATAGATGAAAATGGGCGATTGCTTGCATATGGAACTTCAAAACTGATGATGCTTAAGGGAAAACAATCTATTAACCACGTAATTGCTGCAATGGGAGGAGATGTGCTTCCTCCAAAGTTTATTGATGATACTGGCAATTAACAGGAGAAATTGTAATAGACGACGGCGGAATGCAAGGCGTCTGCGCTGCTGAAATATATCATTATTAAAGCGATAAAGGGGTGCGTGTTTTTTCTGTTAGAGAACCAGAACCAACGCGGCGATAGGAGCAAGAAAAGGCTGGTATTTATGGGACTGTTGGGCGCTTGCATTGTCTTTTTTTCTTAATTCTTTCCTTTATAATGAGAGTCCCCCTGATGAGCGACAGTGAAAAAGGGATCTTCCATTCATAGGGGGCATTTTTATGGCTCAAACATATAAACTGAGGAGTGCAATGTAGCTCCCAATTGGATCAAGGTGTATCATGCTCATGGAAATCTTCACTTTGTTAAGCTTTCTAGAGGAGAAAGCCTGCCTGAAGCAAGGAAGGACGGACACATTTAAGAAGCGCATAGCCCAAGTGAAGGTCTATACATGGATCATTTATGAGACCGCTAATTTGGTTTCAATGCAGCCTCTCAAAAACAGCATCCAATCCAGAAAAGGGGAACCATCGAAAAAGGCTGAAGCCGGGCAGCCATTCGATCAGGAAACGGCAAGCAAAGCTGCCCAAAAGTAAAACTGCGTTAAGCAGACTCTTTTATAAAAACGAAACCGCGTTGAGGCCCCGATAAAGAGCGGCGCTTCCCAGCATGTCTTCTATTTCCAAAAGCCGGTTGTACTTGCAGACCCGGTCGGTCCGGGCGGGCGCGCCGGTTTTGATCTGACCGGCGTTGAGACCCACGGCAATGTCGGCAATGGACGTGTCCTCTGTTTCACCGCTGCGGTGGGATAAGATCGTGTGATACCCATTGGCCCTCGCCAGCCGTACTGCGTCCATGGTCTCGGTGAGGGTTCCAATTTGATTGGGCTTAATTAAAATCGCGTTGGCGCTGCCCTGCTGCATGCCTGTGGTGAGCCGGGCTGGGTTGGTGACAAACAAATCGTCTCCTACGATCTGCACCTTCCTTTGCAGCAGCGATGTGATCTGGGCAAAGCCCTCGAAGTCCTCCTCGCCAAGGGGATCCTCAATGGAAACAATAGGGTACCTTTCGCACAGGCCGGTGAAAAAGGCAATTAGCTCATCCCGGGTGAGGGAGGTTCCTTTTTTCGGCAGCCGGTACCCCTGCTCCACAACCCATTCGCTGGTGGCGGCGTCCAGGGCAATGGCGACGTCCCTTCCGGGCTCATACCCGGCGGCGGAAATCGCCTCCACCAGATAAGCCAGGGCCTGCTCGTCATTTTCTAGATCGGGCGCGTATCCGCCCTCGTCCCCAACGGTGGTGGACAGACCCCGCTGCTTTAACAGCTTTCCTAAGCGGGCGTACACCGCTGTACCCATTTCCATTGCCTGGCGAAAGCCGCTTGCTCCCACGGGCATGATCATAAATTCCTGAATATCCACGTTATTTCCCGCGTGGGCGCCTCCGTTGAGGATGTTCATCATGGGCACCGGCAGCGTCACGCCGCTGACGCCTCCCACATACTGAAACAGCTCCATTTGATGGGCTGCGGCACCCGCCTTGGCGCAGGCCAAGGATACGGCCAGGATCGCGTTGGCTCCCAGACGGGATTTATTCTCCGTTCCATCCAACTCCAGCAGCATGCGGTCCAGCTTCTGCTGGCAGCACAAGGTCTGACCCGCTAAGGCTCGGTTTATTTCTTCATTCACGTTTTCCACTGCCTGGGAAACACCCTTGCCGCCGTACGCTTCTCCTCCGTCCCGCAGCTCGCAGGCCTCGAACATGCCGGTAGACGCCCCGGAAGGAACACTGGCGCTGGCGCTCATGCCATTATCCAAGGTCACCCGTGCCCAAACCGTTGGCGTTCCCCGGGAATCAAAAATCTGCCGCCCTGTTACCCTTGCAATTTTAACTGTGTGTGACATCAAGCATTGCCTCCTTTTTATATGGCTATTTTGGCCAAGCGGCAGGCAAATTATGTAAGAATTTTCAATTTATGACGGTAATGGCATGTCAATCCACTCCGAAACGCTGCCACTGGATCGTTGAGCCCGCGCCGGCAGAGAAGCCGCTGGCGGTCCATTGCAGGCATTTTTATTCCTTTTCCCGTCGGTTATCCCCGATAGGGGAAGAATGCTCTGTTAGAATGACGGTTTCATGTTGGAATAGGCCCCAGAGCGGAAGGCCCTCCAACCGCTAGCGAGCCTGAAGGACAAAACGGTTCGCTGCAAAAGCCTTTTCAAAAAGGACGCCTCCCTATCAAAGCCGCCCTTTCTATCCCTATTTTCTATAACGCCTTTTCCCTTTATAAGCGGCATGGCCCCCACCCGATCCCAGTCTGCTATACGCTCGGTGAAAAACAAAACGCATTCGCTTCAAACAATAATACGGCTGGCCATTTCACGGCTGATCGCGATTCGCGCATCCTTCACGCTTACAATCAGGCTTCCCCCTATAGTGGATATCACGGTTACGCCGCCTCCCGTTACAAAGCCCATATCTCTCAAGTGGGCCTTCAGTTCCGGCGAACCCCCTACTTTTTTAATAATCTGCTCCTCCCCTAAGGGCGCAAGGGTTAACGGCATCCTCTCTCATCTCCTGCTTTAAAACGTAGCAACACCCTGGTTAGAAATAACTAACCTATGATAAAAATTTTAACACCATTCCTCTGTTTTGTCAACGTGAAGCAGGGTTTTAATGATTGTAATGCCAATGCATAACCCGCTCTTTCGTGGCAAGGCGGACGGGCGGCTCATACAATAAAGATAAGGAGATGATACATATGGAATTTCAGACCTTTCAATGCCTGCTGCCGTATCCCGACGTGCCCTTCACCGGAAACCAGCGAACTGGACGGCTGCTGCTCTCCGCTTATGCGGGCGGGGGATCCGAGCTGGGGGCCATCTGCCAGTATTGCTATGAGCGGTTTAAGCTGTCCGGCCGGTATCCGGAGGTAGCGCGGGCTCTGGGTGGGATTGCAAAGGTGGAGATGCACCATCTGGAGCTGCTGGGAGAAGCCATTTGCCGCTGCGGTGTGGATCCCTGCTTCCGCACAGTCCGAGAAGGAGGCAGTGTATATTTTACCGCCGCGCCGCCCATGGTGGAGTACAATCGGGGTCTTGCCTGTATTTTGCCGCGGGATATTGAAAGCGAACGCAAGGCCATAGAGGGTTATCGCCATCTGATCCAGTGCATCCGGGATGAAGACGTCGGCGCGCTGCTGGAGCGAATCATATTGGATGAGGAAGAACACATCCGGATATTAAGCAGCCTATACGTTCAGTATTGCGGCTGATAAGCGCAGACGCGCCCCGGATTCACCGGAGCAGGAAGCGCTGGAGAATATGGGTTTTAGCCGCGTCCAGATTGGGCGCGGCGACGCTTTTTCTGAGAAAATTCCCCGGAAGGCGGATTGCAAGGGAGCAGAGCCCCTGCCGGAGTTTCCAGACAGGGGCCAAAACAGAAGCCTCCCCCGCCGCAGACCGCCGAAACAGCTCAATGCTCTGCAAAAGTCCGCCGCCAGCGATCAAAATGAGGCCTTGCGAGGCGCCCGCAGCAGCGTTTCGGCGGCGAAGAGCACCATCGGCAAACGCAGCAAGAAACAGAAAGAAGGCCAGGCCGCCGAACACGCGCAGATCCAGCGCCGCGCAGATAAGCGTTGCGCCGCCCGAAATCCAAATAGGCCAACGCCAGAGAAAATACCGCCGCGATCGGGCCGGGGGCTGCAAAAGCAGCCGGGGGAGCGGCTGCAAGAGCGCTGCTTGCAGCAGAGTTTCTAGCGTTTCCCGCCGCGCCATGGGGAACAGCAGCGGCGTCCGGCGGAATCCACCGTATCCCCGGGCGGTCAGTCGGACGGTATAATATCCGAAGGGCCGCATTAAGGCCGATTGGGTTAGGCGCATGCCGATGATCCAATTTCTTGAGAACCAGAATTCCCGTTTTCGCAGCAGCCCGTGAGCAACATGCAGGAGCCGGTCATAGCTCGTTACCCGAAACCGGTAATAGATGATCAGCTTATATAAAAGAGAGACCAAAGATCCCAGCAGATACAGGCCCAAAAGCACCCCCCCAAGCAGCGCCAGATAAAAGATAACCCGCAGGGCGGCCTCGTAGTCCTGGGGCGCTAGGGTCTGGCGGCTTAAAAGCCGCAGCAGAGCGGAAATGGCCGCCAGAAACGGCGTCAGCAGCGCTGTTATCTTGACCGTTCGGGGCTGAAACAGCCCCCAGCGAATAAATTCCCGTTTAGAGGCCTTGCAAGCAGAGCCGCGGCTTCCCTTTTTCCCCAGTAAAAGGCAAAGCAGCGTGTCCGCCTGATCCCGGGGCAGGGCAAACACAGGGCGGAAAGCTGCTCCCAAAAAGGAAATTCGCACCTGCCAAATACCCCAGGGACGCAGCAGCAGGTTCTGGTTCAGTTCCACCCCGGTAACAAAAGCCGCGGAAATCCGCTCTTCCTTTCGGAACAGCCAACCGGCGCGCAGCAGCAGCGTTCCGTTGTCCACGCCGATCCGGGCTCTTATAAACCGGGCCGTGCGGAGAAGGGGAACGAAAAGCAGCGCCAATAAAAAGGATATCCGCCCCATGCCCACAGGCAAGGTCACAGCGAGGGAAATGAGCAGCACCAGCCATAGCGGTGTTTCACTAAAAATCACCAGCCAATGGCCTTTGGTCCATTCAAAATCCATGGGGCGCCTCCGATCCCAGCCTTTCTTCCAAGAGCCGGGCCAACGCTTCCGCATCCCGGCGGGAGAGACCTGTCAGGGCTGTGTTTCCCGCTGCGGTACAGGCTTTGATACCCCACAGTCCCAGTAGAGTGGAGAACGGGCCGCTGTAAATTGTGATCCGCCGCAGGGCGGACAGCGGCATGGCGGAACGCCGTTTCCGCCAAACGCCCCGGCAGACCTCCAGGCTAGTAGCGGTAAGCTCGTACCGTCTGCCTGCCCATTCCCGGGGGGGAAAATAAAAAAAACCAAAAAGCAGCGCGCTCAGTGCGAGCGCGCCCGCTGCGGATACGGCGAAGCCTGCCGCGGATGAATGCCACAGCCATAAAAAGCCGGCGGTCAGGGCGGTACCTACCCCGGCTGTCAGCATATACGCCAAAAACCGTCCTCGCCACAGCCATACCGCCTTTTGATTCGGCGTCCATACCATCAGAAAATCCTCCCGCGTACGCCGTCCGGCTGGACGGCAAATATGTACACAGGGCGTTTTGCGGCTTTGCAAGCGGCGCCGCTTCGCCGCTGTCCGCTTGCGCCCGGTAAGGCTGCCGGGTCTTTTATGTTCTTATGCTAGCCAAGTGGCTGTTTTGAGTGAGAAAGGCAGCTCTTTGCCAGTAGTATGCACGGCTGACCGCTGTTTATAACAGGCACAGGAATTCTGCCGGCGTTCCTTCGACCGTCCTAGAGCGAGGGAGGGTAGACATATTGGGGACAGGCTGTGAATACAATAGAGATGAGCCTTTTAGAATTAGCACAAATTTATGCCAATAAATTTGTTGTTTATGCACATAATTTAAAATAGATTTTTAATGAATTCACATTCTTTTTACAAACCAGACTTGCATTCACTAGTGGAATCTGATAAAATAAACCCGTAAAGCGTATTGTATTAAAAGGAGGTAGGGATCATGGCCGGCAGGACGGTACAGGCAGGAGAAATGGCGCTGTATCTCTTTCATCAAGGTACCAATTTCCGGGCTCATGCCGCTATGGGGGCGCATCCGTGCAGCGTTCGAAAAACGGCGGGATGGCGGTTTCGGGTCTGGGCGCCGAATGCCGCCGCCGTGTATGTGACGGGGGACTTCAACGGATGGGATGCCGTCGCCTGCCCCATGGCGGAAAAAAACGGCGTGTGGGAGGCGTTTGTCCCCGGGGCCAAACAGTTTGATAATTATAAATACCGGATTGTTACAAAAGGCGGCGATGTGCTTTTCAAGGCGGATCCCTTTGCCTTTCACGCGGAAACGCGTCCCGCTACCGCCAGCAAGCTGTATGATTTATCGGGGTTTTCCTGGTCGGATGGGGCCTATTTTAAAAAGCAGGATGGGCGGCGCGGACGGTATGAGCCTATGAACGCGTATCAAATGGACATAGGCTCCTTTGCACGCCATCCCGACGGCACGCCTTATTCCTATCGGGAACTGGCGAAGAAGGCGGTACCGTATCTTTCGAAAATGGGGTATACCCATATTAACCTGCTGCCGGTGTATGAATACCCGCTGGATGATTCCCTGGGGTATCAGGCAACGGGATATTTCGCGCCCACCTCCCGGTACGGCACGCCAAAGGATTTTATGGCGTTTGTGGATGCGTTCCATGAAGCGGGGCTCGGCGTGATCATGGACTGGCTGCCCTGCTGGTTCCCCAAGGACGGACATGGCTTGTTCCGGTTTGACGGGACGCCACTGTTCGAGTATGCCGACCCACGGCGGGGGGAGCACCCGGCTCTGGGCGCCGCTTGCTTTGACTTTGGAAAGAACGAGGTTAAGAGCTTTCTCATTTCCAGCGCTTTGTACTGGCTGGAGCAGTATCATTTGGATGGGCTGCGCCTTCCGCATTTATCCTCCATATTGTATTTGGATTATAACCGGGTTCCCGGGGAATGGTCGCCGAACATCTACGGGGGAAGTGAGCATTTAGAGGCCGCCGCGTTTTTAAGGGAGCTGAATCAAACGGTGGCGGAAAACTGTCCCCGGGCGTTCACGATTGGCGAGGAAACCACTGCATGGCCGATGCTGACCCGGCCGGTTCGGGAAGGCGGAATGGGCTTTACCTATAAGTGGAATACCGGATGGCTGCGGGATATGCTGCGGTATGCATCCCTCCAGCCAGCTTACCGCCTGTATAACCAGGATGCGCTGACCTATGGGCTGTTCTATGCCTTTTCCGAGAATTTTATCCTGCCCCTGCCCCATTACGAGGCCACTGACGGGAAAGGAAGCTTTATTGGAAAGATCACCGACAGCTACGAGCATAAATTTGATACCATGCGGCTGCTGCTGGGCTACATGGCAGCGTACCCGGGAAAGAAGCTGATTTTTATGGGGCAGGAATTCGGCCAATTCCGGGAATGGGATTTTCGAACCGGGCTGGACTGGCAGCTTTTAGACGTACCGCGGCATAAAAAGCTGCAGGCCTTTGTGCGGGATCTAAACCGTGTATATAAGGAAACCCCTGCCCTGTGGCAGGCCGATTCGTCGGCGGAGGACTTTCTGTTTCTCACCCGGAACGATACTGTATCCGGCGTGCTATCCTTCCTGCGTCGGGCTGAGGAAGGCGGCGAGGTCGTCGCGGTCTGCAACTTTGGGATGTCCCAGGCGGAGGATTACCTGCTGGGGGTTCCAAAAAGCGGAAGCTACCGGCTGACGCTTCATTCCGCGTGGGAGAAATACGGCGGATCCCAGCCTACCCGCGTAAAGTCCTATAAAACAAAAAGGGAAGGGAAAAACGGCTACGCTCATTCTATTCGATTAACCCTGCCGGCCTTGTCCTTCCTGCTTCTTCAGTGGAGCGAGCCCAAGGAAAAGTAATCAGGAAAGGCATGGTGATCTTCTATGTTCAGCAAAACCGAGTGCGTGGCCATGCTCTTAGCCGGCGGCCAGGGAAGCCGGCTGGGTGTGTTGACCAAAAAAGTTGCGAAGCCCGCAGTCCCCTTTGGCGGGAAATACCGGATCATTGATTTTCCCCTATCCAACTGCATTAATTCCGGCATTGATACCGTGGGGGTTTTGACCCAGTACCAGCCCTTGGAGCTAAACGATTACGTGGGCTCAGGCCAGCCGTGGGATCTGGACCGATCCCACGGCGGCGTACATATTCTGCCCCCGTATCAGCATATTGGCGGCGCGGCCTGGTACAAGGGCACCGCCAACGCCATTTACCAAAACATGAATTTTATCGAGCGGTACAGCCCGGAATACGTTTTAGTACTGTCCGGCGACCATATTTACAAAATGGATTACTCCAAGATGCTGGACGCGCACAAGGCCACGGGCGCCGACGCGACCATCGCCGTGCTGGAGGTGCCAATGGAGGAGGCTTCCCGGTTTGGCATCATGAATACCCGGGCTGACGGGAGCGTTTACGAATTTGAGGAAAAACCCAAAAATCCCAAAAGCAACAAAGCCTCCATGGGAATATATATATTCACCTGGGAGAAGCTACGGTATTACCTGATGGAGGACGAGGCTGATCCTGCCTCCAGCAACGATTTCGGGAAGAACATTATTCCTGCCATGCTGGCGGACGGGCAGAAGCTGTCCGCCTACCCCTTTGACGGGTATTGGAAGGATGTTGGAACCATAGACAGCCTATGGGAAGCCAACATGGATCTTCTAAACCCGAAAATTCCCTTGGATCTATCCGATTCGCGCTGGCGGATTTATTCCCGCAATCCTGCCTTGCCGCCCCAGTATATTGCCACTGGAGCCAAGGTGCAGAATTCCCTGGTAAGCGAAGGCTGCTATATTGGCGGGAGCGTGGATTTCTCCGTGGTGTTTCCGGACGTAGTCATCGAGGAAGGCGCAACAGTAGCCGACAGCATTCTCATGCCCGGCTGCCGGGTAAAAGCCGGGGCGGTGGTGGAATACGCCATTGTTGCGGAAGCGGCGGTAATCAGCGAGGGGGCCCGGGTGGGCGAACGGCCGGAGCAGTCGGAGCATCTGGAGGATTGGGGCGTCTGCGTCATCGGGCCGGGTGCGGTTATCCACAAAGCGCAGACAGTCGGGCCCAATCAAATGGTTGACGGGGAGGAATCACTGTGAAGGGAAACAACGTGCTGGGCGTGGCTTTTGCCAACGCGGGAGACGGGCTTTTAACGGAGCTTACCAAAATGCGGGCTATGGCCTCGGTCCCTGTGGGCGGACGGTACCGAATGGTGGATTTCACCTTGTCCAATATGGTGCACGCGGGCATGTCCCGGGTGGGCATGATTACCAAAAGCAACTACCGGTCTTTAATGGATCATGTGGGAAACGGAAAATCGTGGGATTTAGCCCGGAAGAACGGCGGCCTTTCCCTTCTGCCCCCTTATTCCCATTCCGAGGGCGGGGTTTATACCGGCCGGATCGACGCGCTGTTTGACGTAATTGATTTTATTGCCTCCGGGGAGGAGGAATACGTGCTGCTGTGTGACTGCGACGTGGTAAGCAGCATTGACATTGAACGGGTTTTTGACTTCCATACGGAAAAAAAAGCGGATATCACCATTGTGTGCAAGCAGATGGCCATCCCCGCGGGGCAGGACTCCATGACCATGGAAACCGACGGGGATGCAAGAATTTTGGATGTGAAGATCGGCGAGGAAATGGAACGGGAGGCTCTGGTGGGGCTGGATATGATTGTAATATCCAAGGCCCTGCTGATTCAACTGCTGAAGGATGCGTCCAGCCACAACCACACCAATTTTTCCCGGGAGATCATACAGAAAAATGCCGATCGGCTGCATATCTACGCCTATGAAACGGCTGAGTTTGCCGTTTACGTGGACAGTATGCAGTCCTATTACCGGCTGAACATGTCGTTGCTGGATCGTTCGGTGCGCAGCCGGCTGTTTATCCGGGAACGCCCGGTGTTTACCAAAATCCGGGATAATATGCCTACCCGGTACGGATTGGGTTCCCGGGTGTCCAATTCCCTGATCGCGGACGGCTGCGTGATCGAGGGAGAGGTGGAAAACTGCGTGTTGTTTCGGGATGTTAAGGTGGCAAAGGGGGCGCGCCTGAAAAACTGCATCCTCATGCAGGCCACACAGGTGGGGGAAAACGCCCAGCTTAATTATGTGATTACGGATAAAAATGTTGTTTTGGGAAATTCGCGTATTATGACCGGATTTGAGACCTATCCAGTTTTTGTGCAGAAGGGTGCGGAAATTTAAAAGTCAATTGATGGGAAATAAAACGGATCATATCAGGAAGGAGTGTTCAGCTGCCATGAAAGTTTTGTTTGCTTCCAGCGAGGCGGTGCCTTACGCGGCCTCCGGCGGCCTTGCCGATGTAGCGGGGGCGCTGCCCAAGGCCTTGCGCCGCCGTCTGATCGGCTGTCGGGTTGTGCTGCCGTTATACGAGGCAGTCAGCGAGGAAATGCGGGAATCTATGCGTTTTTTGGGCAGCGTTACGGTACCCGTGGCCTGGCGGCGGCAGTATTGCGGCGTGTTTGAGGCCAAGCACGATGGGGTGATTTATTACCTTCTGGACAATCAGTATTATTTCAAGCGGGAAGGGCTGTACGGCCATTACGACGACGCGGAGCGGTTTGCCTTCTTTTCTCGGGCGGTGCTGGAGATCCTTCCGCTCATTGATTTTTGGCCCGACGTAATTCACTGCAACGACTGGCAGACAGCGCTTACGCCCGTTTATCTCAAGCTGTTTTATTATGATAACGAGCCGTATAAAAAAATGAAAACGGTTTTTACCATCCACAACATCCAGTATCAGGGGCAGTACGACATGCAGATTCTGGAGGATGTATTTGGAATTCCCGGGTGGGCCAAATCCTTGGTAGAATATAACGGCGCGGTGAATCTTATGAAGGGCGGTATTGAGGCCTGCGACCAGGTGACCACTGTCAGCCCCACCTATGCGCAGGAAATTCTCGACCCATGGTATGCTTACGGGTTGGAAGGAATTTTAAAGGAGCGCACCTGGAAGCTGCAAGGCATCCTCAACGGCATTGATACGGAGAACTACGATCCAGCTGCCGATCCGGCTATCGCCGCCCCTTACAGCGCAGAGGATCCCGCGGGCAAGCGGGCCTGCAAGGAAGCGCTGCTGCGAGAAATGAACCTGCCGTTCGACGAGGCTGTCCCCGTGGTGGGCATGGTATCCCGTTTGGTGGGACACAAGGGCCTGGATCTGGTGAAATATATTTTGGAGGAGCTGCTGATACAGCCGATCCAGTTTGTGGTGCTGGGTTCCGGGGAATGCGGATACGAGACCTTTTTCCGGGAAATGGCGGAAAGGCACCCCGATAAGGTGGCGTTTCGATGCGGGTTTGTTCCCGCGTTGTCGCGGCGGATCTACGCGGGCTCAGATTTATTCCTGATGCCCTCCAAAAGCGAGCCCTGCGGCTTATCGCAGCTAATCGCCCTGCGGTATGGAGCGATTCCCGTGGTGCGGGAAACGGGCGGCCTGAATGATACCATTACAGACGTGACAAAGGAAAACGGCAACGGGTTCACCTTCTTTGCGTATAACGCACACGACATGGGCACGGCGGTCACCCGGGGCGCGGAAGCCTTCGGCGACAAAGAGAAATGGAATATTTTGGTGCGGCGGGCAATGGAATGCGACAACAGCTGGAACCGCTCGGCCGATGAATATATCAAATTATACCGCCGTCTGACCAAAAAACAAGGAAATGAGGGAAAACAGCGTGAAACACTATGATGCAAAGCACATCAAAAATGTGGCCCTGACCGGTCACGGCAGTTCGGGCAAAACCTCCCTTGCCGAAGCCATGCTTTATATGGCCGGCGCAATTGACCGTCTTGGAAGGGTTGCCGACGGCAACACTGTCATGGACTTTGATAGTGAAGAAAAAAAACGCAAGGTATCCGTTACCACGGCCGTCGCGTCATTTGAGTGGAAGGACTATAAGTTTAACCTGATTGATGCGCCCGGCCTTTTTGATTTTGCCGCCGGTGTGGGGGAAGCGCTGCGGGCTGCGGAAACGGCGGTGATCGTTCTTTCGGGAAAATCGGGGTTGACCGTCGGGGCGGAAAAGGCGTACAAGGCGGCCAAGCAGCAGGGGCTTCGGCGGATTTTTTTCATCAACAAAATGAACTCGGAGCGGGCGGATTACTTCAAGGTTTTAAGCGCCCTGAAGGAAGCGTATGGACCCGCTGTTTGCCCGGTTGTGGTTCCTTATGTGGCGGATCACAAGGTGCAATGCTATGTCAATTTGGTGACGGGGAAGGCCTGGGCCTATGACGGCGGAACGGCGAAGGAGGTGGAACCGCCCGAGTTCCCCGAGCTTGCCGAGATGCACGATATGCTGTGCGAGGCGGTTGCCAGCATCGACGAGGAGCTGATGGAGCGGTACTTCTCCGGCGATCCGCTGACGCCTGAGGAAATTTTCACCGGCCTTCATGAGGGCGTGGCCTCCGGCGACATTGCGCCGGTTTACGCCGGCGCGGGCCAGACCTGCGAAGGCATTGACCTGTTGTTAAACGGCATGACCCGGATTTTGCCCAGTGCCGACGAGGCCATAGCTGAGACCGGCGTAAAGGACGGGAATGAGGTTGAAGTGGACGTGGACGAAAATGGGCCTTTAGCTGCCATTGTTTTCAAAACCATTGCCGACCCCTTTGTGGGCAAGCTATCCTATTTTAAAGTTATTTCTGGAAAATTGTCCTCTAGCTCTCATGCGGTCAACGCCCGTACCGGAGAGCACCAGCGCATTGCCAAGGTCATGCTGATCCAGGGCGGCAAGCAGGAGGACGCGGATTACATAGCTGCGGGGGATGTCGGCGCGGTTGCAAAGCTGGCGGATGTGCAGACGGGGGACACCTTGACCGACGCGGGCCAGGTGATCGCGCTTGCCGGGGTGGAATATCCGGCTCCGTCATTGTCTATGGCGGTGAAGCCCAAGACAAAAGGAGACGAGGATAAGGTCGCCGCCGGCATTGCCCGGCTCATGGAAGAGGATCCTTCCCTGCATTTTGAGCAAAACCATGAAACCCGGCAGCAGATCCTTTCTGGCCAGGGGGAGCAGCATTTAGACGTAGCGGTATCCAAGCTAAAATCCAAATTCGGTGTGGAAGTGGAGTTGTCTGTGCCCCGGGTGGCGTATCGGGAGACCATTCGCAAGCCCGTTAAGATACAGGGGCGGCATAAGAAGCAGTCAGGGGGGCACGGGCAGTATGGCGACGTGTGGATCGAGTTTGAGCCCTGCGACAGCGACACCCTGGTGTTTGAAGAAAAAGTGTTCGGCGGCGCAGTGCCGAAGAACTTCTTTCCCGCTGTGGAGAAGGGACTGCAGGACTGTGTGAAGAAGGGCGTGCTGGCTGGATACCCGGTGGTGGGGCTGAAGGCCACGCTGGTGGATGGATCCTACCACCCGGTGGATTCCTCGGAAATGTCCTTTAAAATGGCGGCGGCGCTGGCGTATAAAAACGGGCTGCCCCAGGCGGCCCCTACGCTGCTGGAGCCCATTGGGCTTCTCAAGGCGCTGGTGCCGGACGATAATATGGGCGATATCATCGGCGACGTGAACAAGCGCCGGGGACGGGTGCTGGGAATGAACCCAATGGAGGACCGGTATCAGGAAATTGTAGCGGAGGTTCCGATTGCGGAGATGGGAGACTTTTCCACCGTTCTGCGGCAGACAACCCAGGGCAGAGGCAGCTTTTCCCTGACGTTTGAGCGGTATGAGGACGCGCCGCCTCCTGTGGCGCAGAAGGTCATTGAGGAAGCCAAAGCCCAGGGCGAAGTGGAATGAGGGAAACGCCAAAAAGGAGCAAGGAATAGGAAAACGGCGCAGCCAAAGGCTGCGCCGTTTCAGATCAAGAAAGCGCCAATAACAGTGTTGAAGCTGAAAACACGCTGCCAAGGGCGTACGGGGGATTGTAAGGTTCCTGCCAACAATCGCGGGGCGGCTCGGCCGCGCCTTAGGCGTATGCAAAACAGGCTCCCTATTGACGAGGGGGCGGAGAACTGGTATAATGACCGTGAATAGAAGATGGGGAGATTACCGGCATGCTGATGAATACGTTAGGCAGGAACAGGGTGTCCGCCTTGGGCCTGGGCATGATGCGTTTGCCGCAAAAGGACGGGAAAATTGACCGGGAGGCGGCTGCCGCCATGGTAGACCGGGCCATGGAAGCCGGGATTAATTATTACGATACCGCTTGGTTTTACCACGGGGGCGAATCGGAAGCCTTTGTGGGGGAGGCGCTGTGCGCCCGCTATCCCAGAGAGACCTTTTATATTGCCACAAAGCTTCCCTTTGGAGACTGTAGGAGCGCCAAAGACGCGGAAAAGATTTTTTCTACCCAGTGCCAGCGTTTGCAGGCGGACTATGTGGATTATTACCTGCTGCACGGCATTGGACAACAGGGCTGGAGCCACTGCAGGGAAACGGGTATTCTGGATTATGTCAAGGGCCTGCGGGAGCAGGGCAGGATCAAGCATCTTTGCTTTTCCTATCATGACAGCCCGGAGGTGCTGGAGCAGATCCTTTCTGAGAGCGAGGGCATGTTTGATTTTGTCCAGCTGCAGCTGAATTATCATGACTGGACGGCTATCGGCGCGGGAAAAATGTACGAAGCCTGTGAACGACGGGGCATTCCCGTGGTGGTAATGGAGCCTGTGCGAGGCGGAAATTTGGCCATGATGAACCCCGAGGTGGTCAAAGTGTTTCAGGACGCGGATCCCACCGCTTCCCCCGCTTCCTGGGCGCTGCGGTTTTGCGCCACGCTGCCGGACGTTAAGGTGGTGCTCAGCGGAATGAGCAACATGGAGCAGCTAAATGATAATATCAAAACCTTCACTAATTTTAAACCTTTGAAGGGAAAGGATCAGGCGGTACTGAATCAGGCGGTGGACGTTATGAACCGTCTGCCGCTGACTGGCTGCACTGGCTGTAGGTACTGCGTTTCCATATGCCCGCAGGGGGTGGATATTCCCGCTGCCTTCCGGCTGTACGACGGGTACGTAAAATTTAACAACCCCAGGGAACTGACATGGCGGTATCTGCATGAAATTCCTAGGGAGAAGCAGGCCACGGCCTGCGTGGAATGCGGAGCCTGCGCGCAGAAATGCCCGCAGAATTTGGATATTCCGGCGCTGCTCAAATCTGTTCATCAAAAGGCGGAAAGCCTGTAATGGATTGAAGGGCGCGTTCTGCTTTGTAAGGGACTGTTGTTTTGGCGCGCTGCAAAAGGGCGCAACCAGAGCGGGTTGACAATTTGGGGCCTATCGGTTATTCCGTAGTGCGGCGTGACGCGGCTTCGTATACTGACTGTGTAATGGAGTTTTCGTTCCATTGCCGCTCCAGATGAACGGCCCGAATAGAATGAAGGATAGGAGGCGGCTTGCTTGCTGCTGGCTTTTGACGTTGGAAATACCCATATTACCTTAGGGGCTTTTTCGGGGGACACTCTGGCCTTTGAAACGCGGCTGGCGTCCGACCGGAAACGCACCGGGGATCAGTACGCCATTGAGCTGAAGGACATGATCGAGCTGAACGGGTATACGCCGGGGGATTTCACCGGTGCAGTCATCAGCTCGGTGGTTCCCAACCTGAGCGCCTCCTTAAAGCAGGCGGTGACGCGGCTGTTCGGCTTTGAGCCGCTGTCTGTGGGCCCTGGGGTCAAATCAGGGCTGAATATTAAAATTGACAATCCCGCCCAACTGGGGGCGGATATGGTAGCGGGCGCGGTAGCGGCAATTGCTAAATATTCCTTGCCGTGTATTGTTTATGATCTGGGCACTGCTACCACCATCAGCGTTTTGGACCGCACCGGGAATTTCCTGGGCGGCACCATCTGCGCGGGGGTGGGTGTTTCTCTGGATGCGCTGACCTCCCGCACCGCCCAGCTGCCGCATATTTCCCTGGAAACGCCGGCCAAGGTGATTGGAACAAACACGGTGGACTGTATGAAATCAGGTCTTCTCTGCGGCGCCGCCGCCATGGTGGATGGTATGGCCGACCGGATTGAAGACGAACTGGGGGAGAAAACGACGCTGGTGGCTACAGGCGGGTTGGCGCCCGAGGTGGTGAAAAGCTGCCGCCGGGATGTCATTTTGGATGGGTCGCTTCTGTTGGAGGGCCTGCGGCTCATTTATGAGCGCAATCAGCAATAAGACGGCGCTCTGTTTTGGATTGGATGGGAAAAGGCGGGCGTTTTTTCCCTTCTAATAAATATGCGCTGTATCCTGGCTTACGGGAACAGCAGCAGGAGGAAATTGAATATGAAAAAAGCAAACACATCTCAAAGCATTGTCCGTTTAACCTTGACAGCCATTTTCACGGCGTTGATTTTGCTCATGACCGTAACGCCTTTGGGGTATTTGAAAACGGCGGGTTTGGAAATTACGTTTTTAATGCTTCCGGTAGCCTTTGGCGCGATGACGGTTGGTCCAAAAGCCGGCGCCTTTTTAGGCGGTATATGGGGATTGACCAGCTTTGCGCAGTGTTATGGAATTTTGGGGGCGAGCGCCTTTGGCGCTGCTTTGAGGTCGATTAATCCGTGGCTGACGTTCATTGTGTGCTTTGTCCCCCGCGTGCTGGTCGGCCTGTTGACAGGGCTGATCTTTCGGGCGGTTGCCAAGGTAGACAAAACGGGAGTTCTTTGCTTTGGCGTCGGCAGTATAGCGGCGGCCGTGTTGAACACGGTATTGTTTATGACGGCGTTGTGTCTGTGTTTTTATCATACTGCGTTTATTCAGAATATGGCGAACCAGCTGCATGCATCCAACGTTATAATGTTTATTGTGCTGTTTGTTGGGATAAATGGGCTGGTGGAAGCGGCTGCGTGTGTGTTTATTTCTTTCCCTGTTTCAAAGCTGTTGAGCACAGTTGTGAAGCGAATCACGCAGTGATGATGTATCTGAGGGCCGGCGAATCGCCGGCCCGTTCCGCCGTGGCCTGCATTCGCGGCAGACGGCGGAGAAAGGAGGCTTTGTGATGCCTTTGCAAAAGCTAATGTCCCGGCTGGGAGAGACAGGCGCGGAATGCGCGCTCATTGAATCGCCCGTCAACCGCCGGTATTTTACCGGATTTCATTCCAGCGCGGGCATGCTGCTCGTGTCCGCGGACAGGGCGGTGCACCTCCTGGATTTTCGGTACTTTGAAATGGCAAAGCAGGCGGCGGCCCGGCCCGGCCTTCAAACCCGGCAGGCCCGGGATTTTCTTGCCGCGGCCCGGGAAGTGTGCCGGGAATGGGGCATATCTTCTCTGGGCATCGAGGCCCAGTGGCAGCCGGTGGCCCGGGCCACGCGTCTGGAAAAAGAGCTGCCCTGCCAGGTGGTTTGGGATGGAAAGCTGGATCGGCTGATCGGAGAGCTGCGGGCGGTAAAAACACCGGAGGAACGCAATAAGATCGCCGCCGCCCAGCAGGTGACGGAAGCGGCGTTTGTCCATGCTCTGAATCGGATCCGGCCCGGCGTGACGGAACGAACGCTGACGGCCGAAATTGATTGCTTTTTCCGCCGGGAGGGCGCTGAGCTAGCCTTTGAAACCATTTGCGTGGCAGGGCCCAATTCCTCCCTGCCCCATGGGGAGCCTTCCGCTTACCAAGTTCAGCCGGGGGATTTTATCACCTTTGACATGGGAGCAAAATTAGATGGTTATTGCTCTGATATGACCCGAACGGTGGCGCTTGGCAAGGTGAAGCCGGAACAGCGGCGGATTTACGGCGCCGTGCTGGAGGCGCAGACAGCGGTTCTAGCGCGGTTAAAGGCGGGAATGACCGGAAAAGACGGGGACGCAATAGCCCGGGAAATCATTTCCCGGGAAGGCTTCGGCGAATGCTTTGGCCATGGCACGGGCCATTCGGTGGGACTGGAAATTCATGAGTCTCCCTGCCTCAACACGGCGGATGAAACGATCCTGCGCCCCGGCATGGTGGTGACGGTGGAGCCGGGTATTTACCTAGAAGGCCGTTTCGGTGTGCGCATTGAAGACATGGTCGCTGTGGAAGAAGATGGGGTTTATAATTTTACCGCGGTTGATAAAACCTTGCTTGAGCTGTAATAAAACGGCGCGGCGGCGGACGTAAAAGCCATGGAGCCGGACATGGGCTCCATGGCTTTATGCGGCGTGTATGGACACAGGGAGGCTTTTTACCCCAGGGCCACGTCCAGGATCATCATGATAAGAAAGCCCGCCAAGACGCCTACCGTACCCGCGCTGGACTGTTCTTCGGTATGGGCCTCTGGGATCAGCTCCTTGGCAACGACGAAAATCATCGCACCCGCCGCGAAGGACAGCATCCAGGGCATA
Source organism: uncultured Clostridia bacterium (assembly GCA_944383495.1). GTDB lineage: Bacteria > Bacillota > Clostridia > Oscillospirales > Acutalibacteraceae > CALWPT01. The sequence continues at coordinate 21,304 of CALWPT010000011.1, read as the reverse complement.
ATCCCAACGACGGTAGTGGCCAGCAGTACGCCGAACATGCCTGCAATGGGTTCCACAATGCCCGACATTGCACCAAAGGAAAAGGACTTTAGCTTGGAAAAGCCTTCTTTTTTCAGCGGCAGGGAAACCGCGGCTCCCTCGGGAAAATTTTGCAGCCCGATTCCCGCTGCCAGCGCCATCGCGCCGGCGAGGGTGGCGGGGGATTGGTCGATGCCCGCCAGCCCAAACGCCAGGCCGACGGCCATGCCCTCGGGAATGTTGTGCAGGGTGATGGCGAAAATGAGCATCGCCGTGCGCTTGACAGAGCTTGTAAAGCCTTCTGATTTGCGGGTCAGGGTGGCGTAGAGCTGCGGCATTAGCTTATCCAAAGCCAAAAGGAACAAGCCGCCTAAAAGGAATCCGCCTCCCGCCGGGATCCAGCTGATCATGTGGTTTTCTTCTGCCATTTCGATGGCCGGCATGATCAGGGACCAGACCGAGGCGGCGATCATAACGCCTGCGGCAAATCCGAGAAAAACCCGCTGTGTGCGTGGATTTTGATCCTTACGCATGAAAAAGACCATGGCCGCTCCGGCCGTTGTTACGGCAAAGGTAAAGCCTGTGCCGATGAGTGCAAGCAAAACGGGGTTGAACTCCGTCACTTGCGTCACCTCCGAATATCGGGGCATCATAGGCTGGGTAAAACCAGCCGGATGAAGGAAACCGGATTTCACCCGGCGGTGTTTATGTAACCGGCTGCTTTGATAACCCGCTGTTTTTAAACCGTAGCTTCGGTTCTACGCCATTCTATGCGGACAGGAAACTTTTGTCCCGTTTCTTTTCAGCCGTGAAATCGCATTGATCCATACAACTGGGTGTATTTGAGGGCTTACGGGCGCGCCAGCTCTTGAAGAAAGAAATAGTAAAACGCTGTTTTGAACGTTAAGGAGGTTTTTTATTGGTTCATTTTGCAAACGACTGGGACGATCTGCTGCAATCGGAATTCCAGAAGGAATACTACCAAAGACTTCGCGCCTTTTTAAAGCGGGAATACGCAACCCGAACGGTTTATCCCGCCATGACCGATATTTTCAATGCCATGAAGCTCACCCCCTACCGGGATGTGAAGACAGTAATCCTAGGGCAGGATCCTTATCATGGGGCGGGACAGGCCCATGGGCTTGCCTTTTCGGTTCAAAAGGGCGTGGACATCCCCCCGTCCTTATTCAATATTTTCAGGGAACTGCAAACCGATGTGGGATGCTATATTCCCAACAACGGGTATCTGGAGCCCTGGGCCCGGCAGGGAGTGCTTTTGCTGAACGCAGCGCTGACGGTTCGGGCAGGAGCGCCCAATTCTCATCGGGGCATGGGATGGGAGCAATTTACAGACCATGTCATATCCCTGCTTAATGAACGGGCGGATCCAATGATCTTTCTTTTATGGGGGCGCAACGCCCGGGAAAAAAAGCCGCTGATCAGCAATCCCGCCCATCGGGTGCTGGAAGCGCCGCATCCCAGCCCCATGTCGGCGGGCTACGGATTCTTTGGCTGCCGGCATTTTTCAAAAACCAACGCCCTTCTGGGGGAGATGGGCAAGGGGCCGGTGGACTGGCAGATCCCCAACCTCTGATCTGGGAAAAACGCCGGGGCCCGTTTCGGAATGGAAAACGCTCTTTGCCGCAAACAGCAAGCTGCCGGGGAGCGTTTTTGCGCGGTTGGGCGCATGCTTCAGCCCGGGATTTCACTTTGAATTATCGCAATTTGCTCTGATAAAACCCATTTGCTAAACGACTGAATCTATGGTAAAATAAAAAAACAGTTGGCCTTTGCAGAAAAACAATGTCTGCCGCAGGGCGGAAATCAACCGGAAGGGTATGAAATACATATGGTAAAACGCTTGTTTGTGGAAAAAAAGCCGGGGTTCGACGTGGAGGCGCAGAAGATCCGGCAGGATCTCATTGATTCTTTGGGCTTGCCCGGGGATATCGGCCTGCGCCTTTGGAACCGTTATGATGTGGATGGCGTGACCGGCGCGGATTTTGACCGGGCAAGAAACACGATTTTTTCCGAACCCAATGTGGACGATGTGTATGACGAGGCTTTGCCGCTGGATGCGTCTGATCAAGTCTTCGCCGTGGAATACCTGCCGGGGCAGTACGATCAGCGGGCCGATTCCGCCGCGCAATGCGTCCAGCTCTTGACTCAGGGGGATTACCCGCAGGTGCGCTCGGCCCGGGTGTACGCTTTACAGGGCGTAACAACGGAGCAGCTGAAGAAAATTCAGGAATATTTGGTGAACCCTGTGGAATCCCGCCTTGCTTCCATGGACAAGCCTGCGGACTTGAACCTGAACGCCGACCGGCCGGCGGACGTCGCCGTGGTGGAGGGCTTTACCGCCATGAGCGACGAGGAAATTGCCGCGTACCACGCCAAAATGGAAATGGCTATGACGGCGCAGGATTTGTGCTTTTGCCGGGACTATTTTCAATCGGAGGGCCGGGATCCGTCGGTCACCGAACTGCGGGTGATCGACACCTATTGGTCTGATCACTGCCGCCACACCACCTTTGCCACGATCCTGGAGGAAATTGAAATTGAGAAAAGCCCCCTGAACCGCCCGGTGGAGGAGGCGCTGGAGGCGTATTATGCCGCGCGGAAGGAAGTGTACGGCGAGCGGCACAGGAACGTGTCGCTGATGGACATTGCCACCATGGGCATGAAGCTGCTGAAAAAGCGGGGCATGCTGCAAAATCTGGACGAATCGGAGGAGATCAACGCCTGCTCCATTGAGGTTCCTGTGACCATTGATGGAAAAACCGAGCAGTGGCTGATCCAGTTTAAAAACGAAACCCATAACCACCCGACGGAAATTGAGCCTTTCGGCGGCGCGGCCACTTGCCTGGGCGGGGCGATCCGAGATCCCCTGTCGGGCCGGGCCTATGTGTATCAGGCTATGCGGGTGACGGGCAGCGGCGATCCCACCGTTCCGTTTGGAGATACCATGAAGGGCAAGCTGCCCCAGAAGAAAATCACCACCGAAGCGGCCCACGGCTACTCGTCCTACGGCAATCAAATCGGCCTGTCCACCGGGCAGGTGGCGGAGCTGTACCATGAGGGTTATCTGGCCAAACGGCTGGAAATCGGCGCGGTGGTAGGCGCTTCCCCCAAGGAAAACGTTATGCGGGGCGTGCCCGCCCCTGGGGATGTCATCGTGCTGCTGGGCGGCCGGACGGGCCGCGACGGCTGCGGCGGGGCCACCGGCTCCTCGAAAGCGCACGACGATCATTCCGTGGAAACCTGCGGCGCGCAGGTGCAGAAGGGCAACCCGCCCACCGAGCGGAAAATCCAGCGGCTGTTCCGCCATCCGGAAGTGGCGAAAATGATCAAGCGGTGCAACGACTTTGGGGCCGGCGGCGTTTGCGTCGCCATTGGCGAGCTGGCCGACGGGCTGCGGATCGACTTGGACGCCGTACCGAAAAAATACGACGGACTAGACGGGACGGAGCTGGCCATTTCCGAATCGCAGGAGCGTATGGCCGTGGTGCTGGATCCTTCCGACGCAGAGCGGTTTGCCGCATTATCCGCGCAGGAGAACCTGGAGGCGACGAAGGTCGCCGTGGTGACCGAGCAGCCACGCCTGGTGATGGAGTGGCGGGGGAAGGTCATTGTCGACATGTCCCGGGAATTTCTCAATACCAACGGCGTCACCGGCAAGGCCCGGGCGCGGATCACCGCGCCCATGGGAGAGGACTACCGGAATTCGGTTCCCGCCGCTTTAGCGGAAAAATCCCTGCCGGAAGCCTTTGTTTCCAACCTTTCGCGGCTGGAGGTGGCCAGCCAGAAGGGGCTGAGCGAACGGTTTGACTCGTCAATTGGCGCGTCGACGGTGCTGATGCCCTTTGCGGGCGCGTATCAGATGACCCCGGAGGAGGCTATGGTGGCCAAGATACCCGTCTTGAAGGGCCAGACCGACGACGCTACCGCCATGTCCTTTGGGTATATGCCCCGGCTGACCCAGCAAAGCCCGTTTCACGGTTCCGTCTGGGCTGTGATGGAAAGCCTGAGCAAGCTGGCGGCGGTGGGCGCGGATCCACTTACCGCCCGGCTGACCTTCCAAGAATATTTCGAGCGGCTGCATGAAAAGCCCGAGCGGTGGGGCAAGCCCGCTGCCGCGCTGCTGGGCGGCTTTCTGGCCCAATGCAGAATGGGCGCCGCCGCCATCGGCGGAAAGGACTCCATGTCCGGTTCCTTTAATGACCTGGATGTGCCGCCCACTCTCGTATCCTTCGCCCTGGCGATGACCAAGGCTTCCAAAACCATGTCCGCGGCCTTCCAAGGAGCGGGCGGCGCGGTTGTCCTGCTGCCTTTGCCGGCGGTGAAAGAAACCCGCATGCCGGATTTTGAAGCCGCCAAAGCGGTATACGGCAGGCTGCTCCAATGGCTGGAGGACGGAACGGTTCGTTCCGCTTCGGTGGTCAAGGAAGGCGGCGCGGCGGCCCAGATCGCTAAAATGGCCTTTGGCAACCGCTTGGGCGTGCAGTTCACGGAACAGGACAGGGCTTTGCTGTTTGCGCCCCTATCCGCTTCCTTTGTTTTGGAAATGAACGACCCGGCGCCCGCTTTGGAAATGGGCGGCGTCGTTTTGGGAAAAACCATCAAGGAACCGGAATTTCGGTTTGCGGATGAAACGGTGGGCATGGCTCAGGCGCTGGAAGCCTACTGCGGCAAGCTGGAATCCGTTTTTCCCACGAAGGCCCAACCCAAAGCGGCGGTGCGCGCAAGTATTCCGCTGTTTGCGGAGAGGAACGGGCGCGGGCCCTCGGTGAAGGCGGCCCGGCCAAACGTGTTCATCCCCGTGTTTCCCGGCACGAACTGTGAATACGATACCGCCCGCGCCTTTGAGCAAGCGGGCGCCCAGGCGGAGATTTTGGTGGTGAAGAACCTGACCCCCGCCGCCATCGAAGAAACCATCGAAGCCATGGTGAAGGCCGTGAACCGGGCCCAGATCATCATGTTCCCCGGCGGCTTTTCCGGAGGCGACGAGCCCGACGGCTCCGGCAAATTTATTGCCACCACCTTCCGCAACCCCCGGCTGAAGGAAGCCGCTCACCGCCTGCTGCAGGAGCGGGACGGGCTCATGCTGGGGATCTGCAACGGATTCCAGGCGCTGATCAAGCTGGGTCTGCTGCCCTATGGCGAGATCCGCGAGCAGCTGCCCGACGATCCCACCCTGACCTTCAATACCATCGGCCGCCATGTGTCCCAGATGGTGTATACCCGGGTGACCTCCGTTAAATCCCCCTGGCTGTCGCTGTGCAGCGCCGGGGACGTGCACACCATTCCCGTGTCCCACGGGGAAGGGCGGTTTGTCGCAAACGCCGAGTGGATCGAGCGGCTGAGCCGCGGCGGTCAGGTGGCCACCCAGTATGTGGGATTGGACGGGAAGCCGGCGCAGGAGATGCCCTTTAACCCCAACGGTTCGGTCTGCGCCATTGAAGGCATCACCTCGCCCGACGGCCGGATTCTCGGGAAAATGGGCCACAGCGAACGGAAAAACCGGGAATGCTATAAAAACGTTCCCGGGGCAAAGGATCAGAAGCTGTTTGAAGCGGGCGTTTTATATTTTCAATAAGGAGCAGGCGGCGATATGAAATACGCGGTAGTGTTGTGCGACGGCATGGCGGATTACCCCCTGCCGGAGCTGGGCGGCAAAACGCCCATGGAAGCGGCGAAAAAGCCGCATATGGATGCGCTGGCGGCGAAAAGCGAGGTGGGACTTTGCAAAACCGTCGCCGACGGGTTAAAGCCCGGCAGCGACGTTGCGAACCTTTCGGTGATGGGATATGATCCCCGGGTGTGCTATACCGGCCGTTCGCCCCTGGAGGCGGCGAATATCGGCGTCCAGCTGGAAGCGGATGACGTGGCCCTTCGCTGCAACCTGGTAACCTTGTCGGATGAGGAGAAATTTGGGGACAAAACAATGGTGGATTACTGCGCGGGGGATATTTCCACCCAAGAGGCCGATTTATTGGTAAAGGCGCTTAAGGAACGGTTTGGCAGCGACGCGTTTTCCTTTTACACCGGCGTTTCCTACCGGCATTGCCTGGTGTGGAAGGGGGGCGCTCTGGGTCTGGAGCTGACCCCGCCTCACGATATTTCCGGGCGGGTGATTGGGGAATATCTGTCGAAGGTTCCCGCTGCTGCGCCGCTGATTGCCATGATGGAGCAAAGCATGGAGGTTTTGGCAAAGCATCCGGTCAACCAGCAGCGGAAAGCGCAGGGCAAACGTCCCGCCAATGCCTGCTGGTTCTGGGGAGAGGGAAAAAAGCCTTCGCTGGAGCCGTTTTCTGAAAAATTCGGACTGAAGGGCACAGTGGTTTCGGCGGTGGACCTGATCAAGGGCATCGGCGTTTGCGCTCGTATGCAGGTGGCGGGGGTGCCCGGCGCGACAGGGTATATCGACACCAACTTTGAAGGCAAGGCGCAGGCGGCGGTGGAAGCGCTGCAAAACGGCCAGGATTTCGTCTATGTTCATTTGGAAGCGCCCGACGAATGCGGCCACCGGCATGAAATAGACAATAAAGTCAAGGCGATTGAAATGATTGACGGGCGGGTTCTGCCGATTCTGCTGGCCGGCCTGGAACAAATAGGGGAGGATTACAAGGTTATGATCCTGCCGGATCATCCCACGCCGCTGTCCACCATGACCCACGCTGCGGATCCGGTGCCGTATCTGATCTATCAAAAATCCGCGCCGAGGGAGGGCGTCGCCTGCTTCAGCGAGGCGTCGGCAAAGGCGACGGGGGTTTATATAGCGGAGGGTACATCCATTATGCGCAGGTTTTTGGGCTGAAAACACGGGCGTTTTTGTGGGGCGCAGAGCAAAGTCAGGGAAGAAACGGAAAAGCTTCAAAAAATTCTTGCATTTTCAGAGCAGGTGTGGTATTATAAATTTTGCTATTGAATTGTATGCGAAAGAGGTGACGATGCGATGAAGGAAGGCATACACCCCAAATATGAGAAAACAACTGTGAAATGCGCCTGCGGTGCCGAGTTTGAAACCAGCTCCACCAAACAGAACCTGCGCATTGATATTTGTTCCAAGTGCCACCCGTTCTTTACCGGTAAACAGAAATTGGTTGACACCGGCGGCCGGGTCGACCGTTTCAAGAAACGGTTCAACATGGAAGACAAATAAGCAGCTTTTTGTCATGCAGCATGAAAACCGCAATCGCCCAACGGGCAATTGCGGTTTTTCCGTATGGCCGGGAGGGGAGGCCCGAAATGAACGAATACAAAACCCCGGGGCGGGAAGCGTCTGCCGAGCTGACGGAGCGGAAATCCCGGTTTATCGGTTATGTGCGCCCAGTGCAGGATCCAAAAGGGGCAGCCTGTTTTCTGGCGGAAATCAAATCCCTGCATCCCCAGGCCCGCCATCATGTATACGCATACCGCCTGCGGGACGGGCAGCTATGCCGCTTCAGCGACGATGGGGAGCCGCAGGGCACGGCGGGAAAACCGGTGCTGGATATTCTGACCGGCCGGGAACTGTGGGATGCATGCTTTGTGGTGGTGCGATACTTCGGTGGGATATTGCTGGGAACGGGAGGGCTTGTCCGCGCTTACTCCCAGGCGGCGGCGCAGGCGGCACAGGCGGCGGGTACTGCGCTGATGCGGCCATGCGTGCGGGTATCGCTGGACTGTGAATACCATCAGTACGGCAAGCTGGCTTCGGCCCTTGCGCTCTTTGATGGTTGGGAGGAAGAAAGCGGATTTGGAGAACGGGTGCAGTTCAGGGCCGTCCTGCCTGCGGAACAAAAGACGGCGTTCGCCCGGCAGGTGCAGGAGCTGACGGGAGGACAGAGCAAAATAATAGAAGAGGAAGAAAAATATTTTCCCTTTGCCGCAGGAGAAAACGGGAATTTGTCGAATAAATAAGGGGAAGGGGGAGATGATATGGAAAGCATCCGGGAACGCATAGAAGCCCAGGAGGCAGCTGCGTTGTCACCTCTCGCGGCCTTGAGCCGGAACAGCAAAGGGCGCGCCCGGCCGGAGGAGCCCTGCGATCTGCGCACCTGCTTTCAACGGGACCGGGATCGGATCATCCATTGCAGCTCCTTCCGCCGGTTAAAGCACAAGACCCAGGTGTTTTTGGCCCCTGAGGGGGATTATTACCGCACGCGGCTGACGCATACGCTGGAGGTTTCCCAGATCGCTCGAACGATTTCCCGGGCCATGCGGCTGAACGAGGATCTAACCGAGGCCATCGCTTTGGGTCACGATTTGGGGCACACACCCTTTGGCCACGCGGGAGAACGCGCGCTCAACCGCTGTTTTGCGGATGGGTTCCGGCATTATGAGCAAAGCGTGCGGGTGGTGGAGCGGCTGGAAAAGGATGGCGATGGCCTAAACCTTACATATGAAGTGCTCAACGGCATTGTCTGCCACACCAAAGGGCAGCAGGCGGACACGCTGGAAGGCCGCGTGGTGCGGATTTCCGACCGGATCGCCTATATCAATCACGACATAGACGATGCGGTTCGCGCCGGCGTTCTGCGGGAGGACGATATTCCGAAGCCCCTGCGGGACATGCTGGGTAACCGGATCAGCCAGCGAATTGATACTCTGGTGCGGGCTGTGGTTCAGGGCAGCGGGGAGGAAATTCAAATGGCTTCGCCCCAGGCGGAAGCGTTTGAAGAGCTGCATCAATTTATGTACGAGCACGTATACTTTAATCCGGTGGCCAAGAGCGAGGAGGGCAAGGCGGAGGAGGCTGTCAGAAGGCTGTATGAATATTTTCTGGAACGGCCGGAGAAACTGTCCAAGGAGTACCGCCGGATTTACCAACAGGAGGGCGCCGCGCGGGCGGCTTGCGATTACATCGCTGGCATGACCGATCGGTTTGCCGTTCATACCTTTGAAGAGCTGTTTGTTCCAAAACCCTGGAAATCCGAATGACGGCGTTTTAGGCGAGGGGAGATGGTACCATGGCGCTGCCGCCGGAATTTTTATCTGAGCTGAAATATCGGAACGATATTGAATCGGTGGTGGGGAGCTATGTGAACCTTCGCCGCCGGGGAAGCAATCTGGTGGGACTATGTCCGTTCCACAATGAAAAAACCCCATCCTTCACGCTGTATCCGGAAAACGGCTCGTATTACTGCTTCGGATGCGGCGCGGGGGGCGATGTGATCACCTTTATCCGGGCGATTGAAAACCTGGATTACATGGAAGCCGTCCGCTTCCTGGCTGACCGGGCGGGCATGCAGGTGCCCGAACAGGGCTATGACGATTCGGCAGCCCGGATAAGGGCGCAGATTCTGGAAATGAACCGTGCCGCCGCCCATTTTTTTCATGAAATGCTGTTAAGCCCGCAGGGGGCCGCGGCAAGGGAATACCTGGCGGCAAGGCAATTGTCTCCCGCCACTATCCGCCATTTTGGGCTGGGGTACGCGCCGGATGATTGGACAGGCCTTACCCGCTATTTGGAGGGGAAGGGTTTTCCCGCTGATGTGATCGTTCTGGCGGATTTGGCGGGAAAAAGTAAAAACGGGCGGGTGTACGACCGGTTTCGCAACAAGATCATGTTTCCCATCATTGACCTAAGGGGAGGCGTGATCGCCTTTGGCGGGCGAAAAATGCCCAACGACGAGGGCGCGAAATACATCAATTCATCCGACACTCCCGTCTATAAAAAGAGCCGCAACGTTTACGCGTTGAATTTTGCCAAAAATGTGAAGGGCGACTCTCTGATTCTGGCGGAAGGGTATATGGACGTCATTTCCCTGCACCAGGCGGGATTTGAAAACGCTGTGGCCGCGTTGGGAACATCGTTTACGTCCGAGCAGGCGCACCTATTGTCCCGGTACGCGAAAGAAATTGTGGTGACGCTGGACGCGGACGCGGCTGGGCAAAGGGCAACCGCCCGGGCCATTGAAATTCTGAACGAAGCGGGCGTTCGGGTGCGGGTACTGCGGATTCCCGACGGAAAGGATCCGGATGAATTCATCAAAGCCCACGGCGCGGAAAAATTTCGGCTTTTGCTGGAGGACGCGGGGAATGATATAGAGTATAAGCTTCTTTGCGCCCGGGAAGGGTTTGACTTATCGGCCGAATCCGGACGAATGCTTTATTTGCAGAAGGCAGTGGAAATCCTAGCCGGGGTAGATGACGCCATTGCCCGGGAACTGTATGCCGGGCGGCTGGGCCAGGAATTCGGCGTCAGCAAGGATGCGGTGGTGAACCAGCTGCGGCAGAAGCGCAGCCGCAGCCAGGCACGGCAAAGCAAACAGCAGCTGCGGCAAATCGTGGCCCCCGGGAAGAAGCGGGATGAGGTCAATCCGGAGCGGGCACGGTATCCCCGGGCGGCCCGGGCGGAGGAATGTTTGCTGACGTTGCTGATGTACCATCCGGATCTGGCCCGCCAATCGGAGGAAAAGCTGCCGCCAGACCACTTTTTGACCAGGTTTCACCGCAGGGTCTACGAACAGGTGCTGGCCCAGTCGCAGACAGGCGTCCCATTTGACCTGTCGCTGTGCGGCGGGGAATTCACACCCGCGGAAATGGGAAGGATTGTGGAGCTGCAAAACCGGCCTTTCAGCAAGGAGAACGCCGTCGCTGAATGGAAGGACTGTATCCGGGTTATTTTAGAGGAAAAGGAAAAAGACAACGCCCCTGCTCCGGCGGATATGGACACCGAGCAGTGGGCGAGGAATATACAAAAAATCACGCAGAGGAAGGAAAAACCGCATGGATAATAAGAAAAAGGACGCTGCCGTGTTTGACGACGACGCTTTAGACGAAAGGATATTAGAAGAGGAAAAAGCCGCGGAGGAACCAATGGAGGAGCAAGAGGAGGAAAATCTAGAGCTGGACAACCTCAATGAGGATGAGCTGAAGGAAGAGCCGCCTCTTCTTGACCTGGATTTCATCGAGGAGCCGAGCCTGGACGAGCTTGAAATCGAAGAGGTCACTAAGGAAGAGATGGAGGACGCCCTCAATGTAGAGAATATTGCTCTTAACGATCCGGTCAAAATGTACCTGAAGGAGATAGGACGGGTGCCGCTTCTTGCCGCCGATGAAGAGGTGGATCTTGCCATGCGCATTTCGGAAGGGGACGCAGTGGCGAAAAAGCGGCTGACGGAGGCGAATTTGCGGCTGGTGGTCAGCATTGCCAAACGGTATGTGGGAAGGGGCATGCACTTTTTGGATTTGATCCAGGAAGGCAACGTCGGCCTTATCAAGGCGGTGGAGAAGTTTGATTATACAAAAGGCTTCAAATTTTCCACCTACGCCACCTGGTGGATCCGGCAGGCCATTACCCGCGCCATTGCCGATCAGGCCCGCACCATCCGGATCCCGGTGCACATGGTGGAAACCATCAACCGGCTGAAAAAGGTGCAAAGCCAGCTTCTGCATGAAAACGGCAAGGAGCCCAGCGAGGAGCAGATCGCCGAGGCGATGCTGCTGCCGGTGGATCGGGTGCGGGAGATCATGCGGGTGGCGCAGGAGCCGGTTTCCATGGAAACGCCAATCGGCCCGGAGGAGGACAGCCGGTTGATGGATTTTATTCGCGACGAGGAAGCTATGGCTCCGGATGACGCCGCGCTGAAAACCATTACCAGCGAGGATATCAATTCCGTGTTAAAAACCTTAACGCCGCGGGAGGAGGACGTGATCCGCCTGCGGTTCGGCCTGCACGATGGCCGCTGCCATACGCTGGAGGAGGTGGGAACGGAATTCCACGTAACCCGGGAACGGATCAGGCAAATCGAGGCCAAGGCTCTGCGGAAGCTTCGGCATCCCGTGCGGAGTAACAAGTTTAAGGAACGCTGACGTTGTTTCAGTATAGAAGGAATGGTTGGATCCCATGCGAATTACCTTGGAAGCGGATTACGCGGTGCGCATCGTCCAATGCCTGGCCGATTACGGCGCGCGGCTGGGTGCTGGCTCCATAGCGGAGCGGACGGGCGTTTCCCTCCGGTTTGCGCTGAAAATTCTGCGAAGGCTGGCTTCTGCCGGCGTGGTGCGGTCTTTTAAAGGCGCAGGCGGCGGATACATACTTGCCAAACGCGCGGAGGATATCACCCTGCGGGAGGTGATCGAGACCATTGAAGGACCTATTGTGATCAGCCGCTGTCAGTGCGAGGACTATGTCTGCGATCATCCAGACGACTACGCCTGTTACTACCAGAAAATTTTTGAAGAAGCCGCACAGATGATCCGTGAAAAATTTGACAAAGTGAATTTTGGCCAAAAGCCCCGTCCTACTGCTTATGAGAAAGTACCGGAATAAAGGAAATACACAGAAGAAGGGCTTTTACGCCTCTGATTTTTTCAGACGACCGCCCGCTGAAGCTGCGGCAGCCAGGAGCCCGTTTTCCCATCGCCCATCGCCTATGATCTGGGGATACAGCATAAAGTACGCGTATAGCCTGTTAAAAACAACTGTTTTGGACGGCTGGCAGTCATTTTACTACAGTAAAGGAGTGAACCACAGTGCAAAAGCCGATTCTGCTTGGCGTATGTCTAGCGCTGTCGCTTCTCGTTTTGGTAGCTTGCGGAAAATCCTCATCCACAGTTCCCCAAGCGGCCTCTGAAACGGAGACGTCATCGACCACCGCGCCGCCCGAGACGTTGGAAACGATTCCCGATACGACGCGCGTGGCTCCCACTACCACAGCCCGGAGCACCAAACCGCCTACCGCCGCATCGACGATTCCCACCACCACTGCCTCCAAGAAGGGGATGGCGCTGGTGGAGGCGTTAATCGGAGCGCCTGCCGCACAGTATATCGGCAAGACCTACGAAGCGGTCAGCAGGGAATACCAGCTGGCGGAATCCTATTGGTTCAGCGGGCCCTTGTATCATTTTGAAGGGATTACGGGGGATTTGTCTTTTAATGGGACGTATGAATCCAGCACGGACCCGTCAATGGCTTATGTGGCAAAGGCCGACGCAGTCTGCAATGGATTTATTTCCACCATTCAGGATCAGCTGCCACATTTTTCAGGCCAGGTACCGCAGGAGCAGCTGCTGGCCGCCGGTATGACCAAGCAGGTGGATGAGATGGATGACGTTACGTATTTTCTAACGGTGAAAAACGGCGTAAGCCTGCGGATCGAATGCACAGACGCGGGAGAAATTAACGGCAATTCCGTGATCATCCTCCGAAAAGAGGAATAATTTGCAGACAATGAAGGAACGGCTTGCGATTTGATGCCTCAGCCTTGCAGAAAGCGGCTGAGCCATTATAAAATGCCGTTTATGGGTACGGGCGCTAAGGAGGCTGTCGGCCTCCTTAGCGCCCGTACCCATCATGTTTTTAGGGGAAAATATTCAGGATCTTTGCTGCGTATTCACGATGAACCAGCGGTATCCGAAGGGCACTGACCATCCCCTTTTGCTAGATACGGTACAAGCTTGGGATAGACAGCCGCGTCCACCGTTGCCTCCATCAAAACGCCCTCCGCTGTAAACGTTTGGGAATGCACCACACCCGACGTACGGATCTTCGCGGCCAGCGCCCCCTGCGCAAAGGGCAAAAGCAGCCGCACCCGGAAGGAAGAAGGCGGCAGCGCCGCGGCAATGCGCTCCAGCAGCGCATCCAGCCCTATTCCGGCTTTGGCGGAAATACACACCGCCCCCGGGCCCGCCAAGCCTTCCAAAGCCGGCGCAAGATCGCACTTGTTGAGGACCGGGATGATCTTATCCTGCGGGCAGCCCAGTTCCTTTAAAAGCCCCGCAGTCACCTGCAAATGCACCCCCGCTTCAGGGCTGGAAGCATCACAAACGTTTAAAAGCAGATCAGCCTGCGCAGCCTCTTCCAGCGTGGCGCGAAATGCATCCACCAGATGGTGAGGCAGGTTGCGGATTAAACCAACGGTGTCGATTAGCAGCACCGTTCTGCCGTTGGGCAGGGAAACGCCGCGGGATGTAGGATCCAGCGTGGCGAACAGCTTGTCTTGCGCGAGAACATCGGCGCCGGTCAGTACATTAAAAAGGGTGGATTTTCCCGCGTTGGTATATCCGACAATGGCGACGGTGGCCAAACGGTTTTTCGCTCGGCGGCGGCGAAGGGATTCCCGGCTCCGCTTGACCGTTTCCAGTTGCTGGCGAATCGTTATGATGCGCCGGCGGATATGCCGCCGGTCTGTTTCCAGCTTGCTTTCCCCAGGCCCGCGGGTGCCTATGCCGCCGCCGAGCCGGGACAGTTCGCCTCCCTTTCCTGCAAGCCGGGTTAAAGCGTATTGGTACTGAGCCAGCTCCACCTGTAAAATGCCCTCCCGGGTCTTGGCATGGGCGGCAAATATATCCAGAATCAGCAGCGTGCGGTCAATGGTACGCACACCGGTTCGATCCTCGATGTTCCGCTGCCAAACAGGCGAAAGCTCGCAGTCAAAAATAATTAAATCCACACGGCTGCTTTGGCAAAAATCGGCAAGCTCCAAGAGCCTTCCGCCGCCGATACAGGTAACGGGATCATAGCTTTTCCGCTTTTGCGTCACCGCGGCGATAACCTCCGCGCCGGCGGTTTTCGCCAGTTCCTCCAACTCCGCGAGGGATGCTTCCGCGCCGCTCTCGCCCAAATCCACCGAAACAAGCACGGCGCGTTCTTTCTCCACTTGATGCAGTTCCATTTATCGACTCTTTCTCCATCCAGGGACGAGGGTGACGGCCGAACCAGCCAAAATCAGCCCGATTCCAATCCACATCGTAGCGCCAATGGGTTCGTGGAGCAGCAGCAGCGCCAGAATAGGCGCCAGCGCCGGCTTAATAAAAAACACAAGGGATGCGCTAACCGCCGAGGTTTTTTCCATCGCCAGAAAATAAAAGGTATAGCCAAGCCCCGTCACTCCCACGGCAATATACAAAAGCTGTGGAAGGATCCCCATACTGAGACCTTTCGCCAGAGGCACACCGGCAAGCAGCGATAATCCCCAGCTTTCCAGCCAATCCGCCACAGGCGGAATATATCCCAATACTATTATGCCCAGCATAATTAGGCTTCCAATTAAAAAGGAAAAGCAGGTTAGGGCCAGCCCTCCATACAGTTTGGTGCGTTTTTTGCCCACCACGCTGTATAGGGCGAAGGTCGCGGCCGCCAGAATAGAGCAAACAACTCCCAAGGTGAAGCCTGAGGACAAGGGATTGACAATAAAAGCCATGCCGCCAAGGGTAATGAGGACTGACAGCACCATGTTTGCGGTAATTTTCTCTTTTAGAAAAATCCGGGCCAGGGGAATCACGAAAACCGGGTTGCAGCTAAATAAGACGGCAGCCGTCGACGCATTGGCATTATCCACACCCAGCTGAAAAAAGGTCATGCTCACCACAACGCATAAAAAGCCGGTTAGAGCGAAAAAGCCAATATCCCGGCCAGAAAGCCTAGTTCCCCGTTTTTTTAGAGCGAAAACAGCAAATGGGAGCAGAACGATGCCGCCGATCAAAAACCGCAGAAAAACAATTTGAAGGGGCTGGAAGCTTCCCGAAACAGATTTAAGCGCAATTTCCATGGTGCTGAACAAAATGGTGGAAAGAGCAATGTACAGGTATCCGATTTTCATATGACACTTCCTAACAATTTTTCTGTATTAGAACTGGCGGTGAAAGCCTGCCGCTGCGGACATACCTATCATGCCGCGCTGCAAGGGGCAGTGTTCACCCGCGCAGTACAAGAAGAAGGATTGTTATGCGGCACATAAGTTCCAGCGGATCCATAGCGGGCAAGGCGTATGCCACATACCCTCTCTGTCAAAACGAGGCACGCTGAGCCTCTAGCCTTATGATACGGTGTTTGACCGATAAAAGCAAGAAAAATATCATTGAATAAAATAATACTTGCAATTTGGGAAAGAGTATGGTAATATAACTAAGCAAACAAATATCGCGGGGTGGAGCAGTTGGTAGCTCGTCGGGCTCATAACCCGAAGGTCGGAGGTTCAAGTCCTCTCCCCGCAACCATAATGATTGACTCATAAGTCTACCAAGACTTGTGAGTCAATTCTCTTTTATAGCACTGTGTTGAGGGCGAAACACGTATATAGCAGCAAAAAACGGTTGATGACTGGTGGATCAGCGCCAGAAATCAGCCGTTTTTTCTTTTGCAGGAGCGGAAATCACGCTCAATGTGTTAGCAACAAAAGGTGCGCGGGGACAGGATTCGAAAACGATTTATTACTACATATACAGCTTTGCAACCGATTTTGGTGCATATATTGAAAATTATGCAACTTTATGCTATACTTAAATTAATTAAGATTGGAATTTGTACGGTTTATTTGACGAATCGTTATTTATATTAAAGCTTTCCATACATGAAAAATGCAAGGAGGAGCAATATGATAGTTAATCAACCTCATGACGAGCAGTTAGGAATCCAGCTGATAAAAGCCATCGAAAGCAACCAATTCAATCAGCTCACAATAATGGTTGCTTACGCAAAATTGAGCGGAGTATATAGAATCTCACCCTATCTTGAAAAATTCCGCAATAACGGTGGCATAATTCGTTGTGTAGTCGGCATTGATCAGCAAAACACAACCTACGACGCGCTTGGTCAATTGTTAAAGCTTGCAAACGAGGTTTATATTTTCCACTCAGAAAGTGTTTCCCAGACATTCCATATAAAATGTTATTGGTTATCCGGAGAAAACACTTGCTGGTATGCGATTGGGTCGAACAATCTAACAGCTGGTGGACTTTTTAGCAATTACGAATTGAGCACTTCAACCGCACTTGTTGGTGAGGATGCGCAAAAAGAAAATGAGACGCTCGCCGGAATCTATTCCACTTATACAGATGCCGATTCTGTATGCAGCCGCAAACTGGATGAGGCATTTCTTGAGGAATTAATATCAGGCGGATATGTCATCAAGGAAATTCAGCAGAGAAAAGCGCTGGCAGAAAGTGCAAAGCAGGCGCGAGCTACTGCCAGAAAAAGCAAACTGTTCGGAAACGAAGTGTTTCCGGCTCCGGCGCTCCCCGAACAGTTCCGTAAAGGCAAAACTGCAAAGACAGACGCTAAGGAATCTCCCACGCCGAAAAAGCCTGTTCAGGTGGAATCGGCCAAGGTGAGCAAAGAAGATAATACTTACCTTATCAGATTGGTGCCGCGAGCAGGTGACCGATCGAAGCAGGTGCATTTCACTGTAGATCTTCTTGAACAGTATTTTTGTCTCAAACCTGGAGATGGCATCCTTGTACAGGAAATGCTTGCGTCGGGAGCAGTTGGTGAAATCGAACATCGGCAAGTTGTTTTCAGCCAGCGAAATCGCAATGTTAAAATCGAATTAGCAGGAGCATCCATGCTTGATACAAATTATCCAGCAAACCCGGAAACAAGACCGGTTTTGATTCTTAAGAGGGTAAATGCCAATCTTTTCGTCTACATGATATTGTTGGCGGGCAATGAAGGATACGACGCCATCAACGCTCGGTTAAAGGCACGCCCTACTGGTAGATCCCTTCCGTATGAAGTTATAGACGAAAGTACGATGTTCTCTTTGTGGGACAACTGCCCAATTGTGTAAAAAATAAAATGGCGCTGTCGGTTAAAGCCGGCAGCGCCATTTTTTGTTATACAGGTTCGTTTCTGAACAATTCGTTGTAAGAAGGAGCTTTTGAGTTCTTCTTTTTGGGATCGGGTTTCTGAACGATGATAATATACTCATTGACGTTCTTAAAAAGGAAATTAGGTGGATAGGGATAACTACCAAAAATAGGCCTTTGAGAATTCGCAGATCCCCATCTTCCGCCGGTACCATCTTTGTTCCAGATGATTTGATTAATAAGGGCAAATCCGCAAGACTGGAGAACTTTGGTCATATCTGTAGCCAGCGGGATGGTGAGAAGACCGTGTTCTTTTGTGTTCTGGTTAACATTTGCTGTGACAACACACATTTTTCTTCCGGGCTTTAACACACGGTAACATTCGACAAAAACCTTTTGAAGTTCAGATAAAAAATCATCATAGTATTCAAAGCCACCGATGTTTCCATCATACTCACCATAATCAGCTTTATTCCAATAAGGAGGGGAAGTCACCACGATTCCTACGCTATCATCTTTGACATGACTCATATCGCATGAACTTGAATTTGATACTTCATAACGACAATCATAACCGTTTTCAGGCAATACAGATTCACCCAATCGCCTCAAAGATTCGCTGTGGTAGACAGGGTTCGTTTCAAAGCCAATATAAGAACGGTTATTTTGAAGGGCCACTCTTCCTGTGGTAGCCATTCCAGAAAAAGGATCCAAAACCGTTTCCCCAACAAATGAAAACATTCTGATTAAACGGTAAGGGATCTCGGGAGGATAAACAGCGGGGTGAATGCCGTCACTGATGTTGGCAATGCTCCAAACTGTTTTTGTCCATTCCTTCCATTCCTCACTGGTGAGTTTGGACGCTTCTTTTATTTCTGGCGAAATGATGTTCGACATTGTTATTTACCTCTTTTCGTTGTCTCGGTTACAATGAACCTGATTAAAATACCATTGCTCTATATGAGAAGCAAAATCATTCGGAAGATCTAAGGCTTCTATAATAAGCTTCTCGATTTTTCGAACAGTATCCATTGCTTCCCAATGAGAATAATTAACGATTTTCTTTCCAGCGTTGTAGGAGAGCGTTGGATGTCTCTTGATTTGTTCCGAATACTTTCTACCTAAACAGCACAGTTCGGAGTACTGCGATTCCGTAAAAGTATCCTTGCCGATTCTAAAGTCCGATAAGAATGAGGCATTAAAGTGGAAGCCATCACCTATTGCGCTCCAAAACCAATAAGCAATGCGGTTGCTGAGCACAGCGATACAAAAGTCACGACTCTCACGATCAGGTAGATGATAAATCCTTGTAGTGCCAGACATATACGGTTTCTCATTTTCGTCGACTGACGGCGGAATGTGATCGTATACACAAAGCCAATTGTAGGCCGTACCATTTACAATTAGAGAACAATCGCTGTTGCTGCGTTCAAAAAGCGAATATAGGTTTGAGTTTCCGGAATTAATCCGTTCGCACCCAGCTTTTTCAATATCACTTGAAATTTTGGGCACATACTTTGAAATTGACATTTCAGAAATGTTGCAGAGGGCACAGTTCTGGAACAAATTAATACGATTCGCTGATGTCCATCGCTGTAAGTTGGTTGTAAAAATACCGGTTGTTGATTCGGCGTTTCGTCTAAACAAAATAGTGTTGCGAGTTTTAACCTGATCACCAAACAATGAATCTGGGCTTCTATCGTAATTCATAAAAGTCCACGATGCGCCATCGGCTTGAATTTTATTTCGGAGCCGAACAAATTCGCCGCCTTGTGAGTAGCAAATGGAGAGTGGGAGGATCAGAGCCGAACAGTTACGATTTGATGAATACGCTATCAAATTATCCACAAAAGGAATGAACAAATTTGATTCTCTGCCTTCGGTGACATATGGTGGGTTTCCTACTATACAATCAAACTTCGGAGGAAAATTTGGGTTTCGAATAGAAATTTCTTGTAAATGAGTAGCGTCGCCAACGAATATGGATTTGTCAATTACCTTCCAGACTTCACCTAATCGTGTTGCAGCATCCTCGTAGTTATCCAAATAGTATTGCAAAAACACTGCTTTACAACAGTCTACAGCAGACGGGCTAATATCGACACCCCATATGCACTGATCAAGAATTCGCATGGATGCGTCAAGATTGCGATCAGGGTTTTGCCGACGTTCCAAATAACAAAGGCTCTGGATTAAAAAAACACCGGATCCGCAACTGCAATCTAAAACAGAGGGCTTGTCAGCAAAAGACAAAGCGGTGTCGATGCATTGCGAAACAATGAAATTTGCCACATCAAGTGGTGTGTAGTAAATGCCGCTCTCTTTCTTCTTGCTATTAGAACTTCTTGTACCTCGCGACACTTTGACGTTGAAGTATGCCTCTGCGTCATATTCTAATGCTTCAAGAGCGTAATTGATTAAGTCGATCCAATCTGGATGTTGATTAATGCGATATAGTTCGTTCAGTGCGCCTGAAAGTTCCACGTTTTGAAGGACATCATTAGTGTGCAAATCAAACACATCGAAATGTTCTATTTTGAGAGTAACGAGTGCACATTTTAGGCTGATGGCCTCGCAGGGATAAATGTTGTTTTGTGTGCGAAATAACATTAGACAAATAAGAATGATTTTTCTAGTTTCTTCGGGGTGGAGATCTAATTGCTTATTGTCGGAACACAAAACAATTCTAGCTTTTTGTATGGTGTCCGCTAACGCGGTAATTCTGGTGTTAATTCCAGTTATATTTTTTTTGTTTCTCATCATTATCACCACCGATCAAAGACTACCGTCGCTTGAAATGATTGAAAATACATCCTTCCAGCGGGAATCGTTGATTTCATTTTCAACGCCAAAATCAATTAGGGCTAAAAGCGATTTGTGTTTTAAAAGATATGCCATTTGCTCGCTTGAAAGCTGATTTCGATCGGCAGCGGCTAATCTTCTACATTCTTTTGATTCGGCATCATCTAGACCCAAAGCATGAATTATTGCCTCTATGTCCGCACTATTAGGAGGAGCATTATTTTTGCCTTTTTCTATATTGCTTATATATTGCCCTGTTTTATTGATAGCTGCAGCAACATCATCTTGTGTGAGACCTGCGGCTTTTCTTTTCGCCTTCAAAAACATGCCAAACTCTGTAGGCTCGATCAAAACGGCTTCCTCCTTTCTCGTAAATAAACAAATTTGTTTATTTATTATAAATCAATAATTTAAAAAAGTCAATAGATTACAAGAAATTCGTTTTCTTTTTTGCAATGAAGTCTGGACTTTTCCGATTACTTCTGGCTTAATTGTCCCTGCCAAAGGAGGTGGCGATATGCGAAATATCATAGAGGAACTATACTACGGCAACATCACTCCTTGCGATCGGGACATCATCAAGGGCGGCATATACTCCCATCTGCTGCACTTGGTGACACGAAACGAGGATGACCTGATGCAAACACTGACGCAAGAGCAGCAGGAAATCTTTGAGAAGTTCAAGGATTGCGCATCGGAGCTCAATGATGCCAACGAGCTAACGGCCTTCACCATCGGCTTCAAGATTGGCATGCGATTGGCGCTGGAGGCCATGATCAGCACAAGCGACATCACGGATCCCAAAATGAACTAATAGCAAAGCACCATCGCAGCCGGAATGGTTGTGATGGCACTTTTTGATCGTTGTTCCTGTGAAGTTGTGAATTTTTGTGAATCTTTTTTATGAAAAGTCATATATGAGAGGATATAGGAAAAGTTACCCTAAAAGCACTTCACCATGATTCACTCC
>CALWPT010000010.1 GCA_944383495.1 uncultured Clostridia bacterium | reverse complement strand
GGACAGAGCCTGCTGGCCCCTGGAAGGGGTACTGAAAAACTATCATTGCATCGCTTGCTCCGCTGCTGGCAAACCGGCTCTCTTTGGTTTTCCTGTTTATCTCTGCTAGCGGGACGCTTCCCGCAGAAGCCTCCAAGTCCCTGTGAGCATTCCAGCGCCTTTATTTCTCTCTTGTGATAGCGATGCGATTCTTTGACATTGTCATTTGCCACGCCTTTTTTACCTACCACCGGTTCAACCGGGGGGTTCTCCTGCTGATAGCGTCAAAAAACAGACGGAGAGGGCTTTTCTGGCCGTCCCCGTCTGTTTTGCAAAGTAAAGGGTTTTCAAAATCTTAAAATTCCGCTGTGCCGGTGGTGCGGGGAAAGGGAAGAACATCTCGGATGTTGGGCACGCCGGTCATGTACATGATCAGCCGCTCAAAGCCCAGACCAAAGCCCGCGTGCGGCGCGCCGCCGAACCGTCGAAGGTCCAGGTACCACCAATAATCCTCTTCGTTCAGGTGTAGCTCCCTCATGCGGCCTTGCAGTACCTCCAGCCGCTCCTCCCGCTGGGAGCCGCCGATGATTTCCCCTACCCCGGGAACCAGCAGATCCATGGCGGCCACGGTCTTCCCATCGTCGTTCATGCGCATGTAGAAGGCCTTGATTTCCTTGGGATAATCAATGACAAACACCGGCTTTTGGAACAGCTGCTCGGTCAGATACCGTTCGTGCTCGGTCTGCAAATCGCAGCCCCAGGAAACAGGGTATTCAAACGCTTTTCCCGATTTTTCCAGCAGCTCCACCGCCTCCGTGTAGGTGATGCATTCAAAATCCGATTCCACTAACGCGTTCAGCCGGGCAAGCAGGTCCTTATCAAAGAAATCATTGAAAAATTTCATCTCGTCAGGGCAATGGGAAAGCACATAAGCCAGCACATACTTGATCATATCCCGGGCCAGCTCCATATCCTCGCGCAGGCCCGCGAAAGCAATTTCCGGTTCGATCATCCAGAATTCCGCCGCATGGCGCAGGGTGTTGGAGCGCTCGGCCCGAAAGGTGGGGCCAAAGGTGTAGACCTTTCCAAAGGCCATGGCCATGCACTCGGCTTCCAGCTGCCCGGAAACGGTCAGGGATGTAGGCTTGCCGAAAAAATCCTCTCTATAATCAATCCTGCCGTCCTCCGTGCGGGGCGGATTTTCGAGATCCAAAGCGGTCACATGAAACATTTCCCCGGCGCCCTCACAGTCGCTTCCGGTGATAAAGGGCGTGTGCGCGTATATAAAATTCCGCTCATTAAAAAACCGGTGGATGGCGAAGGCCGCCACTGACCGTACACGGTATAAGGCGTTAAACGTATTGGTACGGGGGCGCAGGTGCGCGATCGTCCGCAAAAATTCCATGGAATGGCGCTTTTTCTGCAATGGGTATTCCGGCAGAGACGGGCCCACCACCTCGACCTTTTCCGCATGCAGCTCAAAGGGCTGGCGCAGATGGGGGGTTTCCACAATCGTCCCCTCCACGGTCAAGGCCGCGCCCACGTTGCATTTGACAATTTCCGCAAAATTAGAAAGCTTTCCCGCCTCCAGTACCACCTGTAAGGAAGCAAAGCAGCTGCCGTCGTTCAGCTCAGCAAAGCCGATGGATTTGGAGTCTCGAATTGTCCGCACCCAGCCGCTGACGGCCGCGTGCACCGGCCGGGAAGACGCCTGATATAATTCGCTGATTTGTGTTCGCGCCATTTATAACCAATCCTTTCCAACATTTAAGGTTCCAAAGACCCGTCCTCCGGCGGGGCGGGCGGCTGCTCAAAGGGGGGCTCCGGCCCCACGGACGTATCCAGCTCCCGGAACATTTCCTCCACCGAGGAAGCGGGAAGCTCCTCCGGCTCGCCAGAATCCCGCTTTGCCTGCAAGTCCCCGCCCGGCGACGGTCTTCTGCCAAACGCCAGCAGCTGGGTGAGCTTGGTGTCTCGCCGCTCCAGCACATACAGGATGATCAGTACGGCTATGGCCAGCAGGGTTAAAATAACGCCGGGAACAAAGCCCTGGGGTATATAGCTGAATTCCACTTCGTGGACGCCGGAGGTCATATGAACCGCTATAAACGCGTCCTGAATGGGGGTAACTTCCTGCTTTACGCCGTCTACCTTCACCGTCCAGCCCTTTTCATAGGGGATAGAGGTGTACAAAAGCCCGTCTTCCTTGGCCTCAATGGTTCCCTTCAGGCCGGTACTGCTCCAATCGGAAATTTGAATGCCTTCGTCCTGGAGCGCGGCGTAAACCCGATCCATTTGCTCCTGATCCATGGTATAGGCCAGGGCGGTTACACTGCCCGACTGTCCCGCCTTCGTTTTGATCGTAACCGTCACAGTATCCCCCGGCTGGCAGGTTCCCAGGGACAATATGGACGCCTGGCCGCTTTCGCCGCTGGCCGACATGCCGTTGGTCGCCGACGCACTGATGTCGTCGGTATTATGCGCGGTGACATGAACGTATACATTCTTGCGCTCGGTGACGCGATAGGTGTACGTAATGGATCCGGAGGATTCGCCGACGGAGGAATAGTTCACATCCGTGTTGCTGGAATAGCTGACGGTAAGGTTAGAATAGGAAGGCTCTCCCTCGGGGCTGAGCGGCTCAAACACATCCCCCGCGACGCCCGTGGCAAAGCTGGCAAATTGGTTCTGGGTATTAAAGGGATTGGTTCCCCCCATATTCCAATTTTCCACCATGCTGTCCACCATAAAGGCGATGGGCAGATAGTACTCGTTTTCATAGCCGTAAATATACCGGCCGCCGCCCTCCACGCTGGCAATCTCTTTTTGGTACACAAGCGTGAGAGAATCGTCAGTCAGCCGCTCGCCTTTGCCGATAATATATTTTAAATTTAGCATGGAATTGAGCAATGGGGTATTGAGGTCATAAATATACCGGTTGCTGGGCTGGTTGGCGGCAACGCCCAGCTTCTGCATCAGCAGGCTGACGTTGGAATTTGCCGCGGAGGAAAATTGGGACACGCCCTTATACCCATACAGCGCAGAAGGGTTACAGGTCCAGCGGGCGGAAAGCTCCGTGCGGTAAAAATCATCCTCGCTGTCAGCGTACTGCTCCAGGAAATCCTCAATTTCCGGCATACCCTCCGTATAGGAAACCCGGTCGGAGTTCCCCACGGCCTGCGCGCCGGTAGTGGCGGTAACGGCCGATTCCGCCAGCACCACACAGAAGATAAGCAGACCCGCCAGGGAACGGTAGGCCGTGCTTTTTTTATGGAACAGCAGCACCAGGCCGTACAGGATCGCAAACAGGCCGCTGAGATAAACCACCCGCCAGGTGATCTCCGTATACAGCTTCTGCACCAGCGCTAGGTAAATCACACCTCCCGCCATGACCACAGCAATTTGTTTTGCAGAAATATAATCTATTTTCACATAGCACTGATACGCCATCGTTAGCAGCACAAAGGAGAACACAAAGGAGAACCGATAAGGCAGCTCGTTGGGGAAATGGGTGCCGTGCCACAAAAAGTCCAGTACATTAATGTTCATGCTCAAAAACAGGAAGATCATAAACAGCACGTTAAGAATCTTTTCCCGCATTTTAATGGCGTTGTTCATAAGGAACAAAAGCGCCAGCATAATGCTCAGCATCCCGCAGGCGATGTTGGGCAGCCCGCCCCGCACCGTTGGAGTTTGAGCGGTAAGCAGGTTGTTAAACACATCCATGATGGGATTGTAGAAGGTAACGTTTTGGGGCATGGTGTTGGACATGGCGTAAGCGTTCTGCATGCCAAACCACGTGGGCAGCAGCAACACCGCCGAAAGCGCAACGCCCCCCAGCGCGGACGCGCCCATCCTCAGGGTGGTGGCCAGAAAATCCCGTTTGTCCCGCTTGCCCGGCAGCGCCAGATATAAAACCACCGCCACCAGCATGCCCAGAACCAGGCCCAGGCCCGCCCAGACTAGCACGGAAGACACAAAGCCCTCGGATTTGAAGCTATTGCCGCCGGCCAGCTGATACACAATGCCGCAGAGGGCCCCGGCAGCCGCTCCAATTACCCAGCCCAAAATCAGGTGGGTAAGGCCGCGGTCTTCCTTTCCGCTGCGCTTGGAAAAGTAAAGAATGAAATAATAAAAGAAGACGAATATGCACATCATCATGGCAATGTAGTAATTGGCGATGATAGCGATTCCCAGGGAAATGACAAACAACCGGTATTTCCCCTCGTCGATGATCTTATGAACGCCCAAGACCACCAGCGGCAGCATGGCCATTACATCCAGCCACATCAGACACCAATAATACCCCATAGCATAGGCGCATAAGGCGTACAGCGTGGAGAAAGCCACGGCGCCGATATCGCACTTTTTAAACAAGCCCCGCAGGTAAATGGCAAAAAACGCGCCGGAAAGCCCGATTTTCATCAGCACGATCAAGGCCATGGCTTCCCGCAGATATTCCACCGGGAAGAACACCGTGATGAGGTTCAAGGGGCTGGAAGCATAATACGCAATTAAATTGAGAAAGTTAGAGCCAAGGCCCGTATCCCACGTGTAAAGAAGGCTGTCAAAGGAGGTCAGCTTTTCCTGCAGCACCTTTAGAAAGGGGAAGTACTGATGCCACATGTCAATAACCATGATTTGCTTGTCGCCGAAGGGGAACAGGTCGTTCTGTGCAAAGGCATACAGCATCAATAGAAACGGGACGGCAAAAGCCAAAAGGATATACCGGTTGCGAAAGAAAAAGCCTTCCTTTTTCTTCACCAGCGGATTATCCCTTGCTGGGGCAGCGGGCTGTTCTTTTGCCTGGTTTAGGTCAAACGGCATGATCGGATCACACTCCCATTCGAATTACCGGCGGCCGGCCGGGTCATTTTTTACGGAATACAACCAGCTTGCTGGTTATATAATTGATAATAATGACAAAAATATTGCTTAAAATGTTGGACACGTTTTCGTCCATTCCCGCAAGGCGGACGGTCAGCCAAATAAATACCATGGCAAACAACAGGGAAAACAAGCGGCTGGCGGTAAAGGAGACCGCCTCCCGCAGAAAAACCCCGGCGCTTTTGTCATGGCTGCGGAACACCACAAACTTGCTGGCGAAAAAGGCAAAGGCCACCGCGCCGATCCAGGCGACGATTTTGCCAATGGTCACGCCCAGCATGTTGCCCTCGCTGTAAAACAAAGAGCATATCCAGAACAGCACAAGGTCGATAACGGTTGTAAACACGCCCACAACCACATAGGAAACCGTCTCCCGGTTGACAAATTTATGAAACAGGGCGTTTATCTGCTGCTTAACCTTCATTTTTCTTTCGGTTCCTTTTCAAAATTTGTTTCCCGGGCAATAAAAATCGGCCTTCGCTTGGTTTCCATATACATCCTGGCCAGATATTCCCCGATGATCCCAAGGGAGAGAATAATTACCCCGCCGATGAACAACAGCAAAACAATGGTGGATGCGTATCCCGGCGTGTCCTTCCCGAAAATCAGCGTGGTACAAATGATAACGATCAGGTAAATGAACGCCGCAAAGGATATACACGCTCCAGCAATGGTGGCCAGACGCAAGGGAAAGGTGGTAAACGCGGTAATGCCGTCAATTGCATACCGCACCAAGGACCAAAAAGACCATTTGGACTCCCCGGCGATGCGCTCCACGTTTTTAAACTCGATCCACTTGGTATTAAACCCGACCCAGCAGAAAATCCCCTTGGAAAAGCGCTGCACCTCCGGCAGAGAAACGATGGCCTGCACCATTTGCCGGGTCATCATGCGGTAGTCCACAGCGCCGTCCACAATTTCCACTTCGCTCATACGGTTGATGATTTTGTAAAACATCCGGGCCCAAATGCTGCGGATCTTCGGCTCCCCTTCCCGGCTGACCCGCCGGGCCGAGCAGCTGTCGTATCCCTCCTCGATGGCCTTCAGCATATCCGCCAAAAGCTCGGGGGGATGCTGCAAATCCGCGTCGATCACCGCGGCCAGATCCCCGGTAGAAGCCTTTAACCCCGCATACATGGCGGCTTCCTTTTTGAAATTGCGGGAAAAAGAAATATAATGCACATTGTCATGCTCCGCCGCTATGCCCCGAATCAGCTCCAGCGTGTTGTCGGTGCTTCCATCGTCAACAAAGATAAAGCGGAAATCATATCCCGGAATCCCCGCCACAACCTCCGAGGTATGGGAAAAAAAGAGCAGCAGCGAGCCGCTTTCATTATAGCAGGGAACGATAAGGTCCACCGTTTTCATAACGCACCTCTTTAGAAAACTGACAAAAGCTTTTCAATTATTTAAATATTATACCGTTAAAGCAAGAGTGCTGTCAAGTTGATTTTCCGTCGAAAGGAGTAAATGCGGGCGATCTTGCTCCTTTGGCTCCGGGCCCCGCGGCAACCCCGCAAGCCCCGGAATCTCAGCCCTTTAAGAGCCCTCGCAAGGGCAGCCCATGCAAGCCGTGCGTTTTATAAAGCCAAAACAGAAAAGCGCCCGGGCGCATCCGTGCCCAGGCGCTTTCAACTGCTGTCCGTTTTATCTGCCGCGAGTCTTCTTGCGGACCTTCGGCCCAAAAGCCGCCGTCCCCAGCGCAGCGGACGCAGCCATCAGCCCTATAAGGCAGACTGCAAGCTTTCCGCCGTCGCCCGTTTTTGGGTTTTCAGCGGCAGGACTGTGCTGCTCTTGTTGCCCCTGCTGCTCCTGCGGCTGGGTTTCGTCTGAAAGCCTGGGCAGCGCTTCGGTTTTCTCCCCGCCGCAGATACTGCACACATATCGGACATAGCCGTCCTTTTGGTTGGTGGCCTCCACCCGTTCTGTTTCCACATACCGGTGCGCTTCTTTCGCGCCGGCGGCCAAAATCTGAATACGTCCTTCACCATAAGGATTGCCGTACAGCTCCTTTGAAATGGTTCCGTTCAGATCCTCCGCGAGGTATTGGATCAACAGCTCCTGATCCTTCCCGCAGTCCTCCTTGAGCACCGCGGCGTCCTGAAACATGGTATAGCCGTCGCCGCCGTCCCGCAGGGTATAGGCGCTGCCCGCTAGGGTGTAGGTCGCGGCCGGATCAATGGGAGCCCCGTTTACAAGGACATTTTGCACCCGCCGTGGCTTTGTATCATCTACGCCGGTAAAAACGCCCTGGCTGTCGGTGGTGACCGGGCTTTCCTCTACATGGAGGTTGATCTCATATGTCAGCCCGGAGGTGTGCATAAACCCGCCGTTTTCCGTCAGTCCGGTTCGGGTCTCATTCAGCGGGGCATGGGCGCTCCACTCCAGCGCGTCCAGGAGCTGCTGGCCGGTCACTTTCATAACGCACATGGTATTGCCGAAGGCGTTAACGTCCATCAGCGCTTTCCTGGTTACGGCGCCCGCCGCGATGTCGGCGCGGATGCCGCCGCCGTTGGCAAAGGCGACGTCCGCCCCCGTGGCGGCGCGATAGGCATCCGCCACAAAATTTCCCAGATTGGTTTCCTGGCTGCGAATGATGCGAACGCCTGTTTCGGGGTCTTTTGTGGTCAGATCCACTTGGGAGGTTCCTATCTCCTCATAGGTGAACGCCTGCATTTCCTCATACTTTTCAATGATTTCCTGGGTTTCGTCATAGGCGGCCTTGGCCGCGGCGGTGGCGTCTATATCCACCTCCTCCGGCGCAAGCAGCTCGCTGGTGATCGTGCCGTCGTGGGAAATGATCATCTTCCCGAAATTCTCCAGCTTTGTGCCGGTGGAGGTTAAAAGCACTTCCTCCCCGTTCTGGTTTTTCACCTTTTCCGATTCGATGGTGCTGTGGGAATGCGCGTCGATAAAAGCGTCGATGCCGGTGGTGTTGGCGATAACGTCGGTGGATCTCCAGGGCTCGGAGGCGGCGTCCGTGCCCAGATGCCCCACGGCGACGATCCAATCAGCGCCCTCTTCCTTGGCGGAATCCACCGCGGCTTGAATGGTTTCATAGAATGCGTCTTCACAGAAGCTGTAGATATAATTGCCGTTGTCGTCCTGAAAATAGGCGGGTGTTGACTTGGTGTAGGTCTCCGGGGTGGAAATGCCTACAAAGGCTACCTTTTGCCCGGCGATCTGCCGGATCGCGTAAGGCTCAAAAACCGTGTTCCCTGTTTGCAGATCCACAAAATTGGCGCTTAAATACTCGTATGCAGGGGAGATCTCGCCTGCCGTTTGGCCCGAGAGCTGCTTGAAAAGCTCCATGCCGTAGTCAAACTCGTGATTTCCGGGGACCGCGTAATCATACCCCACCGAATTCATGATTTCCACTATCGCGGAACCGTTGGTGAGCGTCCCGACGACTTCCCCCTGCAGCGCGTCGCCGGCGTCGACGGTGACAGTGCGGTAGCCGCTGTCCAGCAGCTGCTGCCGGTAAGAGGCCAGCGCGGCGTAATCGTCTATGGCGCAGTGCACATCGTTGGTATACAGGATCACCGCGTCATCCTGAATGGGCTCGTAATCCGGCCCGGCGGGCACTTCATCAAGAGCCGCTCCGCCAAAGGAGTAGGCGGCTACCGTGCCGGAAACCTCACAGGCCGCCAGCAGCATGGGCTGGCCCTCCAGAGAAAGGAAGCACAATCCCTCCGGGGAAACATCCTCCTTGATAGCCGCGCTGAAATCACGGGTGTTGATATAATTGACATAGGCAACGTTCCCGGGATCGGTCACATCATATACCATCACGCCGCCAATCCGTTCCAGGGCGATAAAAGCATAGGCCTTGTCCCCGATTCGGCCAACGGTGACGCTCTCCGCCTCCGGGCCTTTTTTGGCGCTGCGGCTGTCTATTTCAAAATCGTCGTTGGAGCTGTTGAACCAATCGGGCAGGTACTGGGCGGTCAATGCTTCAAAATCGGATCCGCTGTCAAAAACCTGCTCCATGGTCTCCGCGTTGTAAACAGAGAAGGAACGCCCGCCGTAAAGGTATTCCTTGGAAGCGTCGGGAACGGCGGTGAACGCCTGATCCAGCACACGAACCTCCTTTGCGTCGGCGGTCAAATCAATTTCCGCCTCATTCAAATACCCCGGCCATTCCCGGGAATCCCCTTCGTTGGCGGTCACCAGGTAAACCGTCCCGTCCGCCTCATAAACGCTGATGCCGTCGGGCATGTACACGCCCACTGCGCCGGGGTAGGTTTCCGCCTCATATTTGCCGTCCTCCACCAGGTCAACGGCGTTTTCCGATTTCCCTAAATCCTTGAACCCCATGCTTTTGACCGAGACAATCTCCTTGCTGTTCAGATCCACCGTGGCGATGGCGTTGGCTTCCTGGAGGGAAACGTAGGCCTTGCTGTCGTCCGGTGCGACGGCAATGTATTCCGGCTCCAGATCGGCCGCCGCCGGGTTCAGCTCCCCGTTCACCTTCCCGATCAGAACTCCCTGCTTTGCCAATTCGTTGGAATCAAAGGCCTGAAACCCGGCGGTTGTGACGGTTTCTTCCATCAGGTCGACAACGGTAACAGAGCCCGCGGGATCCACCGCCCCGTTTTCATAGCCCTCCCTGGGCTCGCCCTCATTGGCGGAAAGGATCATCCGGCCGTTATGGGTAAAGGTCACCATATCCGGCTGAACGCCCGCTTCATAAGAAGCAATCAGGTTCATTTCGTAATCCAGCAGAGCGATTCGGCCCTTGTCCGCGTATCCCTCCGCCTGCAGGGCCACGGCGATCTGATCGTTGACAGTATCCACCGCTACGCTGGTCATGTCTCCATAGGAAAACCCGCTGATCAAGCCGCGCATATCAAGGGCTTCCGTTTCGGCGAGCCCCGCCGCGGTAACGTCAAAGCGGTACAGCAGCCCATCCTTGCCATTGACCACATAGGCTTCCTTGGCGTCGGCGTTATAGGCCACAATTTCCGCCACGCCGCCGTCAGGATCGGGATCGCCGATGGAAATGCTGTTGAGGCGTTTCAGGGTCAAGGGCGCGTTTTCCGCAAAGCTGCTGTCCTGAAACGCGCCTTCCACCGGATCGGACGGTTTGGCCCCGCCGGTCTCCCCGGCAGAATTGTGCGGCCCTTTGGCCGGATCCACAGTTCCGCTGTAGTCAACCGCTTCGATATCCTTGCTGTTATCGTCGGTGTCTTGGAGCTGGTCCCGGCGAACCGCCTTCTTCTTGGACTGCTTCGGGGAGAAGCCGGTTTCATAAACGGGCGGCTCCTGCTCCTGTTCTTCATCGTTCCCCTGCACCGCCAGCAGATCCACATACCCGCCGGGGCGGTTGGCGTCCGTCACGGCGCCGGTGAAGTCTTGGCCCAGCGTAACGTTTTCGCAGAACAGCGCCACGGAAACGCCCTTGTTGTGAAGCTGAACGTCCCATTCCTGGTCGCCGGCCGGCACCTGGTAGCCGCCTTCTTGATCTGAAACCGCTCCGCAGCGGATGAGATAGTAGCCGTTTGCCGGGATCGTTCCGGTGAGCGTCAGCTCCTGCCAGCTGGTCTGCCCACCGTCCGCACTGGATTGATACAGCAGCTCCCAGCCAGCCAAGTCCACAGCCGCGTCACAGGGATTATACAGCTCGATAAAGCTGTGGCTGGCCGCTCCGTCGTCGCTGCCGCCGTACACCTGGTTCACCAGTACATGCTCAACGGTTACGTCGTACTTCCCTTCCGCGGTATAGGGCGTTCCGCTGGAAGCGGTTTTCCCAGCGGCCGTGGCAGCGGCGGAAAAAGCGGAAACAGCCATTGCCGCCGCTGCCACGGCGGCAATCATTTTCTGTTTCCACAGCCCTTTGGTGCTTTTCATCATTCTCTCTCCTTGACAATGGATTTCCTGGAACAAAGGCAAAAAGGATAACCTCCCGCTGCCTTGAGCCCGTTTTCCGGCACGAGCCTTTTGCAGGCTTTTCCAGGGGGGAATCCGTTTCTGAGAAAACCGGCTGGCTTCTCTCAAAAGCGGCCAAGGCTATTGTACCGAACGTTTCATACTGTCTGTCACCATGCTGGGGTAAAATGTAGGTTAAATTTTAGGCGGCGGTTGGCGCGTGGCTTCGTGGCCTTTTCCGCGCACAAAAAAGGCTGCATTATGAAATCATAATGCAGCCTAAGGATTCTTGTAAATGACAGCTTACTGCGCCAAAGGCATTCCCTTGCCGTCCACATTAATGGAGCCGGTCAGGATCATAATGCCTTCCACCAAGCCCCAAATTCCGCTGGCAGCCGCTAAAAATCCGCAGCTCAAAACCGAAATCAACAGCTGCGCCACCGCTTTCCCGGTATATCCCAGATAGAAGTTATGTACCCCCAAGGAGCCAAGGAAAATCCCCAGCAGGCCGGCGGCCATCTTGGATTTTTGGCCGGCGCCAGCCGCAGGCGCCGCATTCAGCGCAACACCGCAGTTGGTGCACACAACCGCGTTGGGAATGGTCTGTGCGCCGCAGTTGGGGCAGTAATTCTGGCCAACGCCCTTGGCAGTTCCGCACTGGACGCAGACAGCCGCAACATCGTCCATCTGGTTTCCACAATTTCTACAATACATAAAAAACACTCCTCTGTTTTTTGATTGCTCTGCTTCGCTAAATTACAAAAATGCCAACGGCGGCGGGTCCAAACGCAATCCATAATCCTGCAATCCGCCCCGCGGCGGCATCCGATTAGTTCATTCTATGAACTAGGCTGTTTTCAGTATACCAATATGCTTGTAAAAATGCAAGCGTTTCTTACAAAATTCCAAAATTTATAAGAAAATAGGAGATTTTAGGAGAAAAATATCTTTTTCCCCAGGATGCAAGCGACTTTTCCGAATCGCCCCTTCTATTCAGCCGGGAGCGGACATAAACATTATAAAAACAATGAACGGCACGAGCTCGGCGAACATTCCGCCGCAGGCACAAGGGGGAAGATTCTTGCAAAATATCAGCGAAACGGGGCTGTCTCCCCAGCAGGTAGAGCAAAGCCGGAAGCAATACGGCGCCAACGAAATGACCCGCAAACAGGCAAAAGGTTTTTGGCGGCGGTTTTTGGAAAGCTTCGGCGACCCCATCATCAAAATTTTGCTGATCGCCTTGGCGGTCAACATCCTGTTTACCATCCGGCATTTCAACCCCTATGAAAACATCGGGATTATCCTGGCAATTTTACTGGCGACCCTGATCTCCACCTTGTCGGAGTATGGCAGCTCGGAGGCCTTTGAAAAGCTGCAGGAGGAAGCCTCCCGCACCAAATGCAGGGTTAAACGCGCCGGGAAAACCGCAGAGATATTCTCCAGCGAGCTGGTGGTGGGGGATCTGGTGCTTTTAAACGCCGGGGATAAACTTCCCGCCGACGGGGTGCTGTTATACGGCGAGCTTTCCGTCGACCAGTCGGCCCTGAACGGAGAATCCAAGGAAGCGGTCAAAAAGCCCGGACGCGCGGCGGCCTGCGGCAGCGACCTCTCCCTGCCCTGCGGCGTTTTCTGCGGCAGCGTGGTCTGCGGCGGGGAAGGCGTCATGCGGGTCAGCGCCGTGGGCGACCAAACGGTTTACGGACACATTGCCGGCGAAGTGCAGCAGGAACAGCGGGATTCGCCCCTAAAGCTGCGGCTGACCCAGCTTTCCAAAACCATCAGCCGGTTCGGATACTGCGCGGCGGCGCTGGTGGCGGTGGCTTACATGGCCAACTA
This sequence comes from uncultured Clostridia bacterium, assembly GCA_944383495.1. Lineage (GTDB taxonomy): Bacteria > Bacillota > Clostridia > Oscillospirales > Acutalibacteraceae > CALWPT01. Next base: position 9,223 of record CALWPT010000010.1, on the reverse strand, counting down.
CCTGCTGGTGGACACCGGGTTTGACACGGTGAAAATGGCGGCGCTGTTTCAGCATCCGGGGGCCATAGTCACCCAACTGCTGGCGGCGCTGACGCTGGGCGTTTCGGTCATCGTCATGGCGGTGCCGGAGGGTCTTCCCATGATGATCACAGTAGTGCTCAGCTCCAACATGAAACGCATGCTGAAGGACAACGTCCTGGTGCGCAAGCTGGTGGGCATTGAGACCTCCGGCTCCATCAACATCCTATTCTGCGATAAGACCGGCACTCTGACCCAGGGCAAGCTGTCCGCCACCCACTTTGTGGCGGGAAACGGCAGGGTCTACCGCTCCGGCGCGGAGCTGCGGGACGCCCCGGGGCTGCGGGATCTTCTTTCCCTGTCCTTAACGGAAAACAACGCCGCCTCCATCACCATAAAGGGCAGGTCAAAAAAAGCGGTGGGCTCCAACGCCACCGACCGCTGCCTGCTGGAATACGCGCAAACCATCAAGGGCGCGAAATACAATGTGAGCCAGACCTATGTGATCCCCTTCCATTCCGCCTCCAAGTTTTCCGCCGTGGGGATCGGCGGGGATATGTCTCTTTCCCTCATAAAAGGCGCGCCGGAGGCAATTTTGGCGCGCTGTACGGGATACTATGACGAACGGGGACAAAAAAAGCCGTTCTCCCCTTCCTCGGTTCACGAAATTCTGCGGGGGCTGCAAATGAACGCCGTCCGGCTCATCGCCCTGGCCGCCAGCGAGCAATCCATCCGCCCCGGCAGCCCCTTTCCCGACCTGACGCTGGTGGGCGTCGTTGGAATCCGGGACGACGTGCGAAGAGAAGCCCTGCCGGGCATCCGCCAGCTGCAAGGCGCGGGGGTGCAGGTGGTCATGTGCACCGGCGACGCGGAATACACCGCCGAAGCCATCGCCCGAGAGCTGAAAATGCTGCGGGGAAGGCCCGGCGAGGTAATTACCTCGCGGCAGCTGCGGGAGATGTCCGACGAGCAGGTGAAACAGCTGCTGCCCAACCTGCGGGTGGTGGCCCGTGCGCTGCCCACCGACAAAAGCCGGCTGGTGCGCCTGTCCCAGGAGCTGGGCCTGGTCACCGGCATGACGGGGGACGGCGTTAACGACGCCCCCGCCCTGAAGCTGGCCGATGTGGGCTTTGCCATGGGCTCCGGCACCGAGGTGGCAAAGGAAGCCGGCGATATTATCATCTTGGACGACAACCTCAAATCCATCTGCCGGGCGATTCTATACGGCCGAACTATTTTTAAAAGCATCCGAAAATTTATTATCTTTCAAACCACCGTTAACATCACGGCGGTATTTGTCTCCGTGGTGGGGCCCCTGGTAGGGGTGGACACCCCCGTGACCGTGGTGCAGATTTTGTGGATCAACATGGTGATGGACACCTTGGCCGGTCTCGCCTTCGGCGCCGAGCCACCCATGCCGGAATACATGGCCGAGCCGCCTAAAAAACGGGATGAAAAGATCATGAACCGGTATATGTGGGGCGAGATTCTTTGGAACGGGGCGTTTACCGCCGCGCTTTCCCTGTTATTCCTGAAAGCGCCCTTCATCGCCAGCCTTTTCCGGCAGTCGGCCGACGACCGATACCTCATGACCGCATTTTTCTCCTTCTTTTTGTTCGCGGGCATCTTCAATTCCTTATTAGCCCGCACCCATCGGGTCAACCTGTTTTCCCACATTTTCAAAAACCGGCTGTTCATCCTGGTGATGGGCATGGTGGCGGTGATCCAGGTGTGCATCATCTATTTCGGCGGAGCCCTGTTCCGCACCGCCGGGCTGACGGGCTCCGAGCTTTTGATTACAGTGCTGCTGGCGCTGCTGGTCATCCCCGCCGATATGCTGCGCCGTTTTCTGCTGCGCTTGCGGGGCGACCGCTCAGGCACATAACGGGGCCGAGAAGCCTTTCAGCTTCCTGTGTGTTTTTGCCACAGCTTCAGCACCAGCACCTGGGTTTTCGCGTCCTTGATCTCCCCCGCCATGACCATTTGAACAGCCGTTTCCAAGGGAATTTTTTCCGTGCTCAAAAATTCGTCCGCGTCGGGGTGGGTTTCTCCAAAGGATAGGCCGGTGGCGGCGTAAAGGGTGATGATTTCCCCGCAGTAGCCCGGGGAGGGGTAGAGCTGGCCCATGGGCTCGAGACGCTCCGCCTTGGCCCCCACCTCCTCTTCCAGCTCCCGGATGCCGGCGGGCAGGGGCGGCTCGCCTTTTTCCAGCTTGCCTGCGGGCAGCTCCAGCAGCGCCTCGCCGTATGGATACCGGAACTGCCGCACAAAATAGAGGTTTCCCTCCTCGTCCAGCGGCGCCACGCACACGCCCCCGGGATGCTCCACCACCTCCCGGGAAGCGTGCTTTCCATTGGGAAGGATGATCTCATCCACCCGCAGGTTGATGATCCGGCCCTTGTAATGATAGGCCTGTCCGACTGTTTTTTCCGTGAAATCCATGGTATTGTTCCTCCGATATTTATATGAAAGGATTTGATTTTGATGCATTCAACGATCCCCGCCAAGGAACAGGACTACTTAACCGTTATCCACCATCTGTACCGCTTGCAGGGCCGCTACCCGTTTCTCGACGTGCGCCAGATCGGAAAAAGCGTGCTGGGCAGGGGCATCCCCGCCCTTCAGCTGGGATACGGCTCCGACCGAGTGCTGTACGCAGGGGGCTTTCACGGCTGCGAGCGGCTGACGGTCCTTATGCTCCTGCGGTTCGCCGAGGAGCTATGCGCCGCGCTGGACGGGGACATGGAATGCGCCGGCATCCGGGCCCGAACCGCCCTTTTGGGCCACAGCCTGACCATCGTGCCCTTAGTGAACCCCGACGGATATGAAATCGCCCTGAAAGGCCCCGGCGGGGCGGGAAAGCGGTCTAGCTTCATCGCCGAGATCAACGGCGAGAGGGACATCGCCCAGTGGAACGCCAATGCCGCAGGCGTCGACATCAACCACAATTTTGACGCCGGCTGGGACATTTTGCATAAAATGGAGGCCGCCGCCGGGATCACCGGGCCCGCGCCCCGGCAGTACGGCGGGCAAAAGCCTCACGACCAGCCCGAAACCCAGGCGCTGGTCAACCTTTGCTACGACTGCCGGTTTCTCCACGCCTTGGCCTTTCATTCCCAAGGGGAGGAAATTTACTGCCGGTACGGAGACACGCCGCCCAAAGGGGAGCAAATGGCGTCCCTTTTCGCCGCCTGCACCGGGTATGTCATAGCCGACACAGAAGGCCTGGCTTCCCATGGGGGGTTCAAGGACTGGTTCATCAAGGAATTTGAACGGCCCGGCTTCACCTTTGAAATCGGAAAAGGGGAAAATCCCTTAGATCCCGCGCAGCTGGACGAAATTTATCCCCGTCTGCGGGAAGCTCTTATGCTGGGAATTATATTATAGCTTCCGGGGCCTTTTCAAGGCCCCGGACATTTTTGATCCCCGTCAGCCCGTCTCCCGCGAAAGGGCCTGCTCCGCCTGCTCCCACGCGGCATATTGCCCGTCCAAAGCCGCTTTCAGCGCGTCCAGCTCCTGGGTCAGAGCCAGGGCCTTTTCGTAATCCGACGCGATTTTTGGATCGAAAAGGGTCTGCTCCGCACGGGAGATTTCGCCCTCCAGCCGGTGGATTTCCTCCTGCGCCCTGCTAACCCGGGCTTGCAGCCGGCGGATCGCCGCCTGCTTTTCCTTGCGCTCTTGATAGGACAGACTGCCTCCTTTGGCCTTGGGCGCCGCTTGTTCCGGCGCCGCGGTCTTTTGAAGGTATGTGTCGTAATTCCCATCCAATCGCGAAAGCCCGCCCTTTTCCAGCACAAGGATCCGCTGTGCCAGCCGGTTGATAAAATACCGGTCGTGGGATACGACAAAAAGCGCGCCCTCGTACCCCTCCAGCGCCTGCTCCAGCGCTTCCCGGGATGCGATGTCCAGATGGTTGGTGGGCTCGTCCAGTAACAACAGATTCGCGCCGGACAGCATCAGCTTTAAAAGCAGCACCCGGGCCCGCTCCCCGCCGCTGAGGGCGGAAATGGGCTTGAAAACGTCGTCTCCCCGGAAAAGGAAGGCCGCCAGCGCGCCTCGCAGCTCGGTTTCGCTCATTTTAGGGTATGCGTTTCGCACCTCCTCTAAAACGGTGAAGCGGCCGTTCAAACCGGTTTGGGCCTGATCGTAATATCCCACGTCAATATTCACCCCCAGCCGGCAGCGGCCGGCCAGCGGCGTATATTGTCCCAAAAGGGTTTTTAAAAGGGTGGTCTTGCCGCAGCCGTTAGGCCCCAGCAGGAAGATCCTGTCCCCTTTATAAATGGTGAAATCAACATGGCTGAACAGCGGGGATCCGCCGAATCCCATGGATAAGTCTTGTGCCAACAGCACCTCCTTGCCCCCAGGCCTTTGGACGGGAAAAGCAAACCGCATTGTTTTCAGCTCCCGGTCGGGCTCCACCAGTCCTTCCTCTAAGCGGGCAATGGCCTTCAGCTTGCTTTCGGCTGTTTTGATGTTCTTTTCCCGGTTCCACTGCCTCTGCTGGGCGACGATCCCCTCCAGCCGGTGGATCTCCTTTTGGGTCAGCTCGTATTTCTTGCGCGCCGCTGCGGCCCGCTCCTCCTTCCGGGCGCGGTAGGCGGTATAATTCCCTTTATAAACGGTCAGCCTTCCCCACTCCAGCTCGAAGGTCTGGTTTGTAACCCGGTCGAGAAAATACCGGTCGTGGGAAATGACGATAAAGCTCCCCTCATAGCTTTGCAAAAAGCCCTCCAGCCAGCGGGTGGCGTCCATATCCAGATGGTTGGTGGGCTCGTCCAGCAGCAGCAGGTTCGCGCCGGATAATAGGAGCTTGCAGAGCATAACCTTGGTCTGCTGACCCCCGCTGAGAGCGGAAAAGGGCAGGGATAAATCGCTTTTTGTAAACCCCAGCCCCAAAAGGGCCGCCCGGGCGCGGCTGCGGCAGGTCAGCCCTCCCAGCTCCTCCAGCCGCTGCCGCAGAGCAAACTGCCGTTCCACCAGGGGGCCTGCGTCCCCGCCGGCGCTGATTTCCTCTTCCAGCCGGACGAGAGCCTCTTCCGTTTCGGTCACCTCGGCGAACACCGTCATCAATTCCTCCCAAACGGTCAGGCCGCGATTTTCCTCCGTTTGCGTATATTGCTCCACCATACCGATCCGGGTTTCCTTCGCCTTGGAAATCTCCCCCTCGTCCGGCCGTTCCCGGCCGGTCAGCAGGCGAAAAAGGGTGGTTTTTCCCGCGCCGTTCGCGCCGACAAACCCAATTTTGTCCCGGCTGTAAACCGTGAAGGAAGCATGGCTGAACAGGGCTTGAACGCCGTATGCTTTTTTCAGATTGGAACAGGATAATCGCATCATTATTGTTTCACCGTTCTTTTTGCCGTGTCGCCGCCGTCACAAGCTGATAGGCGCTGGGCATTGACGCCGGCCAGTCTCCTTGCCGCCTCTTTATAAAATAAAAGCTTATTTTTCTCTGCCTTCCCAGATCAGCTGCCGCACAGCGGCAACCGCCGCCTTCAGCATGGGCGCCTTATCGTATTCATCCGCATGGCACATGCTGCGCTCGTCCAGCGCCTGGTTTCCCACCACCATAAAAACTGCGCCCGCCCGCCTGCCCAAGGCCGCGCAGACAGTAAACAACGCGGCGGCCTCCATTTCGCTGGCGAGCGCGCCGCCCATCTGCCAGGCTCTCCAATCCGCCTCCAGCCGCCCGCCCACCGGCATGCGGCCGGGATCGTGCTGCCCGTAAAAGGAATCCTTGGACTGGACCACCCCCGTGTGGAACGGCGCGCCCGATTGGGCCGCCGCATCCGCCAGCGCACGCAGAACAGAAAAATCCGGCGCCGCAGGAAACGCAATCGGCAGATATTCCCGGCTGGTGCCCTCCATGCGGATCGCACCAGTGGCCACCACCAGATCGCCGCCCTTGACATCAGGCTGCATGCCTCCGCAGGTGCCAACCCGAATGAACGTATGCGCTCCCAGGGCGGACAATTCCTCCACCGCAATAGCGGTGGAGGGCCCCCCGATGCCGGTGGACGTGACGCTGACCGGCTCCCCCAGCAGGGAGCCTGTGTAGGTTGTGAATTCCCGGTTGCGGGCGACAAACGCAGCATTGTCCAGCAAAGACGCGATGGCTTCGCATCGGCCGGGGTCTCCCGGCAGCAGGACATAGCCTCCCACCTGGCCCTCAGCGCAGGCAATATGATACTGCTTCATTCCGTTGATCCACCTTTCCCAAATGGTTCCAGCTGTTTTTTCCAGAATTCATCGGCCTCTTCAGGCGTTCCCAGGCGGATAATTCCGCTGTCATAGCTGGGAAGGGCGGTTTTCCCGGGAGGAATCACCAAAAAGTCTTCTTGCGCCCAGTCTCCGCTCAAAAGCGCCCGCAAAAGACGGTTGTCCCCGGCAAACTCCCGGTATTCCCAGCCGAAATAGGCCGCCGCCTCCCTTGTGAAGGCGCGGTAATCGGGATATGCCGCGTTTTCCGGGTTGATGTACGCGGCAAATGCATAATCCCGGTACCAGCTGTTCTCCATTTCCAAAAGAAATTTTCCATTTTCCGCCCCATATTTTTTCGTATAGGCCTCCACCTGCCGGCGGCGGTTTTCCTTGCAGGGCATGGGGCAGCTTTCAATCCACCCCGGCGTATACCAGAACGCTCTGCCCGACATTTCATCAAAACAGGCCTGATACCGCTGCCGGCTGCCTAAAAACAGGGTGATGCAGTCATGCCCGCGGGGAATGACGAGCGGATGCCTCCTCGAGGTGATCCCCACCAGGCCGTTGGAGCAAAGCCCATACCCCATCAGGATCGCGTCGATCCCCGGCGCCAAGCCCGGCAGTCCGTTGGACTCCCCCGCAAAGGTGCCAGGATCATTTCCCGCGTCAATCCGGTCAATGATCCCCTGCAAGGTCCGGCGCAGCACGTCAGGCTCATTGTGGAACCCCTGCCTGAGCCAGGTGATATCAATCACATTTGGGCAGACCGCGGAAAGCTCTCCAATCTCCCGGTTCAGCACCTTGCAGGCAATGAGCTTTAAGCGCATACGCATATCCCCCATGCTGTGTTATAAAAAAAGTGTAATACAATTGCCACAAAAATGCAACCCGGAAAAAGCGGTTTGTTTTCAGGGGCCATTCGTGCTATAATGATTCAGCAATCGACTTGCCGGAGGCGTGGGGAATGGCTAAGCTGCTATACAATGGAAAAGGGATTGAAACAGAAACTGGACGGACGGTGCTGGAGGTCCTGCGGGAAAACGGCGCGGGGCCGGAGGCTCCCTGCGGCGGCCGGGGCCGCTGCGGGAAATGCCGGGTTCGGACAGACGGCGCGTTTTCCCCCGTGACAGAGTCCGAGGCAGCCCTGCTGACCCCGGAAGACCTCTCCGCGGGGATCCGCCTGGCCTGCTGCTGCCGGGTGGAGGGAGACGGAACCGTCGAATGCATGGGGGAAAAAGCCAGCCAAATCGTCGCCGGGTTTGACGAAAGCCGGTTAAAAACGGAGCACAGCTGGGGGAGCGGCGTCGGCATGGCCGCCGATATCGGCACCACCACCGTGGCAGTGTATTGCTACGACCTGGAAGCTGGGAAATGCCTGTCGGCTGCGTCGGAAATGAACCGCCAGCGGGAATTCGGCGCAGACGTCATTTCCCGGATTGAGGCCTGCGGAAAGGCGCCGGCCGCCCTGTACCGCCAGCAGGCGCTGATCGCAGAGCAGCTCAACAGGCTGATGGGGGAGTATGCCGGACGGGCCAGGGCTGCCGTCATTGCAGGCAACACCACCATGCTGCACCTATTAGCGGGACTGGATCCCTCCGGCATGGCCCAATCGCCCTTTATTCCCCAATCCCTGTTTGGAGTGGAATGCAGCGGGGAGCAGCTGGGGCTGCGGGTAAACGGCCCGGTGTACCTTTCTCCCTGCGTTTCCGCCTATGTGGGCGGGGATATCACGGCAGGAATGACAGCCTGCGGGCTGGACCGGCCGGGTCCGCCCCGGCTGTATGTGGACGTGGGAACCAACGGCGAAATGGCACTGGCGGCCAACGGAACGATCTGGTGCTGCTCCGCCGCGGCGGGCCCCGCCTTTGAGGGGGCCCATATCCGCTGCGGATGCGGCTCGGCGCCCGGCGCGGTCAGCCGGGTTTGGCTGGAGCCGGACGGCTCCCTTGGCTTTGCCACCATCGGCGGCGGCAAGCCGCGCGGCATCTGCGGATCGGGGCTGATCGACCTGACGGCCGCTTTGCTGGCCGGCGGGCGCATGGATGAAACCGGACGGCTGGAGACAGCGGAAATTTTTCTGGCAGACGGTGTTTTCCTCACCCAGCAGGATGTGCGGGAAATGCAGCTGGCCAAGGCCGCCATTGCCGCGGGGATTGACACACTGCTGCATGATTCCGGCGTATCCCTTTCGCAGGTAGAGGAAGCCTATATCGCCGGCGGCTTCGGCGCCCACATTCATCCCGGCCCGGCGGCGGAAATCGGGCTTTTGCCAGCGCCGCTGCTGGGGCGGTTCAAAACGGTGGGCAACGGAGCGGGGCTGGGGGCCTGCGGGGCGCTGCTTTCGGATTCCCTGCGGGAGCGGCTGGAACGAGTGAGCGACAGCTGCCGGTACAGGGAACTGTCGGGTAACGCGTTTTTCAACGACGCATTCATAAACCGCATGTGCTTTAAGCCGGTGGAGGAGTAAAGCGGCCTATTTCGTAATCGGAAGAAAGGAAACGCCCGCGCGCTGGGCTTGGCGCGCGGGCGTTTCCTGTTTTAAAAAAACGACAATTTTTAATAAAACTTATGTATTGCATAATAAAATATTAAATAATTTGTTTAAAATGTAACTAGCATTCAGCTTATAAATATGGTATAGTAACAATTGCATAGCATTAGAAAAAAGGGTGATTCCCATGGGCTAGCCCCCCCTTCGCCGACCCGGACAGGAAATGAATGACCGGGAAACCATTTGAAAAAGAAATTTTCTGCGGCTTTTGCGGCACTATTCGTCATCCTTTGCGTTGCAGGAGCCATTCCAGCGATGGCCGCTAATACAAATCCAAGCTCCAATTCTAGAGGCTGGCAAACCAGTCTGCCTGGCAACGGCGGCAATGGAACGGTGATTGAAAACGGCTATAAGGTAACAAATCATAATAGATCCCATGTTTCACTGGAATCGGGGACAACCCAAATGCTGGCCTGGGTAATGAAGAACGGAACAAGCCGAATATCGGATATC
>CALWPT010000009.1 GCA_944383495.1 uncultured Clostridia bacterium | reverse complement strand
GGCATTGTAGGAAAATCCAAAAGTTTAGATTTTCTCAAAATGCTTATCTTTTGGTCTTTGGTTCGGAATAGTGTAGTGCTGGCGGTCTATCTCTTGTTTTCGGTTGCTTGCTTCCTTACCGTACATGAGCATTGGCACCAGGGTTGTCGTTGCCATATCCTTCCAGCAGGTTGATGACACCCCAAACGCCAAGACCGGCACCCAGAGCGACAACGAGGGTCTGAAGCACTTCGATAGCAGAGTTAAAGAAATCCATAATCGTTTCCTCCTGAGAAAAAGAGCTTGCGGCCGGTCGGCACACACCTGAAACCATCATTCTTTTGGCTACAAACCGCAGCAGGGTTGATTTGCTGGTGTGCCTGGGGCCTGGAAAAGAAAAATCCTCCCGAGAGACGGGAGGATTCAATGGTATGTATTGCTCTTTTAAAGGAAATGATTTTGCAGTATATTTTTATTTTACCGGAAGATAGGTTTTCAAGTATTCTTCCAGTTTCTGATAATATCGCCGAAGCTCTCGATTGTCATTTTGCAGCCCATGGCCGGAATGGGGCAAAACAATGTAGTCGTGAGGAACACCGCAAGCCGACAACGCTTCATCCAAGCGTATAGACGCTTCAAACCCCTGAATACGATCCAGGCTGCCATAAGCCATCAGGGAAGGAACGGTATTTTCATCTACCCACAACAATGCAGAAATCTCTTTCATGGCCTGGTCGTAGGCGGGTGTTCCAAACAGCTCGGGGGAAATTTCTTTGCCGGCCATGACACCGAACAAAGCGGCTGCCGCCTGGTTGCTCTCCGGGGTATTCTGATCAAATCCATAGCATCCCCAGTCCTCCGGGTAAAAGCTGGAGGGGCCTACCGCTCCAAACACCATCCTCACTGGCACAGGGGAAGTATCTGCATCCCGATACCCGTAGAGCATCGCCAGGCAATGGCCTGCCGAGCCGCCTCCAATTGCCATCTCATCAATGGAGTATCCCAGAGCCTTTGCCTCAGCAATTACAAAAGGAATGCTTTCTCGTATTTCAACGGACTGGGAATAAACGCTGGCTTCAGGATGTGCTTCATCCCGGAGCGTATAATTGATTCCTGCTGCTACATACCCCTTGGAACACAGCCACCGCAGCATTTCTTCATCATCTTTTTTGTCCCCTGAGGTAAAGCCGCCGGCATGAAGATAGACCACCAGTCCATAGCTTTCTTTCGTATCATCCGCCGGGAGGTAGAGATCGAATTTGTTGGAAGGACCTTTCCCATAAGCGAGGTCCCTATAAACTGTTCCTATCTCACGGTCCTGTGGCACTGTATATTCTTTTGCCCAGGCTGGCTTTATCATCTTGCTGGCTACACCCGCACCAAAGGCAGCCACAAAGGCCGCAGTATAAAGGATCGCGGACACCTTCTTCCCTCTCTTCCCTATGATTCTTCCAACCTTCTTCACAAGAAATTTCCTCCGAACATAGTCCCGCCCAGCAGGAGGTTCATAAACGCCCGGACGACAAGCCGCCCCAACACAAAGCCGGTCAGGAGGAGCACGGCCAAAAGGATTCTCTGTTTCATTTGCAAAGACATGGTTTTCTCCTTTACTCCAAGTCCGTTTGGATATCTTGATAGAGCGGGTTTGTTTGGATCTCCGCGTCTTCTCCCACAAAGGCTCTGGCTGCCTCTTCGTCATCTTGAAGCTGCCACATAAACCACGCCATGATATAGCCATCCTCAGCGGTAAGCGTTCTGCCGTGCTCGGTATTTTTGCGCCGCATCATCACCTTATCGCCAGGAATCTGATCGTAAATCTCCTTCAGGCCTTCCCCTGTCACCACCCAGTCATCTCCCCCGCCTGCACCTGACACCAGCAGGATGGGGGCTGTAATCTGGTCGGCATGGTAAGGCCACTCCAATGCCTCCGCAAGCTGTTGATTGGTCGGAGAGAGGGCCACAGCAGCCTTGTAGATGCTCTTATGTTCCGTATTGGTAATGGCGTTGATTACACCAACACCGCCCTGAGAATGGCCAATGATACCTACATGGTCAAATTCAATTTTTTGATAGAAAACATTTTCCTTGTCGTTTAGCCTCTGATAGTTGTTCAGCCTTTCCAAATGGCGAATGCACATCTCTGCACCAAACCCATTCCAGGAATAAGTTTCCTCTGTTACGATGACAATGAAACCGTAAGAGGCATAGAACTGGTGCTGTGCCTTGGAGAGGGATCCCTTCCACCCAGTCCCATTGCATACCACAATCACAGGGTATTTTTTATTTTCCGTTTCCAGTTCAGCGGGATAGCTGATCTCGTATTTTTCAAACACCTGGAACGCCGGATCTTCATAATAAGACGCAGCATAGGGACCATCTTTCAAGTAAGAGGCTTCCAGGGCGCCTCCTGTTTGGATCTCATCCCGATAGTTTTCCTTTAATGAAGCATCCCTATGGGTGAGCCAAAAGAAAAACACTCCAATCAGAATCACAATGGCCAGGAGTGCGATTCCCATTGCTTTCAACACTTTTTTCATAATCCTTCCTTGTTGACTTCTTTCCAATGATCGGGTATAGTATTCACAGATGCAGACACATTTGTATCGGCGTTACTATTGTGTCAGCACAGGCGGTTTCTGTCAATAGGAGGAAGGAAAATGAGACAAACAGAGCAGAATGTATCACCGATGAGCAACGAAGGCCGCAACCTCTATGTTGTTCAGCACATCACAGCGGCCGTTTTGGATTTAATGCAGGATCAGAATTTGGCCGATCTCACCATCAGCCAGATTTGTGAGCAGGCAGGTGTGGGAAGAGCCTCCTTTTACCGCAATTTTTCCAGCAAAGAGGATGTCCTGCGTCAGGAAGCAAATCGGCTGACCGCTGCCTGGAAAGCGGAATACGAGCGACAAGACCATTCTGAACCCAACGAGCTTCTGATCAGCCTGCTGGACTTCTATAAACTGCATACACCGTTTTTCCTTTCCCTGTACAAAGCCGGGCTTACCCAGATCGTCTTGGATACCATCCTCGCCCAGTCGGAAATCACGCCGGAACTGCCCAACCCTGTAGCATACCTGAAATCCTCAGTGGCCTATATGATCTACGGATGGGTGGCAGAATGGATTAAACGGGGAATGCAGGAGAGCGGGACCGAACTGGCCCAAATGATTGCGGCATCTCAAGAAGAAAAGCTCCATGATACAGCCGAGAATCCGCCTCGAGTATGAAAAAAGCTTTATGTATGCCCCCTAACCGGGGGCTTTCTCATTCTTCGTCCACCTCTACTACATCGTAGATATCCGAAGGTTTGAGTTTCAGGCGATGGTCGAGATACTTCTCGATGTCAAACATATTCTTCTTGTCGTAGTCGCCGGTCAGCTTGTAGTTGGGATGTTGGGTCAGGTCGTACTTGTCGGAGAGAAAAGGCCGGACGCCGCGCAGCTGGAGAATACACTTGCCGCCGTCCATGACGGCCAGTTCATCCCGACTCATAAGTTCATGGCCGGTTTTCTGGTACGACGTGCCGTAGCTGGGGCTGTTGCCGCGGGTGTCCGATGTGTTGTACATATCAATGGTTTCCTTGCCAAGTGCAGCAGACAGTTCCTTGAGGGTTGTGTTCTCCGAACCGCCCAGAAAGACCTGGCTGTCCATGTTGCCGATGATGGTGTCGGCGTTGTCCTTATACAGCGCCTTCAGCTGGGACTGGGCCTGCAAAACCAGGCAAGCCGAGATTTCCCGGCTGCGGATGGTAGCTACCAGCTTTTCCAGGTTGGGAATCTGGCCGATGTTGGCGCACTCGTCGATCAGACAGCGCACATGGACCGGCAGCCGCCCGCCGTACACATCGTCGGCCTTCTCGCAGAGCAGATTGAACAGCTGGGTGTACACCATCGAGATCAGGAAGTTGAAGGTGCTGTCCGTATCGGACATGATGAGGAACAGCGCTGTTTTCCGGTCGCCCAGGGTGTCCAGCTCTAGCTCGTCATACGAAGTGATTTCCCGAAGTTCCGCGATATCAAATGGGGCCAGCCGGGCACCGCAGGAAATGAGGATCGACTTCGCCGTTTTACCGGCAGCCAGCTTGTAAAGACGGTACTGCCGTACTGCAAAGTGGTTCGGCTGCTGCTCTCCCAACTTTTCAAACATGATATCCACCGGGTTCTGATACTCCTCGTCATCCTCCCGGACTTCCATCACATTCAAAAATTCCAGCAGTGTAGCGAAGTTTTGTTCTTCTTCCGGTGCCTCATAGTGGATATAGGCAATTAGCGACGTAAGCAAGAGCTTTTCTGCCTTATCCCAAAACGGATCGCCCCCTTTGCCTTCGCCTCGGGTGTTGGTCATAAGGATTGTTACCAGCTTCAAAATGTCCTTCTCGCTGTGGATATAGTGGAAGGGATTATAACGCATCGACTTTTTAAAGTTGATGGTGTTGAAGATCTTGATGCGGTAGCCTTTCTGAACGAAAGCGTTGCCGACCTCAAGCACGGTGGTGCCCTTCGGGAGTGTTTTGTCAAGATAAATAAAGGGAATATCTCACCGAATTTTGCATCAAAAATTCGATGATTTCACATCGTCCTTCATCAGCCGCTTCATTTTGTCCTCCAGCGTGTCCTTTGCGGTCTGGCTGAAATGAACGCCCACCA
>CALWPT010000008.1 GCA_944383495.1 uncultured Clostridia bacterium | reverse complement strand
CCTAAAAACCCATCGTAGCTTTTGGTTTCGAACTGGTTGAGGGGAACCGGATCCATACCGGCCAGCGCCGCATACTCCCGGTATCCGTAATATGCGCCCCGGGCAGTCCAGTGATGGTCGGTGCGGAAGTAAATATACTCCCCATTGTGGGCCTTTAACGTATCAAACACCGGCACGGGGGTCACCTGAGTGGACAGTGACCCATACATATAATCAATCGCAGCCTTCTGGTCGGAGCTGTTGAGATTTTTCCGGATGGCTTCGGGCAGGGTAATATCCATACTGGTGGGAATCACCATATCAAACACCCGGGAAACGCCGTTCAGCCCAGAGGCGGCGCGGTTGACCGAGGCGGTATACTGATCGGCCACAGAACGAACAAAATTATAATATTCAAAGCCGCTGTCCCCGGCAACGAGCGTTGCCCCCAGGGACTGGGTCACCCCGTCGATCATGCTCTGGTTTTGGGTGGTGGCCTCAGTGGGGCCCTCCGGCGTGGTGGCAGGGGCGGTGGAGGCCTGCGTGGCGGCTGGAGCCGTGGGCCGCGTTTGCGGCGCGGTAGGGATTTCCTCTCCTTCCTCCGGCGTTCCGCTCAGCTCGGTGGATTGAAAGCCGTACAGCCCTTGCATGTGGGCGTTGGCCGTCAGCATCTGATCTCGAAAGGGAAACGTGTCAGAAAACCAAAGGGAAATCTGGTCAAAATAGGTTCCAGACAAAAGAGAACGGAAGCTGAAGGAAGGAAAAGGCGTCAGCGTTCGTTTTTCCGTGGAGGAATAGGACGGGCGAAGGAAAAACAAAAGGGAAAGGAAGCACAAAACAGCCAGCAGCGTAAAAAACAAAAGAACCTTAATGCCCAGGTATTGCTTGCGCTTGCCGGCGGTTTTGGGAGAACTGCCTTTTTTATCCTGTTGCATATTGTTTTTTCTCCCTTCTCAAAACTGGAAATATAAGAACGGGTTATAGCTGTTGCCAGCCAATGCCAAAACCGATAAAATCAGCAGAACCGGCGGCGCACCCACATTGACCACGTTATAAATGCCGCCCGCCAGTACGCTGGTCTGACCAGCGCGCCGCAGCACGGCACCCATCCGCTTGACCAGCGGTGTGACCGATACAAGGGCGGCGATCAGGAAAAACAGATAGTTGAGCAGCGTCGTCCTTCCTTCAAAGTCAATAAATCCGTTACCATTGAGACCGAGCATGCCCTTTAAAAGCAAACCCATCAGACCAAGATCGGTGAAATGAAAGAGGATCCAGCCGAAATATACCACCGCAAGCAGATATACACGGGATAAAGCCGGATGCCGGCTCAGTCGCTTTCCAAGCGTCAGCTTTTCCAAAGCGATGAAAACAAAAAAGTATAGGCCCCACAGCACAAAATTCCAGCTGGCGCCATGCCATAGCCCGGTCAGCCCCCAGACAACCAGCAGGTTAAACACCGTCCGCCCCGTTCCCTTGCGGCTGCCGCCCAGGGGAATATACACATAATCCCGGAAAAAGGAGCCCAGCGACATATGCCACCGCCGCCAGAATTCCGACACCGAGCGCGATAAATAAGGATAATTAAAGTTCTCCTTATAATGGAAGCCAATCATCAAGCCCATTCCGATGGCCATATCGGAATAAGCGGAGAAATCCAAATAAATAAACAGCATAAAGGCCAGCAGCCCCAGCCAGAGAGAAAACGCGGGCCGGGACGCCATCGCCGCCGCGGCGCCGGGCTGCGCCATTGTGTCAGCAGACAGCAGCAGGGTGTCGGCAATGAGGGAACAGGTGTTGGCGAGCAGCGCCTTTTTGCCCAGCCCCACAGTAAAACGAGTAATCCCCCGGCCAAGCTCCGGTAGGGAAACCTTACGTTCGGTAATCTCCGCGGCTACATCCTGATACCGGACAATAGGGCCCGCGACGCATTGGTGAAACATGCTGACATAGAGCAAAAATTTGGAAAACTGCGGCTGATAAGGGACTTCGCGACGGTATACGTCCACTACATAAGAAAGAATTTGAAACGTGTAAAAGGAAATACCGATGGGAAGGGCGATAGACGGCACGACTGCGGGAAAGCCTGTGAGGGCTTTCACCTGGCTGAGAAAAAATCCAGCGTATTTAAACACTCCAATGGAAAAGAGACTCACCGCGCTGGCGGCCACCAGCAGCCACTTCCGCCGGGAAGAATCTTCGCTTTTTCCAATTCCCAAGGCCAGCGCCCAATTCACAAACGAAACGGCTATCAGCAGCAGAACGTATACCGGCTCGCCCCAGGCGTAAAAGATCAGCGAAAAAATAAGCATGACCCGGTTTTTGGTTTGAATGGTCTTGGCGAAGGCATAGCAAAGCAAATTCACCGGCAGAAAAAGCAGCACAAAAAACAAACTGGAAAAAACCATACGCCCGACACTCCATCCGTCCAAATTCCTACAAAATTCATGATAACAAGGATTAGTTTAACCTTCCGCATCAAGCCTGTCAAGGCCTTGTGGAAAGAATGACAAAAATGTTATATTTTGTAAAGCTTTGTAACAATTGGCAGAAGCACGAATGGCAATTAACAACACCTGTTTTTCAAATTTCACAAAGCGCTGCTTTGCCTTACATTTATAGGCTAGACGAGACAAAGGCAAATGTGCTATAATATAAAACCATTCTTTTTCATTTTAAACTCCCAATTTTAAGACAGGCCTCGGCCGTCGACCGCAGGGGCGAACTTTTTGCTTTTAAGCGCAGGAAAGAGCGCCTGCCATGCGGACCAGCAAGCAAAACATCCCCGGAAAGGTGATTTTGTATGCAGCGAATCAAACGGTTTTTTAAAAGCAGAAAATCAGAGCTTTTATCTCTTTCCGGGGACGAAAAAATCTGTGGACTTGTCCTCATCAGCATATTCACGCCGTATATCATCACCGGCTTGGTGACTTTAGGAGCAGTGGCATATGCATTGGCCCGTCCTGCCATCCGGCACACGGTGCTTCACGCTCATGGGATGCGGTGGTTCTTTCTGCTGCTGATTCCGCTGCTGTTGGCGCCGTTGTTTCACTGGTTTCCCATCGGGATCGGCGGCGGGATGCTGATGGCGCTGATTCTTTTGTTTTCCGTATATCTGTCCTGCTTTATGACACGTCGGTTGTTTGAGCTCCTACTGGATTGGGCGGTTATGCTCAGCTTTCCCTGTGCCGTTTATTCCTATATTGAGCAGATGATTCATTGGGGGGAGGAAACTCGGCATCGAAGCGTTTCCGTTTTTTTAAATGCCAATTATCTTGGCTGCATGGTGGAATTCCTCATTTTGGTTTGCGTTTATAAACTGCTGCAGGGCAGGAAAAATCCTCGGTTTTGGCTTTATTTCACAGCCGTTCCTGTCAATCTTACTGCGCTGTATTTTGCGGACAGCTTTTCGGCATGGGCGGCAATTTTTGTTTCCGTATTCGTTCTTCTTCTTTTAAACAAAAAGTATCATATAACCGTTCCGTGGATGGCGGCGGTGGCAGCGGGGCTTGTCGCCGTTTTTACCGTGCCGGGGCTGCTGCCTCGCCTGGCCGCCTTTCCCCAAACCCTCAGCCGCCGAATGGAGATCTGGGTCACGGGCCTAGAGGGATTTTTACAGTATCCCGTATTTGGGCAGGGAATCTTTACCTATTATCGGGTTAGTGAGGAACTGGGCCGGTATCAACAGCTTCATTCCCATAATATTTTATTGGATTCCCTCCTTTGCCTGGGAGTATTCGGAACGGTTTGCTTATTTGGCTTTTTTATCAGCCGGTACCGGAAAAAAGCTTTGCCGGTTCCACCCAATCCGGATAACGCGCCGGTAAATCGGCTTTTCTGGGCGGCGGCCATTGCCATAACGGTTCACGGACTTACCGATTTCCCCATTTTATGGATTCAAACCGGGCTGTTTGCGCTCTTTTTATTCAGCGGCCGCCAGGCTGGAGAAGCCCTAGGTTCAGACAGTAATAAACAAAGCCATCTTTTGCAGGCATAGAACGGCTTAATGCCGGGAACGGCCTTACTAAAACAGGCGGCCCGTCGGACCGCCTGTTTTGTCTGAGCCTTTTCAAGTCTTTCCTTTTTCTATAATGACGTAGTCGCCCGCGGTGCTGCCGGTCATGAGGTAAACATCCTTAATTTCCAGCCGGCGGGAGGAAAGAAGCTCCCGCACTTTCTTTTCATCAAACCCCACCAACTCCAAGGAATACCGCTGGAGTACGCCGTCGCATATCAACAGGGCGGAGAGTCCCGGCTGGGGCGCCGAAATCTTCAGCTGCTGCGGCGTGACCGGCTCGACGACAGCGCGTTTCTGTACGCTTAGCTTACCATTGGTTTCCACGATGGCATATGCCACTTCGCTTAGGTCAAACACATTGGCCTGCCGCAGGGTTTCCATTAGATCGTCTACCGTCATTCGGTTCTTTTTCATAACCCTTTGGTCAATGACCCCGTCTCGGATCACAACCGCCGGTTTACCGGAAACTACATGACGCAGGCGGTTGCTGTGCATGATAATATAGGCGGAAACCACCTCCAGCAGCACCAGGGTGATAATTGCGACAAAGCCGTCCCAAATGGGGCGTTCCAGATCCTGCATGGGAATGGCGGCCAGCTCGGAAATGATAATTGTCACAACCAGCTCGGAGGGCTGCAGTTCCCCGATCATCCGCTTTCCCATTATCCGCATAGCGATCATGACCGCTATGTAAAGAATAACGGTTCTGTAAAACGTCATCCACATCCAGTATCACCTCAACGGTTGTTTTTGCTGCAGCGAAATGCTTTTGAGAAAAATAGCGCGCGATTGTGGCTGCGTTTTCTCTGTATACGCAGAGCCAACGGGCCGCCCAGAGCAGCGGACTCAGTTGTTTTTATCCGTCGATTTGGATACCAAAGACCCCAGGTATCCGAAAAAGATTGCCGCGGTGATCCCCGCCGCTGCGGACGTGACGCCGCCAACCAAAACGCCAAACAGGCCCTTTTGCTGCACAGCCTCCCTCACGCCTTTGGCCAGCAAATGGCCAAAGCCCGTTAGGGGAACCGACGCACCGGCGCCGGCAAAGTCTATTAAAGGCCCATACAAGCCTATTGCGCTGAGGATAACCCCAGCTACTACGTATCCGGTGAGGATGCGCGCAGGTGTGAGCTTCGTATAATCAATCAGCAGCTGACCAACCACACAAATCATCCCGCCAATGAGAAACGCCTTTACATAGTCCATAAACGAGCCCTTGCCTTTCTTAGCAAAATTTTTAATTTTTGAAAGTAGTTGCTTTCTCAATTTCCTCCCCTTTATTTTTCACAAAGCCAACGAGATTATACCAAAAATGAACGTTAGGCATACGCGGCTTCAAAACCGGGGTGTGGCTAAAACGGAAAGACCGCATAGACTGATAGCAGAGGTGTGAGAAACGGGCCCGGCGCGGGGTAGCGCTTTGTACGCTTTGTTAAGGAGCCGCGCGCACCTATCCAGCCTCTTTTATATACAGCCCCGGAGCGGCGTTCGTTCCGGGGCCCGCTTTTTAATAGGGCATTTCAGCAGCACGCCAATAGGCGGCTTGCACAAATGAACGCGGACTCATAAACACATGGAGGTCTTTCGCCATTCTAAAGCCTGAATTGAAACGAAAAGCATCCTTTTGCTGCCGGGGTTTCTCTGGCAGCAGCACGGACAGCTACAGCCGAAAAGAGGCAAAAAGGCGGGTCGCCGCAAGGGTGACCCGCTGAAGGCCGCCGCAAATCCGAAGCGGCTTTTTGATTTATTTGCAGAACACATGCCTTCCAATGGTTTTGACCACTGGCCGGGAACGAATCCAGCTGTTGGTGGCGGTTTTGGGATTGTAATAGTAAATTGCGCCGCCGGTAGGATCCCAGCCGTTAATAGCGTCCTGCGCGGCTTTATAGCAGCTGTCCTGCACGGGCTTGGAGAACTGCCCATCGGTCAGGGCGGTGAACGCGCCAGGCTGGTAAATCACGCCGGAGATGGTATCGGGGAAGGAGGGATGCTGCACCCGGTTAAGAACGACGGCGCCAACAGCCACCTGGCCTTCATAGCTTTCGCCCCGGGCCTCGGCGGAAATGATCCGGGCCAGCAGATTCAGGTCGGTGGTGGAAGGTCCTGAATTGCTGCTGCCGCTGATTTTCATGTGTTTCAAGGTCTGGGGCCCGGCAATGCCGTCGATCCGCAGCTTATACTTTTTCTGATATTGGATCACGCCTTTTTCTGTTTTAAGGCCATAGATGCCGTCCACACCAATGGTGTACATTCCCAGGCTTTTCAGCTTTTGCTGGATCTGCCGCACCTCGTTTCCGCGAGACCCGAATTTGGACAGCGCCTCCGCCTGAGGCGCGCAATTGGTGGCGCAGGTCAGGATAAAAACGTTCAGCAGAGCCAAAACGCCAATCTGCCATAGCTTTTTCAGGGTTTTCTTTTTCATAATTCGATCCTTGTCCTTTCTGATAACTCCTACCGGAAGCCGTAATGCAAAAGAGCCGGTCGCGGCCGAATTGTTACTATTTTTTGCGTAAAGCCCCAAAATAAACAAAGGACGGGAGAAATTTTACAGGAATGAATTGCCATTTTTTATTTTTTAGAGTAAAATAGATTTTAAATTCCCTGAAAGGGAAGTGAAGCATATGTATCCGGCCAAGCTAAAGCCGGCGTTTAAGAATTACCTGTGGGGCGGCGTCCGCCTGCGGGACGAATTTCATCTCGACTGCGGCGCCTGTGATCCTGTGGCAGAAGCATGGGTGCTTTCCTGCCATCCGGATGGGCCCAGCGTCGTTGCCAACGGGGAACAAAAGGGAAAAACGCTGCAAGAAGCGCTGGAAGTCTGGGGCGCTGCCGCTTTGGGAACGCGAGGCGCGGCGTTTAAGGCCTTTCCCGTGCTGATTAAGCTGATTGACGCAAAGCAGAACCTGTCGGTTCAAGTCCATCCGGATAACGAATATGCCTTGGCTCACGAGGGGGAGTACGGCAAAACGGAAATGTGGTACGTTGTGGACTGTGCGCCGGGAGCGTTCTTATACCACGGCTTTCAACGGAAACTCAGCCGCGCCGAACTAAAGGAGAGAATGCAAAGCGGCACGCTGCTGGATGTTCTCCATAAGGCCGAGGTAAAAAAGGGAGACTGCTTTCTTATCGAGGCGGGAACCGTCCACGCCATCGGCGCGGGCCTGCTCATCGCCGAGGTACAGCAAAATTCCAACACGACCTACCGTATGTACGACTACGGCCGGGTGGGGGCGGACGGAAAGCGCCGTATCCTTCACATCGACAAGGCCGCCGACGTAGCGGTTCCCGCCCCGGCCAAGCGGGTGGAATGCAGCGGTTTTGGAAGGCTTGCCCAGTGTAAATACTTTACCGTGGATCGAATGGCTGTCAGCGGGGAGACTGGGGTGGAAGCTGGGGCGGATTCCTTTGTATGCCTGCTGGCGGTAGAGGGAAGCGGTGAAATCCGCTGGAACGAAAAGAGCTATCCCTTCCGGCGAGGCGAATGCTATTTTCTGCCCGCGGGGTTAGGCGAGGTGTCGGTTGCGGGGGCTTGTACCCTGCTGAAAACAACTGTATCATACCAGCCCGATTCAAAAGCCCCGTAAACGGATGGAGCTAGGAATGCTATTTCAGCGCCTGATTATCAATATTTCATCACACAAAAAGGACCCTTCAGGCTTTTGGCGAACCTGAAGGGTCCTTTCTCCTGTTCGGTTTGTGCGGCTTTCTACTAAGGCCATCGCGCAGCTGCAGCGCCAGGCTTTTTGAAGCGCATGCCCTGAAATCGTCTCCGGCCCTGCAATAACAAGTGTTATGCGAAACGCTCCTGCTTTTTATCAGCGGGCTTCCTTCAGATATGCGTCCAGCGGCTTCACCCGGTAACGATTAACCGGCATATGATCGGTTGTCAGATAACCCGCAGGCGCGCTGATCAGATCCGGCAGCCGGTTGACCACGGTGGCGCAGGTCAATTCCACCGTAGAGGGGCGGTTGATGACCACTTGCGTGTCCGGCTCGCCGTAGATCGTCCAATCGTTCTGGTCGAACTCATCCGGCGCGTATACCTTACCGATACACTCGGTTTCCAGCAGAATTCCTTCCTTTGTTTTCGTCGTCACTACAGCGGACATTCCAGTAGCGTGGCCGGCTGGGATTGTCATCTGCAAGGTGTTGGAATGCAGTTCCTTATCATGGGTCTGGGGCACGCATTTCTGCTCCTGGCCTTCCACCGTCAGTCCCAGCTGGGAACATAACCAGCCGTTGACGCTCCACATATAGGAGGGTGCAAACTCGCCCGCCTGAATCAGCCGGTTCCGCTCTTCTGCGGAAATCGCGTCCGCAGCGGCAATCTCCCGCTCAAAGGTCTCTAAATCCAGGCCCGCGCCGTGGGCCTTTGCCAGCGCTATGCCATAGTCCTCCACATTATAGCTGGACTTTCCGCGGATTTTCGTGATATGATGGGTCGCACCCGCCAACGTGGTGATCAGATTGCCCCAGAACACATCCTGATATCCCGAGCCGGTGATGGTACAGCCGGTCTGCCGGGCCAGCCGGTCTATTTCTTCTGTGATGGCCGGGGAGGAATTCCAAGGAAAAAACGCCTCTTCACAGGTGGTGATGGCGTTGACCCCGCATTTCGCGCAGAGCATAAGCGCGTCCTTTAGATCCGGCATGACGCTCATGGTGGTGACAATACAGGCGTCCGGCTTTTTCTCTGTCATTGTCCTCTCGGCCTCTACAGCGTTTTGTACCGTCACGCCCTTTTTTTCGCAGCCCATAATCTCGCCGATATCCTTGCCGATCACGTCGGGGCTAATATCGAACGCGGCAACGATTTCGCCGCCCTTTTCGTATACATAGCGCATGGTGTAGATCGACATTTTTCCGCAACCGTATTGGGCAACCCTGATTTTCATAAAAACCATCCTTCCCTAAAGACCAAATTGTATTTTCCCAGCGGATTTTCCGCTTTTGCCAGCCATTAGTGTACCCTTTATCCGTGAAAAATATCCTGAATAGGAGCAAGACGCTTTTTATCAAATACTAAAAGCGTTCAGCCCCGCTTCCATGCCCGCTTGAGCGTTCTTTTCAGCCCATCGGGCATCCTCGCCGCCAGCCGGGACACACGCGCCAGCCGGCGCATTTTTTTCCATTCCCCAAATATCGGCGAGCGCCGGAAAGCCTTTTCAAAACCCGCCTGCAAAAAATTTTCCCGAAACGCCTGCCGCCCCTCGGAGCCCTTGGAGGGCGCCCGCAGCTGAGCGTTCCCGGCTACCGCTTCCCCGATCGCCCGGGGAACGGCCTCCAGCCGGCTGCGGCAGCTTTCAAAAAACGCTTCTCCCTTCTCGGTATTAACCAGCGCCACCGAAACCTTTTCCGTTTCATGGGGGAATGGCGTTTCCTTCCCCAGCCCCCAAAAATCCCCGATGGTGACGTCCGTCACCCGCTCGGGGCGGGCGTAAACACATTGATAGCAGCATTCCCGGTGATAAAGCCCCTGCATAAATCCCAGGAAATACGGATCCTCTGCCGACGGCCGCTCGTACAGTATGCCATGCTCCGACCACGCTTTCAATCGGTACCCATCCTCTCCCCGAAAGGAAACCGCCGTCACCTCCCCGGCCCTTTCCCCCAGGCGCCCGCGCAGATGTGCCCGCAGCAGGGCTGCCGGTGGCGTTCCGTGGCAGATGAGGTCCACCGTAATCAGATTATCATAGGATTTTCGCAGGAAATGATTCAGCCCGTCCACCTGGCAGGGCGTGCCCACAAACAAAACCGGAACCCCGCTTTCGCATTCTGAACGCACCTTGTCAAAGCAGACGCCCGCGCTGCTTTGCACATATTTGGAGCCCTTGAAGGCCTCAGCCTCCTCTGCCGTTTTTGCGCAGGCGTGAATCGGCGTGAGATTCTCCCCGTACCGAACGCCGAACACCGCGCCGCCTTTTTCTAAGATTTCGGCGGAAAAAGCCGCCGCCAGTCCGCCGGAGGCGCTGGTGTTCCGCTGATGGGCATCCTTGCTCCAAGCGGCGAAGCAAAGCCGGGGCGCGCGGTATTCCGGCCGGTTGTTGGCCGGGCAGCTTTGCTGACACAGACCGCAGGATACGCACCGGCCTTCATCCACCACCGGATGCAGTTCCCCGAATTCATTTTCTTTAATGGCAATGCACTGCACCGGGCAAACCCCCGCGCAGCAGCCGCACCCCGTGCAGCGGGATTCTTCACAAATCATCAACGCAAACGCCCTCCTTTTTACGAAATCGGCAGTCCGAGTATGTAGCGGATCCGGCGTTTGACTTTATACCGCAGGAGCTTAAACCGGGTAAAATTCGTGTATTTCCGCATGATGTATTCCATGCCGTGCTTTTCGTAATCCGCCCAGGTCGCCTCGCTGAGGGAGTTGGTTGGGCCGGGCTTTTGCATTTGCCCCTGCATGCAGGAAGAAAGGTCGGTCTGCTTCATTTCCACTAAACCCTGCAGCGCCTCCATCGCCCGGGTTCCTTTTTCCGAATTGACCAGCACCAGCGAAGTGCCGATATTATCGTCAAATTCCGGCATGGTCCTTTCAATACCCCAAAAATCGGCCAGCGTCAGATCCCCCGGCCGCTTCACGTTGGCAAATACGCAATGATGGCAGGAGGGCCGCAAAATATAGTTTCTCACAAACAAGTTAAAATACGATTGTTCCCCGTCCAGCCACTTTTTGGCGGGAACCGTCGTCATGGAAACCCGGTTCTGATGCCAGCCAAGGGATTTGTCCCGGAAATTGACCGCCGTCACCCTGCACCGGTTGGCTCGCTCCACCGCGGCTACCGATTCCTTCCACATCCGGTTATTGGGAACGCCGTGACAAACCAGATCCGCCGTTAGCAGCTTTTCCGTGTTTTTCTCTCCCAAAAAAGAACGCAGCGCCGCCACCTGGCAGGGCGTTCCCGCAAACAGCACCTCCCGTCCGGCCCGCAGATCCTCCCGAACCTGGCGGTAGATCCCCTCCATGTCACTTTGGACATACTTCGAGCGTTTCAGCGCCTCCCGCTCTTCAGGCGTTTCGGCCCGCCGGTGAACCACCGACCAGTCATCCGCAAAGGCCGCGCCGTAAACCGCGCCGCCCTGTTTCAGCACCTGATCGGACAAAAGGGTGAACATCCCGCCCGAGGAGCTGGAACGGCGAACCGCCTCATCCCGGGCCTTGACTGCCAGCGCCTGCCGCACCGCCCCATCCGCGGGATACGCCTCACAAAAGGCGCAGACCTTATCGCACAAACCGCAGCGGGTGCACAGGTCGGGATCAATCGAAGGATAGAGAAAGCCCTTTTCGTCCTCTCTCATTGTAATTGCGCCCGCCGGGCAAGCCGCCTCGCAGGCCCGGCAGCCGCAGCAATCTTCTTTTCGTTTTGTATCTACCATTGGATTAGCCCTCCCCGGCTAAAACTATCTTTTTTTCCGGCGCAGCTTCTGCCAAACCGGCTGCAACAATTGATCCCGCTGCCCTTTATCAAACAATAGAAGCAGCAACAGCACCTCTCCTACCGCGCCGGCAACACACGCCAGCACAATCAACTGGAGCCAGCTCGACGCTTGAAAGTAAAAGTGTATCCCATAAAACAATAAAAGCACGATACCAGAAACCAGCATTCCTCTTCCAATTCTTCCATAAAATGTATACCAAGGAAGCTTTAAATTGCTGGCAGTATAAATCGGCACAAATATCAGATTCCGCAAAATCAGGAAAATCGGGCTGACGCCGGCTACAGCAAAAATGCCAAGATTGGTGGTATTCAGCAGCAAAAATACGATACCAACACTGGCAACCCCGATGCCTGCCGTGACCAGCGCCGGAAGCCGGACCTTGGAGGTCACCGTATTGATCGATACCAGCGGCTGGGTGAATACGCTGACCAGCATGGGCAGCAAGGTCAGCACCGCCAGGATCTGTACCTTCTGCACCTCTGGGGGGGTCAGCGCCCCCATCCACAGCGCGTAAAAATCCGAGCCAAAAACAAGAAAGCCCATGATGGGAACCACGCACAAAAGCCCCACCACGCTGGTGGAATAACTGAGCTGGCGCTTGATCTTTTCAATGTCATCGTGGGCGTAGGATATGGTCAGCATGGGCGTGAAGGTGGAGCAGATCATGAGCATAAAGCTTTGCAGATAGGTGGGAATCGTTTTGGCGATGGATAGATAGCTCATATCCATGGCGCTGACTAAGAGATTGGCAATCAACAAATCCAGCCCCGTCAGCAAAATACCGGAAAGCTGGTTAAAGGCCATCCAAATGCCGTTGATAAACAGGTTCCAGACCGATTTCCAGTCGAAATCCCGCCGGCTGACGGACAGCTCCGGCAGCAGCCTCCTTTTGAAAACTGCGTTGCAGGCAAGCTCCGTGAGGGCCATCGCCAGCGCCCCCATTCCTACGATCCAAACCGCCGGGCGGCAGACCGCGAACAAGGCGATCAAAACCACAACCCGGACAAGGTTGGACGCTACCTTTGCCGTGGCCGCCAGATCCAGCCGGTTTTTAGCAAAGGTGGAACAGGCCAGAACGTTAGAAATCAGGCCGATAAACAGGTTGGCAAACAGCAGCGCCCAAAGCACCTGCACATCCGATACTAAGTAATCCGATATGTGGACAACCCGCTGCAAAAAGACCACCAGCAGCGCGCAGGGAATCAGTAAAATCCCCGTCAGCGCCAGATTGGAAATAAACACCGAGCTGAAATACCGCTTGGCTTGTTGCAGGTTGTTCCGGTGCAGTTCAATGGTAATGTACCGGCCGGCAAAGGAATTTAATGTGGTGGTGGCCAGAGATATATAGGTGACAAAATTGTTGCCCAGCCCCACAAAGCCATAGGCCTCCTTGCCAATGGTATTGACAATAAAGGGAGACATCACAAAGCCAATCAGCAGATTAATCACAAACGCGGCGATGTTGGCCGCGATGTTAATGGCGAATCGCTGTTTTTCCGATGCGGCACCTTTCATAGCGTTCCACTTTTCCTTCCTTTTGGAATCAAAGGCCCAACTCCCGCTTCAAATACTTCTCCGCTTCCCCCCGGCCCGCAGCGATGACTGCCCGCGCCGCTGCAAAGTCCACCGGCGTGATGGAAGAAAGCTTTTCCGTGACGATTCGGCTTTCCAGCCCCATTTTTTTCGCCAGTGCGTGGATTCTTGTTTCCCCCCTTGCCCGGGCCAGCGTCCAGAAATCCTTCTCAAGCAGAATGGAAAAACAGGTACCGTGGAAGGAGGTGGTCAGCACCGCTTTTGCTCCCATGAACCAACCCAAAAACTCCCGGGGGCCCGCGTCGTTGACCACCCAATCACCCCGCAGCAAGGGCCGCGAGCCGCCGTTCAGCACCACCAGCGGCAGGCCGGTTTCGGCTCGGAGCCGGTCGGCCGCCTTTTGCAGCAGGGGATGCTCCAGCAAAACATAGCACAGCGCATACGGCCTCCGTACGGTAGGCGGAACCGCTAAGGCGGACCATTCCTCCCGCGTCAGCAGAAAGGACGGATCCAGATCCGTCCGGCAGGGAAAGCCTGCAAGTCCCTCAATATACGTCCGCAGCCCTTCCTCTCTTAAAGAAAGCGCGTCATACGCCCGCAGTGCCGCTGTGTATTCCTCCACATACGCGTCCGCCACCGCCGCCTGCCCCATACTGGTGGAATAGGAAATTCGCTTCGTATCAGCTGCTCCAAACCGCAGCATAGCCGCCGGCTGCACGCCTCGAAACGCATTGAACATCTGGTCCCCGCCGGTGATATATACATCCGCTTTTGGCGGATCGTCCGCTACTGCCCTTGCGTTTTCATATTCCCGTGTCATGGGGATCTCGTCCCGCACAAACGCACGGAACCGCCGAACCCTTCGGAAAACGGCGGGAAAGGACGGCAGGCTCCGCAGATTGTGATATAAAATGAAGGGAAGATCGCGATTCAGTGCCAGTCTTTGAAAGCAAACCCGGGACTGGCGCTTCAAATTCAGCAAACGATCGTCCGCCCCCCATTCTGTCAGCTTCCGATGCAGCGCATAGGCCTGCAAAACCGCGCCGTAATTAATGGCGTTTTGGGTAGTCACCGTAATGGTCTTCACGCAAGGGCCTCCTTTAGATACTGGCGGGAACGCGCCTTTTCTTCCTCCAGACGATTCCGGATGGGTTCTGCCGCGACTCCGTGAGCCAGTATTTCGCCTAAACAACGCTCCTTTGTCAACATGCGGTCCTCCAGACCGAACCGCGCCAGCAGATCGTGAAGCTTATTATAATTGGAATCCCGCACCACCACGGCGAAATTTTTCTGATACTTAATGGAAAAAACCGTCCCGTGGAAGGTTTCGCTAACCACATAATCGGCGTTTTTCACATAAGCCAGCAGTTCAAAGGGAGAAACGTTCAGATTTACATCGCACCAATCGTGAAACACCCCCGCGCCCAGCAAAATTTTCCCCTTTTCCCGGGCAAAGGCGCGGATTTGTTCGACATACTCTGGTTCCTGCAGCCGGTTGTCGTACCCATACACCAAAATATAATCCCGGTGCTTCACCCGGGACGGCAGCAGATGCTCAAAATCATAGATCAAAACCGGATCCAGGTGCACCTGCGGCGTTTTTCCGGTTAATTGCTCCATCGTCTTTTTTGAATTTTCGTCCCGCACGGAAAGCGCTGAAAACCGGGACAGGAGCGTCCCTAACTTATGCTCCATTCCAATGCGGCACAAATCTTCATAGGTAGTATACCCAAAAGAGCCGGCATAAGAAAGCAGACGGTCCGTTTCTACGCCCTCTCCAAAAAACTGCGTTGTGCCGCCCCATTGGGTAAACTGGCAGTAGCTGAACACCTCGTCGCTGCCCACAATTACCGCATCGCAATCCTTTGGGCAGCTCGGGGCGGCCGTCAGCCCCAGCATGGGAAAGTAGCGGTAATAAAAATCCTGCTCCCGCCGCAGCTGCAAATTATAAAGACGGGGACGAAGCACCTTTCTCGCCCCATTGCGCAGATAAAACGACAAACCCCGCCGGGGCGGCAGATTCAAATACCCACCGTTTTGCAGCTTTACATCCATAAACACAGCCTCATGCCCCAATTCTTCCAGGGTGTGCTGCAGGCCGTAAGCCTGCAAAAAAGACCCGTAATTGATCAGGCGCTGCATAGAAATGATTCCCAGCTTCATACATTCCCTCATTTCAATAAATTTCGCATTTTATGAAGCAGCCGGTAAAAACGCCGATACCCTCCTGCATTCCAAGAAACCAGCCGCAACTGAATTTTCTTAGCCCAAGAAATCCCCTTGCCTCCCTGCATCAACCTGGCACACGCGCGGACATCCTGTTCCATCTGCGCCAGATGGCTGCAAAATGGTTCTTCCTGCGGATGCGTCAGTCCATATTGATACGCAGAAAGCGATGACAATGCCACCGGGGCAACACATTCCGGTAAAATTGCAGGATAATATTGCTGCGCGTACCGCAAGCGATGAAAAAAGGACTGATATAGGTCATATATATTTCGGCTGCTTCCTCCCAGAGAAATCCCCGACAGATTGATTCGATAGATATAAAGGGATTCGCGCACATAACAGACCTGCCGGCAGATTTGGGGCAGAAACAAACGAAAGGTTGCAGCGATATCCTCATATGCCTGTCCCACCGGAAAACGCACATCTTTATAAAGCTTGGCCCGGCACAGCTTATTCCAAACATGGCTGCTGAGACGGTCTGCCATGATCTCCCGAAATGCCTCTTCCCCCGACAGGAGGTTAGAGCCTCCCGGCAATATGGAAACCGGTATTTGTCGCTCCCCTTCTAAACGGCAGTAATCACAGACTGCGATATCCGAATTGGTTTCTTCCATGGCAAAATATAATTTTTCCAGCATATCTGTGCGCAGAAAATCATCACTGTCTATGCAAATGATGTATTCCCCTGTCGCCTTCGCCAGACCGGTATTCCGTGCAGCGGACAAGCCTGCATTCTCCTGATGAATGACCTGCACACGCTGATCTTTTCGGGCATACTCATCTGCGATGACCCCGCTTCGGTCGATGGAACCGTCGTCAATCACAAGAATCTCCAAATTTTCATAGGTTTGGCCCACAACGCTGTCCAGGCACTGCCGCAGGTAACGCTCTACGCCGTAAACCGGGACAATGACGCTCACCAAAGGCGCTTTTGCTTGATTCTCCTTCAAAGGCTACATCGTTCCTTTCATGCACATCCGGTAAATCTTACTTTGTCCGACATAAGGCGCCGGCGAACAGGGTCCCGTCGGAATATCCGGCGTTTCTCCCCGCAGCAGCGCCTCGCTCAGCCGCAAAAACTGCTCGGCGGCCCGGGAAGCGCTCCATTCCCCTGTAGCGGTCTCCAGCGCCGCCCGGCCCAGCGACTGGGTAAGCTGAGAATCTGATAATAACCGCGCGGTCTGCCGAAACAATTCGTCCGCATCACCGCTTTTGTAGATCAGCCCGTTTTTCCCCTGCTGGATCAAAAAAGGCACCGAACCCGCTGCGTGGCTGGCAACCAACGCGCAGCCGCTGTTCATGGCTTCGTTGACCACCGCGCCCCAGCCTTCCTGATAATCGCTGGTGAATAAAAAAATATCTGCTTCTTCCATGTGCTCCCGCACCTTTTCGTGAGAAAGCAGGCCGGGGAAGGTGACAATGTCGTCCAGCCTTAAGCGGGAGCATAGGGCCCGCAAAAGCTTCTCCTGCGGGCCGCCGCCCACCATTTCCATGGTGAACACAAAGCCGGCTTCCCGCAGGCGGGCTGCCGTCACCAGTGCGTCGTCAGGGTGCTTCAGCTTCAAAAAGCGTCCCGTCCAGAGAAGCCGCGGCACGTGCTTTTTCTTCTTAGCAGCCAAGTCCTCCCAAGAATAGGGAACCGCCGGCGGAAAATACCCCCATTTCCAGACTTTTCCTGGATACGCATGGAACAGCTTCATATCCCCCGCCATGTACGCGCTGGCACACAAAAGGTGCAGGTTTTGATCCCGGTACTGGGTATGCTGGCTGTACACAAACCGCACAATCCGCGGATCTAAGGCGCGAAGCAGCCCCTTTTTCAAAATCCGCTCAGAATACCGGAAGGTCAGCTTCCCCTGCCGCAGCCGTTCCTTGACCACCTGCTCGGTAAAATATGTATGGATCAAAACGTCGCTCTCCATGCAAACGTCAAACGCTTTTTGATAAGCTGCCTCACTTTGATAGGAATTGATTTGATACGGCTCGTTTTCATGGAGATCGTAACCGTTTTTCAAATATTCCTCCGGCGGCTTTTGGGATTGGATAAAGTGAAAGCCGTCCCCCAGCCGCTGAACGAGCGCCTCGCAAACGGGGATTTGATGGTGCTGCAAATAATTGGAGACAAACGCGACCTTCATTTTTCCTCCTCCTTCTGCGCGGCGCCCCACAATCCGCACAATTCCTCATACACTGCCAAAACCCCCCGGGCGTTCTTCTCCCGATCGTGGGTTTCCTGCGCGCGGCGGCGGGCGTTTGCCGACAGTTCCTGAGCCAGTGCGTCGTCGTCAAAAATCCGGCAGACAGAATAGGCCAGCATTTCCGCTGAGTCGCATTGATATAAAAGGCCCTCTTTGCCATGCTCTAATAAGGATTCCGTTCCGCCTGTGCGAGACGCGACCACAGGCGTTCCCGTCAGCATCGCTTCTCCAATAGAATTGGAGGAATTCTCCAAAACGGATGGCGAAACAAACACGTGAGCTTTTTCAAATTGCTCCCGCATTTGGTCAGCGTCGCAGCCGCCCACAAAAAACACATGGTCCAAAAGGCCCGGCGATAAAAGCAGCTGCCGCAGATACTGAAAGTAGGAGCTTCGCCGCAGCTTTGCACGGAAAGACGGATCCTTCAAGCTATCCTCCCCAGCGGCAAACACCTTTGTGTCCGGGTACTGTCTTAAAATCAGGGGCAGCGCCTTTAAGAGAAAATGGAAGCCCTTAATGGGATAATTCCATTGACTGACGAAAATGCGATGGGATTCGCATCCCTCCAGCCGCCAATTGCCCTCGTAAAAAGGCGTCCGCAGGGATTCCCCCAAATGGTGCCGCGCCGCTCCGGGATGGATTTGCCCAACACAAGCGCTGTCCCACACCGTCCGCACCCCAAAATGGTTGGTTTTTCGGATAGCCTCCCGTTCGTATTCTCCCCGTTTGACAAACTTTTTTTGCTGTTTTTCTATGTTGTCCCAGCGAAGCAGATCCCGAACCGTCCAGCACCGCTGCACCCGGGCGGGAAGTCCCGCCAGATAGTGCTCCGCACACACAGAGCATAGTCCCTGAATATGAATCAGCGTTCGGTCGGGCCGCCCAAAGGCGTTGACCATCGCCAGGGTGTGGGGGTATTCCGTGCCAAATATGTGAACCACGTCTGGGGCAAATTCCTGTAAAATTTGCCGAAACGCCTCTTCCAGCGCCGGGCGATACCGCAGCAGCTGAGAAACCGGGGAGGGAAAGCCATTGTATTCCGTTTTACCGATTTTACCCCGCACCGGGGTTTGCTCGCCAAACAGCGGAAAGCAGATCATCAGGGATACGCCGGGCTGCTTTTCCATGGTTTGGAGCAGCCCTGTCAGCCAACCGCCGCCGCGGGCCGCCGGGCGGCCCATATCCGCCGCCACCGGCTCAGGCGGCAGATTGCACAGCCATAAAACCTTCATTTTCACTCCCCATTTCTTTCCCAGACGAGGACTAGGCCCGCCGCAGCGCTTTTATACAGCGATCCTCCAAATCGCCGCCGTCCTAATATTTTATATACTTGCTTTTCTTGGTGATTTCCGCCTTGGATTTTCCAAGCGTCCGAATATACCGGCTGTTCTTTCCTGCACCGGGAGATTCCGGCTCTCTTTTGCCGGCAAAATCCCCGTACAAAAGCCCCCAGAAAATCGGAAGATACACAAACCAATAAGGATGGATCACCAGCTGGCTGGTCATAGAGCAAACAAAAAATATAATGAGCGACACGCCGAAGGCACTGGTATAAGCATACTTTTGCCGGCGCATTCTAAAATAAAGCCGAACCAATAAAGCGACAAACCATATATAGAGCCCCAGTCCCGCCAGGCCATAATCGTACAAAATCTCCAGAAAATCGTTGTGCGCGCCGCCCAGGCCTAAAATACCTGTCGCACGATGCCCGTGCCCCACCAGCCAATGGAGCCAATCCTGCTCGCCCAACGCCTGAAATATCCCCTGCCAGATATCCGCACGATTGGAACCGCCGTCGTAAAGAAGGGCCTCCATCCGTTTGCCCCAGTTCAGATTGAACCGCTGGCTTAAGATCAAAAATAGATAAACCCCTGCCACGACACAAACTAAAATGAACAAATAAAATAATAACCGAACCGCCAGCTTGTTTTTTAAATTTTTGTTTTCCATATAGAGATAATAGACGACCACGAGGAAAAAGCAGAGCATCGCCGTTCGCTTAAAGGAAAGGATGACGCAGGCGAATACCACGAGAATTCCAAAATAGCGCAGCACAGGCCGGCGCACCAGCAAAAGAAACGGCAGGCAAAACAGGATGTAGTAAACCGGGTTGAGCAGCAGCATATTATTGCCCTTTAACCGGATCACCGTGCTGATAAAGGCGACAGCAAACGCCATGGCAATGATGTAAACCGCATACACCGGCCATTTTAAAGAACGAAAGCGCGGCGCCGCATAATAGGAAATGGCAAACGCGCAAATCCAGAAAAAAATTTCTACCATGCGGAAGCCCAGCCGCGTTAGAGAATAAAGCCCGCTCACCGCAGTAGAAAGCGCCGCAGCCCCGCCAAAGCCCAGCATGACCGCTAAAATGCCTGGCAGGTCGTTTTTGACCAGCGCCATGACCGCTATCAGTAAAACGCTATACCCCACCAAGACCGCCAGCATATAAGCGCTCCAGCCGATTCCCGTTTCATTTGTCGCTTCCAAATAATTCCCGATTACCTGGAGGTTCCATAAGGAAAAGCCCAATATCAGGGCCCAAAAAACGCCCAAATAGGGCAGCTGCTTCGTCCTCAAAAATTTTTCCCGCCTTTTACACATTGATCTGCCGACAGCCGCCCTGCCTATTGAAAAGGCTTGGTTTCAAAATCGGCCAAAAGCATTGCAAGAATTTTGCCCGCCTGGCGTTTTCTGCCCTTTTCCCGAAGCACCCATTCCCTTGCGCGCCCGCCCATGTCCCTGCGTGCCTGCGGGGACAACCGAAGCAGGCGTTCCAGCGTATCCGCCAATTCTTGTGGGCTGTCGCCCGGAATATATGCAATATACCGCTCATACTCCTCCGGCATACCGTCCAGCCGGTAGGCCGCCACCGGGACGCCCGACGCCAAGTATTCCATCAGCTTGGAAGGAAAGCTGTATTTGGTATATTCCCCGATGTTCCGCCGGGGATTGACCAGCACGGCCGCGCGCCGCTGGAGGCATAAAACCTCGTCTCGCGGCAGCTGACCGCGGTACTCAATCCTAGGATCTTCTTTTGCCGCGGCGCGGATTTTGTCCTGCGCGTCTCCTGCCCCGCATAGGAGCAGCCGATACTCGCCGGGCAGCATCCGGAAAGCCTCCACCAGCTGCAAAACGCCGTACTGCTCATGCAGGGAGCCGCTGTACAGCACCGCCGGCGGCGCAGCCTCCTCCTCGCACGGCCCGGGGTCTGCGGACACGCCCTCCACCACAGTGTATTTCCCGGTAATGCCCAGGTAGTTTTTCATTTGCTCTGTGAGCAGCACATATCCGTCGATCCACTTGCGGCTGTTTTCAATTTGCCGGATTTCCATATTTTTTAAAAATTGATACAACCGGGAGCTTTTGTTGGTGGTGTTCATATATTCCGGCAGATCTGGAACAATCATACAGGTCTGCACCTTTGGATTTATCTTTTTCGCATACCGCAGGCATTTGGCAAAAACGCCGGTCATCGCATAGGCGATAATCGCCTTTTGCTTTCCTTGTTCTCGCGCCCAGCGCTTAATCCGCGGCTTCAAAGACCAATACTTCCAGTATTGCTTGACGCCGAACAGATTGAGAAAGCCGACGTTTAAATCCTCAGCTCCAGGGGCATGCTGAAACGAATAGGAAGGAATCCACAGATCCCGGTACTTGCCGGGAAACGCGCCGATATATAAGGAGTTGATCACCTTGACCGGCCGTTCCAGATGCGCGTCCAGCCCCTCTACCAGGTTCCATTGCAAAGCATTGGCAGCAGCCTGCACCGCTCCAATGGATTTTTCCAGAATCTCCCCCTCGGTTTCCCGGGGAAATAAGCCTCCCAGAAAGGCAATGTCCATATCCAGCGCCATGCCCGTTACTGCCTCCACGTTGTCAAATTCACAATTTTCGCATAGCTCTGAATCAGCTTGACCACCTTGACGGACACGTTAGTATCGGCATAATCCTCCGCCATCACCGTTTCCTCTTTGTTTTCAAACATGGAAACCGCCAGCTGCGCCGCCTGCTCCACATCCTGCTCTTCAATGCCGCCGATGACGACCGTTCCCTTATCCAGCACCTCGGGACGCTCGGTGGAGGTGCGGATCAGAACCCCCGGAAAGCCCAGCATAGCGGATTCCTCCGACAGCGTTCCGCTGTCGGACAGCACGCAGTAAGCGTTCATTTGCAGCTTGTTATAATCCAAAAAACCAAAGGGCTTCAGATTCTGCACCAACGGGTGAAACTGAAATTTGCGTTTTTCAATGAACTTCATGGAGCGGGGATGGGTGGAATAAATCACCGGCATTTGGTATTTTTCCGCAATGTGGTTGATAGCATTCATCAAATCCATAAAATGACTTTCAATGTCGATGTTTTCCTCCCGGTGGGCGGAAACCAAAATGTAATTCCGGGTCCGCAGCCCCAGGCGGCTAAGCACGTCGCTTTTCTCAATCTCCGCCATGTGATCCCGCAGAACCTCCCGCATGGGAGACCCGGTGACGAAAATCGTTTTTCCATCAATTCCTTCCGACAAAAGATACCGCCGGGAATGCTCCGTGTAAG
The DNA here is from genome assembly GCA_944383495.1 of uncultured Clostridia bacterium. GTDB lineage: Bacteria > Bacillota > Clostridia > Oscillospirales > Acutalibacteraceae > CALWPT01. The sequence continues at coordinate 43,110 of CALWPT010000008.1, read as the reverse complement.
GCAAATTAATATCGGAAATATGATCCACAATTTTCCGGTTGATCATTTCCGACACATTCCAATCCCAGCAGCGGTTGCCCGCCTCCATGTGAAAAATCGGAATTTTCAGGCGCTTAGCGGAAATGGCCGACAGCGCGGAATTGGTATCCCCCAAAATCAGCACCGCGTCCGGGCGCTCCTTTTCCAGAAGCTCATAGGATTTGGCGATGATATTCCCCATAGTCTGGCCCAGGTTATCCCCCACGCTGTCCAGATAATAATCCGGCTCCCGCAGATCCAGATCCTTGAAAAACACCTGGTTCAGCGTATAATCCCAATTTTGGCCGGTATGTACCAGAATATGGTCAAAATATTTGTCGCAGGCCTTGATACAGGCGCTCAGCCGGATAATCTCCGGCCGGGTTCCCAGAATGGTCATCAATTTCAATCGGTTCATGCGATAAACTCCTTTACGCCTCCGCATGATGCAGGGCGTCAATATAATCCAGCAGCTCCCCGCTGGAGGAATTGGCTTGCAGAAAAAAGAGATAGCGCAGCGCTTCTTCCTATTAAACCTTTAAAAAATAGGTATCCGGCCTTTCCGGGTCAAAGGGCTCGTTGGCCCACATCACGGTGACCAGGTCGGTCGTTCCCACATTCTCAATGTTGTGGGTATAGCCGGGGGGGATGTCCACAACCTCCAGCGCTTGGCCGCTGACCCGGTATTCGATGACGTCTGTTTCATTGGGCGCGCGGAAACGGATCACCGCTTCCCCGCTGACCACCAAAAACTTTTCATTCTTGGTGTGGTGCCAGTGGTTGCCCTTGACGATGCCCGGCTTTGCGACATTGACAGAAACCTGTCCCCGGTCAGGCGTCCGCAAAAACTCGGTGAAGGAACCCCGCTCGTCCGTATTCATTTTCAGCGGGTACGCAAAATCCTCACGGGGGAGGTAGGATAGATAGGTGCTGTACAGCTTTTTTGCAATGGGATCGGAAAAATCCGGCAAGGACAGCGTCTTCCGGCTTTCCCGGAAGGAATAAAGCAGCTCCGCAATGCGCCCCAGCTTGATTTCATGCACCGGTGTGACAGCGCCGCGGCCGCGGCCCTCCAGCGCGGCGATGCATTCCTCTACTACATCGTCAATATATACCAGCTGCATCATCCGCTCTGGATCATTGACAGTGATTTCCTCATCTCGGGCAATGCTATAGCAGAAGGTTGCCACTGCGCTGTTATAATTGGGGCGGCACCATTTGCCAAACACATTGGGCAGCCGATAGATCAGCACTGGCGCGCCGGTTTTTTCCCCATAGGCACGCATCAGATCCTCCCCGGCTTTTTTGCTTTTGCCGTAGGGATTGTCCAGCTGGGCCTGAATGGACGAGGTCACCAGCACCGGCGCTTTGTTCCCGTACTCTTCCAAGGCAGACAGCAAAAGGGAGGTGAAACCGAAATTCCCCTCCATAAATTCTTTTTCCTCTTTCGGGCGGTTGACCCCCGCCAAATGAAACACAAAATCGCATTCTTTGGCATACACGGAAAGCAGTGCCGGATCGGTGTTCAAATCATATTCCAACACCTCGCCCAGCTTCCTGTTCCGCAGCTCAGCGCAGAGATTTTTTCCAACAAACCCGGCGGCGCCGGTCACGAGAATGTTCACCGGCTCTGCCTCCAATCCTTCAGCTCCTCCTGAATATATGAAAGCTTCAGCAGCTTTTCCTTGACCTCTTTCACTGTCAGCTGCTGGGTGTTGTGGGAGGTGTATTCCTCAATTTCCAGCGTATTGGGCATTCCCTGGGAGAAATACTTGTCGTAGTTTAAGCCGCGGCGGTCGGCGGGAATTCGAAAAAATCCGCCCAGATCCTCCGCATGGGTCCGCTCTTCCCGGGTCAGCAGCGCCTCGTACATTTTCTCACCGTGGCGCACGCCGATAACCTTAATCTCATTGTCCACGCCGAAAAGCTCCTTCACCGCCTGAGCCAGCACTGAAATGGTACACGCAGGCGCCTTCTGCACCATGATATCCCCCGTTTGGGCATGTTCAAAGGCATACAACACCAGATCTACCGCCTCTTCCAGGCTCATGATAAATCGGGTCATGGCAGGGTCGGTCAGCGTCAGGGGCTTGCCGGCCTTAATTTGGTCTACAAACAGCGGGATCACGCTGCCTCGGGAGCACATAACATTGCCATACCGCGTGCCGCAAATCAAGGTTTTTTCCGGATCCACTGTCCGGGCCTTGGCGACAAAGACTTTTTCCATCATGGCCTTGGAGGTACCCATGGCGTTGACCGGGTAGGCCGCCTTGTCCGTGGACAGGCAGATGACCTTGCGCACACCCGCTTCTATGGCCGCGGTCAACACGTTATCCGTACCGATAATATTGGTTTTCACCGCTTCCATGGGGAAAAACTCGCAGCTGGGCACCTGCTTGAGGGCAGCGGCATGAAAAATGAAATCCACCCCATGCAGGGCGTCCTTAATGCTGGAAATCTCCCGAACGTTTCCCAGATAATACCGAATTTTATCGTTCTGGTAAAACCGGCGCATGTCATCCTGCTTTTTTTCGTCTCGGGAGAAAATGCGAATTTCCTTTATATCGGTGTTCAAAAAGCGATTCAGCACCGCGCTTCCAAATGAGCCGGTGCCACCCGTAATCATCAATGTCTTTCCGTCAAATATACTGCTCATTTTGTCTCTCCTATCCTTTTGCCGGCGAGCCGCAGCCCGCGCCGTGTTTATTTCATCTGCGCATACTGTTCCAGCAGCCTCACCGAGCGGGAAACGTCAAAATGTTCTTCCAGATACACTCTTCCCCGGCGTCCCATTGCCTCCAAAGCCTCTTTGGGCATGACGGCCAGCTGCCGCAACGCCGCCACAAACCCCTCTTCGTCGCCCGACCAGCACCAAATCCCACAACCGGATTCCTCGATCAAAGCCTTAAAATCCGTGTTCCGATCAGTCGCTGCTAAAACCGGAATAGCGTTTTCCATATAGCTGAGAATTCGGGAGGGATAGTTGGGAATGGTAAACCTCGGGTTTAAAATCACCAGCCCTGCGTCGCATTCTCTTCCCAGAGCTTCATATTGGTCCCGGGGCAGATTGTCCACCAGCAGGGCGTTTTTTGCGCCGCTTTCCTCAATGGCTTTCTGAATGCGGCCCCGTTCCGTACCCCGTCCCACAAATAATAGAAAAATATTCTCATCGTCCTTACAGGCTTTAACCCCTTTGCACAACAAGTCCACAAACTGGGGCCGCCCCATGTTGCCGCCAAACAAAAACACTCGCGTATGGGCGGGAATGCCTAACCGCTCCCGTTCTGGAAAGCGTTTCGGCCGGGCCAAGGGCGAAATCCTCTTGGTGTTGGGAAAAAGCACAACCCTTTCCGGCGAAAGCGCCGGGTTGTGGGCCAAGACATATTCCCGATTGCCTTTTGACATGCAGCCAATGGTATCCGCCGCGGCATAAAGCCGCTTTTCCTGCCGGGCAAAATACCAGTGAAGCGGACTGCCTTTCTTTATAATACCCAAATCCACGGCGTTTTGCGGGAAAATGTCCTTCAGCATCAAAAATGAGGGACAGCAAAACAGCTTCTTACAATAGGCCACTAAACTGCTGCTCGTGACCGGCGGAGATTCAAACAATACCAAATCAAACCCCATATCAATCAATTCTTTTTTTACGGCGCGTTTCATCATGAAAGGCATTTTTAACGTGGTTATGCCCTTTTTCAAAAAACTTACATTATAATATTCTCCCACTACAACCCGCAAAACGTCAAGACCCCGCTCTGTAAGCCGGAGGGTTTTGGTATGGAGGCTTGATCCTTCAGGCACAACCACCGTCACCGAATGGCCTGCTTCCCGCAAGGCGCAGGCCAGATCGGTATAAATGGTCTCTCCTTTATGAGGCGGAGGAAAAGAGGTCGCTATATATAAGATTTTCACTCCTATGCCCCCTCGTTTTTAATGACTCCAAAGATGGTAAACGGGGCTTCCGTATCGGAACATATACCCCTGTTTGTGGTAAAAATTAATCGCCGGCACATTATCCACCTGGGTTCCCACACAAATCTGTCGAACCAGCCGCGTCCGGGCAAATTCCTCCAGCAGAGCCATCAATCGCCGTCCCAAGCTGCGGTTCTGATACTGGTCCGTCACTGCCAGAAGCTCAATCCGAATGGTGTCGGGTGTTTCAAAGGAAAATAACAAAAACCCAACCTTGCGGGTTTTTTCCATGGAAGTGATAAAAAACCGATTGGGCTTTTGAAACGCATTTCGTACCCAGTTGGCGTACAGCTGCCGGGCTTGAAGGCGGGTAATATGCTCGTCGTTATAAAATCGTGAAAACACAAAGGCGTTTTCTGCGATCTCCACAATCTCTTCATTCTTTGGATAATAATCGCTGATCTGCCCTAATAACGCTGGCTCCGACGGCTCAAAGCCTTGCGTAGGCTTGAGGGTTTTCACAAATTGGGTGTTGATATCCGCCAAAAACGCATCAGTTTGCCCCGCAATAAAAGCATTATTAAAGGGATGGTTCCCCGTATTTTGTATCGTACAAAAGGTAAACTGCCGCATCAGCTCCAGCACCCGGGGCAAATCATACCCCTCCAGCCCCTGCTTTAAAATCACCTTGCCGCTGGAAACGCCAAAAAAATTGGAATCCCAATCTAAATACTTAGCGCTGATATATTCGTCATTATACTCCTGAAACCGAACTTTTTCCCTCTCATTGTGCCTTCCCACTAACTGCCACTTCCTTTTCCGACGCCGGCGCCGTTTCTTTTATTTCCGCAGCCTCCTGTGTATAAATTCCCTTCCGCAAAAGAACCATCTTGACCGTTTTCCATAACACTCTCACGTCCATCATAAACGTCAGATGCTCTGCATAATAAGCGTCGCACTCCAGTCGGTCCTCCCAGCTGCCGCCATTGCGAAAGGTCGCCTGGGCATACCCGGTGATGCCAGGCAGAACATCCAGTTTCCGCCGCTGTTGCTGCGTATAAACGGCCAGATGGTCAGGCAGATCTGGACGGGGGCCGATAAAGCTCATATTGCCAATCAGCACGTTCAAAAGCTGTGGCGTCTCGTCTAGAGAGGTTTCCCGCAGAAGCTTTCCAAACCTTGTCAGCCTCGGATCGTCGGCCGAATTGTATGTAGAGCCGTCCTCCCTGCGAATATCCGGCGCGTTATTTCGCATAGAACGAAATTTATACATTTTAAAAATCTTTCCGTTTTTGCCAACCCGGGAAGCATTATAGAAAATTGGACGGCCGCTTGTTATCAACTGTATTGGTGCAATGATCAGGAACAGCACCAGAAAAAACGGCAGCCCAATCAGGGATAAAAGGATGTCCATAGCCCTTTTAATCCATTTCGCGTACATGCAATATTCTCCTTTCAAAAGCCTTAACAATCTATCAGCCCTTGCCGCCTATCCGCCCTGCGTGCCAATACGCGGCGCATCCACAAAAGGATAGCAAAACCGGCAGCATACCCAATAAAATCAATCAACACGTCGGTCACCCGGCCCGCCCGGCCGGAAACGAACAACTGGTGAACCTCGTCGCTGACAGCGTATAAAAGCCCTGCCAGCAGAGATACAAGCCATTGCGCCCGGCTCGGCCGCGTCCGGTAAAGCCGCAGCAAATTCGCCGCCAGCAGGCCCAGCACAAAATAAACGCCGCCGTGTGCCAGCTTCCGGATCACAACCTCGAGTCCACGAGGAAACGCGCCGGCAGGCTCCTGTCCCAACAGCTGTGCGATCCCCTTGCTGATCCAGGAGCAAAGCCCTCCGCTTACCGCTGAGGATTCGTCACCCGTTTGAGCGGAAAAAGCAAAGATCAGCCCGCACCAAGCGATAACGGCCATCCAGGAGACCAGCTTTTTTATCCGAAAGTTCTGTGCTGCTGTTTCCTTTTGGAGCAAAACAAAGCCTCCCAATTGATTCGCATTCAACAAATATTCCATTAATCTTTTGGAAAATTTATACAAATATAATCCGAATTTTTATCATCAAATGGCATTGCCTATTATACAATAACTCTTTGAGAAAATCAATAGCAACCTCGAATTCCGAGGCTCTTACGCCACCATTGGCGTGATTTTTTTACAACATTTGTTTGAAATGGCTGCGGCTGCCGGAAGCCACTTGCCAAATGAGGAAAAATGGAGTAGAATAAAACAAATTTTGGATTTGCTTTTGCCGGCTGGTCCCCGTTATAATTTTCAAGCGGGATGCTTCACCGCATGTGATTGGATGGTTTTTTTATGAAACAATTTTACCGCGTGTTCCTCCCACTGCTGCTTTGTGTTTGCTGTGTGCTCCCGGGCTGCGCGCCGCAAGTGAATATCTCAAGTCAGCCCAAGACCACTTCTGGAAAAGAGCAGCAAAGCACCTCCGCCGTTCTCCCCACCCGGACGCCGGAACTCCTAGGAAGCATGAAAATGGCCACCGCGTTTTATAAGTGCAGCCAAGCCCCGTCGGTCATCCGGGTCAACATAAAAGAGGCGTCGGATGGGATGAAGGCCGCACTGCGCTGCCTCCAGGGGTTGGCCGCGCGGACGGAAAACGCTTCAATCTATCTGTCTGAAACAGACTATGATCAGTTTTGGCAGGACTATACTGCCGCGGATTTTGGAACGGTATTCAAATCCGTCAACGCAATGGACGCTTTTTCCCGTTATCAAAAACTGATAAAAGGCCTTGTAATCTATGACGAAAAAAATGAATACGAGTACCCCATCGCCCAAACCATGGCCTCCCTGCTTGGCTACCTGCCCGTTACCCAGGCTGTGCAGGCGGATTTGGAGGATGTCCTGCCAAAGGACCTGCCGGTGAAATCGGTGGCGGGAAAATGGAGCAGCGCTGCATCGGCAGCGTCCTATTTGATCCAAGAGCTTTTGCCCCAATGCGGCCGGCTTTACGTGGGCCTTGTAAAGCAGGACAGCGCGGTAAACGATTACCTATACGCTACCCAGTCGGCCTGCGTGTGGCTGGATGTGGAGCAGGAGGAGCAGCTGGCGCTGTTCCAGGAGCTTTTGAAAAGCAACTACCAGCTTCCGGGCATGGTGTTTTCGGACATGCCCGTCAGCAAAAGCGTATACAGCCCCTTAGGATTTGGCAATCTATCGCTTAACGGGCTTTCCAACCTCACCTTCTTTTCTTCGATTCCCAGCAGTCCCCGGAACAGCCCTCTCCCCGTGGGCAACAATAAATACGCCGAGGAAGGCAAGATCTACCTTTCTTTATATATTGGGGATGGCGGCGTGAGCTCCGCCGCGGCCAGCGTGATGAAGGACATTGTGTATGATCCGGTCAAAGGCAGCACTCCCCTGGGCCTTCAGTTCAACCCTTGCTTTTACGAGCTGGCGCCGCCGATTTTTAACTGGCACCTGCAAAACCGCAGTGCCTCCCTGCAAATGATCTCTCCTTCCGACGGGTACATGTCAGTGGAATCATCCCAACTCCCGGAAACGGTGTTTGAAGCCTGGATGAACATTAACAATTATTTTCTGCAAAAGGCCGGCATGAGCCTGTACTTCAGCCCCACCCGCATGTTTGCAGACGGTAATATGAAAAAATATACCTCAAATCCCCATGTGGAGGCCTATGTGATGGAAAACGCCTCCTTTCGGGACACAGGACTTGCCGCAGTGGTGGACGACCGCACCTTTATCCAGGCGGTGGAAATTCCCGACGTAGAGGCGTTTCAGGAATACACGCTGACCGCCGACCCGGAAATTGCCAAGTTCTTTTTCGTCAAGCTTTCTCCGAAAGATATGGAAAAAGACCCTTACACAGCTTTGGACAACCTGGTAAAGCGGTTTCAATCCGCTAATCCCGGAGTTGTGGAATTCCTGCTGCCAAGCGATCTTTGCGCCACCGCCCACGAATACGTCGTGCAGATGCAGACCGCTCAAACGGCAGCTACGGGAACGCAGGCCGTGCCGTCTTGAGGGCATGCCTGAAAGGGAGACGGCAAGGGGCCCTATGAATCATACGCGAATCAGCCGCACAAAAACCGCCTGCAATCAAAGCCCCGTGATTGCATGGCGGTTTTTCATATTTCTTTACAGCTCAAAATCCTCCTTTGAAAAGGCCGGCAGCAAAGGTTCCTGCCTGGGGATCCGTCGCAGGGGATCATACCGAAACCGAAAACATTTTCCATCCGAGGGCATAACCCCTTTCCGACGGCAAAACACCCTGTCCGGTTCCCCTGCCGGCAAACTCCGGCAACAATATTTACAAGCGGGCTTGACTTGGTTTCCGTATAATTTGCGTTTCATGGGCGATTCCTGCCTCTCAGCTGAAAAAATGACAATGCTTTATTGACAGTATACTACATTTTTCCCCCGATTGCCACCTTGTTTTTTCCCGCGGCAAACAGGAGAAACAAAACGCACATGCCAAGCACTGCCAAGGAAGCCGCTGCCGAGGCGGAGGTAGCAGCCGGAATGGGCTGCGTTCCGTTGCTGAAGACCGGCTGGGAAATGGGAAACAGGGAGAGAAGCCCCAACATCAAGAGCGCAGACAGACCCGCATGCGCCGCGCGGGAAACAAAGAACGGGAGAAACCCTAAGCGCAGGTCCTTGCAGCCCGCCAAAATCTGAAACAATACCGAACAGCCGCCAAAGCTGATGACCGCCGCCAGTGCCGGCAGGCTCCCCATGGCAGAAAACATGGCGCAGCCAGTGGTAACCTCCAGTATCCCGCTGATTCCCCGATAAAGAAGGTCGGGCAGCCCCATATGTCCCAGCATTCCGATGATGCCGGAAAATAGAATGGCAAACCCGCAAATTGCCAAAATTCCGCCGCAGGCGTCGCCGGTCGCTTCTACAAAGGCGTCCGCCAGCGCCGTTTTCGGCGCGGGCTCCGACTGCTTTACGGAAACCGGCGCCGCCTTGCGCCGCCCAGAAAACAGCCCAAGGCCAATTCCCATGACCAGCGAAGCGCCCATGTGGGAAACCAGCAGCAGAACGCCCGCCCGGGAATTGTGAAGCATCCCCGCGCCCACAGCCGTTACAACAAACGCTGGGCCGGCATTGACGCAGAAATAGCTCATTCGCCTGGCGTCCTCCAGGCTGAGCTGGCCTTCCCGGTATAAGCTGTTGGCCGCCCTGGGGCCAACGGGATATCCGCTGACAAAGGAGAGCAAAACTGCCGTCCCCGCAACGCCCGGCAGCCGGAACAGCTTCATAACCGGGGAAAAGATTTTACCCAAAAACCGGGAAGCGCCGCTGCGCACAATGAAATCTGACAACGCCATAAAGGGAAATAAGGCGGGAATCACAACGGTGCCGCATAAGAGCAGCCCGCTTCTCACCCCCTCCCCCGCCGCCTCCCCATGGATGACCAGCAAAATTCCGAGGCACAGCACGCCGGTCCCTAACAATATAATTTTATAATTTAAACGGGTGGTTTTCAATTGCTTTTGCCTCCTGTAACTCTTTTTGTATATATCTATGCGCCGCGACATAGATATATTTAGAAGGCAAAAAAGAAAAAGCGGTTTTTCGCGCCCTTCAGTTTCGAAACAGAAAGGATGAAATCCCTGCATGAAGCATCCTTCCCATAAAATTGAAAAAGCGGTTTCCGCTTTGGAGCTGCCCTATGGAATCCTAGGGGGCGCGCATATTGAGCTTTGCTCTAATCGTGAGGTCAATATTGACGGCTGCGGCGGAATTTTGGAATATGACGAAGGCCTGGTGCGGGTCAACGCCTCCGGACAGGTCATCTGCATCTATGGCCGCGGCCTGCATATTTCCTGTCTGTGCACGGACCAATGTACGGTTAAAGGGTATATTACCCGGCTGGAATTCGCATAAAAGAAGGAGGCCGCCGTATGAAGCTGATTATCAGGGGGCGCCACTGGCTCCGGGGATACGTAAAATTTCAGTCCACCGGCGGATCACCGGAGGGGTTTCTCAACTCCTGCAACGCCAAACAGGTGGATGTGTGGGGAACCATCTGCAAATCGCGGCTGCTGCGGGGATACATCAGCGTCCGGGATTATAAAAAGATTCGGCCGGTCGCCAGGGAAAACGGCATACGTCTTCGGCATATTGAAAAAGCGGGTCTGCCCTTCTGGACCCAGCGGTACCGGTACCGGTGGGGCATCCCTGTAGGAGCGGCCGCCTTTTTGGGACTGCTCTGGTTTTTATCCCTATTTATCTGGAATATTGAGTTGTCCGCCCCTCTTCCCGCCGACGAACAGCTAATCCGCTCCTCCCTAGCCAGGGCGGGGCTTTACGAAGGCGCCCTGCGCTCCGGGATTGACGCGCAGCAGGTACGGCTCAAACTCCAGATGGAGGTGCCGGAAATTTCCTGGGCCTCTGTAAATATGCAGGGGAGCTTCGCGGGGGTGGAGCTGCATCAGACCGCCTTTCCCCCGGAATTTGTCGATAATGAGGAGCCCTGTAACCTGAAAGCAGCCCGGGATGGCAGAATTGTTAAGGTAGAGGCTACCGCCGGGCAGATTGTGGTAAAACCAGGAGAGGGCGTCACCAAAGGCGACCTTCTGGTTTCCGGCGTTGTGGAAAACCAGACGGGAACGACAACGCTGGTACATGCCGCCGGGAATGTCATTGCCGAGACCAGCCGCCAACTGACGGTGGAGGTTCCTTTGCAGGGAAAAGAAAAAAAGCCGTCGGGGGATCCCATCGTTCATCGAACCCTTAGCTTTTTTGAACTGCATCTGCCGCTTTACCTATCCAACGTTTCCGGGGAATACGAGCGGGAATGGCGGCGTGACTATGTTTCGTTTTTAGGCGTTCGGCTTCCCATCTACGTAACGACAGCGACGTTTCAGCCAATTCGGGAGGAAGCATTCAGCCTGGATCAACAGCAGGCGGAGGAAAAAGCGCAAAAATTGTTGGAAGAGAAGGAAAAAAGCGCCTTTCAAAACATGCAGGTAAAAAGAAAAGAAATAGAAATAGTACGCAAAAATAACAAAATTATTATTACTGGAAGATATTTATGTGAAGAAAGCATTGCATTATGTGAAAAAATTGACAAAATATCGTGACAAATGAAATTAGATGTGATATACTAACAATGATTTAAATGAAGGATTGTGAAAACGTGGAGCAAACAGTCAGCTTGGAGCGGATGGAACAGGCCGTCAGCCTGTTCGGTAATTTTGATGAAAATATCCGATTGTTGGAAAAAGAGTACGGCGTCCATATGGTTCTGCGGGGGGCCGATATTAAAATTGAGGGCGAGGAGGAAAACGTCGCTCTTGCTCTGCGCGCCGTTTCCGGGTTGCTGACCTTGATCAACCGGGGTGAAATTCTGTCGGAGCAAAACGTCCGTTACGTTATCTCCCTTGTGGCCGAAGGAGATGAGGAATCCCTGACGCAGTTGGCCGACAACGAGGTGATCTGCATCACCTCCAAGGGCCGGCCCGTGAAGCCCAAAACCCTAGGCCAGAAAAAGTATGTAGACGCTATTGGAAAAAACACGGTGACCCTTTGCGTCGGCCCGGCCGGGACGGGGAAAACCTATCTCGCCGTGGCGTTGGCGGTGATGGCGTTCCGCGCCCGTTCGGTGAACCGGATCATTCTGACCCGGCCGGCTGTGGAGGCTGGGGAAAAGCTGGGCTTTCTGCCGGGGGATCTTCAGCAAAAGGTTGATCCATATCTTCGGCCTCTGTATGACGCGCTGTTCGACATGCTGGGGGCTGAAAGCTTTCAAAAATACCAGGAACGAGGTAATATTGAGGTTGCGCCGTTGGCATATATGCGCGGGCGCACGCTGGACGATAGCTTTATTATCCTGGATGAGGCTCAGAACACCACGCCGGAGCAAATGAAAATGTTTTTAACCCGTCTGGGGAATAATTCCAAGATTGTCGTGACGGGGGATATAACGCAAATCGACCTGCCGGATGGCAAAAAATCGGGACTGATGGAGGCCGTACAGGTACTCAAGCTTGTGGAGGATGTAGCGGTGATCCGGTTTACGGAGAAGGACGTTGTCCGGCATAAGCTAGTGCAGGATATCATTAAAGCGTATGAAAGATTTGAAGAGAACAGGAGGCGCAGATAATGGACAAGCTTCGGGTGGTGATCGAAGACCGGCAAAAAAAAGTGAAAATTCCAACAGGAATCCGGATGCTCATTAGGCGGTGCTGTCACGCCGTGCTGGTCACAGAAGGATTCGAGGGTTCAGCAGAGGTAAATGTTATGTTTGTGGATGATGAACAGATTGCCGAGCTGAACGAAAAGTTCCGCGGAATCCCCGCCGCAACAGATGTGCTTTCCTTTCCCATGGGGGCAAACGGGCAATATGACGTCAATCCTGAAACAGGCGCCAAGGTTTTAGGAGATATCGTGATTTCTATTCCCCATGCCATTAAACAGGCGGAGGATTACGGTCATTCCTTTCAGCGGGAAATGGGCTTTCTCACCGCCCATTCCATGCTGCATCTGTTGGGATACGATCATGTAAACGGCGGATTGGAGCAGGTTCAGATGCGGGAAAAGGAAGAAAAGGTCTTAGAACTGCTGGGATATCCCCGTTCCGGCGGATATGGCGGGTTTTAAAGGCGTCAAATAAAATGCCCTTTGGCGGCATAGAACGCCAAAAACGGCGGATAACCGATGAGACTTCTTTTCTCTCGGTTATTATTTTTTTGTTGCATTCATGCGGACTTAAGGGGCCGCTGAAAGCCTTCTTTGCCTTCTGCCGGCGCAAAAGAACTCTATGCTTTTACCGGGCATGGCGAAAAGAACCTGGGCGCAGCGGTTTTTACGGGTTGGCCGGCAGATAGCAGGCATACTGATAAGAATCGCGAAAGGAAATGTAATCGTCCGCCGCCAACACGATATGATCCGCCAAGAAAACGTTAATCGCGGACATGGCAGCAGCAATCTGTTCCGTCATGGCGACATCCTGCGCCGACGGCACAGCCAGGCCGTTGGGGTGGTTGTGGGCAATAATAACGCCGGTAGCATTGTAGCGAAGCACGGCTTCCGCCAGCCCCCGGATATTTACATGCGTGGAATTGACATTGCCTTCAGAAATAACGCTCCAGTGAAGAACCCGGTTTTTGTTGTCCAGCAGGATGGCGGAAAACATCTCCACCGTCCGGCCTAGGTAACGGGGCAGCAGAAAATTACCCGCTTCCTCGGTGCTGGATAAAATACATCCCGTCTCCGACTTATCGCTTTGATACCGGCGGCACAAGGAAGGAATTGATTTCAGCAAGCACGCGGCGTTCGGTCCCACTCCCTGAACCTTTACCAACTCGCTGATGGGCGCGTCAAGCACAGCGGAAAGGGAGCCAAAGGTGTTGATCAGCCTGTGGGCAATTTCGTTTGTATCCATGCGGGGAATAGCGTAAAACAACAGGAATTCTAGTATCTGATGGGGTTCAAAATGATCCAGCCCTTCCTTCAAAAAACGCTCCCGCACCCGATCCCGGTGCCCGTCATGCATCATCTTCCCCCCCCCTTTATATTCGTTTTGACGTTATTATTATATTACATTTTCCCACTGTTGAAAAGCGAAAATTTATGTTATAATGAAAAAAGCAGTGAAGGCATGGTAAAAACGCCGGCCGCAGCCATACCCGGCAGGACGCTCTTGCGGCCTGCATCTCCCTAAGCCGCCGCTGCTAGATAGACCAAAATGTAATACTCACATGATAGGAATCAGAACCGTAACGACGTCTGCCTTTGCAGATGAATTTGGGTACGCTGAAAAAACCGCTTGTTCAGCGCCGGTTTTTGGGGGTGTTTCCGGACTTTGAAAGCAGCCTGCTGCCCGCCAGGACGAGCTTGCCGATTCACAGGCAGTTAAAAGCTTGTTTGTAAACGGATATTCCACTAAAACCCATCTCTGTTTCCCGGCAGGGTACAGGGGTATTGGTTGGGGTTTAGTCGTCCGTCATGATCAGCAAGTCGTTAGGCGTACATTCCAGAGCACGGCAGATGATTTCGATATTTTCATACCGAATGGATTTTGTTTGATTATTAATCATCTTGTTATAATTCTGATAGCTCATGCCCAGCTGCTTATACAACCAGTACCTCGTTTTGCCCTTTTTCTTCAGTAGATTCAATACGTTTAATGTTATCATACGGCATCTCCACATTATCTGTTATTTAAGTAGATAATATGGTATTTTGTCCCCAAATATATAGACTATTACATTAGATAGTGGAAAGTTTTTTATCCAATTTGCAGTTTGAAACGGAGTGGAACCAGCGTTGAGGAAAATAATAATAGGTTCGAACGACGCGGGCCAGCGACTGGATAAATTTTTATGCAAGGCCGTGCCTTCCCTGCCGCAAAGCCTGTTATACAAGTACCTCCGGCTCAAAAGGATTAAGCTTAACGGCAAGAAAGCCGCGCCTTCTATCCGTTTGCAGCAGGGGGATCTGCTGGAGCTATTTATAAACGATGAATTTTTCAATCCGACCCGTCCGCAGTTTGACTTTTTGACGGCGGGAAAGCGTCTGGACATTGTGTATGAGGATAACAACCTCCTTCTAGTGGATAAAAAGCAGGGGCTAATTGTACATCCTGATCAAAAGGAATACCGGGATACTCTGATCGGCCGCATTCAGCGGTATTTATTCGAAAACGGGGAATACAATCCCAAAGCCGGGCAAAGCTTTGCTCCCGCCCTGGCTAACCGGATTGACCGAAATACCGGCGGCATCGTCATCGCCGCCAAAAATGCCCAAGCGCTGCGGGTGCTGAATGAAAAAATGAAAAACAGGGAAATTGAGAAATATTACCTGTGCTTGGTTCACGGGATACCGCAAAAGCGGGAGGCTACGCTGACCGGGTACCTCTATAAGGATGAAAGCAAAAACCAGGTGACTGTGCAAAGAACCCCGATTCCCAGCGGCAAAACCATTACGACCCGATATCGGGTTTTAATTGCAGACGGCGATAAGGCGCTTTTGGAGGTGCAGCTTTTGACAGGGCGTACCCACCAAATCCGGGCTCACCTAGCCTCCATCGGCCATCCATTGGTAGGGGATGGGAAGTACGGAAAAAACGCCGCGGATAAAAAAGAGGGGTTTGTCCACCAGGCCCTTTATTCCTACAAGCTGAAATTTGCCTTTCGCTCAGACGCAGAATGCCTGAACGAACTAAACGGACAGGAGTTCACCGTTCGGGATGTATGGTTTGCCCGCCCCTATCTGGAAGGGATATAAGGAGATTCCATATTTTTATCCTATGCAGGCTGCCGCATAAGACAAAGCAAGCTGGAGGTATTCCAATTTAAAGGCGGTTCAAAGGAACCATTTCAATCGGCAGGTTGACGCGCATAGCGCAATATGCATGGCCGCCGGAAGGTTGAAAGTCTGTCTAAAAAGCAGTAAAATAAATATTCTCTATCGAAATGGGACGATTTGCATGCTGATAGCGGACCTGCATATCCATTCCCGTTATTCCCGGGCAACCAGCAAGGACTGCGATCCTATCCATTTGGCATTATGGGCGTCTAAAAAGGGGATCGGCCTGCTGGGAACAGGGGACTTCACCCACCCCGCCTGGCGGGAGGAACTGCGGGAAAAGCTGATTCCAGCACAGGAGGGCCTTTATGCTCTGAAGGAAGGCGGGCAGAACAGTTTTTTCCCGGGGGAGCCGCCCCGGTTTATTGTATCGGGGGAAATCAGTTCCATCTATAAAAAAAACGGAAGCGTTCGCAAGGTGCACAATTTAATTTTGCTTCCTGGCCTGGAGGAAGCGGAGCGTCTCTCCAAGCGCCTGGAGCAGATTGGAAATATACATTCCGACGGGCGGCCAATTCTGGGATTGGACAGCCGGGATCTGCTGGAAATCACGCTGGAAGCCTGCCCTCGTGCTATTTTCATTCCAGCGCATATCTGGACGCCTCACTTTTCCCTTTTCGGCGCATTTTCCGGATTCGATACCATCGAGGAATGCTTTGAGGACCTGACGCCTCATATCCACGCTTTGGAAACCGGGCTGTCTTCCAATCCGCCGATGAATTGGCGGCTTTCCGCGCTGGACGGGTATACCCTTGTATCCAATTCCGACGCTCACTCTCCTCAGAAGCTGGGAAGAGAAGCCAATCTGCTGGAAATTGCGCCCTCTTATTCCGCCGTCAAGGAGGCCATCGAGGAGAAAAAGGGCTTTTTGGGTACCATTGAATTTTTCCCCGAAGAGGGAAAATATCATTTTGACGGACATCGCAATTGTCATGTCTGCCTCAGCCCTGAGCAGGCGGAGGAAAACGGCGGGGTTTGTCCGAAATGCGGCCGCCGCCTGACCACGGGGGTGCTTCACCGGGTCTGCCAGCTGGCCGATCGGGATGAGGGCTACCGCCCCGCTGGAGCGCCGGTATTCGAAAGCCTGGCGCCGCTGCCCGAGGTCATTGCCGCCTCTACCGGATACAGCGCCGCCGGCACAAAAACAGCCGCGCTTTTTGAAACAATGCTTCGAAAGCTGGGCCCGGAATTTTCCATTTTGCGGGATGTGCCGTTGGAGGAAATTACGAGCGCCGCCGGGCCCGCCGTAGCCGAGGGCCTTTCCCGGCTGCGCCGGGGACAGGTGCGCCGCACGCCTGGGTTCGATGGGGAATATGGAAAAGTTGAGCTATTCACGCAGCGGGAGCTGGACGAGATGAACGGGCAAATCAGCTTTTTCCCTGCGGAGCCGACCATGCCGGCAACAAGGCAAAAAAAGCGGACGAGCGCCTTGAAAAGCAAAAAAAATCTAAATGACTTTAAAAGGGCAAAACCCGCCGGGAATCCAGTCTCATCAGAGGGCTTGAATACAGAGCAGCAAAAAGCGGTGGAAACAGAGGCCTCCGCCGTCGTAGTCGCCGCCGGCCCAGGAACGGGCAAAACCCGGACTTTGACGGCTCGGATTGCTTTTTTGGTGGAAAAACGGGGCGTTTCCCCTGCCTTTATAACCGCTGTGACCTTCACCAATCAAGCGGCGGCGGAAATGCGCGCCCGCTTAGAAAAACAGCTAGGCGCGGGTCAGCTGCGGGGACTGAAAATCGGTACGTTTCATTCCTTATGCCTGGCTCTGTTAACCGATCCCTTAGCGGTAGCGGACGAATTTGATTGTCAGAAAATCGCCGAAAAAACGGTAAAAACGCTATCCCTGGAAATTTCCTCCCGTAGGCTGCTAGAAGAAATTTCTAAGCGAAAAAACGGACTTGCCAACGGGTTTGACGCCGGTAAAATTCCAGAGGAAGCCTACAGCGCTTACTGCCTGACATTGGAACAGCTGCACGCCATGGACTACGATGACATTCTTCTGCACGCCCTCACGAAGCTGGAGCAAGCTCCCCCACCCTGCCGCTATCTGCTGGTGGACGAGTTTCAAGACCTGAATGGCCTACAATACCGATTGATTCGGGCCATGGCCGGGAAGGAAGGGCAAATTTTTGCCATTGGCGATCCCGATCAGTCCATATATGGGTTCCGGGGCTCTCATGCCAGCTATTTCGATCGGTTTCTGCAAGAGCATCCAGGTGCGCAGAAAATTTGCCTACGGCAAAATTACCGCAGCACGCCTCAAATTCTGGGCTGTGCGCTGCCGGTGCTGGCCAAGGGAGAGCAAGAGCTGTATACGGTGCGGCAGGACGGGCCGAACGTCCGGGTGCTGACGGCAGCGGATGAATTTTCCCAGGCGGTATTTATTGCCAAGGAAATCAACCGTATGATGGGCGGCGTTGACATGCTGGACGCCCAATCCATAGAAGAAAACCGCGCGGCGGGGTTCTCGGACTTTGCCGTGCTGTACCGTACCCATCGCCAAGCGGAAGTGCTGGAAAAATGCCTGGGGATCGAGAGCATTCCTTATATAGTCAAGGGCCGGGATCAGTTGCTGGCCGATCCCGCCGTGCGGGGAACCATTTGCTTTTTTCGCGCGTTACTGAATCCGGGTGATTTTTTATCGAGCCATACCTGCCTGTCTGCCCTGTTTGGCTGTAAATCGACCGAGGATAAAAACGCTCCTGGTCTTCAGCGGTATCAAGAACTAATCCGCCGGTTTGGGGAAAGGCGGAATGAAAAGCCTCTGCGGATCCTGGAGGACTGGCGGCAGGAAATGGACCTGTCTGAAAATAAAAGCTTTGAGCGGCTGCTTCACATGGCGGTGCTTCACGGAAGTCTTTCTGACCTTTTGCGGGCCCTCACCTTGGGCAAGGAACCCGACGTTGCCCGCTGCTCTGGGAAAAAGTATGCGTCCCAGGCTGTCACTCTGTCCACACTTCACGGCGCTAAGGGCTTGGAATTCCCGGTTGTGTTTCTCTGCGGCGTCAGTAAAGGGACAGTTCCTTTAGAGCGCCCCTTCCTTCAAACCGATCCGCAGGAGGAACGAAGGCTTTTATATGTAGGCATGACGCGGGCAAGAGAAGAACTGGTTCTTTTGTCCCCAGGTGAGCTCTCGCCGTTTATCAAAGAGCTTCCCCAGGGCCTATATAAATTCGGCAAGGCAAAAGCTCTGTCGGAAACCGGCGGTCGCCAGCTCAGCTTTTTTTCATAAGCGGCGTGTTAATGTTGGCCATGTTGGGTTGGGTCCAGGAGTCCTTGCAAAAAAATCACCTCTCCGGCTGACGGCCAGGAGAGGCGATCGGTCATATGCCCTTTCATAACGGTTCTACTCGCTGACCGTGCTTTTGCTGTCCCTTTTCAGGAATTCCCCGGGTTTGTTTTTGGAATGAAGACCCGGTACTCAATATGGGTTTCGGTTTCGTTTTTAGCCGACCACGCGTCCAACCCGGACTGGCGCATGGTTTCCACCGCACGGTTGATGGTGTTCACGAACAGCCGCAGATCCCTGCACCCCTTCATATGCCGTATGGGTCTGGGTGCAGTTTCCTTCTGCTCAAGTGGCGCGGTCACCCGATTCACCAGGTCGTCCGTTTCCCATACGTTGAGGTCCTTGGCGATAACCTCGTCCAGCACCTGATCCCGCATGTGGTCGTCGGCTATCCGCAACAGCGCTCGTGCGTGGCGTTCTGTCAGCCGAACCCGCACAATTCTTTCTCTCTGTTCCTTTGTCAGCCGCAGCAGCCGCAGCTTATTGGCAATAGCGGATTGGGATTTTCCCAGTTGCTCCGCGGCCTCCTGCTGTGTAATCCCCCAAACCTGCAACAGCCGCTGAATCGCCTCGGCCTCTTCAAAAAAGGTAAGATCCTCCCGCTGGAGGTTTTCCAACAGGGAAATAACCGCTGATTTGCGATCATCCACTTCCATTAGGATGCAGGGTACCGTTTGCAGCCCCGCGGCTTTAGCCGCCCGCAGTCTTCGCTCTCCAGAGATCAGCTCATAGCTGCCGTCGATTAACCGGCGTACTGTCAGCGGCTGAATGATTCCATTTTTTCGAATGCTGTCGGCCAGGCCCCTCAGCTCATCCTCGTCAAACCGTTTTCGCGGTTGGCTGGGATTGGGAACGATTCGGTTCACATCAATGGTCAGCAGATTTCTAGTTCCCTTTGCCTTCGTGAAAACAGCCAATGCAATCTTCCTTTCCGTTTTGATCAGCATTAGTATACCAAAAACAACGCCTGACTTCCAGAACTTTCCATCGCGTAATCCGACGGCATATAGGCTCTCTCGGTAGAAAAATGAAAAGCTCGTCCAGTTTCGCTCGGTTTCCCTTTTCTTTTTAAACATTTCAACAGTGGAAAATTGGCGCCGGCCTTTCCATTTTCGGTTGATATAGGGCTGTTACCAACAATGGGGGACAGGCGATAAGCTTAAAAATAAATTTTTATAGGACGGGGCTTGACAAAACGCTTGAATCCATGCTATACTCAATATTGCGCCTACACCCTTCTGCGGCTGCCCAGATGTGTGTTTACCGCTTATGCGGCGCAGCCAGTTTGCTGGTGTAGCTCAGTTGGTAGAGCAGCTGATTTGTAATCAGCAGGTCGGGGGTTCGAGTCCGTCCACCAGCTCCATTTTACCGGCGGGCAAATGCAAAGTTTAATATGGGAGTGTTCCCGAGCGGCCAAAGGGGGCAGACTGTAAATCTGTTGCTTTTCAGCTACGGTGGTTCGAATCCACCCGCTCCCACCAGAAGCCCTGATTATATCGGGGCTTTTATTGTGCTTGTAAGATTTATTTAATGGAGGAGGAAAAATGATGAAAAGGGTTTTGGCTTTAATGCTTTGTCTGGTGCTTTGTCTGGCTCTGGCAGCTTGCGGAAATGATCAGACTACCAATTCTTCCAGCACCAGCGCTTCTGACGGTTCCAACGCTGCCACAGAACCGGCTGCATCTACCGGAACCACGGAAGCTACCGTCGGCTCCAATCAGGCAATGGAAGCCTTTATCGCCAGCATTCAGGATGAGATTGACGATATGACGGCCTCCCTGCAGGAAAGCGGCATGAACCTCAAGGTGGTCGCGCGCGGCAATTCTTTGGCTTATGTCTACCAGTACAATACCGACTTAGGGGATACTTCCTTGGTCAAAGATGCGCTGGAACAGAGCTTAGATTCCATGGCCAGCGTATTTACTTCCGTGTTATCATCCCTGAAGGAGGCCGTTCCCGATGCTGAATCGGTGATCGTCGAGTACCTCGACCAGGACGGTAACGTAATTGTCTCTAAGGAGTTTCAGTAAGGGGACTGCTCAAAAGACTTTTTAATTGGAAACAGCGAGGTATAAGAGGAAATTCCTGTTATACCTCGCTGTTATTATTGCGGCGGTATTTGGTGGTTTTTATCAGTAACTGAATTCAATAGATCCTCTTGTTTTTAGGGCGTATCTGTATTATAATAAAACAGCTAATTGGTGCGGGCATTTGTGCGCCAAAAAGCAAACGTTTTTATCCTGGATCATTCTTTAGAGGGGACTACCGCATAGGCGGTAAAATACAAGGGAAGGTGGGTTTTATGGAGCGTATTTTTAAACTTAGGCAAAACGGAACCACGGTGGGAAGAGAGGTGATCGCCGGCCTCACAACATTCTTCGCAATGGCGTATATCATTGCTGTCAACCCAACCTTATTGAGTGAAGCCGGCATGGAATGGGGCGCTGTTTTTCTGGCTACCATTATTGCGGCCGTTATTGGCACCTTAGTTATGGGGTTGGTTGCCAATGTTCCTTACGCGCAGGCGCCGGCAATGGGACTGAACGCGTTTTTTGTCTACACGGTTTGCTTTACTTTTGGCTTCACATGGCAGCAGGCGTTGTCAATGGTATTTATTTGCGGACTGATTAACATTCTTATCACGGTCACAAAAATTCGCAAATATATCATTAAAGCAATTCCCAGCAGCCTTCAGAATGCGATTGGCGGCGGCATCGGCATTTTTGTTGCGTATATTGGTATTTTAAACGTTGGCATTATAAATTTTGATTCAGGCGTGCCCGCATTGGCGGCTTTAAACCAGCCTTCGCTCTGGCTTTTCCTGATTGGCCTGGCGCTGACAATTGTTCTGCTAGTTTGCAAGGTGAAAGGAGCCATCCTAATCGGCATCGTTGTAACGGCATTACTTGGTATTCCGATGGGCGTGACCGTAACGGCGAATCCCATCAGTTTCACCGAGGCTTGTCAGCAGCTGCCCACAACATTTGGCGCCATTTTTACCAGCGCAGGTCTAGGCTCGCTGTTCACAGACGCCGCCAAGGTTCCGCTGGTTTTGGTTACCATTTTTGCATTCAGCCTGTCCGATACGTTCGATACCATCGGATCCTTTATAGGTACGGGACGCCGTTCTGGTATTTTCAGTGAAGAGGACGAGCGCGCCATGGAGAGCAACCCCGGCTTTAAGTCCAAAATGGACAAGGCGCTGTTTGCAGACGCAACGGCTACATCCATCGGTGCGGTTTTCGGGACCTCGAACACCAGTACCTATGTGGAAAGCGCGGCAGGGATCGAAGCTGGCGGGCGCACGGGGCTGACCAGCGTGATTGTGGCTTTATGCTTTGCAATCAGCGCGTTTCTGGCAACATTTGTCAGCGCTATTCCGGCGGCGGCTACCGCTCCTGCTTTGGTGGTTGTCGGCATTATGATGATGGCCGCCTTTAAGGAAATCAAATGGGAAGATTTTGATGAAGCTGTACCTGCGTTTTTTGCCGGTGTTTTCATGGCGATCTGCTACAGCATTTCCTATGGCATTGCGGCAGGCTTTATTTTCTATTGTATCACTAAGCTCTGCAAAAAGCAGATAAAGGAGATCCATCCAATTATTTGGGTTTCAACCGCCTTGTTTATTTTAAATTTTGTGCTGCTGGCAGTAATTTAGCGTTGGATACAACGGGAATTTAATGCTGCGTCGATCCGCTCCCGCCTCTTAAAATGAAACCGGCCGCTGCCGTACGCAGCGGCCGGTTTCATTTACTATGGAAATTTCGCTTTTTGTGCTGAAGCACAGGGCTTGCGCAAGAAGACCGACTCTCGTAAGCACAATCGCAAAAGGGCGGTTCCAGATCGGCTTTCCTCTTTATTTCCTTGCCGCAAGCAGAGCCTATCGTAATCCTATATTCCGCAGGGCTTCTTTGCTTACATCAGGAAAACAGACCACAGGAGCAGGGCTTGCGGTGTGCTCCCCTATCATTTTCTCCATCCAAACCATATTGTACCATCTTCCAAATTTATAACCGCATTTATGAAATTCTCCAACCATGCTGTAGCCCAAATGCGCGTGAAATTGCAGACTGTTTTTTGTTAAATATTCGTCTCCCCTTTCCGGGCAGCTGATGCAGGCATTTAAATTAAGAATATTCTGGGCTTTTGAAATCTCCTCGATTGCATGGTAAAGCTTTCTGCCAAGCCCCATTTTCCGTTTATCCTCTTTCAGATAAATAGTGACCTCTGCCGCCCAGTCATAGGCCGCCCGTCTTACAAATGCACCGGTATAGGCATAGCCAAACAGTTCTCCATTTCTTTCTGCAATTATGTATGGATATTTCTTGAACGTGCTTTTGATTCTCGCTTGGAATTGCGCAAGAGCTGGCACGTCATATTCAAACGTAACGGCCGTTTTCTTGACATACGGCGCGTAAATTTTTAAAATTTCTTTGGCATTCTCCAGGGTTGCGGTACGAATCCAAATGTCCCCGCTGGTCATTCTTTTTCCTCCTTACAATTGTAGCGTTCGGCTCGTAACGGCAGGAGCATTTACGCTGATCGTTCAGCATATGGCACGCCGGCTTTCCATCCCATATCTCTAGCTCAAGGGGATCAGCCGCTTTCCAAACAGCAGCTCTGGATCCGCAAGGGTTCTGGCAAGCTTCTCCTCAAAAAAATATTTCCCTTTTGGGGAGGTCAGCATGGCAAGCCATTTTATCCCTCTTAAATATAATATTACTATACCATACAGCAGAAAACGCATCAACTTGTATTCCATATGACAAGCAAAAGCGGCCTTTTTGGTTTTTAAAAAACCAAAAAAGCCGCTATGCGTTACGGTTTTCAAAGCTCCCGTATATCCGCGAGCACCTTTCGAATATCCTCGTTGATACAGATGGCCTGGTGCGCAGTTTCAAAGGGACTGAGCGCTTCTCCCCGGTTGATGCAGGCGTAAATAGCCTTTGGATTTTGTGCTGTCATCCGCCAGAATGGATATTTGATAATGGCTGGGGTATTTGCGCCTACTCCCAACTCTAAAAGCAAGATTCGCAGTCCTTTATGCCTGCGCAGAAAATTGTTGTATCGTCCCGCGGCGGCATACCAGCCGTCGTCCTGCACAAAGGCGTCATCGCAGCGCAGGTTCATGGTCATCGGCGCGCCGCAGACCGGACAATGGGGAATTAACGCGGGTGGGATTTTCATATCGTTTTGCTCGGCCACCATCCGCCGGACCATAGCCTCATTATCGTAGGTTTTGGGATGGCATGCTTTGGAGCACTGCCAAAGGCCGTAATCCCCTTGGGTATAAAACAGCCGTTTTTTATCAAATCCCGCCAGCTGAAACTGATGATCCACATTGGTGGTGAGGACAAAATAATCCTGGTCTTTGACAAGCGCAAGCAAGTCGGAATAGGGCTTTCCGACAACCTGGTCATATCGGTTTACATAAATTTGTCGGCTCCACCACGCCCAGTATTCCTCAAGAGAGGCATAAGGATAAAACCCGCCTGCGTACATATCGGTAATACCGTACTTTTGATGAAAGTCTGCAAAATGCTTTTCAAAGCGCTCGCCGCTGTAGGTCAATCCGGCAGAGGCGGACATTCCCGCTCCCGCGCCAATCAAAATCGCGTCGGCGGACGCCATTTGCGCTTGCAGCCTTTTAATTTGCTCCGAGTAATTCCCGGTAAATGTCGTAATCCATTTGCTTGAAAGCATTGAATATCACCTTAATTTTGCTGTGTGTTGCCGCCTTATAGGCTTGAACCGCCCGCACCGCAATCTGCGCCGCCCGCCGGTTTGGAAAGCGAAATTCCCCTGTGGAAATGCAGCAAAACGCAATGCTTTCGACACGGTTTTGATCCGCCAGAGAAAGACAGGAGCGATAGCAGGAGGCAAGCTGCTCCTCATCCCTTTTGCTAACGCCGCCGTGAATGACGGGGCCAACGGTATGGAGAATCCATTGGCAGGGAAGATTGAACGCCGGCGTTATCTTCGCTTTGCCCGTTTCTTCCTCATGCCCTTGTTTTTGCATCAACGCCGCGCAGACCAGGCGCAGCTGGATCCCCGCGAAGGTGTGGATGGCGTTGTCGATGCACCCATGGCAGGGGATAAAACAGCCCAGCAGCCGGCTGTTGGCGGCGTTGACAATGGCGCCGCAGCGCAGGGTGGTAATATCCCCTTGCCAAAGATAGAGCTCCTCCTGCACCGGCGCCATGCCAGCAAACTGGGTGACGCCCTTCCGATGGATTTCCTCCTGCAAATAGGCATCCTGCACCCGCAGGAACGCCTCGCTGATCGGCAGGGGCATGCGGATATTCAACAGTGTGCGCAGCAGGCGCTTTTGCTCTTGTGCAGCCGACGGAATCTGCAATTCCGCATATTCCGGCTGCTCCTTGCGCAGCGCTTGTATTAAATAGATTCGTCTTTCGGCTTGCGTCATCGTGATCCCTCTCTGCTTTCGCATTTCGCGGGTCGGCCGCTTTTTGGCGGCGGTGCGACCGGGCCTGTGAAACGGTCCTTTGTTTTCCTTCAACGGCAAACAGGGCCGTCTCCGCTGACCGCCCTGTTTGCCTTTCCTCTTCCCCCTGGTTCAGGCGAAAAAGAAGCCCGCCGTCATAGCAAGATAATTTTCTCCGCTGTATGCGGGATACTGCCTTTGCACTTCCGTTTTGAATTCCTCCGCGCCGGCGCATCCGGCTGCGATGGCCTTCAGATTCTCCAGGTAAGCGATTTTTGTCTCGGCGTCCTTTAAATCCTCCGGCGTATAATGAGAGGTCAGGATTAGATCGTAGCCGTTTGCGATATAGCCCTTCAGCTGTGCAATCATAGCGTCCGCGTGGCCCGCGCCGGCCACAATGGAATGGCAGTCATGCCCGAGCATATGGGTGTATACCGCGTTGATCTCAGGAATTTCAATGTCAAAGGCTTCGCTTGTCTGTTTGATCATAAAGTCAATCCCGCCGATGGTTATTTTTCCCTCGCCGATTACGTTGGTGATCTGATGAACGGAGCTGTCAAAAATTTCCCCAAAGGCGCTGGTGAAATTATCAATCAAAGCCTTGCCGCCGCCGCTTTCAGAATACGCCGCGGCATTCTGCGTCGCATACTTGGGAACCGTTGGCAGAAAAGCCGCTCCCGCGCCATGGTATGCCACCAGCATGCCGGCCACCTCCAGGTCCTTCAGGTAGGCGGTGAGCTCTCTGTTATTATCAAAAAAGCAAGGGGATTCGATTACGACCGCTTTTCCGTTTTTTTCAACGATAAAAACCTCATCGTCGATCAAATCGTTGGTCTTGTAGGCGTGCAGCTGAACGTCGCCAAAATGGTAAACGTTCATTTCACCCTTTGCCAGCTTAACGGCTGTGAATGTGTTTTTGTTCATGATTCATACCTCCAGTTTCTTCGGGACTTGGATGCTTGACGTTCCGTCCCTTTGGCTATATAATAGATCCGTAGTCCGATTTTGTAAAGTAAGCACTTTTTTGTACTGTAGTTACCAAATAGATACTATTGGGCGGTTACCGAAAGGAAACCATTGCGATATTCCAGGCCTTGCGGCCTGCGCGCAAGAAAAAATATGTTTGCAAAAAATGATTTGGGGGCGTGGAAATGACGGAGAAACAGGTTCGAAAGGGGCTGCCGGCCTGTCCGGTGGAAACCACCTTAATGCTCATCGGGGATAAGTGGAAGGTTTTGATCCTAAGGGATCTGATGCCCGGAACAAAGCGCTTTGGCGAATTGAAAAAATCAGTCGGCAGCGTCTCGCAAAAGGTGCTGACCGCGCAGCTTCGCGCCATGGAAGAAAGCGGGCTGCTGACCCGTAAAGTGTACCCGGAGGTTCCGCCGAGGGTGGAATACACCTTAACCGCTCTCGGCTATAGTTTAAAACCCATTTTGGACGCTATGGGAGCTTGGGGAGAAGAATATAAGGCCAAAAATGCGTAATGAATTATAAAGCAGGACCCGGAGCCGATATAGCTCTGGGTCCTGCTTTATGATATGTGGATAAAGCGGGATCATAAAATGGCCATTGCATCTCCAAAGCTGAAGAAGCGGTACCGCTCCCGCACGGCCTCCCGGTAGGCCGCCATGGTGTGCTCATACCCCGCCAGCGCGCTGACCAGCATAATTAGTGTGCTCTCGGGAAGGTGAAAATTGGTGATCAAGCCATCCAAGCATTTGAATGAATACCCGGGGTAAATAAAAATATCCGTGGTCCCTTCACACGCCCGGATGCCTCCCGTGCTGGCTGCGCTTTCCACCGTCCGGCAGCTGGTGGTGCCGACACAGATCACCCGGCCTCCCTGTTCCTTGGTTCGCAGGATCAAGCCGGCCGTCTTTTGCGGAATAGAATACCACTCGCTGTGCATTTTATGATCCTCAATCTTTTCCGTTTTCACCGGCCGGAAGGTCCCCAGCCCCACATGAAGGGTAACATACCCAATTCCAACGCCGGTTGCCTCGATTTGCTTTAGCAGCTGCGGCGTAAAATGCAGACCCGCCGTAGGAGCTGCGGCAGAGCCGGGCGTTTTGGCGTACACCGTTTGGTACCGCTCGTTGTCTTTCAGCTCCTCGGTGATGTAATGGGGCAGCGGCATTTTCCCAACCTGCTCCAGCTTTTCTAAAAACACACCGTCGTGAAGAAAATGAAGAATTCGATTACCGTCGTCCCGGACAGCAGCAACCTCGCAGGCCATCACATTTCCAAAATCAAATACATGTCCGGGCTTTGCCTTCTTCCCCGGCCCCGCCAGCGCCTCCCAGTCCCCGTTTTCCAGGCGGGACAGCAGCAAGAACTCTACCACCGCGCCAGTATCGCGGCGGGTTCCGTAAATCCGGGCGGGCAGAACCCTCGTATCATTGAGGATCAGGCAGTCTTCCGGCCTCAAATACTTTGGAAGATCATAAAAATGGGCGTGCCCGATCCTTCCGGTTGTCCGATCCAGCAGCATCAGCCGGGAGTGATCCCGCCTGCCGGCGGGGTGCTGGGCGATCAGTTCGGGGGGTAAATCATAGTAAAAATCATGCGTGTTCATGTTGACATTCCTTTTGTTTCATGATAATATGAAGGCATAGGTAGAGGCGCGGCCGATATGAGTACCGCAGTGGAGGCGATCCCGTCGCTTTTGAGGCTGTTGGAAAAGGAGACGCCGCCGAAGAGGGATGTGAATTGCAGAACGGGAAGCCGTTCCTCTGGTTGCCCGGTGAAGAACCGCGGCGACTGTCATCATGCGATATGATGGAGCGCTATCGGAGTCAATGCTTCTATTATATTGCATGGATGACCGGTTATCAACCGGTTTTTTCATTTTTTGGATATTGTTTGAGGAGGTCATTTTCATGAAGCAATATAAAGTGGGGATCATCGGCTGCACGGGTATGGTAGGGCAGCGGTTTGCAACGCTTCTGGAAAACCATCCCTGGTTTGAGGTGTCCGCGCTGGCGGCCTCTCCTCGCTCAGCAGGGAAAACCTTTCGGGAAGCCGCTGGCGGCCGCTGGCTCATGGGAAAACCCCTGCCGCCGTCTATGGCGGATATGACGGTGCTGGATGCAACGGCCGATATCAAAAAAATTGCAGAATCGGTGGATTTCGTGTTCTGCGCCGTGGATATGAAAAAGGACGAGATCAAAGACTTGGAGGAGGCGTACGCTAAGGCGGAATGCCCTGTGATTTCCAACAACAGCGCCCACCGCGCCACGCCCGACGTTCCTATGATCGTCCCGGAATTGAACGCTTCCCACGCGGAGGTCATCCCCTTTCAGCGCAAGCGGCTGGGAACCAAGCGGGGGTTTATCGCGGTGAAATCCAACTGCTCCTTGCAGTCCTATGTCCCGGCGCTGTTCCCGCTGTCGGAATTTGGGGTAAGCAAGGTGCTGGTCTGCACGTACCAGGCGATTTCCGGCGCGGGCAAAACCTTTGATACCTGGCCGGAAATCCTGGACAATGTTATTCCATATATTGGTGGTGAGGAGGAAAAGTCCGAGCAGGAGCCTCTGAAAATCTGGGGCCGGGTGGAAAACGGGGTCATTGTCCCCGCGAGGGCGCCCGCATTTACCGCCCAGTGCCTGCGTGTGCCTGTATCTGACGGGCACATGGCAGCGGTGTTTGCTTCCTTTGCCCACAAGCCTTCTAAGGAGCAGATGATCCAAACCTGGACGGGATTTAAAGGAGAAGCGCAAAAGCTGCATTTGCCCAGCGCGCCGATCCAGTTCCTCCACTATTTCGAGGAGGACAATATGCCCCAGACCAAGCTCAACCGCAATCTGGAGAACGGAATGGCGGTCTCGATCGGGCGCCTGCGGGAGGATTCCCAATATGATTACAAGTTTGTCTGCCTGTCCCACAATACCCTGCGTGGCGCGGCGGGCGGCGCGGTGCTGATGGCCGAGCTGCTTTGCGCAAAGGGGTATATGGACTGACTGGCTCCGCCCTTGAAAGGAAGGATCTGATAGCAATGAAAAAGACAATTTTTACCGGTGCGGGCGTCGCCATTATCACGCCCATGAACGCCGACGGTTCCGCCAACTGGGAAAAGCTGAAGGAGCTGATTGATTTTCAAATCGGCGCGGGAACGGATGCGATTATTGTCTGCGGCACCACCGGCGAATCGGCGGCTCTCACCCATGAGGAGCATGTCCAGGCGATTGAAACCGCTGTCCGGCATGCTGCGGGGCGAGTCCCGGTGATTGCCGGAACGGGGAGCAACGATACCCGGTATGCGCTGGAGTTATCACTGGAGGCGCAGAAGCTGGGGGTCGACGGTCTGCTGATGGTCACGCCTTATTACAACAAAACCTCTCAGGCGGGGTTGATCGCCCACTATGAATACGTTGCGGATCGGGTAAAAACACCTATTATTCTTTACAACGTCCCCTCCCGCACGGGGGTGAATATTAAGCCGGAAACCTATCAGGCATTGGCAAAGCATCCCAATATTGCGGCTGCCAAGGAAGCCAATGGTGATCTGGCAGCCTTGGCGCAGACCCTGTACTTGTGCGGGGATGACCTGGACATTTATTCCGGGAACGACGACCAGATTGTTCCCATTTTGTCCCTGGGCGGCAAGGGCGTGATTTCCGTGCTGTCAAATGTAGCGCCGGCTGTATGCCATCAGATCTGCGTAAATTACCGGGAGGGCCGTGTCAAGGAAAGCGCCGCGCTGCAGCTGCAGTATATTGGTTTGATCCAGGCGCTGTTTGCCGACGTGAATCCCATCCCCGTTAAGGAAGCGATGAACCTTATGGGAATGAACGTCGGCCCCTGCCGCCTGCCGCTGGTATCCATGGCGGAGCAAGCGCGGGAGGCGCTGTCCGGGGTGTTAAAAGAGTTTCACCTGATCTGAGACTGGATTCTGGAAATGGAAAAGCAAAGGATGTGAATGCGGCATGGTTCGGCTGCTTTTAAATGGGTGCAACGGCAAAATGGGCCGGGTGATTTCCCAGTGCGTCGCCGGGAGGGACGACTGCAAAATCGTCGCCGGGGCGGATATCGTCACCGAACGGGTATTCGGATACCCGGTTTACGCTGCGATTGGGGAAATTACCGAGGAGGCGGACGCGGTCATTGACTTTTCCCATCCCAGCGCCTTAAAAAACGTTTTGGATCACGCAAAGGAGCATGGGCTCTCCGCTGTGATTGCCACCACAGGTCTGGATGAAGCGCAGAAGGCCATGATAAACAAAGCAGCGGAAGTGATCCCCGTGTTTTTCAGCTTTAATATGTCTATTGGCGTTAATCTAATGGCGGAGTTAGCTAAAAAGACTGCGGGACTGCTGCAGCACGATTTTGACATCGAAATCGTGGAAGCCCATCATAACCAAAAGATTGACGCGCCCAGCGGCACCGCTCTGATGCTGGCCGACGCGGTAAGCCAAGGATTATCCCAGCCGTATCATTACGAATACGACCGTCATTCTCAGCGGAAAAAGCGGGATAAAACGGAGATTGGCATTCATTCCATCCGGGGCGGCACCATCGTGGGAGAGCACGAGGTAATTTTTGCCGGGCGGGATGAAATCATAACCATCACCCATTCGGCCCGGAGCAAGGAAATTTTCGCTGTGGGCGCGGTCAATGCGGCGCTGTTTGTCGCGGGAAAGGGACCGGGACTTTACAGCATGGGCGATCTTGTAAAGGAGGGCGGAGAATGAGCCAGGTGACTGCTACGGAGGATATCACCCTGGTGGTGCTGCAACGCGCCCCGGCAGAGATGTGCTTTGTGTCTTCGATCTTCACCCTGCTGTCTGAAGCGGGGATCAATGTGGATATGATATCGCAAACGCCGCCCCAGGGCATGTCCACCACGCTGGCTTTTACCGTTTTGGATGAAGACCTTTCCGGTACCATGGATATCATCGGCCGGCTGCGGGAGGCTTATACGGATGTAAAGCCCCTGTTCAGCAGCGGAAATGTCAAGATTAGCGTTGCTGACGACCGGATGCGCACCCAGCCAGGCTTTGCCTCTGGGCTGTTTTCCGCACTGGCGGAACGAAATGCCGATGTGCGGTTGGTAACCACGTCGGAAACAGAGATTTCCGTGTTGGTGGAACGAACCGCCATGGGCGATGCGGAACAAGCCGCCAAGGAATGCATTGCAGGAAAAAAATAATGATCTTCCAACTGCATTTATATGAATGTTCAGGCCGCAGGGGATCTCCTTTAGAGAAAGAGCCCCTTGCGGCCTGTAATGCTACTGCACCTTCCAAGCATAAGGTTACTGCTGAAAATCAGAAATTCTCCGGCCTTTTCTTACCGTTCCATGTCCAGGCTTTTTTCCAGCTTTTCTATATCCTTTTGCTGTCCCACGATAATCATCACATCGCCCGCGTCGACAATATCGTCGCCCCGGGGAGAGGCGTTTAATCCCCGCTGTCGGCAAATGGCTATGATCGTGACGTTATACCGTTTGTTCAGTTCCAGCTTGGCAATGGATTTTTTGAACCACTGCTCCGGCACCACCAACTCCATGATACTATAGTTCAGGGAAATATTTAAATGCTCTAAAATATTATTGTCATTCAAAGAATGGGCGACCCGGACGGCCATATCCCTCTCAGGAAATACCACCCGGTCAGCGCCGATGCGCTTCAAAACCTTGGCATGCATTTCGTCCGCCGCCTTGGAAACAACCATCCCCACGCCCATTTCCTTGCACAGCAGGGTGGTCATAATGCTGGACTGGATATCGCTGGTCATGGCCACGATCACACAGTCCAGATTCTGGATTCCCAAGTCCCGCAGGGCCTTTTCGTCTGTGGAATCCGCTTGGGCGGCCTGTGTGACATAAGGGCTGATTTCATCCACGTTTTCCTCGTTGGAATCCACGGCCAGCACCTCGTGCCCCATCTGCGCCAACGCGATGGCTAACGCATGGCCAAACCGTCCCATGCCAATTACAGCGTACTGCTTTTTCATTGAAACCGATTCCTTTCTTTCAAAAACCAATTATTGGAATTTATCCAATCAATATCTGCTCTTCCGGCAGGCGGAAAGAGGTCTTCTTGGCCCCATGCTTTTCTGCGATTGCCATCATCAGCGTCAGCGGCCCTACCCGCCCGGCAAACATTAAAAACATCACCACAAACCGGCTGAAGGTGTTAAGCTCAGGCGTTATACCAGTGGTTAATCCAACCGTACCGAATGCGGAAAAGCATTCGAACATAGCGTCTTCAATGGAAACCGTTGTTCCCACTGCGCTTTGGCTGATGAGCAGCATCATGGTTCCGGCAATGACGAGGATCAGGCACAGCGACGCCAAAACAAACGCTCGGGAGGCCTGCTGAACCGAAATCCGACGGCGGCCGATATTCAGATCGCTTTTCCCCCGAATCGCAGAAAACACCGTCAAAAGAAGCAGCGCAAAGGTGGTGGTTTTGATACCGCCGCCGGTGGAGGCGGACGACGCGCCGATAAACATTAAGATCATGGACATCATTTTGGAAGCGCCCGTCATAGCCCCCTGATCAATGGAATTGAAGCCGGCGGTACGGGTGGTTACACTTTGAAAAAATCCTGCCAATATCTTTTCTCCCTGGTTTAGGGAAGGATCGCCTAAGGTATCGGGATTACTATACTCGCAAATATAGAAAAATACGCCGCCTATCAAAACCAGGCCCAGGGAAATAACCACGACCAGCTTGGTGTGAAGCCGGGTTTTACGAAACCGCCGCTTTTCGATCAGGTCCAAAATCACCGCAAAGCCGAAGCCGCCTAAAATGATCAAAGCCATCAGCGTGATACAGACCAGCGGATCACCCACATACCGGGTGACGGAATCCCCGTTGCTCAGAATATCAATCCCGGCGTTGCAGAAGGCGGAAATGGAGTGAAACAGGGAATACCAGATTCCCCTGTAAACCCCGAAATCCGGAATGAACCGGATGCTCAAGATTAACGCGCCCAGCAGTTCGCACACAAGCGTCACACGAAACACGTTTTTGGCCAGCCGAACTACGCCGCTGGAGCTGCTGAGGTTATAGGTTTCCGACATAACGATCCTGTCAGACAGCGTGATTTTCCTTTTAATAATGATCCAAAGCATCGCGGCCATGGTCATAAACCCGATTCCGCCCACTTGAATCAGCAAAATGATAACAATTTGCCCAAATAATGAAAAAGCCACCCCCGTCGGCACGACCACCAGGCCGGTGACACAGACGGAAGAGGTAGCGGTAAATGCCGCGGTGACAAAGCCCACCGATGAGCCGGAAGCCGCGGAAATCGGAAGGGATAACAAAACAGAGCCGCCTAAAATCAACAAAAATATGCCCAGTGTCAGAATCTGAATGGGACTAAACCGGCTTTTTCGATCGTTCATTGAATCTGCCATGACGGTTTAACGTGCCTCCAGTTAAAAATGACAGCCAAACGGCCGTTTGATGGATACCCCGCCCCATTATAGCACGTATGAAATAAATGTCAAGGACAAAAAAATTTTCTCTATTTTCCAACCCGGAAAGGCCGGACAGGGCGCACGTTTCTGCTAGCGTGCGCAAAATAGACGCAGGCCATTATATCCCAATCGTGTGGAGAAAGGCAGACCGCCCCTTTCAAAAAATAAAGCTGCCAGAATCGGGGTAGGATTCGCCCTGCCCTCTCCGCTATGCTAATCGCCGCTGCGCCCTACTAGCATTCGATAGATTTCGCTTTTGGGCCGCCCCGTTTCCCGGGCGGCCTTTTTCGCCGCTTCGCTGCTGCTATAACCCTCCTTCATAAATTCCGCCGCCAGCGCCGCCGCGTCCTCCATGCCGACGGAAGTCTCCTTCTCCGGCGCCGCACCGGGCAGGATCAGGACAAATTCCCCTTTCGGCGGCGATTCCTCATACCGTTTCGCCGCCTCCGACAGGGTGGTTATAACCACTTCCTCATGGATTTTGGTCAACTCCCGGGCGATCCCTATCGTCCGGTCTCCAAAGGCCTTGTGAAAATCCTTTAAAGTGGCCAGCAGCTTATGGGGCGCTTCATAGAAAATCATGGTGCGGGTCTCTGTTTTCAATTCCTGCAGCCGATCCCGCCGTTTATTTTTGTTTATGGATAAAAAGCCCTCAAAGCAAAACCGCCCGGCCGGCAGGCCGGAGGCAGCCAGCGCCGCCACAAGGGCGCTGGGGCCGGGGACCACCTCCACCGGAACGCCGCTGTCCCGGCACAGGCGCACCAACTCCTCCCCCGGATCGGAGATGGCGGGCATGCCCGCGTCGGATACCAGCGCGCAGGTTTCCCCGTCCTGAATACGGGCCAAAATCTGGCTCCCCCGATCCCGGCGGTTATGCTCATAATAGCTGACCATCGGCTTTTTCAAGCCCAGATGGTTGAGCAGCTTCACCGTTACCCGCGTGTCCTCGGCGGCAATAAAATCGGCCTGTCCCAAGGTCGCGGCAGCCCGGGGAGAAAGATCCGACAAATTCCCGATGGGGGTTCCCACAACATACAACCGGCTCATTTTCTATTTCTCCTTCCACTGAAAATTTCTTTCATTTCCGCTGTGTCTTCCCCTGTTCCGTTTTTTAAAAACAGGGGCGGCAGAACGGAAAGCCCCGGCCTCGCGCCTTTTTTTCCTTCCAGCAGCACTAAAAACGGGGCTTTATCCGCCCGTCCGTGGGCCATGCGGAGGCGTTTGGGCTCCAGAGAATATTGGCGCAAAAGCTGCATTAGGCCGCACAGCCCCTCAGGGCGAAAGCACAGGCAGAAACGGCCTTTTGCAGAAAGCAGACGGGACGCCGCGTTCACCACGTCTTCCAGCGTACAGGTATCGTCAAACCGGGCGCCGGCCGACCGGCCCCGGGGGCCTGAACCCCACCGGAAATAGGGCGGGTTGGCCGTCACCAGGGAGTACCCGCCGGCAGGCAAGATCCCCTCCAGCGCCCGTAGATCCGCACAGATTGACGATATCCCGCCCCCGCTTTCCGCCGCACCCTGCGAAAACAGCGCCGCCGCCTGCGGGTCTATATCCACGCCAACTGCCGCCGCGGGAAAGCGGGACATACGCCAGTAAAGGGGAACGATTCCGCAGCCTGTGCAAAGATCGCAGGCGGTATCATTTGGCCCCGGCTGTGAAAAATCTGCCAGAAGAATCCCGTCAACACCAAACGAATGGGCGCCATCCACATAACAAACAACGCCGTTGCCCAATGGTTCCCTATCCATAAGCATTCCTCCGCACAACAAACAACGGACGGGTGCGCGCCGCACTCGCCCGTTGTTATAGCCGTGTCATTATGTCGTTATTCCGAGATCGCGTCAACCGGGCAACCGGCGGCGCAGGCGCCGCAGCTAATGCAGGTATCAGGATCAATGACGTATTTCCCGTCGCCTTCGGAAATGGCGGAGACAGGGCAGGTTCCCTCGCAGGCGCCGCAGCTGATGCAAGCGTCGGAAATGCAGTATGCCATGAAAACACACCTCCTTATGTTTTACATGGGTATTGTAACATTTCGCCTTGTAAAAATCAAGCACTATTTCCGCTGAAGCAGCACATTTCAGCCTAAGGGGAAAAAGTTCCGGAGCACCCAGTAAATCCCGAAAACACCGCCCAGCACAACCCAGAACACGGGCTGCCGCGGCAGCAGCCTTCGATGGGTTCCAAATAGATCCGTGCCCCATTCGATGTATAAAAAAACAAGCAGAAGCCCCAAGACAAAAGGCGCCGCATTATACCGCAGAGCAGCCAAAGGATCCCCCTGCAACAGCGCAGTGATGCTGCGGGTGATCCCGCAGCCAGGGCAATATAAGCCCGTCACCGTATTAAAAGGGCACTGCGGCAGCAGACTCAGAAAAAAAGACAGGTTGGCTTTCACCGTCAAAGCGCCGGCCAGACAGAAAAAGGGGAGAATAATATAAAAAGCTTTGAGCCATTTCGTTTTCATCAGACGCTCCTCAGGCAAAAACACGGGACAAAACCGATAACAGCAGGTATACCACCGGCTGATGCGCCGCATAGATCACAAGGGGATGCCGCCCCACAAAAGCCAGGGGCGGACATTTCGCCGTGTAGAACCAGCCGGGAAATTTCCCCGCCTTTACAAAACGTCCCAGGCCGGCTCCCGCAAAAAATAAAAATACCCATGGAAAAAGCGGAAAATAATCCGCTGATAAAAATCCCGCAGGCGGGAATCCCACCAGAACCAAAAGCGCCCGGAATACCATATTGTTTGTCTGCGGGTACGTTGAAAACATATGCGTCGCCGTCAGATAAAGGACAAACAAAACCAGCCAGGCCCAGAAAGGGACTCTCAGCAAAGCCCTGCAAAACCGCTCAGCCAGGCCATACAGCAGCATGCAGGCTCCCATGCAATGAAGCACGCCGAATTTGATAAATTCCTCCGGCAGCATAAGGTAGGTGACCGCCGTCACCCCGGCCGCCACCACCAGTACAGGTATGCACCGTTTCAAATTGCTGTGGGAGTAATGGCTGACGATCCCCGCAATCAGAAAAAAAACGCTGACAACCATCAGCCAAAGGGCCTGGTATAACGGCGTTTGCAAAAAATAAGCGCAAAACTCCGCAAAGGCATTATCCTGAAAAAAATGAAATTGCTGCATTAGGTAAAGCGTGTGCTGCACAATCATCAGCAAAATACAGGCGCCGCGAAGATCATCCAGCATTTGCACGCGGCGCTTTTCCGCTGGTCGGATCAACGGCAAAGGTAAATCCCCCTTACAAGCCACACGAATCATATAAAAGGCTGAAACACTTTACCGTATCCCATACTGGGCCAGATATGCTTCCATTTTCGCCTTCATCTCATCGTTCACCACAACGGTTCCGTCTACTTCTTTATTGTGAAGCGTTTGAATCACATCCCGCACGGTCACGATGGGATACGTGGGGATCCCGAAATCCTCCTGAATCTGCTGAATCGCCGACAATTCCCCCGTCCCCCGTTCCATGCGGTCTACGGAAACGATCAGCCCGGCAATTTCCACATTTGCGGCCGCTTTCAGAATGGGAATGCATTCCCGCATAGCGGTTCCCGCTGTCACCACATCTTCTATGATCACGACCCGGTCGCCGTCCCGCAGTTTGTATCCCACCATGGAGCCGCCTTCCCCGTGATCCTTTTCTTCCTTTCGGTTAAAGCAGTAATTGATATCCTGTCCGTATTTCTCTGACAACGCAATGGCGCAGGACACGCACAGCGGTATACCCTTGTAGGCAGGACCAAACAGGACATCCACGCCGGTCTCAAAATGCTCATGCAGACAATCAGCGTAGAATTCGCCCAGCCGGGCGGCCTGCGCGCCGGTCTTATAATTACCCGTGTTGATAAAATAAGGCGTTTTCCGCCCGCTCTTGGTAACAAAATCTCCAAAGGTCAGCACCCCGGAGCGAACCATAAACCGAATAAATTCCGCCTGATACGACATCTCGCCAGCTTCCTTTCTCTTCTCAAGAATGCTTATACATTAAACCGAAAGAGAACCACGTCCCCATCCTGCATCACATATTCCTTACCTTCCGACCGAACCAAGCCCTTCTCCTTCGCCGCCGCCATAGAACCGCAGGCCATGAGCTCCTCAAAGGAAATAACCTCCGCCCGGATAAAGCCCCGCTCAAAGTCGGTGTGAATTTTACCCGCCGCCTGGGGCGCCTTAGTTCCCTTGACAATCGTCCACGCCCGCACCTCCGGCTGCCCGGCGGTGAGGTAACTGATCAGGCCCAGCAGCTCATACCCCGCCTGGATCAGCCGGTCTAGGCCCGATTGCTCTAAGCCCAGCTCCTTCAAAAACAATTCCTTTTCCTGCGGCTCCAGAGAAGAAATCTGCGCTTCCAGCTCAGCGCAAACGGGCAATGCCAGCGCTCCTTCCGCCTTTGCCGCCTCCTTCACCGCCAGAAAACGGGCGTTTCGCCCGATTCCAGCGACAAAATCCTCCTCGCTCATATTGCAAACATAAATCACCGGCTTGCACGTCAGCAGCGCAATGGAACGAAGAATTTCTTCCTCCTCTCCCGTCGCCTCCATCGCCCGGGCGGGTTTGCCCGACTCCAAATGGGCGGTCAACCGGTCGAGAAAATCCACCTCCGCCTGCAGGGATTTATCCCCCTTCAGCATTTTCTGCGATTTGTCCCGCCGGCGCTGAACGACCTCCAAATCCGCAAAAACAAGCTCCAGGTTAATGGTTTCCATATCCCTGACAGGATCCACCGCTCCATCCACATGGACAATATCGTCGTTTTCAAAACAGCGTACCACGTGAATCACCGCATCCACCTCGCGAATATGGGATAAAAACTTATTGCCCAGCCCTTCTCCCTTTGACGCGCCCTTCACCAATCCGGCGATATCCACGAATTCCACCACCGCGGGCGTGACCTTAGCGGGATGGTACATATCACACAGCCGATTCAGCCGTTCGTCAGGAACCGGGACGACGCCCACATTTGGCTCAATGGTGCAAAAGGGATAATTGGCCGCTCCCGCCCCCGCATTGGTAATCGCGTTGAAAAGCGTCGATTTCCCCACATTCGGCAAGCCCACGATTCCTAATTTCATTTATCATCAGATCTCCTTTGTTTTCATACTTTTCGACGTGTAAAAGATGATATTTACACCATTTCTACACCATTTTTGCAAGCAAGCCTGTTTCAAACTGTCGTACCGCTTCCGACATAGACTCATCTGTCACATGAACATACCGATCCATCGTCGTTTTTATACTTGCGTGACCAAGTAATCTTTGCAGTACTTTTGGCTGCACACCGCTTTCAATTGCTCTTGTGGCATATGTATGACGAAGAGCATGCATACAGAATCGCTTGATGTTAGCTTCATCGCAAAGTTTATACAAATGGGTATCATAGGAACTATTCTTTGTCGGCTCCCCTGTTCTCCAGTTAATAAAAACAAGATCGCTCATCATTAAATTTGCATTTTGTCCGGTACGTCGGTCGATATATTCCAAGGTCTGCGAAAGCATTTCCGATTCTTTCCGTTCGCCACGTCTGGATGCAACCTTTTTCAGAATTTGATAGGCACGGTTTGTCAACGGAATTGTGCGGTAACTCTGCTGTGTTTTAGGCGGTCCGGCACGCCAATATCCTTGCTTATATCGATACTCCAAGGTTTTATTGACAGTTAGTGTCCGCTTTTTCCAGTCAATCGCATCCCATGTCAAGCCGATCAATTCGCCGGTACGCAAACCGGTTTCCAGAATCAAAGCATATTGTGCATAGTTATGAGATCGTTTTGCAGCTTCTAAAAATTTCCGCTGTTCTTCCACTGTAAGAAATTTAATATCATTTACCGCACGAACAGGCTTGGTGTATCTTACACCGTCCATTGGATGCTTTGCAATCAAATCATTCATCAGCGCAGACTTAAACATGGTTCCCATAGCGATATAAGTCTGCCGGATAGTAGAACCCGCATAATCGGCTTCCATTTGATTCAACACCATCTTACAATGTAACGGTTTTACATCCGCCAAGCGCATATTTCCTATCACCGACTGGATATTACGAAAATATCTTTCACAGTAATTCCGGCGCGTGTTTGGTGCTAAATCACCTACAATATGATTGATCCAATAGTCAAACCAAGCATCAACAGTCATATCCGATGGAACAAACAGATTATCATGCTTATCTGCATATCGTGCATCATCCAACCAGTTGCGTGCTTCCTGAACGGTGGAAAAATACTTTTCATGACGCTTACCGTATTTATCTACAAATCTTGCGCAGTATAGACCATCCTTTCTTTGGCAAATACCCTTGCCGCATTCTTTGCCTTTCAAATTTTTACCCACTTACTTAACTCCTTTCTCATCATGAGAAAAAGAGCCAATGCAATACTATTTATTATATCGCATTGGCTTTGATTTTTCAATAGCGATGTTTCAAATTGTTAATTTACGGCTGATAAATTGCTCAAACTCCTTGCGCTTTACCAATTTCTTTGTCCCGACATATAAGACAAAAGGGCAATTGGGCGACCGCAGCATACTATCAATCTTATTTATTCCAATGTTGCTGTACTCGGCCGCTTCTTTTATGGTCAATGTCATTTTTAAGTGTATTGGTACACTTTCGGTTTTAATTACCATTTTTCCCCGCCTTTCCTGCATTATAAATTTATATCTTCCCACCAAAACGCTTGAAACAAAGTCCCATCATGGAACAGGAACCGTCCTGCCGTATCTTTTGGAATCTGCTCAGCTGCGGCAGTGCTGTCAAGGATGATCTGCGACAGCACATTGTCTGCCCGTCCGCATATCCGACAGTCGATATTGTTTCGGATCTGCCCCGATAAAATATTGGCATCCGGTCTTTGGGTAGCTAAAATCAAGTGGATTCCAAATGCCCGTCCCTGTCTGGCAATCACAGACAACCTGCTTTCAATTAGGCTGACCTTATCTTTCTGTTCCTTGCTCAAGCCGGTTTTGTCCAGTACCTCCGCCACCTCGTCACAGGCGAAAATCTGCCGCGGTAACTGTGCTCCGGTATACTTGTTGTATTCGTCTAAATTGGGACATCCCTGCTCCCGAAACAACACCTTGCGCCGTTCCAGTTCGTCCACAAGTTCTGTCAATAATTCAATCAGCCTATCCTCGTCAAAGCAGATCCGACACTTTTCATGCCAGACCGGAGGGAAATCTACACCGCCCTTGAAATCCGCGATTGCAACAACGGCTCCTTTCCTGACCGCTTGCATCAGCAGGTTTTTTAACAGTACAGTCTTTCCGCTTCCGGTAGAACCGCCCAGCAGGATATGCGGAATCTTTGCCAAATCAACTGTCACAATTCCCAGCAGGCTCCTGCCAAGAACAAGCGTAGAACTGTCTTGGATCAGATAGCTGTCCCGCCACTCATTTTTGTCTGACAAACCGCCTGAAACCGGTACCGTATAAAGCCGGATGGTGCGCTTGTCTTTTCCTTCCCGAATTTTCACGATATGGACATTCAGAACCGCTTCAATCCGCTGTTGCTTGTCTTCCCATTCTTTCGGCGGAATACCAACGCTGTCAAACTCCAACACTGTTGCTTCCGACTGTTTCTTGTCCTTGTATTTGGCAACCAGCACAGGCGTTTCTCCGGCGCTGTTTGTCAAACCAATTCTGCAGAAATTATCGGTAACAGATTTACATCCGCAAGGTGTACCAAACAGAACTATTATGAAAAGTTCTCCGGTAATCAGAGCAACCGGAAAAATCAGTTTAGAGAGAGCAACAAAAGCCGGTGACACCATCTGCATTTGATCTAAGCGAAAACGATCTTTATTAAAAATCCATATCAGCAGGACAATGATGCCAAATGCAAGCAATGTCAATCGTTTTGATTTGCTGTTTTTCAAACTCATACAACCGTTTTTGAACCGCAGCCACAGATATCTTTTTTGTGTTTGTTTAGAAAGACGTTCTTTTTCTTCATTTTTCACAAACGCCACTCCTTACTTAAAAAAGATTTCTTCCACCGTACCGTCCGGCATATAAGCAAATATATGATGGATCCGCCGGATAAAGGCATTCCATGTTTCCGGTCGGTGATGACGTACCTCAGTATACTGCTCGTTTAACGGCAAATTAGAGGTAATATACACCTTGGTATAACAAGCAGTTCGGTCACTGTACCGCGCGGGCAGAAACAGCGGATAAATATCAAGATAGTTGAGCATCGCTTCCATGGGAATCTGTGAATGAAATTCTTCAAATACCAGTACATCCTGACCGTGGTAACTGTCAAACCGAACGCCGTTTTTGCCGTTATAATCAGTAATGCGGCAAATTTCTGACGCCGGGTGTTTTTTGTAAATACTGCTGGTCTTTCCTGTTCCCGACGCACCGAACAAATAAGTTACGGTAATGTTACGGTTCTGTGTACGGTACTGCTCGGCAAGATAAGCCTCACGCAAAATATCGATATCTCTGGATTTAAACGCAAAGGATGGCGAATCATCAATGATTTCGGTGGTCGTCAAGCCGTCCTTTACATTCTGAAGCAGACGGAACATCTTCGGGTCTTTTTCCTCTCCCTCACTCGGAATCGTTCCAAACTCATAAAAACTGCCTTCAACTGCCGTTTCCGCTTTCTCGCTGTCTGCCCATTTGCCTTCCTTGCGGATGTAATCCCGATTATCCTTTACACTTCCGAACGCTTTTTCAATATGTGCGGTCGGAAAGCGGTTTTTGATCGTAGAAAAGCGAATGGGGGAATGGGAATACAGAAAGATATGGGTGTGGAAAGTACCGGTTGTGGCGATTTCATCCGCCAGACAGAAATAATCGGGACAAAACAGGCTCAAAAGCGAAATCATCCCGCTGTGGTCAAGATTGCAGTCCTGCGGATTATTGATGGTCAGCATCCATTTTCGTGCTTGCGGATTTGCAGACATAGATATCAAACCTCCTTTGAAACAATTGCTACATGCTGCTTGTGCTTCCATAAGGGTAATACTTGCCCTTATGGAAGGGCGGCGCTGCGCTGCCGCCGGGGAGCATTTTTCTTAAGGAAAAATTCTTTATCCCCGACTGCATCTATTGCAGCGCCGCCCGTACATTATGACTTCTTTACCAATGAAATACCGGTTGCTTTCGCGCTGATCTGCGTTTTGCCCTGACTCTCATACGCAAACACTTCCAGACCGCTGAATTCCACCTCCGCAAAGCCTTCGGGCTTTTCCAACAGTTGTCTGCCCTCAATTTTTATGCCGATTTTCTCCAGACCATGTTCCGGCAAGGCAACGATATACCGATAGCCGGTAATCGTATCCGACCGTCGTCCATCCTTGTATTCGTAGGCGGGTGTGATATCCACCAACAGTTTCTTTGCCCCCAGTGAGGCAGGATCGATTTTCAGATCTCGGATATTTAACATGTGATCATTCTCCTTTAAATTTAGTTTCGGTCTGCGGTGCGCACCTTTGACCTGTCTTTATTGTAACAAATAAAAAAGCGTAGACTGCTTCCCCGGCGAAACATGAAAAATGCCGCCCTGCGAACTGCAAGGCGGCACACTTTATTCTTCGATCTGACTTCCCAGCAAAGGCAATCCCTGTTCATCCAGGAGCGCATTTGCCTGAAAAATAT
This sequence comes from uncultured Clostridia bacterium, assembly GCA_944383495.1. Lineage (GTDB taxonomy): Bacteria > Bacillota > Clostridia > Oscillospirales > Acutalibacteraceae > CALWPT01. The sequence continues at coordinate 73 of CALWPT010000008.1, read as the reverse complement.
CCATTCTTTTTTCAACGATTTCATTCCAATAGGGAAAATACGGAAACGCTAAAGCAAACATTTCCGCAGTTTC
>CALWPT010000007.1 GCA_944383495.1 uncultured Clostridia bacterium | reverse complement strand
GATGCTGATTGACCAGGGCTATTCCGTGGGACTGGGCGGCGTCGACGGGGACTTCGGCCCCGATACGGAAGCTGCGGTTCGGAAATTCCAAAAGGATAAGGGATTGTCAGTGGACGGCATCGTCGGCGATAACACCAAAGCGAAATTACGGTAAAGGAGGGAAAAGGGATGAAAATTAATTGGAGTGTACGGATCAAAAATCCGGTATTCTGGGGAAATCTGGCCGCGGCGATCATACTGCCGATTCTGGCGTATATGGGTTTGAACTGGGAGGACATGACCACCTGGGCGGGACTGGGAACCATCCTGCTGGAGGCGGTTAAGAATCCGGTGATTCTGGTATCGGTGCTGGTCAGCGTGTGGAATCTCATCAACGATCCCACCACTTCGGGATTATCAGACAGTAAAACCGCCATGACCTACGAAACGCCAAAAAAGGAGGATTCACAAGAGGGCTCTATGTAATTTTTCCATGTCGTGGGCGTACGATAAAAAAGATGGCTTTCGGGCGGCCTTAGCTTGCTGCCTGTTCCTTTCGATGTGCAAGCAATCTACCGCAAAGGGCTGACGAAATCCGTCAGCCCTTTGCGGTTTTTGTGAAACGCTTCTCCTGTCCTTTGCATCTTTTATGCCGTTTTTCCATCAATCAGCCCGGCCACCAGGTTCCCCATTTGCGCTGTGGATACTCTCTCGCAGCCCTCTTCCCAAATATCCGCCGTGCGGGCTTTCAAAAGCGCCTGGTCCACTGCCCTTTCCACTTCCCGGGAGGCCCGCTCCTGTCCCAAAGAATATTTCAGCAGCATAGCCGCTGACAGGATCGTCGCCAGGGGATTGGCGATTCCCTGCCCTGCAAGATCGGGGGCGGAACCATGAATGGGCTCGTATAGCCCCAAGGTGCTGTCCGATAGGCTGGCGGATGGCAGCATACCAATCGAGCCGCTGAGCATGGAGGCTTCGTCCGATAAAATATCCCCAAACAGATTGGAGGTAACGATGACGTCAAACTGGCCCGGGTTGCGGACCAATTGCATGGCGGCATTGTCCACATACATATGGGAAAGCTCCACATCCGGGAACTCTTTTGCCACCCGAATCACCGTTTCCCGCCACAGCCGGGAGCTTTCCAGCACATTGGCCTTATCCACAGAGCACAGCATTTTCCGGCGTTTCTGCGCCACGCGGAAGGCCGTTCGGACAATTCGCTCAATTTCGGGAACGGTATACAGTTCCGTGTCGTAGGCGGCGGACGCGCCGTTTTTCTCTACACGGCCCCGTTGTCCAAAATAAATGCCGCCCGTCAGCTCCCGCACAATCAGGATATCCATCGCATCCCCGATGATGTTCTCCCGCAGGGGGGAGGCGCTGCGCAAGGGCGCGAAAATCCGGGCAGGGCGTAGATTGGCATACAGTCCCAGCGCGGCCCGGATTCCCAAAAGGCCCGCCTCAGGGCGAAGGCTCCCAGGCAGTTGATCCCACTGATAGCCGCCCACAGCGCCCAGCAGCACAGCATCAGAGGCTTTGCAGGCCGTTACCGTTTCCTCAGGAAGCGGCTTGCCCGTTTGGGTAATGGCGATCCCGCCTAGCAGCGCTTCCTCATAAGAAATGGAAAACCCGTATACCTTTGCCGCTTGATCCAACACCTTGACCGCTTCCTTTACGATCTCGGGGCCAATGCCATCCCCTTTTAGCAAAACGATTCTGTAGTTTTTCAATGCCGATAGCCCCTTTCATTCCGCCGTTTTCTTCGACCGGTTAATCGCGCAGATAATGCCCTTAATGGAAGCGAGGGAAATGTTGCTGTCCCGCCCCACCCCGAAAAGCGTTCTTCCATCCGGGCCGATCAGATGGATATAGGAAACCGCCTTTGAATCTGCGCCCGAGGAGATAGCGTGCTCGTGATAGTTGACAAAGGTATAATTGGTAATTCCCACGGTCTTTAATGCCTTGAAGAACGCGTCGATAGGGCCGTTGCCCACGCCGGAAATCGCATGATCCTCATGCTCGAACCGGAGCACGCCCTCGAAATGCACCGCCGCGTCCCCTTCCCCGGAGTTTTCCTCAAACAGCTTATAGCTTTTTAGATTATAGGGCCGGTGAATGATCAAGTACTCCGTTTCAAACAGGGAGAATACCTCCTCGGGTCTCAGTTCACGGCCGGCTTGGTCGCAGGCATGCTTGACAATGGCGCCAAACTCCGGATGCATCTCCTTTGGCAGGCTGTATCCAAAGCTCTGCTGCATAACAAAAGCCGCGCCGCCCTTCCCTGACTGGCTGTTAATGCGGATGACCGGCTCGTATTCCCTTCCCACATCGGCGGGATCAATGGGCAAATACGGAATTTCCCAGTAGGGCGTGCCGCTGTTCTGCATATAAGCGTAGCCTTTGTTGATCGCGTCTTGATGGGAGCCGGAGAAGGCGGTAAACACCAGTTCGCCGGCGTAAGGATGGCGTTCGTGAACCTTCATTTTGGTGGACTGTTCGTAAATCTCCTTAATTTTCGGCAGGTTGGAAAAATCCAGCCTTGGATCCACACCCTGGGAATACATGTTCATTGCCACCACCATAATGTCGGCGTTGCCGGTGCGCTCTCCATTGCCGAACACAGTGCCCTCCACCCGCTGGGCTCCCGCCATGATGGCAAGCTCGGTAGCCGCCACGCCGCAGCCCCGGTCGTTGTGGGGATGAACACTGATGATTGCCCGTTCCTTCCCTTTCAGGTGGGTGCAGAAGTATTCAATTTGATCCGCATAACAATTGGGCGTTGCGCCTTCCACGGTGTTGGGCAGGTTAAGGATCACGGGGTTTTCCTGTGTGGCGTCCAGCGCGTCCAGCACCTCCTCGCAGATTCGCACCGCGTTGTCCATTTCCGTGCCGGAAAAGCTCTCGGGGGAGTATTCGTACCGAATATGCATCTTCTTGTCCTCTCGCGCGTTGGTCAGTTCCTTGACCAGCTTTGCCCCCTGAACGGCAATATCAATGATTCCTTCCATATCCTTTTGAAAGACGATTTTTCTCTGAAGGGTCGATGTGGAATTATAAAAATGCACAATGACGTTTTTCGCGCCTTCAATGGCCTCAAAGGTTTTCTGAATCAGATGAGGGCGGGCCTGAACCAATACCTGGATCGTTACGTCGTCCGGTATCAGGCCGCGGTCGATCAGCGCCCTGAGGATTTCATATTCCGTTTCCGAAGCGGAAGGGAACCCCACCTCGATTTCCTTAAAGCCAATTTCCACCAGCATCTGAAAAAAACGAATTTTTTCCTCCAGATTCATGGGATTGATTAGCGCCTGATTGCCGTCCCGCAGGTCAACGGAGCACCATACGGGCGCTTTGTCAATCACCTTGTCCGGCCAGGTGCGTCCCGGCAAGGGGATAGGCCGGAAGGGAATATATTTTTGGAATCCCTGTTTCATTGCAGAAAGCTCCTTTCATCGTTTATCAATCAAAGGAAAAACAAAAAGCCCCAAAAACAGCGAACGCTGTTTTTGGGGCGAATGAATCATCCGCGGTACCACCCAACTTCGGCCGGAAGCCCTCCAGCCCTCAAGCCTCTAACAAGGCCCGGCGGTTAACGCCGCCACACGGCCCAGCTTACTAAAATTCAGCACAGGCAACTCCGGAATGAGCTATCCACATATTCCCCGGCACCGGCTCGCACCAACCGCCGGCTCTCTGAAACGCACGAAAATATGTCTTATTTCCTTCATCGTTTTTCATTCAATTGATTTGATTTATTATACGCACACTACAATCCATTTGTCAAGAGGGAAGTTTCAATTTTTTCTGTTGGCCCCAAAGAATAGGCTATTATTCAGGCCGCTTTGTGCAGGCGGTCACTCGCCGGAATCAATCCGCCGAAAACAAACGATACAGCCGGGTTTTGATGATTAACGCATACAATCCGCCGCCCAAAACCGCGCAGACCGCCAACTCGCCGGCCGCAACAAAAAACGCCGAAATCCAGAACGGAAGGCGCAAAAACCACCATAGCTCCCAACCCACTATCAGCCCGTTCCACAGCACAGGGGGAAAAAACGACCATAAGGGAATTTTCCTAAAGCGGACGTTCCGCACAAAATAACTGCACATCGAAGCCAATAAGGTCGCCAGGGTGCCGAACAGAATATCCATGGGCATGCTGTTGACGCCCATCGCCACACCAATCCCGTTGGCCAGCAGGCACCCCACCGTGAGACCCGGAATCGCAGCGGGCGTGTAAATCGGCAAAATGGTCAATGCCTCCGCGGCGCGGAACTGAATTTGACCAAACCCAATCGGCGCCAAAACAAGGGTTAGTGCGGCGTACAGTGCGGCAATGACGCCCGCCTGCACAATGAATCGGACTGTTTTTTGTTTCATGAATGATAGGCCTCCGTGTTTTATTTAAGGTCAGGTAATTGCGACTGACCGTTATGCAGTTATTTCTCTTCGCTTTCATCAGCGGCTTCTAAAAGCCGCTCGACATGCACCCGTTCGATCCGATGATCCTCAATTTGCAAAACCTGAAACCGGTATCCCGCGGCAGCCACAACCGGCTGCTCCCCGTCGGCGGGCACACGGCCGAGCATGGACATGATCATTCCGCCCAGCGTGTCATAATCCCCCTGGGGGAGTTCCGTATTCAGAATTTCCTCGACTTCTTCCAAATCAGTGGTACCGTCAATATCAAAGGCCGTTTCACTGATCTGGCGGATCTCCTCTGTTTCATCATCATATTCGTCCTGAATATTGCCGACAATGGACTCCACCAAATCCTCCAGTGTAACAAGCCCTGCGGTGCCTCCGTATTCGTCCACCACAATGGCCATTTGCACGCGCTTTTCTGTCAGTTCTGTAAACAGATCACCGCATCGCTTGGATTCGGGGACAAAATACGCCTCCCGCATCAAGTCCCGAACGCTGCTCTCCGCGGGGATCCGGCGCCCGACATAGGGAAGCAGATCCTTAACGTATAAAATGCCCAGAATATTGTCTAGATCCTCCTCAAACACAGGAAGACGTGAAAACCCTTCCTGCACTGCCAATTCAACCGCCTTTGAGAGGCTTTCCTGCACATCCACAGCGCAAATGTCGGTACGGTGGCACATCACATCCTCTGCGCAGATATCGTCGAACGCAAAGATATTGTTGATCATTTCCTTCTGGCTTTCCTCTATCACGCCGGTCTCCTCGCCCGCATCCACCATCATAAGGATGTTTTCTTCCGTCACCTGCTCGTTTCCCGCCTGGGGGTTCAGCCCCAACAGGCGCAAAAAGCCGTTGGAGAGTCCCTGCTGCGCCGCACAAAAGGGACGCATGACTCCGCAGACGAGACTTAAAAACCAGCTTAATCCGTAAGCAAGTTCAGGCTTTTGTCCGGCTATTTTTTTGGGAATCAGTTCTCCCAGAAGCCCAAAGACAAAAAAGAAAACAATCAGAATCATCGCCCACATAAGCGCCGCCGCCCACGTCGGAAGGGCAAGTCCTTCAACAATTCCCCAGCCCCTGCCAATGACCAGAAGGCAAAACGATGATAGGATGTATAAAAGCACATGAAATCCGTTTAAGGATGATAAAAAACGGTTGGGCTTGGCCGTCAGGCGCACCAGACGGGCCGCGCGTTTATCGCCGTCCTCCGCCTGCTCCTGTAGCTTTGCGTCATTGCAGGTGACAGCGGCGGTTTGTCCAAGACTGGAAAGAATTTGCAGCAAAAAGAAAAAGGCCAGCGCTGCCAGATACCAAAGCATCTGCGCGGCGGGATACGGGTCGTCCATGGATCAGTAACTCCCTTCAGCATCGTTCCAATAGCTTTATTCTTTTTAGTATAACAAACAAGACGGATTCTGTCAATCGGTATGGTATTCTCGCCGCTGGCCGGCTTATTCCACCGTAAACGCAAACCGGGTGGAGGAGACGAACGCATCCCCCGGCCGCAGAACGCTGGATGGAAATTCGGGACGGTTGGGGCTGTCTGGATACTGCTGGGTTTCCAGGCAAAATCCGCTGTATGGGCCCATGGGAACTCCGTTTTTGCCGGGATGCCCCGGCAAAGCGTTGCCGATGTAAAGCTGCATGCCGGGCATGTCGGTATACACCGTCATGGCGCGCCCGCTCTGGGGTTCCCAAGCGCGAGCGGCTTTCCGAAAACCGCTCGCGGCCAGACAGTAGTTATGATCGTACCCTCCGCACTGCTCCAATTCAGCATTGGACAGCAAATCGCGGCCGATGCGCTTAGGCGCGCGAAAATCAAAAGGCGTTCCTGCCACGGGACGGACTTCCCCCGTGGGCAGGCCCTGCTCGTTCAGGGGCAGATACGCGTCGGCATTGATTTCCAGCATATGGGATAAAACGTCGCCGCCTTCAAATCCCGCTAGGTTAAAATACGCATGATTGGTCAGGCTGATGATCGTATCCCTGTCCGACTTGGCGGAATAAACAATTTCCAGCATGTTGTCCTGTGTGAGGGTGTAAACCACCCGGACCGTCACACAGCCCGGAAATCCGTTGGAACCGTGGTGGCTGTAAATCGACAGCGCCAGCCGGTTTTCACCCTCTTCCTGGGCCTGCCAGACACGGCGGGATAATTCCCCGCATCCGTGCAGGCAGCCTGTTTTATCGTTGCAGGGAAGCTGATAGGAGACCCCCTTCAGCGTAAAACGTCCCCCGGCAATCCGGTTGGCGAACCGGCCCACCAGCTCCCCTTGGTAATCGCTGTGCGCCATACGGGAGGCTAAATCGTCAAACCCCAGCACCACGTCGGCAAGGCTTCCTTCACGGCCAGGAACCAGCAGCCGGTTGAGCGCCCCGCCCAGAGTGAGAATTTCAGCTTCCATTCCGTTGTGATTCCGCAGAACGTATCGGCCCACAGCCTGTCCGTCAGGCAGTCGCCCATATTGGCTTTTTTCCATTCTTGCCGCAACCCCTCTGCGCGTTTTTGTTCAGTATATGTGAAAATTCATTTCCTGTCAAGCAAGCTTGTCCCGAGTGTAAAAAAAACGTGAATATTGCGCAATGACGGTTGACTTTGCAAGAAGGGGATTTATAATAAAATAGGTTTTATATAGCGGATCAGGAAAGGAAAAAATATGGATATTCAAACGCCTCCCTTTGCGTTTTTTACCGCGGGGATCAATAAACATACCATACCCAGCGATTTTTCAGGGTATATTGAAGAACTGCAGGAGCTTTTGAATATTTATCAATCGGCCACCAAGGAGATTAGTACTAAGCTGGAAATTCTAAACGACGAATTTCAGACCCGGCATAAACGCAATCCCATTCACAGTATCAAATGCAGGGTTAAAGCGCCGGTAAGCATTGTGGAAAAGCTCAACCGCAAGGGATATGCGGTGAGCATTGCTTCCGCCCGGGAAAATCTCGCCGATATTGCCGGAATTCGGGTGGTTTGCTCGTATATTGATGATATTTACACCATTGCAGGGCTTTTAACCTCACAGGACGATATTACGCTGGTTCGCCAAACCGATTATATTAAGCATCCCAAGAAAAACGGATACCGCAGCCTGCATCTGGTGGTGGAAGTCCCGGTGTTTTTTTCCGACCGCACCCAGCCGGTCAAGGCGGAAATCCAGATCCGCACCATCGCCATGGATTTCTGGGCCAGCCTGGATCACGAGCTGCGGTATAAGGCTGAATCTCCCATTTCCAGCGATATGGCGGAGCGCTTGCGCCAATGCGCCGAGGTAATTGCCAAGACGGACGCTGAAATGCAGGAAATACACCGTATGCTTCAAAAAATGGACTGATCAGTCTAGCGGTATCACCAGATCCGGCTCAGAGCACTGCCGCTGATTGAGCATGGTGCTGAGGGTATTGGTGGTCAGGGACAACAGGTTGATAATGGAGCGCACCTCATTGTCGCTTTTGCCGCGGCTCAGGCTGATCGCCAAGGTGCTGGCCATTCCCGCCAGTTCCTCCGGGGATAAAACGCAGCCGCATTTTCCTTTACTTTTCTTTTTTTGTTCCGCCATTCTTAACGCCGCCTTTTTCATAATAGCTTCATCCCATTATTTGCGGCGGGAAGGTTTTTGGTTCAGAGATTTTGGCAAGAATCGTTTTTCGGCACGGCCGCTTTTGCTGCACGCCGCGGCATGGGTTTGCCACAATAATAAAATTTAAAAAAGGGACGAGCCTGAACGAATTGGGAGGACGATCATTGCATATCATTGATATAACCAAGGAGGTTTTATCGGCCCCCGTTTATCCGGGGGATCCCGCGCCTTTCCTGCGCCGCGTCCAGTCTCTTGAACGGGGAGACATTTGCAATTTATCGGTGCTCACCGCCTGTGTTCATGCCGGGACGCATCTGGATGCGCCCTGCCATTTTTTAAACGGCGGGGACTCGATTGACCGGATTCCGCTGGAGGAATGCATGGGGAAATGCCGGGTGGCGGAGCCTAGTAGTCCTCTCGTGACGAAAGCGGCGCTTGCCGGCCTGCCCATCACAGGGGTTCGCCGGCTGCTGCTGAAGGGCGACGCGTATTTATCCGCTGGCGGCGCCCAGGCAACGGTGCAGGCCGGCATCCGGCTGATTGGAACCGGCAGCCCCACCATCGGCGCGCCCGGGGAAGAAGGGCCAGTCCACCGGATTTTGCTGGAAGCTGGTATCATGATTTTAGAGGGGCTGGCGCTGGAAAGCGCTTTACCTGGCGATTATACCCTCGCCGCCCTGCCTTTAAAGCTTGCCGGAAGCGACGGCTCGCCTTGCCGCGCCGTATTAATACAGGAGGTGTTTGAATGAACCACTCGAGGGAAAAGGCCTGTTCCATTTTATCCTACATCGGGTTTCTGTTTCTGGTGGGTCTGGTGTTGGAAAAGGATAATCCCCGCGTGCGGTTCCATGTGAACCAGGGGCTGGTGCTGTTTATTGTCGAAGCGGCAGGGGGCATTGTGCTGTCGGTGCTGCGGATCGTACTGGCCTTTGTGCCCTTTGTGGGAGGCTTGCTGCTGGGTCTTTTATCCTTTGCCTTCTCAGCGGCGGTAATTGTTCTAGTAGTAATTGGGATCCTAAACGCCGCCAGCGGGCAGGAAAAGCCGCTGCCGGTTATTGGCGGGATAAAACTGCTGTAAGGATTCCAGCCTGGAAAAGAAACCGCGAGCCCAAAACCCTCTGCAAAAACGGATATGCCTCATAAACAGCCAAGCGGCGTAAGCTCCCCTTACGCCGCTTGGCTGTTTTCAGCTTGTTTTTCCCACTCGCAAAAATGAACATTAACGCAATAATCCTTTGGACAAATTCTCCATTTTTTGTTTGCAGAATGTTTGCAAATAGGTCACAAAACCGCCTGAAGGTTTGGATATAATAGAATTGGAATAAAAAAAGCGGAGGTTTTCGGTATGGCAGAACATCAAGCAAAAGCATTATACCTGGTTACCGGGGCCTGCGGGCACCTGGGCAGTACCATCGTAAAGATGCTTGTGCGCCAGGGGGAAGAGGTTCGCGCTTTTGCCCTGCCGAGTGACAGCGACGAACCCTTGAAGGCGTTGCAGGTACCTATTTTCCGGGGGGATGTCCGGGAACTTTCCACCCTTGAACCCTTTTTCAAAGCAGAGGAAGAACAGGCCTTAATCGTGATTCACGCGGCGGGCATCGTCAGTATTGCTTCCCGGTTCAACCAGGAGGTATTTGATGTGAATGTTCGCGGCACCCGAAATATCCTGCGCATGTGTAAAAAGCATCACGCGGCCCGGCTTGTATACGTGAGTTCAGTTCACGCCATTCCGGAGCAGCCGGGGCGTCAGATGCAGACGGAGCCGGATAAATTTGATCCTCTAAAGGTAGAAGGGCTTTACGCCAGAACCAAAGCGCAGGCGGCCGCGTCGGTGCTGCGGGAAACCAAATGGGGGTTGAACGGGGTGGTGGTCATGCCCTCTGGAATAATCGGCCCGGGGGATTATGGCCGCGGGCATCTGACACAGCTGATCATGGACTATCTGGATGGCCGGCTGGCCGCCTGTGTAGCGGGGGGGTACGATTTTGTGGATGTGCGGGATGTGGCTGCCGGCGTGATCGCTGCTGCCACAAACGGTCGGACGGGAGAAAGCTATATCCTTTCCGGACACTATTCTTCCATTCCCGATCTTTTGAATCTGCTCCACGAAATCAGCGGCAAAAAGCCGGTGCGGACTGTGCTTCCCACCTGGTTTGCAAGGCTGACCGCGCCTTTGGCGGAAATGTATTATAAAGCTTTGCGCCAGCCTCCTTTGTACACGCCCTATTCCCTTTACACACTGAGCGCCAACGGCTGCTTTTCTCATAAAAAAGCAAGCGCGCAGTTGGGCTATGCGTCCCGTCCGCTGCGGGAAACCCTGGCGGACACGGTGAAATGGCTGTCGGACAACGGGCGGTTAAAACGTTTTCATTCCGCTATGGCATAATTTTGCTCAAAAAGGCAAAACGGAGATCCGTTTTGCCTTTTTGAACGCAAAAGGGCCTCCCTTGCAATTAAAGGCCGAAAATTGTATAATAATTGTATCAACAGAGGAGCGTGAACGGCATGCCGTTTATTGAGCTGAAGGATATTACAAAGGTCTATCACATGGGCGAGGTGGAAATTAAGGCCGCCGACGGGGTGACTCTTTCTGTGGAAAGAGGAGAATTTGCTGTGGTGGTAGGTCCGTCCGGTGCGGGAAAAACCACTGTTTTAAATATATTGGGCGGAATGGACAACTGCACCAGCGGCAGCATCGTGGTTGACGGGCGGGATATCAGCCGCTATACCCAAAAGCAATTAACCGGGTATCGGAGGACGGACATCGGCTTTGTGTTCCAATTTTATAACCTGATCCAGAACCTAACCGCGTTGGAGAATGTGGAACTGGCGGCTCAAATCTGCCAAAATTCCCGGCCGGCTGACGAAGTGCTGCGTCAGGTAGGCTTGGGAGAACGGCTGTTTAATTTTCCGTCGCAGCTGTCCGGCGGGGAGCAGCAGCGGGTGGCCATTGCCCGCGCGTTGGCGAAAAATCCCAAACTGCTGCTGTGCGACGAACCCACTGGCGCGCTGGATTACAGCACGGGAAAGTCCATTTTAAAGCTGTTGCAGGATACCTGCCGCAAGGAAGGCATGACCGTGGTGCTGATTACCCATAATCAGGCCATCACACCCATGGCCGATCGAATTATTACCCTGCGCAACGGAAAGGTCGAGCAAATGCGGCGGAACGAGACTCCCGCCGATGTAGCGGCCATTGAATGGTAAGGGGGGCGAAGGCAGCTATGAACCGTTCCCTGTTAAAGGATATTCTGCGGGAAACCCGCAAGCAATTGAGTCAATTTATTTCCCTGGCGCTGATTTTAACGCTGGGAATTGGTTTTTTTATAGGGATCCGAGTCACGGGAGCCGATATGCGGCTGACCGCCGACGAGTATTACGAAAACAACAGCTTAATGGATTTACGCGTCATCTCCACATTGGGGTTGGATGATGACTGCCTGCAATCTCTGCAAGAGATTCCGGAAATTGACCGGGTTTACCCGGATTATGCGCTGGATTCCAACGCCCGGCTGGACGGGCGGGATTTTATTGTCCGCTCCATGGCCCTGCCGGAGGAGCAGGACGCAGTCAACCAGCCCCTGCTGGCGACGGGGCGCATGCCGGAAAGCCCCGGCGAATGCTTAATTGACGATATGTACGCCCGAACGGATAAGGTGGAATTGGGCCAGACAGTTGAGCTTTTCCCCGAGGATGACGGCGCGCTCTCCCGCACCGCTTTCACTGTTGTGGGCACCGCCAAATCCCCTATGTACATTACCCTGGACCGGGGTTACACCTCCATCGGCAGCGGTAAGCTCAGCGCGTTTTTATACATAGACCGGGATGTTTTTCAGCTGGATTATTACACCGACGCTTATATTACCCTGAAAAATACCGCCGGCCTTTCCGGGTATTCCCCCGAGTATACTGACGCGGTGAAGGCTGTGCAGGAAAAGGTGGAGGGACTGACCGGCACCATAAGCCAGCTGCGGCTGGAAAAAATTAAGCAACCTTATGAAACGGAATACAAGGAAAATAAGGAGAAGTTCGAGCAGGAAAGGGCTGACGTCCAGCAGCAGCTTGCCGACGCGAAAGCAGAGCTGGACCAGGCCGAGCAGCAACTGCGGGATGGTTGGAGCGAATGGTGGGCCGGAGCACAAGAAGCCTTTGACCGCTTGGACATGGAACAGCCGGAGCGTAACGCTCCTCAGGCCGCGCTTGCCGCACTGGAAAAAAAGCTGCGGGAGGTAGAGGATGGGCTTCCCGCGCTGGAAGGCGGAATCAGCGAGCTGAAGGCCTCCCTGCAGGAGCTGGAGACAGGCCAGGCGGATTATGAGGAGGGACAAAAGAAATATCAAGCTTCTAAGGAGGAAGCAAAACGGGAATTGGCCGCTTCCAAAGAGAAACTAGACAACTCGAAAAAAGAACTGGAAGAGGGAGAGGCCGCTCTTTCTAACGGTGTATCCCAGCTATACGCTATGGCGGGCCTGAAACCGCCCCAGGGTCTAACGCCGGAAGAAGCGCTGGCCCGGGCGCAGCAGGATCTGGGGCCATTTGCTGCCCAAAGCCCTGTCCTGGAAAAGGCGCTGGAGGAACTGGAAGCCCAAGGCGTCGCTTTAGCAGCAGGGCGGCAGGCGTACGAGGCCGGCGTGAAGGAATACGAGGCTGGAAAAGCAAAAGCGGAACAGGAACTGGCCAACGCCGCAAAAGAATTGGACGCCGCCGCCCGGGAACTGGAGGCGGGCAGGGCCGCTTGGCTGGACGGGGCCCAAGCAGCCGCAGAAGAGTTGGGGATCACCATCAGCCAGACCGAGCCTTCCGCCGTGGTTGCGGCGTTGGAAGCCGGTGCAGCGGATATAAAGGAAGGACAGAATTCCCTGCAAAGCGGTATTTCAAAGCTGAAAAGCGCTCTTAAGGATCTAGAAAGCGGACAGGCTGAATATAACGACGGCCTCGCCGCGTACGAAGAAAGCAAGAAAAAAGCGGACAGAGAGCTTACCGACGGGGCCGCAAAATTGGAGGACGCCCGAGAGAAACTGGATCAAATGGACTCTCCAGAGCTTTATGTCCGCACCCGTTCGGATAACCCGGGATATGACAACTATGATCAGGACAGCCAACGGATTGAAGCCATCGGCCAGGTATTCCCTCTCATTTTCTTCCTGGTGGCGGCATTGGTCTGCTTATCCTCCATCACCCGAATGGTGGAGGAGCACCGCACGGAGATGGGAACCCTCAAAGCCCTGGGCTATACCCAGCACGCCACTGCGATAAAATACATGTCCTTCGCCCTGGGTGCAAGCCTGATCGGGTTGCTGCTGGGCTGCATCATCGGATATAATTTTCTGCCGGTATTAATATATAACGCCTACCGCACGCTGTACTCCACGCCGGATTTAATCCATCCCTTTAGTTTAAGCGTGTTGATCTTGCCCGCGGCGCTGGCGCTGCTTTGCACCACCCTGACAGCATACGCCGCCTGTAAACTGGCGCTGCGCAGCGTTCCGGCCAGTTTAATGCGCCCTCCCGCGCCAAAGGCAGGGAAGCGGGTGATTCTGGAGCATGTGCCATTCATCTGGACGCACCTGTCTTTCTTAAAAAAGGTGACCACCCGAAACCTGCTGCGAAACAAGACCCGTTTTTGGATGTCGGTGCTGGGGATCGCAGGGTGTATGGGCCTGCTCATTACCGGGTTCGGTCTCAACCATTCCATTATGTCCATTGTCCCCACCCAGTTTGACGAAATATCTCAATATGATCTGCAGATCGGCTTTTCCGGCAGCGAACAAGAAAAACAAACTCTCTCCGCCTTGCTGGACAGCCGGGATGACGTAACCGGGCATTTGGCGTTTTACAGCAAATCGGCGGCCGCCTCCGCCCATGGAGCCAATCACGATGCTAATGTAACGGTATTGCCTGCAAACGCAAAGCCGGATGGCTTTTTCTCCCTGAAAGATCGGAATAGCGGCGATCCCGTACCCCTGACGGACGACGGTGCGGTGATTGACGAAAAGCTGGCGATCCTGCTGAATCTAAATACGGGCGACGAACTGGAGTTGTTTAATTCCAGCGAAGGCATTGCCTGTAAGGTAAAGGTCGCCGGAATCGTGGAAAATTACGTATACCATTATGTGTTCATGACGGAAAATTACGCCCAGTCTGTTATGGCAATGGACTTTTCTGCTAACCTGATGTATGTAAACACTCCCAACGAAACGGATGCAGCCGGAACCGACAGACTGGCAGAGGAACTTCTGCGTCAAAAGGGCGTGACGGCGGTGATTCGTGCTTCAGATATCCGCGGTATGTTCGACGACATGATGGGCAATTTCAAGGTTGTCATCGCCATTATCGTCCTGGCGGCGGGCGCACTGGCGCTGGTGGTGCTTTATAACCTGTCGATTATCAATATCAGCGAACGACAGCGGGAGGTCGCCACCCTCAAGGTGCTGGGCTTTTTTGACCGAGAAGCCTGGGCGTATATTTACCGGGAAAACATTGTGCTGATGTTAATCGGCATTGTGTTCGGCGGATTCTTTGGTTGGATTCTGCATGGGTTTGTAGTGCGTACAGCGGAAATTGATATGGTTATGTTCGTCCGGCAGTTGGATACGCTGTCAATTGTGTTGTCGATGATCATGACGGTGGTCTACACCGCGCTGATTAACATCATGGTGTACTTCAAGCTGAAACGGATCAACATGGTAGAGGCGCTGAAAAGCGTTGAGTAAAGGCATATCATACGCCCCCTTCTATTTGGCGGAACGTCGCCAGACAGAAGGGGGCGTATGATTTCCCGGGTCTATTCCCAAAACGCTCCAGGCCTCCCTGCATAAAAAGAAGCGAGGATCTCCGCGCTTTTCCCTATTGCTCCCGCCTCGGGGCCAACGGGGACGCGCCCGTTTTATTTGCCCTGCTTGGCCCAGGAGTCCTTGAGCGCCACGGTGCGGTTAAACACCGGCTTTTGTGCCGTCGATTCCTTATCAACACAGAAATATCCCTGCCGCATGAACTGAAACGTATCCAGCGGCTTTGCCGCCGCCACTACAGGCTCCACCTTGCAGCCGGTGAGCAGCTGTAACGAATCGGGATTGAGATTCGCTGTGAAGTCCTCCACACCCGCTTCATTGGAGGGGTTTTCGACGTTGAACAGCCGGTCGTACAACCGGATTTCCGCATCCACACAATCAGCGGCGGACACCCAGTGCAGCGTTCCCTTCACCTTCCGGCCGTCGGGCGCGTTCCCCCCCTTGGAGGCGGGATCGTATTCCACATGCACTGCGGTTACATTACCGGCCTCGTCCTTTTCCGCCGAGACAAAGCGCACCAGGTACGCGCCCTTCAGCCGCACCTCCTTATCCGGCGCCAGCCGAAAGTACCCCTTAGGCGGCTCTTCACAGTAGTCGTCGGCTTCAATATACAATTCCCGGGAAAAGGACACCGGGCGTGTGCCCCGCTCCGGCTGATTCGGATTGATTTCCACATGCATCTGCTCGGTTTTCCCTTCCGGGTAATTATCCACAATCACCTTCAGCGGACGCAGCACCGCCATGGCACGGTCGGCGTTTTGGTTAAGGTTATCCCGCACGCAGGATTCCAAAAAGCCGTAGTCAATCACGCTGTAGGCCTTGGAAACGCCGATTTTTTCGCAAAACTCCCGCAGCGCCGCCGCGGGGTATCCCCGCCGGCGCATACCGCTGACCGTTGCCATACGGGGATCGTCCCACCCGCTTACCAGCCGGTCGTTGACCAGCCGCAGGCATTTGCGCTTGGAGGTCAAGGTATAGCTCAGATTCATGCGGGCAAACTCGATCTGGCGGGGCGGCGTGGGCCAGTCCAGTTCCCGCAGCACCCAATCGTACAGCGGGCGGTGATCCTCAAACTCCAAGGTGCAAAGGGAGTGGGTTACACCCTCCGCCGCATCGGAAATCGGATGGGCAAAATCATACATTGGGTATACGCACCATTTGTCTCCCGTGCGATGGTGCGATTCCTTTAAAATCCGGTAAATTACCGGATCCCGCATGTTTAGGTTGGAGGAGGACATGTCAATCTTAGCCCGCAGAACCTTTTCGCCGTTTTTAAATTCCCCCGCCGTCATGCGGCGAAATAACGAAAGGTTTTCCTCGATACTCCGCTCGCGGTAAGGGCTGTTGACCCCGGGCTCGGTCAACGTGCCCCGGGTGGCGCGGATCTCCTCCGCCGAAAGGTCGCAAACAAACGCCTTGCCTTTTTCAATCAGCCGGATGGCAGACTGGTGCATAATATCAAAGTAATCAGAGGCAAAGCAAACCTTGCCCCAGTCATACCCCAGCCATTTAATGTCCTCTTCAATGGCCTCGACGTATTCCACATCCTCCTTGGTGGGATTGGTATCGTCAAACCGTAGGTTGCAAACGCCGCCGTATTTCTCCGCGGTGCCAAAATCAATGGAAATAGCCTTAATGTGGCCAACGTGCAAATACCCGTTTGGCTCGGGCGGGAACCGGGTCTGCACCTTGGGGTATACCCCCTTTTCCAGATCCTCGTCAATCATGGCATGGATAAAGGATACGGCTTCTTTATTTTCATCCATCTTAAAAGCTCCTCTCATTTTACTCCGGCCCGCGCCGATGCTCCAGCCGATTGATAGTATTCCTTGGCGGCTCGCAGCCGCTGGAAGCACGCATCCCGGCCCAAAAGTCCCATGATGGCGCACAGGTCGGGGGTGTTCCGCCGGGAGGTCACAGCGATACGAATCACCGTGCTGAGATCCCCTACATGGCCTTTAAAGCCGGACGGGTCTTTTTTATAGGCCTTCACATCAGGGGAAAAGCCCAACGGCTCGCACAGCGCCTTCACCTTAGCAAACCAGGCCTCCTTATCGTCCTCTGGATCGTATACCTTTTCATAAGCCGCCAGCACCGCAGCTGCGTCGGCAGGCGCGACCTGCTCGGGCAGCGTGTAGTCCGGCTGATACAGCTCTTGATAAAAATACGCCATATACGCTTTGGCATCCGCCCATTTAGCCAGATCCTTACGGGGCTTGGAGCCGCCCCGGTCAATGGATAAAATCGCTTTTGCGTAATCCGGGTCTTTTTCCAGAAGGGCTGCGAAGGCCGGATCGTACTCCCGGGCCCAGGACGCAATCCCCTCATACACCTCTCGCGCTGTCATCCGAGAAATGCAATTTTTGCTCACATCGTTCAGCTTATTGAGATCAAACAACGCCCCTGATTGGCTCATTTTAGAAAGCTGAAATGGAAATTCCCACCGATCCGCCGCCGGGTTTGCCCGCCGCCAGTCCTCAAAATTCGAATTGGAGATGGTGTCCAAATACTCTAGAACTGATGCAGCAGGATACCCCTCAGCGTAATAGTACAGCACAGCGGCCTCCGGATCCTTTCGCTTCGACAGCTTACGCTTGGAACCGTTCTCTTCCTTCATAATGGGAGCGATATGAGCATATTTTGGCGGCTTAAATCCCAGAGCCTGAAACAGCTGCATATGGATTGGTGTGGAGGAGATCCATTCATCCCCTCGCACCACTAGCGTAGTCCCCATCAGATGATCGTCCACCGCGTGGGCGAAATGATAAGTAGGAATCCCATCCCGCTTCAGCAAAACAAGATCCTGGTCGTTTTCGGGCATTTCAATCTTACCCTTAATCTTATCGGCGAAGGAAATCCGCCGGTCTTCCCTGCCCGGGCTTTTCAGGCGCAGGACAAAGGGCGTTTTAGCCCTGACCTTATTTTCAATTTCCTCGTCGCTCAACTCCCGGCAGTGAGCGAACGCGCCGTAATATCCGGTACGCAGTTTCTGAGCCTCCTGCTTTTCCCGAACGCTGTTTAAATCCTCCTCCGTACAAAAACAGGGGTACGCAAGCCCCCTTTCCACTAAGTCCTTTGCATAGCACTGGTAGATGTCCCCCCGATGGCTCTGCTGGTATGGCCCGTACGCCCCTGTCTCCCCGCCGGGCACAAAGCCCTCATCCGCCACGATACCGAAGGCTTCTAGGCCCCGAACAATCTGGGCGATACCGTCTTCCACCTCTCTTTTTTTATCCGTATCCTCAATGCGCAGGTAAAACACCCCGCCCGATTGACGGGCCAGTCTTTGTGCGATCATAGCCGCATACACCGCACCAATGTGGATAAACCCCGTGGGGCTAGGGGCAAACCGAGTCACGGCCGCGCCCTCAGGCAAGGATCGAGCAGGATACTGCGCCGCATAGTCCTCTGGCGTTTTATGGATCTGCGGAAACAAAAGCGCCGCAATCTTTCTGTAGTCAGTCATAAACGTCCACTCCCTATCCATTCCCAAAGCCACATATAGCTCTGATACAAGCAGTTATTATACATTATGGCAGAAAACGGCCCTGATTACAAGTAATTCTTTCCATTTTCTCTTATTTTTTCCTCTGAACGCGGCTTGTATCCAAGGAAAATCCTTTCCGTGCATCGGTTCTAAATCATGGCTGTCGTACCTTCGTTCAATCTCGGATGCATAAAAGTAAAAAAATTGACGGCCATTGTTAAAAATAATAAGGGCTTTTTGCACAATTCCCCTCCTTTTAAAATTTTTTGTTTGCTAAATCCGAATTTTGGATTATACTATCCTTGTAAAAGCCCTTTTACGCAATGATGCATAAGCCCCGCGTTTATCCTTTCACGCGTAATGTACAAGGAATAATAAAAGGAGCGCCCACATGCAGGATTTTATGCTGGACATTGTCAATCATTATGGCTATCTTGGCATTTTTCTGCTCATTTTAATCGAGAACATATTTCCGCCGATTCCATCTGAAGTCGTGCTTTTATTCGGCGGCGCGTTAACGGTTGCGACCAAAATGAACATCCCCGGCGTTATTATTGCGTCCACAGCCGGTTCCCTGATCGGCGCCATTGTGCTATACGCTCTTGGCAGAATTCTTCAGGTGCAGCGATTAAAAAAACTATTTGCTGGCCGGTTTGGCAGAATCCTGCATCTAAAGCCGCAGCATGTTGACAAATCCGTGAGTTGGTTTGAAAAATACCAGGGAAAGGCTGTTTTTATCTGCCGCTGTGTCCCTTTGGTGCGAAGCCTGATTTCCATTCCTGCGGGTTTTGCCAATATGCATATCCCGCGGTTTTTACTTTTTACCGCTCTTGGCAGTGCCATCTGGAATACCCTGCTCGTTTGTGCTGGCGCGGCGCTTGGATCGTCCTGGGAAAACGCCATTGCCTACATTGACAAGTACACCTATATTTTAGTTGCCGTCATTGTAATTCTTTTTTTGCTGCTTGTGATTCGAACCATTTTAAAAAAGCGGAAAAAGCAAAAATGAGGCCGCAAACCTCCCCGTTTGCTTTTTTGAGAAAAAAGAACGGACCACCCTTTTCTCACAACCATCCATTTTTGTGCGCAAAGCGGTGCGATACCATTTTCATGTATGATATGGGCCATATTGCACACAAAAACGGCGCGGTATCAGCCGCGCCGTTTTTCCATGCTTCCTAAAAACCCGGTCCCGCCCTGCTCGAACAGACCTTGCACCCGTTTTCTGTTTTTTTATATCTGATGTTTGACCCGATCCCTTTCCTCAGCGCGTTTTGCGTTGTTCCATCGGTCAGTCGTTCCCACCAGATAACCCGTAATCCGCCGAACCCGCTCAAAGGAAACCGGTTCCAGTTTATAGCTCACATTGACATATTCCCCGTCCACCTCTATGACCGCCGATTCCACCGTCCGGCTGGGATTTTTCTCCCGAATTTGCCGCATATATGCATTAATTTCCTCCTGGGGCAGCGTTCCGCCTTTTACTGTAATCTCCGCCATGGTGTTCCTCTCCTTCTTTATTTTTTCTTTATTATAGCATATATTGGTCCAATCGTCAATAACAAACACAATATATAGTTGTTTTGCAGCAAATGGGCTAGACAGCAATAAAAATGCGGGACGAACCCAAGAGATCGTCCCACAGAAAAGAAGAAGTAATTAAAAAATAAAAAGCTCATCCGCCGTTGATTTCAGAATCGTTTTAGACCAAAGAAAGGTTTATAGCTTATAACTGATTGATCGCATCCTGGCAAAGGGGCACAATGCTCAGACCGGACAACGCCTCTATTGCCTTTTCGTTATTCTCCACGCGAAAAATCATCAGCGCCTGTCCCTTTTTCGCGGTAGGAAACGCATAGGTATACTCCAGGTTAATTTCATTTTCCCCCAGCACCCGGAGAATTTCGTAAAGGCTGCCCGCCTCATCTGGAATGGCGACGGCCAAGACCGGCGTAACGGACAACACGTATCCCGCATCCTTCAGCACACAGGCGGCTTCATACGGATCGTCAACAATGACCCTGGCAATTCCAAAATCCGGTGCGTCCGCAATCGACATTGCCCGCATATCAATCCCATTTTGCCGCAGAGCCTTTGTCAGTTCCGCCAACCGGCCCGGTTTATTTTCCAGAAATACCGAAAGCTGCTTTACAGTCATGACCCGACACCCTTTCTCATTCATATAAATTTCGTTTATCAATAATGCGAACGGCTTTCCCTTCGCTTCTGGCAATGGATTTGGGCGTCACCAACCGCACCACTGCATAGATTCCCAGCATGGACTTCAGCGCGTCCACCAGCTCCTTTTCCCGGACGGCTATTTCGCTGACAGCATCGGAAAACATTTCCGGCGTCATTTCCACCTGCACCTCCAGGCGGTCACTGTTGTTTTCGCGGCTGACTATAATCTGGTAATTGGCGGCGTACCCCTTGTTCAAAAGAACCGTTTCAATTTGAGATGGAAATACATTTACCCCTTTGACAATCAGCATATCGTCGCTCCGGCCCATCGGCTTGGTCATTTTTACATGCGTGCGCCCGCAGGAGCATTTTTTGCGGCTCAACACGCAAATATCCCGCGTGCGGTACCGCAGCAGCGGAAAGGCCTCCTTGGTGATGCTGGTAAACACCAGCTCTCCCTTTTCGCCTTCTGGCAGCACCTTTCCCGTAACCGGGTCAATAATCTCGGCGATAAAGTGATCTTCGTTGATATGCATCCC
Source organism: uncultured Clostridia bacterium (assembly GCA_944383495.1). Taxonomy (GTDB): domain Bacteria; phylum Bacillota; class Clostridia; order Oscillospirales; family Acutalibacteraceae; genus CALWPT01. The sequence continues at coordinate 14,203 of CALWPT010000007.1, read as the reverse complement.
CGTCTGCTCACTGCACTCAAAAGAAACGCCGGGGCCGGAAATCTCCGTCAGCCCGTAAATATCATAAGCTTTGATGTTTAACTTGTTTTCAATATCCCGCCGCATTTCCTCGCTCCAAGCCTCGGCGCCAAAAATACCGGCCTTTAGCTTAATCTGATCCTGCAAGCCGCGCTCGCAAATGGATTCCGCCAAATAAGCTGCATAGGACGGCGTGCAGCAAAGAATCGTGGAGCCCAGATCACACATAAACTGGATTTGCCGGTCGGTATTTCCTGAGGACATAGGCAGCGTCAAGGAACCCAGACGGTGAGATCCGCCGTTTAAGCCCGGGCCGCCGGTAAACAAGCCGTATCCGTAGCAGACATGAACCACGTCGTCCTTTGTTCCCCCCGCCGCCACAATAGCGCGGGCGCAGCAATCGTCCCACAAGTCAATGTCGTGCTGGGTATAAAAGGCAACCACTCTGCGGCCCGTGGTCCCGCTGGTGGATTGGATCCGGACGGTATCCCGCAGCGGAACCGCAAGCAGTCCGTAAGGATAAGCATCCCGCAGGTCATCCTTAGTGAGGAATGGAAGCTTATACAAATCGTCAACCGACTTAATATCTCCCGGCTCCACGCCTCTTTCCTTCATCAGGTTCCGGTAATACGCCACATTGTCATATACATGCCGAACGGTATGCATCAGCCGTTCGTCCTGCCATGCCCGGATCTGCTCCGGCGAGGCGCATTCTATCTCCGGTTGAAAGTAGTTCCCCATGGTTCCTTTAATCCTTCTTTCTCTACCATCTAAAAAACGGATTCATCATTGAATACACATTTTTCAAATTTATCATACCATTTTCCGCCGTTTCTGTAAACAAGAAATTTAACAGGCGGCGCAGGAAATCCGCCGTGAGCGGCGGCGTGAAAAGAGGTGAAACCATGATTCCCTTCGAAGGCACAAAAACCAAGCCATAAAAAAAACCGCCGCGAACGATACAACGCCCGCGACGACATGGAGCTGGTGAGCGGACTTGAACCGCTGACCTGCTGATTACGAATCAGCTGCTCTACCAACTGAGCCACACCAGCAAATAAACCAAGCTAAAGCGGCAAACCGGTAAAGCATTTCAATACGATTGAGCCGCGCTATAAAAAGCTACTTTTATGATAATACCATAAAAATCCCTAAAGTCAAGAGGAAATTTTTTTATTTTAAAAAGATGGGTTCAGGACTAGCCAGAATGGGTTTTAAATGGTATAATAAATGTGTATACATTCTAAACGAATGTTTCAATTGGAATGGACAAACCATTTCATACTAAACTGCAGACTGATTTCGGACAGGAGGAAATCTCATGCTATCTCAAAACCTAAAAATTTTTCGCAAAAAATGTGGGTTTACCCAAAAGGTCATTGCAGACTCGCTGAATATTGACCGATCGACCTACACCTATTACGAAACAGGTAAGTCTTCTCCGACCATTGAAACCCTGTGCAAGCTCTCTAAAATTTTTAATGTTACGATTGACGATCTGGTAACCCGTCCCGCGTCAGCGTTCAGCAACAATTGTCTGCTAAACGATAACCCGCCGATCTACAGAAGTCGTACCAGCGGGCAAGAAGGCGTGACGGCGATGGGAATGTTAAACACGGACGAAAAAAAGCTGATCATTGATTACCGTCAACTGCCTGAGAGCCAAAAACGAGAAATCACAAAAATGATCTCTGGCTTTCTCCGGCATCAAGAGGATTAACGAATTTGGGGAAGGGTTGAACGCACAGACATGGAATTTCAGATGAATCCTACGGCATTTTCTAATCTGTTTGCGGTTCCCAGCATTTTGGTGGATGAGCACATCCGCATGGCAGGAGCGGCGCAGTTAAAATGCCTTTTATGCCTGCTGCGTTGGGGCGGCGGCCGCTCGGTGGACGAAATCGCCGAAACGCTGCATTTGCCCCGAGCCGATGTTGTTGACGCGCTTCAATATTGGGTACAGGCAGGGCTATTGACCTGTAACGAGCCGGTTGCCGCTGTCATTGAGCCTCCTGTTCCCACGGCCGCGCCCGTCCGTTCTCCCATGCGCACCGCCAAACCCTCTAAGGAGGATGTGGTTCGCCGGGGGATGGAATCCAAAGAAATTGCATTTTTGCTCAACGAGGCCCAGCTTCGGCTGGGCCGGCTTTTGTCCCACAACGAATCGGCTACCCTGGTATGGCTGCATGACAACGAAGGGCTCTCCGTCCCGGTGCTTCTCATGGTCATAGAATACGCGGTCAACGAGGAGCAGCCCAACTTTAAGTTCATTGAAAAAACCGCCGTTGATTGGGCGAGCAGGGGCGTAGAGACCATTGAGCAGGCGGAGGAACGCATCGCCCAGCTTGCTTTGACAAAAACTGCCTGGTACATTGTTATGTCGGCTTTTGGACTTAACAAACGGAATCCTTCTCAGAGGGAGAGCAGCTATTCCGTCAAATGGGTAAACGAATTTGGTTATACCAAACAAATGCTGCAATTGGCTTATGACCAGTGCGTGGATAATACCGGCAAGGTGTCTTTTCCGTATATCAACAAAATTTTAGAAAACTGGCATAAAAATGGCGTGCACAGCAAGGAGCAGCTGGAAGGATTCCTAGCTAAGAACGCCAAAAAAGAGAGCGGCAGAAAATCCGTTTCGTATGATCTGAACGATTATGAGACCATGATTGAACGCCAGGCAGTCGAGCAGGCAAAGCAACTGGAAGGAGAGGAATAAGATGGGGTACCAGAAAGCAGTGTACGATCAAGCGCTGGCCCAATTGTCCCAGAACCGACAGAAAATGTTAGAGCAAACCTCCTTCCGGCGCGATCAATTATATGAAAAATATCCCCGGCTGCGAGAAATTGAAGCAGAACTGGCGCAAAACGCCACGGGGATCACCAAGGCAGTCTTATCCGGCGAAAACATTCACGAGGCTCTGGAGCGCCTGAAATCCGCCTCTCTCACTTTGCAGGAAGAGCGAAAAAGCATTTTGCGGTTTGCAGGTTTAAAGGAAAACTATTTAGAGCCTTGTTATTCCTGTCCTGACTGTAAAGATACGGGCTACCGAGATGGAAGGCTGTGTGGCTGCGTGCGGAAACTGGCGCGCAGCATTGCCTTTACCAAGCTAAGCGAGGCTTCACCGTTGGCTCTTTCCGACTTTGAATCCTTTGACTGTGGGTACTATTCCGACGGAAAGGATACATCGGGCGTCAGTCCCCGCGCCCGCATGAAAAATAATCTAAACATCTGCCGAGAATATGCGGCGACGTTTACCCTCGCCTCCCCCAGTTTGATTTTCAAAGGTAATACAGGACTGGGCAAAACCCATCTTTCCCTGGCGATCGCCGGAAGGGTGATTGAAAAAGGGTATGGCGTCATTTACGGCTCTGCGCAGAATCTGCTGCACAAAATTGAACTAGAGCATTTTGGCCGTGGCGAAGGGGGAGAGGACACGCTCCAGGCCCTTATTGACTGTGATCTGCTGGTGCTGGATGACCTGGGAGCCGAGTTCAGCAGCGCCTTCTCGGCGGCTGCGGTATACAACATTCTCAATTCCCGAATTAATTTACAACGCCCGACGATTATTAGCACCAACCTCAATTTGGATGAAATTGAAAAACGGTACTCTGACCGGGTGGGCTCTCGGATCTTAGGAAATTACCGGGCTCTGCTTTTTGTCGGGCGAGATATCCGCCAGGAACGATTGAAACGTAAATGACCTAGGAGGCCGTCTGGCAAAAAAGGGAATACTTCTGACGCGGACAGAGCCTTAGCATTTTTACATATGATCTCTAAAAAGTGGGTCTGCGCCATAATGCTCGGTTAACAAAGTGGCTTTATTTTTGTTTTCATTTGAATGGAATCAGCCGGCAAAAAGCCTTGAAATAAATACGCGGGTTACGTTTTGGCGCTCTCGCGTGGCAAAAGACAATATAATAGAGGTTTTGGAAGGTTTGGCGTAAGGAGTTGAACGTTTGAGCCCGAAAAAAGCTGGCAGCGGCGCGAAAACATTCTGAGCATGCATGCAAGCAAAGAGGCGGGCCGAGCGTGACTTTTTTTCGGTATAGGAGGAATCGTGGCGCGGGCGCCTGATTATTTATAAAATAAATAATCGATATAAATCACCTGCAAGCTACGAGTTTGTTTTCTATCTAAAATTATTATATATCAAAATGTAGTAGAGTAATTATTAATGAATTAAAAAACAGAGGTAAAAATGCAAAAATAACTGAATTTGAGGGTGCAGGACATTTCGATGTTCCAGCATTAGCTTATAAAAACGATGCGTTAATAAAGTGGCTAGTTAATTGTGGTCAATAACAAATTACAATAGATAGTAAATTATTTAAAAGTGAGAGGTAGATATGATCAGGCAGAATCAGTTTCGCAAATGGAAAAAGGGTAGCGCCAAAAATATTTTGCAAAAAGGTTAGCAGAGTCCGGTTTGAATGAAGCAGCCAGCAATGGAGGAGTCCTCCATGACAGCCTCCAGAATCTTCATGCTCATGTACTTTTTGCTGCCCCACTGGGTACCGGTCACATGGCGCACCCGGGCACAGACCAGCATAAGGGCAGAATTGCCGTCTGGGAACGCCCCAGCCACCCATGTCCGGCAGCGGATCCCCGGTTTAGCCGCTCAATGACATGGTTCGTACGAATAGGGATCCAGTGGATAGGGTAAAATCAATTGCGCAATTGATCTTATCTTATTTTTAAATTCAAGCATAAAAAACGTTCTCCTTCCTAGAAAGAGAACAAAATTTTAAACAAAAAACTTACAAACCTTTTACAGTCCGTAAGTTGTTTTTAAGTGGAGCGGCTGATGGGAGTCGAACCCACCTGTCAAGCTTGGGAAGCTTGCATTCTACCGATGAACTACAGCCGCATATGCGAACAACGCAAAACCCTGGCGCGTTATTCGTTTTGGTGCCGGAAGCGGGACTTGAACCCGCACCCTGTTGCCAGGACTGGATTTTGAGTCCAGCACGTCTGCCAATTCCATCATTCCGGCAGGTACAGATGTTATTATACACAATGCGCCAACAAATTGCAATAGTGAATTTTACTTTTCCCGATTCTTTCTTTTGACAATGCGCATGATTTTGCCGCCGAATTCCATCTTTTCGGGAAAGAATATTTGTGTTATAATAATGATAATCATATTTTGTTGGGAGTGCTACGGATGGATTTTGACGCGTTATCAGCCGGTGTAGAGCCAGGCGGCCTTCGCAACCGGATGGAAATTAAGCTATTGGTCTGCTATATCCTGAACAGCGTCATGACGCCGCTCACGAAAGACCAAGTCTGCAATATTATCTGCACCGACGGCCTCGCAAATTATTTCGAGATTGGACAGGCTATTTCAGAACTTCTCCAGCAAGGGAACATCATTGAATTGGAAGGTCAGGGCCTTATGATCAGCGATACTGGTTCTACCATCGCGTCAACCCTGGAGACTTCTCTTCCCTTTACGGTACGTGAAAAAGCGGTAAAAACCACGATCCGGACGCTTTCTAAAATTCGCCGGGAGCAGGAAAACAAGGTCACCATTGAAAAATCAAAAACCGGGTTCATCGTTTCACTTGGTATCTGGGAAAAAGATCTGGAGCTTTTGACTGTTCGGATATTAATGCCCGACCGGTTACAAGCGGAAACCGTTAAAGAGCAGTTCTTAAACGATCCCACCGGAACGTATCAAACGGTTTTGGAAAAGCTGACGGGAGAAGAGATCGGTTGATTTTATTCTATTTATGAATAGCCGTCCTGGTACAATTGTTCTAGAAGATGGATTTGATCTCTCATTCTTTTGCGAAGAGAACGAGGGGCCTTTATTTCTATACCGGCGCCGAAGCTTAGCACCCAGCGCAGCAGTTCATCGCCGATTGGCGACTGAACGCGAATGATACAGTGCTCCGGCCCGTCCGCATGCATCGGAACGCTTGATCCAAATCGATCCCATACCCGCTCTATCATTCGGTTTTCACAACGAAGCTGGATCCATTGCGTTTCGGGATTGATAGCATTTAAGGTCTCGCCGCAGCCGTCGTATAGCAAAAAAGAACCGCAGCCTGTGTAGACCTTGCAGAACGGATGCGCCAGACGTTCCAGAACCTGCACGCGTTTTACCTGATCCAGCGGCAGTTGCAGCAACCTCCTTCCCTCTTCGGCACTTCCTACCAGAAAATATTTCTGCTCCGTCCACATCAAAGCATACGGGCTGACGCGGATATTTTCCACCTTGCTTTGCTGCAAAAAGCCGCCGCGTATCGTGCGGCCTGTATAAGCCAAGGAAATCTGTCGCCTGTTCCGAATGGCGCGCTCGATCCGGTCAATGCTATAAAATATTTCCTCATTCGTTGACTTGTATAAGTGAATCCCTATTGTACCGCAGTCAATGGTCTCCGCTTGATAAACGCTCAGTAATTCCTTCATTCGGCCTATTAGATCATCGGTCTTTTTCCGACTGAGGGTTTTCGCGGAACGAAGCATATCGGAGAGCAGACGCACCTGTGCTTCCTCCAGCAAACGACCAGCCAGAAAAAAGCCTGGTTCTGGAACTCTTGTTTTTATGATATCAAACCCAAATTCAACCAGCGTCTTAATATCCCGATAAATAGACTTTCTCTCGCAATGAATTCCCTCACGGCTTAGCAACTGGGCAATTTTCGCAGCCGATAAGGGATGCTCTTCATCACTGTACCTCAAAAGCAGACGCGCGATATTCAATAGCTTCTTTTTTTGACGGGGGTTGCCCGACATTAAATCTCCTCCGTGGGCAATCCCAGGCTGGAAAGCAGCGTCCGCATATCCCCCGGCAGCGGCGCAACCACTTCCTCCGTTTTTCCCGTCACCGGATGGAAAAAACGGGCCATAGAACAATGCAGCGCCTGACGGGGGATGCGGGGATCGGGATCACCATAAAAATCATCGCCGATCAGCGAATGGCCTAGATAACTAAAATGTACCCGTATTTGATGTGTTCGTCCTGTTTCCAGCCATACGCGCAGCAGCGTCGCTTGGGGACAGGATGCAAGAGCCCGCCAATGGGTCACTGCGGGCGAGCCCGTGGTAGAAACCTCCCGCAGTATCGAACGGTCATTGACTCGGGAAATTGGAAGATCAATCGTCCCTTCCCCTTCCAGGCATCCGCGGCAGACCGCCAGGTATTCCTTATAAATATGACCGGTCAATTTTGCCGCGGCATAAGAATTCAGCGCCGCGATCAATACGCCGGAGGTATCCCGATCCAGCCGGTTGAGAGGGCGAAACGCGGCGGCTTTTCCCCTTTGCCCAATGATTGCGGCAAATGCATGTGCCAATGTGCCGCTTTGATGGTTTCTGGAAGGATGGCAGATCATAAACGGAGGTTTATTCAATACGATCAGATCATCATCAAAATAGAGCACCGGCACTGCAACAGATTGTGGCAGTGCCGGCTTTGTATCCTGTGGTATCTGAATGGCTACAATGTCTCCCTTTTGCACCGAATCAATCACCCGGGCGGGGCGGCCATTCAGCATAATTCCGTTTTCCGTATTCTTCAGCCGGATCAAAAGACGACGGGACACACCATTCTGATACAGCGCAGACCGTACGTTTTTGCCATCTAAACAAGAACCAATGGAAAATGAAAGGCTTCTCATGGAACGTTACTTAACCTCCTGGATCCAGCCAAAGGGATCCTCCAGCCTGCCCCATTGGATGCCGGTTAAAACATCATACAGCTTCTGGGAAACCGGGCCGATCTTCCCCTCGTTAATGTTCATAGAAAGGTCGTTCCATTTCAGCTCCCCAATGGGGGAAATTACCGCCGCGGTACCAGTGCCAAAGGCTTCCTCCAGCTTCCCGTCCTTGGATGCCTGCGCCACCTCATCGATAGAAATTTTCCGCTCGGTCACCGTGTACCCCCAGGAACGCAGCAATTCAATGGACGACATACGGGTCACACCCGGCAGCGTGGCGCCATCCAACGACGGGGTAACGATTTCGCCGCCTATTTTGAAAAACACGTTCATTGTGCCGACTTCTTCAATATATTTCCGCTCTACGCCATCCAGCCACAGCACCTGCGTATAGTTTTTGCTTTCCGCCACAGCCTGTGCTTTCAGGGAAGCCGCATAATTGCCAGCGGTCTTTACATAGCCCATACCGCCCCGGACTGCGCGGACATACTCATCCTCCACATAAATGTCGACCGGATTAAGGCCTTGCGGGTAATACGCACCCACCGGCGAAAGAATCACCATGAACAGCAGATGCTTCGCCGGATGCACGCCCAGCATCGCGTCCGTTGCAAAAATAAAGGGACGGATATACAGCGACGTCCCCTCCTGGGTGGGGATCCAATCTTCATCCACCTTCACAAGGGTTTTTATGGCTTCCACTCCAAACGCCTCGTCAATCGCCGGAATACACAAACGGTCATTGGAGGAATTAAGGCGCGCCATGTTCCGCTCCGGACGGAACAAAAGAACCCGCCCATCCGCCGCTTTATAGGCTTTCATTCCCTCAAAAACCTCCTGCCCGTAATGCAGGCACATAGCGGAAGGATCCAATTCAATGGGCGCATAGGGAACAATGCGCGGGTCATGCCAGCCCTCGCCCTCATCATAGTTCATGATAAACATATGATCCGTAAAATACTTGCCAAAACCAAGCTTAGTCTGATCCAACGGCTTCTGCTTGGGAGAAGTCGTCCTCGTAATGGAGATATTCATCGCTTGCCTCATTTCTCCGCAGCTTTTCAGCCCAAGTGTCTAAACAAAAGCCCGTTTGCTGCGGTAAGCGGACTTTACCGGCATGTATAAAAATATTATAGCAATTACAAATCTTATTTGCAAGTATCGTCTATCACATTTTCGCAAATCGGCAAAATGCCGCCAATATCCGCTAAATTTCCCTTTAAATTTAGCGTTTTTTTCCTTTTCCGCTCAATAAAATCCAGCATTCTCTCGCCATCCGGATGGCTCAGGGGATCTCCTGTAAACAATAAGGTCTCCCCGTCGATAAAGCCGCAGCAGCCCCCAATAAACCCATAAGGGTATCCGGGCAGCGCAATGTACCCCTCCCGAATCCGCAGCACATCCATTCCCGCGGCCTTTCCCGCTGCTGCTATAGCCGGGTCAGCGGTAATGATACTGTTTTCATCCACCAGGCACGCGGCGCACTTTGCATAGCCTTGGCGGACGAAAACAATCTTTCTTCCGGCCATGATTTCCGACGCGGCCGCGGCATGGCAAAAAATGCGTCCTCCCGCGGCCAATCCGTTCAGCAGTATATCCCCAGGATACGTTCCACTTAGCTTTCTTTCTATGTACCGCGGCCTAAGACCCCGCTCCGCCAGCCGCGCCGCTAAGCTCTTCTGTGACTGAGCCAGAAGGATTTTTCTTTCACCCTTGTGAAAAAACAGCATGTCCCCATGGCTGCGCACGGGAGCCGGCAAAGCGGGGTCCGGCAGTGGACACACAATTTCAATGCCCAGTTCCATAAGCTTTTGGGTTGTTTGATCACTTCCCGGTCCGGCAACCGCCAGCACAACCCTTCCCCTTGGCAGATGGGGAACTGCAATTGGCTGCAAAGCCGTCATTCCCTTCGCAGCGCGTCCACCGGCTTCAGCCGCGAAGCCTTAACCGCAGGGTACACGCCGAATATTACGCCTGTCGCAACCGCCACGCCCACAGAAAACAGTATGCTTCCCACGCTGAATTCAATGGCAACACCCAAGGCGCTCCCCGCGATTAGGCAGACAGCGACGGCGAACGTCGTGCCAATGATACTTCCTACAATGGAAATTGTCAAGGCTTCCAACAGGAATTCCGTTAAAATTACCTTAAAGCTGGCGCCAATGGCCTTCTTGATACCGATTTCCCGGGTTCGTTCATTTACTGAAACCAACATAACCGTCATAATTCCCAACCCGGCAACCAGTAATGTAATCGCGCCGATGGCGGACATCACCAGCTTTACAATGTCCAGCATATTGCCCAGCCGATCCCGCTGTTTGCTGAGGTTGTCTATTTTTACAGCCTCAGTGACGCCCTTGGCCCGCTCCATACGCGCGCCAATGGTAGCTGAAGCGGCTTCTACATCCGTTCCCTGAACAAATTTCACCGCAATCTGGGACAATTCCTTTTGTCCAGTAATATTTTGCATCGTGGTATACGGAACATAAACAAACGACGGGATATACTCACCCATCAAGCTGGACAAAATACCGCTTCCCTGCTTGATGACCCCGACAATCTCATAATCCTCGAATACTTCTCCCACCATAAGAGAAACCGTTTTACCCACGATATTGTCCCGGCTATATAAGGCATTGGCCAAATTTTCATCCACCATACAAATATTTGCCGCAGAGTTAACATCCTCGCTTTGTATCGCCCGTCCATATTTTGTTTCAATGGAGATCACCGTGTTGGCGCCTGCATCCACCCCCCAGACAAGCGTCTGCGCGCTTTGCCCCCGAGAGGTTGCAAGCGTGGACTGGGTGACGATTGGCGTCACTTCTTCCACGCCGTCTATGGCTTTGAGAACATCCAAATCTTCAATATACAGTCCCGTTCCGTTTTGGCTTGAGCTGACGGAAACCCCCGAAAGACCCAAGCTATCTAACTCCCCGTTGATCGCTGCCGTTCCCGCCCGGCTGATCGCGCCGATAATTACGACCGACGCAACGCCAATTGCAATACCCGACACGGTCAGAACCGTACGCATTCCTTTTCGCAGCAGGTTTCCTGCTGCAATTCTCCAAATATCCAGCATATCATTCAACCACCTTGCCCACGGCAACCCGTTCCCGGTCACTGTCCAGCTCTTTGGGATTTAGAGCCAAAAGGTCTCCTTGCCTAACGCCTTCCAGAACCTCAATGCCCTGTTCTACCTCCCGTCCCGAAAGAATATACTGGCGGAAGGCCTGATCGCCTAATATTTTATAAACATACTCATGATTTTCCTCATCCTGACGCACCGCCTCATATGGTACTACCACTACATCGTCGGCACGATCGGTAATAATTTTAACCTTGGCGCTAAACCCGGATTTTAAATAAGCGTCCGGTTGATCTATGGAGATCACAGCCTCCACTACAGTCTGTGTTGATACGCTTCCCGTAATTTGCTTAGCGCTGGGGTCAATTTTTTCCACCTTGCCCATATATTCCCGGTCCTTAAAGCCGCTGCCGGTAATAATTGCCTTTTGCCCTACCTCTATACTGCTGATAATATCCTCGGAAATGTTGGCGCGCACCTGTAGCTTTGTGGTGCTGGCGATGGTAAAGAGAATCCCCGGCTGCATTGTCTGGCCGGCAATAGCGGAGACCGTGCTGACGGTTCCCTCTTCTGACGCTGTGAGGGTCTGCGGGATGGTAAGCTGGCTTACATCATATGTTCCGGCTAAAAAGCTGGTGCCGGTTGTATTTCCAATATCCACAAGCTGTTCTGTGGTGGCTTCCTCGTCAACGATGGCCAAGGTCTGGCCTTTTTTGACCAAATCTCCCACTTCCACCTCAACCGACTGCAACACAAGGGGAATCTTGCTTTCAACCTCATACTGCTCGCTGGCTTCAATCTTGCCTGTTGCAATCGCACAGGTCTCTATATCCTCTTTTTGAATTTTACACACATTGACCTGAACCGTCTGCGCTTTAACCGCGTCCGGAATACCAATGGATAGGGATAAAAGCACCGCCGTGCAGAAAAATAACCAAGCATATTTTTTCATTTCAAACCCGCGCCTTTCTCTCTTTCCGGACCCATCTTGGCTGCCGGAGGTTTCATTGTATATTGTTTGGTTGCAGGCATTAAATTATTACTGTAATTTTTGGAAAAGAAAGTCGAAAATCGTCAAGGTGATTCATACAATACTAAAAGGCTGTCCTCGTAAAAAGCAATTTTTATGCTTCAGACGAATCAGTAGAATATTCTGAAAAAAAACTCCAACAATAATATGCGCGGCTGAAAACTGCAATCTCCTGCAAAATTCGCACCCACATATAAAGCAATAATCCGCCTGCCATAAAATGCGGCGCTCCAATCCCTGGGAAAGGATGAAACAGTATGGTTTTAATTCCCTGCTCGCTCAACTGCGTGCATCAATGTGACGGCTGCTGTACGCTGAAAACCGCCGACACTGTCAGCAGCATCCACGCAGGCTGCGCATATTTTAAGGAGCGTTCGGCAGGAGAGGAATTCAATGAAGACAGCGTTTTCCCGCCTACAAAATCAAATGCACAAACGGAAGATGATTTGTAAAACGTTTTTGGGGGATCATAAAGGAATATGCTTATACTGCTTTCGTCTTTGTAGGAAAAGGAGGAAGGCAGTTACTGCGGAAAAAGCCGCCCCACTGCATGATTATTATGGTTTTTGTTACCAGCGATTATTTATTGCCTTACTATGAATGAATTAAGGGAGGAGATCGTCTGACGATTGAAACTTATACGCCCGACTACAAACATAAGTAGATGTGTGGATCAATGGTGACTGTTTCCTTTCTGCAATCTATTCTTATCTACAGGGGATAAGACAAGGAAAGCAAAAATGAATACATATTATAAATCTTCAGAAAAACCGCCCCTGCGAATTTTCCCGCAGGGGCGGTTTGCCAGACGAAATAACCCGATAAACAGTCAATTGCATCAAATTATAGCTTTTTAACTTGATCAACATAACCTGTTTTTATGCGATCCACACGGCAAACGCCGCTCACATAATGCAAAATATTCAAAGTCGTTCGCGCATTACCGTAGATACACCAGATAACCGCGCAAAATTCTTGGCGCTTAATCGCTCCGAAAGGACAAAAGCCAAAAGAGAATCAAGCCCATATTCCCCGCCCACTCGGATTGTTTCCTAGAGAAACGGAAAACCCGTCCATGCGGCTGGAGCCTTTTTTCCAGCCTTGTTCCACGCGTTTTTTTAACCGGTATTCATCTACACCCAACATTGAGATGGATCTAGATAAATTACAAGGCAGCAGTAAGTCTTTAAGGGCGTAAAGCTCAGGACATACCTGATACGGTGTTCTCCGTTTGGGCAATTTTCGCTTGGGCGCCGCTTCTCCGGTTTCCGGAGACGCAGATCAGCCGCCTTGTTCTTGCCAATGAAAAAACAACCGTGGCACGGCAATTCTCCAAAAATGTCCTTAGCTTTTTTCGCATAGGATAAAACTGCCTGGTTTAAATCTGAATTACCCATCTTCCCCGATCATATCGGCGACATACGGCCCGATCCGTATCTCCATAAATATCGGAAACCAGCTCGTAAAATCGCTTCAAGACCGCGTGCAGCGTTTTTTCTTCCAAGGTGCCGATCCCATTGCCTCGCCGTTTTGCGCCAATGACCACCCACAGGCTTTCTGAAATTGGTCTTTTCGGCCCTTCGACACAGGGATCACCATTATAATTCCTTTAAAAAGCAAATCACACGATTGACTTCCCGGAATCCCTCGCCCATATGGAGTTTAATGCTTGTATCATTATGCAACTCGCAGTCGGAGGCCATTTGCAAGCAATTCTTCCCCCTTGCCCATTCCTCTCCCATATTGATCAATGCACGGGCAACGCCTTTCCGTCGGTACTCCGGTATCACATACAGGCCCTCCAAATAAGCCACCGGACTACAAGAAGCGCCTTCCACATAATCCTTGCGAATGGAAAACTGGGCAAAGCCAATAAGCTGCTCCTGGACTGCACACACATAAATTCTTGTATTTGACCGATTCAGCAGTTCTGTAAATTCACAGCGCATATCCTCCAAGCTATGGCTGGGCCATAAAGCCACCGCCAAGCTGGAAAGCTGATCCACATGGCGTATATGGGCCTTTAGTATTCGCATACAGACACTTCCTTTCCATTATGCTTATTTGCAATTTTATCCTACCATGGACCTGTCTTTGATGTCAACCAAGATCCTATGAATGAATTATGAATTTTGTGCAACCATTTCAAGCCCTGCAGATGCCTCTGCTTTTGAAATCACACGCTCCTCATGATAGATCCCAAATAACCACCTAAAAAAACAAAGACCGTCTGTTGACGGCCTCCGCAAACAAATAAAATATATTGCTCTTTTACCCCCTCCTGAAAAAAGCAAGCGGGGAGGGCAAGAGGAGGATCGGAAAGGCCAACCCGCGGGTCTCCCCGCGGGCCGGCTCTCCTTTGTGTTGGCAAGACCTGCTTTCCCGGGCGGCTTCCCACC
>CALWPT010000006.1 GCA_944383495.1 uncultured Clostridia bacterium | reverse complement strand
GCGATTGCTCGCAAACTGATTTCGAGTCAGCCCCGTTATGACCACTTCGATACCTCTCCATGTATGTTAACTCGGAAAACCGAGATTAACGCAAATATTCGGTTGTATTAGAATTCCTGTTAGAACTAACGGTGTGTTTGCGGCGGGCGAATGCCCGAAACCCGCACGGTTAAAGGCTTTTCGGAAGTTCTGCTTCCGTTAGCCGAAGGAGATTTCGAATCCGGACCCTTCAACCACTTGGGTACATCTCCATATGATAAACGCTTCGCTTTTGTCGTTTTCCCCCGCAGAATTTGTGTGCTCAGGAAAAGCAAAAGGCATCCGGGCCTTGAACCATGCGTCTAGCAGCAATGCGTTCCGCCCGCCCCGCTCCGGACGCTGTTTATTATTATAGAAGCGCGGCCTGCGTTTGTCAAGGCTTTTATAATGGGCGCAATAACGCAAGGCGATTCGTCATTGCAAGCCTTGCGGCGCCTGGCCTGATACGCCAAAATGCCGGAAATACGATTGAATTTTCCTGCGGTTATTCTTGACTAACCATTGGGGGCTGTTGTATAATAAATCCGTTTCATGAGGGAGTAGTTTGCATGGCGACATGTGACAAGTCAACATTCTGGCTTTGAAAGGCCTGGCTTGTCTGAAAAAACGAGACTCATGTATGGCATATAGGCGCCATACATGGGTTTTTATTTTTCAAACAAAGGCCGTAAAGCCAACGAGGGGCAGTTGAAAACCGGTATGAGCCTTTTTACAATCCTTTTTTTAGCGGTGGGACTCGCAATGGATGCGTTTGCTGTTTCCGTATCCAATGGTATGTGCTATAAAAACGTGGGCAAGAGGGAGATGCTGCTGACAGCATTGACGTTTGGCGTATTTCAGGCGCTGATGCCGGTGATCGGGTATTGGGCGGGAACGCTGTTCCGGGATGCAATTTCGGCTGTGGATCACTGGATTGCCTTAGTCCTGCTGGGATTGATCGGTGGAAAAATGGTGTTTGACGGCATGCAGGAACTGAAAAGTCCGCAAGCCTGCGAGCTAAATAAAGCGTTAACCGGGAAGGTCTTGTTCCTGCAAGGGGTTGCCACCAGCATTGACGCGCTAGCGGTGGGCATCAGCCTTTCGGTCATGCAAGCGAATATTTTGACGTCTGCCGGCGCCATTGGGGCAGTGACCTTTACGATTTCCCTGTTTGGGTGCGGCGTGGGACGAAAATGCGGGGAATTCTTAAAAGAAAAAGCCGAAATTTTTGGCGGCGTCATATTGATCGCCATTGGGATCAAGGTGTTTTTGGAGCATATGCTGGGCTGATTCATGCGCCTGTGTTGATGACCGCCGCCGTTGGAGGAAAATGAAAAATGAAGCTGAGAGCATATCGGCCGGAGGATCTGACGGAGATCGCCCAACTGTTTTATGATACCATTCACGCCGTCAATGCAAGGGATTATTCCAGGGAACAGGTTCAGGCCTGGGCCGGCGGCCGGGAACATTTCCTATGCCGTAATGATTTTTTTCTCTCGCTGTATACCATTGTCGCGGTGGACGGTGGAAGGATCGTTGGCTATGGAAACATAGACGATACAGGCTATCTGGATCATCTGTTTGTTCATAAGGATTTTCAGGGCCTTCATATTGCAACCGCCATCTGCGGCGAATTGGAGCGGCATGCCCTTGCGCAGGGGCATAAAGCCGTTACCGTTAACGCCTCCATAACCGCAAAGCCTTTTTTTGAGAAAAGAGGCTATGAAACGGTCAAGAAACAGCAGGTGACGGTGCGGGGCGTTTCATTGACAAATTATTCTATGATCAAGGAATGGCCGGACAGTAAACGGAGGCATTTTGCTATAGGCCGGTCATAACGCGCCTTTCCATTCCTGGAAAGGGATCCGGCCTGCGCCGCTGGGCTTTTTTCTTGCCCAGGAGAGAACGGCGGATTGCGGCGCCGCGGCCCTCGAGCCGTTTTCCTCTGCATAGGGCGCCCACGTCCGAGCGCCGATAGCCCGATGGGCGGCGCGCCCTCCCCGTTTGGTTGGCGGCCGTTACAAATCAATGTAAATTCCGCTGTTGGTCAAAACAAGCTCTCGGCGGTCAAGCTTGACGAATTGCTTGACCGGTTCGATATAGCTGCCGTAGTCCTCTGTTTCAAAGGTGGAAAGCTTCAGCCTGGTGATTTTGTTGATGGAAGAAGAGCACACATATAAAAACCCGTCCTCCAGATACAGAGCCCCTGGCCGGATAAACAAATCCGACCGCCCCGCGCCCACCCGCAGCTCCGGCCGCATGGTGGAGAGCTTATACTTCACCACCGTGTCGCACTCCGGAAAGGACAGCCAAATGCCGTCGCCGTCCAACGCGGCGGCGGCGGGGCCGTAGCTCTGATAGGTGACGCTCCCCTGCCATAAAAGGCGGCATTCTGAATCATACCGCAGGCATTTCCCGCCGGGGTAAGCGATAAAAACACCGTGATCGGGCAGGAGGACTGTGACGCAGTTGATATAATCCTCCAGCTCCTTTTCAAAGAACTTGAAATTAGGGCCGAATTTGGCCAAAAGGTATACCGACCGGGTGACCAGCGACTCCCGGAAGGTTTCCAGGTCATAGAGCTTATACGCCACTACGAATTTATCCTCCACCTCGTTTTGCTTGGCCATGAATACAAAGCCCTTGGCCGCGGGAATCAGCTGCAAAGCGCCGCTGCTGTATAACTTCTTCATGCTGAATCATGCCTTTCCGGTTGCGGCGGACGCGGTCCGCCGCTTTGCTTCATTCTACAATAAACCGCAGGCATGGTCAAGGGGAGTTGTGCAATTTATTGGTTGTAATTATCTGCGAATTTGGTATAATGTTAAAGAATGCGAAAAAAGGGAGATTTTTCATGGATTGCAGGGAGCAAGTCAGAAACGTTGCCATCATCGCCCACGTGGATCACGGCAAAACCACCCTGGTGGATCAGCTGCTGAAGCAAAGCGGCACCTTCCGCCAGAACGAGCAGGTAGCCGAGCGGGTTATGGACTCGAACGACCTGGAGCGGGAGCGGGGCATCACCATTCTGGCCAAAAACACCAGCGTTTGGTATAAAGACACGAAAATCAACATTGTCGACACCCCCGGCCACGCCGATTTCGGCGGCGAGGTGGAGCGGATTTTGCTGATGGTTGACGGCGTTTTGCTGTTGGTTGACGCGTTTGAGGGCTGCATGCCCCAGACCCGGTTTGTGCTGAAAAAGGCGTTAGGGCTGGGCAAGCGCCCCGTGGTGGTGGTCAACAAGATCGACCGCCCCGGCGCCCGCCCTGCCGAGGTCATCGACGAGGTGCTGGATCTGTTTATCGAGCTGGGAGCGGACGACGACCAGCTGGAATTCCCTGTGGTATATGCCTCCGGCCGGGATGGGTATGCGGGCTTGGCGCCGGACAAGCTGGAGGGGGATCTAAAGCCCCTCTTTGAAACAATTTTGAAGGAGGTTCCCCCGCCCAAGGGAGACCCGGACGGAAAGCTGCAAATCCTGTTTTCCAATATTGATTACGACGAATATGTGGGCCGCATCGGCGTGGGCCGTGTGGAACGGGGCATGGTCCAGGCGGGGCAGATGGTGGCCATCGCCCGGCAGGACGGGACTTCCTACAACGTTCGGCTCAGCAAGCTGTATCAGTTCGAGGGGCTCAAGCGGGTGGAGGTGCCTTCCGCCCAGCTGGGGGACATCATCGCCGTTTCGGGCATTCCGGAAATCAACATCGGGGAAACGGCCTGCGACCCCGCATGTGTGGAAGCCCTGCCCTTTGTGAAGATCGACGAGCCCACCATTTCCATGAACTTCATGGTCAACAACTCCCCCTTTGCCGGGCGGGAGGGGAAGTTCGTCACCTCCCGGAACCTGCGGGAGCGGCTGTTTAAGGAAGTGGAAACCAACGTTTCCATGCGGGTGGAGGAGACCGATTCCCCCGATACTTTCAAGGTGTCCGGCCGGGGCGAGCTGCATTTGTCCATCCTCATCGAAACCATGCGGCGGCAGGGGTACGAATTTCAGGTATCCCGCCCTCGGGTCATTTATAAATATGAAAACGGCGTGCGGCTGGAGCCCATGGAGCTGCTGATGATCGAGGTGCCGGAGCATTACGTGGGCGCGGTGATGGAAAAGCTGGGAAGCCGCAAGGCGGAGCTTTTGAATATGGGCACCCGGGATTCGGGCGTCACCCATTTGGAATTTAAGATTCCTGCCCGGGGGCTGATGAGCTACCGCTCGGAATTTTTGACCGATACCAACGGCAACGGTATTATGAACCACGTGTTTGATTCCTTTGAACCGTATAAGGGAGACCTGGAGACCCGGCAAAGCGGCTCCATTGTCGCCTTTGAGACGGGGGAAACCACCAGCTACGGCCTTTTCAACACCCAGGATCGGGGGCGGCTGTTCGTCGGCCCTGGGGTGGAGGTGTACGAGGGCATGATCGTGGGGGAAAACCCCAAAAATGAGGACATTGTCTGCAACGTGTGCAAGAAAAAGCAGGTGTCCAACATGCGCGCCGCCGGATCGGATGAAGCGCTGAAGCTGACGCCGCACACCGTTTTGAGCCTGGAGCAGTCCTTAGAATTCATCAAGGACGACGAGCTGGTGGAGGTCACGCCGGAGTCCATCCGGCTGCGGAAAATGATTTTGGGCCGGGAACAGCGGCTGAAGAGCCAGAGCAAGAAAAAGTAAGGTCGTGAGAGCGTTGGAGAGAATTGATTTTCACACCCATTGCTTCCCGGAAAAAATAGCCGCCCGTGCCATGGAGAGCCTGTCGGCCGCGTCCGGCGGCCTTCGCCCCTGCACGAACGGGACGGCGCCGGGCCTGCTGGCCCGCATGGAGGCGGCAGGCGTCGATAAAAGCTGCATAATGAGTATCGCCACCAATCCAAAGCAGCAGAAAAACGTCAATGATTTTGCCGCGTCCCTGGCCAGCGAGAGGCTGATTCCCTTCGGCTCGATTTACCCGAACGCGCCGGATCAGATCGAGGAGCTCTACCGGATCAAGGAACTGGGACTGAAGGGCGTCAAGCTCCACCCGGAATACCAGGGATTCTTTGTGGACGACCCCGCCATGGCGGAGGTGTACGATACCATCGGCAAGCTGGGGCTGGTCACGGTGTTTCACGCCGGGGCGGACATCGGGTATCCCCCGCCGGTGCACTGCCCGCCCCCGCGGCTGAAAGCGGCGCTGCCCGCCTTCCGGGGCGCGCCGGTGGTGGCGGCCCATTTCGGCGGATATCTGCTGTGGGATGAGGTGCTGGAGCACCTGGCGGGGACAAACGTGTTTTTGGACACGTCCTTTTGCTATGGGATCATGCCTCTGCCCTATGCCAAGGAACTGTTAATGGTTCACGGAGCGGATCACATCCTGTTCGGCAGCGACCTGCCCTGGAGCGACCCGGCGGACGGGATCCGCTTTGTGGAGGCGTTTTGTGAAAACGCGGCGGATCAAAAGAAAATTTTTGCGGAAAACGCCAGGAAAATTTTGAAAATGTGACGGAACCGGCGGGATTTGACTTCATTTTTCCCGCCGCTTCGTATATAATAAACTACTGGGAAAACTTTCATGAAAGGGGAAACGGCTGTGGAAACCACGGTGCAGGGTCTTTCGGTTCACTATGAGGTCACCGGGTCGGGCCCGGACATTTTGCTGCTTCACGGCTGGGGCTCCTCCATGGAGGTGTACGCCCGGATCATCGCGGCGTTTTCGGACCGGTTCCGGTTCACGGCGGTGGATTTCCCCGGCTGCGGCGGCAGCGAGATTTTGAAGGAGCCCTGGGGCGTCGCGGAATACGCGGATTTTATTCTCGCGTTTATCAAGCAGGCGGGGCTTGAAAATCCCATGGTGTTCGGCCATTCCCACGGGGGCCGCATGGCCCTTTATATGGCGGGAAAGGGGCTGCTTGCCCCGCCTAAAATCGTCGTGTTCGGCGCGGCGGGGCTGAAGCAGAAAAAAACCGCTGGGCAAAAGCTGCGGCTTTACAGCTTCAAAACCGCTAAGTGGTTCTTGACCCTGCCGGGCCTGCGAAAATGGACGGCCGGCATGCTTGACCGCGTCCGCGCTTATTTTGGCTCGGCGGACTATAACGCCGCCCCGCCCGTGATGCGGCAGACGCTGGTGAGGCTGGTGAATGAGGATATTCGGAGTGTTCTTCCTGCCATCAAAGCCCCCACCCTGCTCATCTGGGGCGAGAAGGACACTGCCACCCCCTTATCCGATGGAAAAATTATGGAGCACCTGATCCCCGACGCGGGCTTGTGCGTCGTCAGCGGCGCGGGGCACTACTCGTTTTTGGAGCGGCCGGGGCAGGTGGAGAGCATACTGGAGGCGTTTTTGTGATTGTTGGAATCGCGGCGGTGCTGCTGGCGCTGGCGGCCCTGGTTGCCCTCACACGGCAGCTGCATTTTTTGCAGCTTAATTCTTATTATAACAACCGGTTTTGGGAGTACCTGCGGGGCGCGTTTTCGGGCGTCGCCGTGTGTTCTCTTTTATGCGCCGCCGGGCTTTCGGCGCTGTTTTTGCTGGGATGGGACGTGGTGTTTCTCATCACAGCGGCAATCACGGGCGGGATCCGCGGGGTATTCGCCGTGCAGAAAATCCGCCATGCCAAGAAAAAGCTGGTGTTTACTGCCCGGATCAAGCGGATGTTTGTCACGGCCGCTTTATTGTTGGGCGCTGCCGCGGCGGGGAGCTTTTGGAACCGATTCTGGGCGCTGCCTCTCATGGCGGCGGTGTGCCTGATGCCCTTTTTCGCCATGCTGGTTAACCTCATCAACGCCCCAATGGAAAAGGCCATCGCGGGGTGGTACGTGGGAGACGCCCGCCGGATTTTGAAGGACAGCGGCGTCCGCGTGATCGGCGTGACGGGGAGCTACGGCAAAACCAGCACCAAGTATATTTTGGGCCGGATTTTAAGCGAAAAATATAACGTTCTCATCACCCCGGAAAGCTATAACACCCTATTGGGCGTGGTGCGGACCATAAGAGAGCGCCTTCGGCCCGGAACCCAGCTGTTCATCGCCGAGATGGGGGCGAAAAAGCAGGGGGATATCGAGGAAATCTGCCGGCTGGTTCAGCCGGAGATAGGGGTGATCACCTCCATCGGTCCCCAGCACCTTAACACCTTCGGGTCCCTGGAAAACGTGGTGACAACCAAGTTTGAGCTGGCGGACAGCGTGCTTTCCCGAAACGGCATGATGTTTTACAACGCCGATAACCCGTTTATAGCGGAAAAAATATCTGGAATGCCGGGGATTCGGTACGGCACTGAGCATTCCGGCCGGGATGTGTTTGCCGACGGCATTTCCGTTTCCCGGGAGGGCCTGCGGTTCACCATTCACGCCGGAGAAACAGAGATTCCCGTCACCACCCGGCTGCTGGGAACCCACAATGTGCTGAACATTCTGGCGGCGGCGGCGGTGGCGCTCCATTTGCAGACGCCGGCAAGGGACATTGCCTTCGCCGTGTCCCGGCTGAAGCCTGCCCCCCACCGGCTGGAGCCCAAGCCCTTTTTGGGCGGCGCGCTGCTGATTGACGATGCGTATAACGCCAACCCTGAGGGGAGCTTGGAGGCCCTGCGGGTGCTGGGCTCCTTTGAGGGCATGACCCGAATCGTCGTCACCCCCGGGCTTGTGGAGCTGGGGGAGCGGGAGGAGGAATGCAACCGCAGGCTGGGGGAGGCCTGCGCCAAAAATGCCGATTTTTCCATTTTTGTGGGGGAAAAACGGTCGGTTCCCCTGCTGGCGGGGGCCAAGGCCGCAGGCGGCGAATGCCTTTTGGTGATGAAAACCTTTGGGGACGCTCTTGCTCACCTGCGCACGGTGTGCGACGCCAACACGGTGGTATTGTTTGAAAACGACCTGCCGGACAATTACGCCGGCTGAACCATAGACCTTGAAATGGGGGAATTCAATTGAAAACGCGAATCGGAGTATTCTTCGGCGGCATGTCGGTGGAGCATGAAATCGCGGTCATTTCCGCGGTGCAGGCCATGGCGGCCTTAGACCGGGGAAAATACGATGTGATCCCCGTGTACATAACCAAAAAAGGGCAGCTTTTCACCGGCGAAAAGCTGCTGGACATCGAGGCATTCAAGAACATTCCGGCTCTTTTATCCGCCTGCCGCCAGGTGACGGTGGTCAAGGAAGGGAAAGACGCGGTGCTGCTCGACGTGAAGGGCGGTATTGGCCGGCGCAGGCCCGTCGCCGTCATGGACCTTGCCTTTCCTATCGTTCACGGCACCAACTGCGAGGATGGATCCATCGCCGGCTTTTTTGAGCTTTTGGGGATTCCCTACGTGGGGTGCGATGTGCTCTCCGCCGCACTGGGAATGGACAAAGCCGTTTGCAAGCAGGTGCTGGCGGCAGCGGGGATTCCCGTGCTGCCCTGTGTGTCCTTCACCGCCCGGGAATGGGTGGAAGACCGGGACGCGCTGCGGGCGCGCATCGGAGAGGAAATTGGGTATCCCGCCATTGTCAAGCCCGCCAATCTGGGCTCCAGCGTGGGCATCGTCAAGGTGAAAACAGAGGAAGAATTGTTCTCCGGCGTAGAGGAAAGCCTGGCCTATGCGGATAAGGTGCTGGTGGAACGGGCGGTGACCAGCCTGCGGGAGATCAATTGCTCCGTCGTGGGGGATGCAGACGAATGCGAAGCGTCGGTCTGCGAAGAGCCGGTGATGAGCGACGAAATTTTGTCCTACGCGGATAAGTATCTGTCCGGCGGCGGTAAAAGCAAGGGCATGAGCTCGTTGAAGCGGCGGATTCCCGCCGAGATCCCCCCCGAAACCGAAGCCCGGATCACCGATTATGCCCGCCGGGCTTTCAAAGCCCTTAGCTGCAACGGGGTGGTGCGGATCGATTTCATGCTGGATGGGGACAACGACAACCAGGTGCTGGTCAACGAGGTCAACACCATCCCCGGCTCTCTGTCCTTTTATTTGTGGGAGCCCAAGGGCGTTCCCTATTCCGCGCTGCTGGACCGGCTGGTGGAGCTGGCGTTCAAGCGCAAACGCAGCCGGGAGAATTTGTCCTTTGATTTCGATACCAATATTCTGGCTTCCGGCGGCGCGCTGGGCGCCAAGGGAGTGAAAAAATAGGCTTGAAGCGGGAAAAGCTGAAGGATCGCGCCCTGCCGTCCTACACCAAGGCGGAGGAGATTATGAATATGGTCAGCCACATCGTGGGCGGGGCGCTGGCCATTGCCGCGCTGGTGCTTTGCGTAGTGATGGCGGCGGTGAACGGCAACGTTTGGGGCGTGGTCAGCGGCGCGATTTACGGGGGCGCCATGATCGTGCTGTACTGCATGTCCAGCATTTACCACGGTCTGCGGCCCAGCACGCCCAAAAAGGTCATGCGGATCATCGACCATTGCTCGATTTATCTGCTGATTGCGGGGACCTACACGCCTCTGACCATCGGCGGGGCCTTCCGGGTCAACAGCCCCGGCGTAGCGTGGACGCTGTTCGGCATTGTCTGGGGGTTTGCGGCCCTGGGGATTACCCTTAATTCCATCGACATGAAGAAATTCCAGGTTTTCTCCATGATCTGCTATATCGGCATGGGCTGGTGCGTGGTGTTTGCCATCAGGCCGCTGCTGGACGCCATCCCATGGCCCGCCTTTTGGCTTCTCATTGCGGGAGGGCTGGCGTACACGGTGGGTTCGGTGCTGTATGGCGTGGGGAAAAGGGTGCGGTATATGCACTCGGTGTTTCACCTGTTCGTTTTGGCGGGGAGCATTTTGCAGTTTTTCTGCATTTTATTTTACGTTATGCCGTACAGGGGGTAAGGGCCAATGAAGAAGGACAAAGGGAAGAAGGGCTTTTGGGGAGAGTTCAGGGAGTTTGCACTGAAGGGCAGCGTGGTGGATCTAGCCGTGGGTATTATCATCGGCGGGGCGTTTCAGTCCATCGTTAATTCCCTGGTCAAGGATGTGGTCATGCCCTTTGTGGGGCTGTTGACCGGCGGCCTGGATTTTACCAGCCGCTTCTTGATCTTAAAGCCGGCGCCGGATGGCGTGGACGCGGCCAAGCTGGGGGATATCGCCTATGTCAGGGATACGCTGAACCTGCCGGTGTTCGCCTACGGCTCGTTCCTGACGGCGGTGCTCAACTTCCTCATCATGGCGCTGGTAATTTTTTTGATCATCAAGGTGCTGAACAAGCTGAAGGAGGTCAAAATCCCTCATCTGCGGCATGACAGCGCGGAGCCGGTAGAGATTGTGGTTCCCACTGTCAAGACCTGCCCTTTTTGCTGTTCGGAAATTCCGGCGGCGGCTACCCGCTGCCCCCATTGCACCAGTGTCCTGGAGGAAACTGCAAAGGAGGCACAGGAAGCAGAAGCCACCGAGCTATAAAAACGCCGTTTCCGGCTGCCCCAAATAAGGGCGGGCGCCGGGCGAAGGCCTCAGACTCTGAGAGGCAAAGCCGCTGCTTGGGACTGCAAAAAGCCTAACATAAAATAACCGCCTGAGAAGGACGTCGTCCTTCTCAGGCGGTTAATTGTTCTAGCCTTCAAAGCCTCCCGCTTCACTTCTGCCAATCCGCGCCAAAAATATCGGCCAGGGCTATGCTTTCCGCCTGGGAGCACTTTCGCTCGCCGGACTCCAGCCGGGCCACAACGCCCTGGCCTACATCCACGCCCCGCAGCTGCAGCTGCGCCGCAAGCGCCCTGCGGGAAAGCCCCTTTTCCCGGCGCAACTGCTCCAGCCGCCCATTCCGAATTCCGACGCTATTCATATTTTCTCCCCTCCTTTCTGCTATGCGCCGAAAAAATGTGACATTTATTTAACAAAATATGTCGTTTTTGCAACGATAATTGTATGGTAAATACACATTTTTGTCAATGGTTTTCGGATAAGAATTCGGTAATTTCTGCTTCTTTGCAGAACCGCGCTGCGGTTTTGTCTTTGCCAATCTAGCCTATCATGAATTTTTTGCTCTCTAGTAGAAATGTATGGTTTGCCGCTTGTAATTTGTGAAAAATCGTATTATAATAAATGAGATTAGCGTCTTGAAAGGAATGAATTGGATGGATTATGCAGGTGAATTACAGCGCTGGCTGCAAAACGCTGTATTGGATCCAGATTTGATCAAGGAGCTACAGTCTGTATCCGGAAACGACGCCGAGGTGACCGACCGGTTTTATAAGGATTTGGAGTTTGGCACAGGCGGCCTGCGGGGGGTCATTGGCGCCGGCACCAACCGCATGAATGTTTACACCGTCGGCCGGGCTACGCAGGGCCTTTCCGAGTATATATCAAAGGCCGCGCCGGGAGCCAGCGTCGCCATTGCTTACGACAGCCGGAATAAATCCCGACTGTTTGCCCAGGCTGCGGCTTCCACCTTTGCCGCCAACGGCATTAAAGTGTATATTTATCGGGAGCTGATGCCCACGCCCATGCTTTCCTACGCGGTGCGAAAGCTGGGCTGCGCCGCCGGCGTAGTGGTCACGGCCAGCCATAACCCCGCCAAATACAACGGATATAAGGTTTACGGACCTGACGGCTGCCAACTGACACTGAATGCCTGCGAGGAAGTGCTGGCGAACATTGAAAAGGTGGATTATTTCACCGGCGTCAAGCGGGTCAGCTTCAACGCCTGTCTTCAGTCAGGTATGATATCTTATATCGGGCAGGATGTAGTGGATGCGTATTTGGACAACGTCGCTGCGCAGCAGATTCATTCCGAGGCCTGTAAAAACACCGATTTAAAGGTGGTTTATACGCCGCTCAACGGAACGGGAAACATGCCGGTGCGGGCGATCTTGGACCGGATCGGGGTCAAGAGCACCTACGTGGTGCCGCAGCAGGAACTGCCTGACGGGAGCTTTCCCACCTGCCCCTTCCCCAACCCTGAGATTCGAGAGGCCTTTGGCTGCGCGCTGCGGCTGGCTGAGGAGAAAAAGCCGGATCTGCTGCTTGCCACTGATCCTGACTGCGACCGGGTGGGGATTGCCGTTTTGAAGGATGGAGAGTATCGGCTTATGTCCGGCAACGAGGTGGGGGTCATGCTGCTGGACTACTGCCTGTCGCAGCGGGCCGCAAAGGGTACGCTGCCTAGCAGCCCTGTGATGATCAAGACCATTGTTTCCACCGGCATGGCGGATCAGGTTGCCGCCCATTACGGCTGCAAGGTGATTGATACGCTGACCGGCTTTAAATTTATCGGCGAGCAGATCGGCCTTCTGGAATCCAAGGGCGAACAGGGGCGGTATATTCTGGGATTTGAGGAGAGCTACGGATACCTGGTGGGCACCTATGTCCGGGATAAGGACGCGGTGGTGGCCGCCATGCTGATTTGTGAAATGGCAGCCTTTTACAAGACCCAGGGGAAAACCCTGATCGACGTGATGGAGGGCCTGTACAGGCAGTACGGCGTCTATCAGCACACCCAGCTCAACATTGTTTGCGAGGGCGTTTCGGGCATGGAAAACATGAAGCGGATCATGTCGAGCCTGCGGGAGAACCCGCCGGCGGCTTTGGCTGGCTTTAAGGTTGTCAAACGGTATGACTACGATACGTCTCAAGTAACGGATGTGGAAGCAGGCACAGCGTCTGTGATCCCTCTGCCTCGCTCCAATGTTCTGCAATACCAGCTGGAAAACGGCGCCTCTGCGATCATCCGTCCTTCCGGCACGGAGCCAAAGATCAAGGTTTATTTGACCGCCGTGGCTTCCGACAGGGCCAGCGCCCAGGCGGTAACCGACGCGCTGACCGTCGATATCAAAAGGCTAACAGCTTAAGCTAGGTTACACTTTTGAACAAGGAGAAAGGTTGAGGAACATGCAAACAAAGGGACTGTTAACAGCTTTGACAGCATTGCTATTAACGGCTGTCATCGCGCTGGGCGGTTTTTCCGCTGCGGCTGCTGTGGAGCAGGGAAATGTCCTCAAGGGGCTGGAAGGCTACAAAGCGGCGTTTGAAGCGAGCTTTGCCCTGCCGGAGGACGACGAGAGCAAGCTGTATCCCGACGTTTGGGGACTGTATGTGCTGGCCCGGACAGATAAAATGGACGATGGGGCTTACAGCTTTATGGTTCCCGCCGCCGATCCCAATGCGGCTGGTTCGGGGATTGCCTCCAGCATGGCAACAGAGGTGCTTGGGGCCGCACTCAAGGGCGGCGATTTCACCCAAGGAGAAAACAGCGCGTTGGCGAAGGCTCTGGCGGCGCTGCAGCAGGACGGCGCGTTTGGGGAAAGCTCTTATGACAATATCTGGGCGGTGATTGCCTTGGAGGTTGCCAACGCAGCGGGCGCAGGCGCCGGTTATGATAAGGCTGCTGCGGGCGGCGTAATCGCTTCTTTTCAGCAGGAGGACGGCGGCTTCAACGACTTCGGAGAGGGCGGCGAGGTGGATTCCACTGGCATGGCCATGATTGCCTTGGCGCTGACTGACCAAAGCGCCGCTTTGGAGAAGGCCGTATCGTTTATGGAGCAGTCCATGCAGGAGGACGGAAATTTGGTGGGCAACGGAGAATGGAGCTCGGCCAATTCCTGCTCTCAGGCGTATGGCATTATGGGGCTGGTTGCCGCGGGCGAATCCATGAGCGCAAAGCGCTGGTCAGCGGCGGTGGACGCACTGCTGGCATACCAGGATGCAGCGGGCTGCTTTTGGTATGACGCGGCCTCCCAAAACGGGGAGGAAGGCGCGTTTTACACCGCGCCGGACAGCATTTCCACCATTCAGGGGCTGATGGCTCTTTCGGATATCGCGGCGGGAAACAGCCTATGGCTGGACATGGCGGGCTACTATGACAAGGAACCTGTGCCGGAGTCCACTGCGGCGGAGCCGGAAACCACGGAACCTGTTTTGGAACAGCCCTCCTCCCAGCAGGCGGAGACAGAGCCTTCCGCCCAGGATTCCAGCAATCCCAAGACCGGGGATGAAGGCGTGAGCTGGATTGTCTGGGTGCTTATTGGAGCTGCGGTGGTTGCCATTGTGTTTGCTGTGGCGGCTCCCGCGATATGGAAGAGAAAGAACAGTCCGCAGAACGGCGGACAGAACGGCGAGGGCACGCAAGATCCCGGCGACGGGGAATAGCACGCTTGCCGGATTACTTACAGAACCAGAAAGGCTAGGGACCAACTATGAAAACGATTGGCGTATTAACCAGCGGCGGCGACGCGCCGGGGATGAACGCGGCTGTCCGTTCCGTAGTGCGTACGGGCATTTCCAAAGGGATGCGGGTTGTTGGCATCCGTCGGGGCTATAACGGCCTGATCAATCACGATATACAGGAAATGAACCTGCGGAGTGTTTCGGATATTATTCACCGGGGCGGCACGATCCTGTATACCGCGCGAAGCCCCGAATTCAAAACCGAAGAAGGCATGCAGAAGGCCATCCGCACCTGCCATGAGCTGGAGATTGAAGGAATCGTCGTGATTGGCGGCGACGGCTCATACCGGGGAGCGCGGGATCTGTCGCTGCGGGGGATTCCATGTGTCGGGCTGCCGGGGACCATTGATAACGACATTGCCTGCACGGAATACACCATCGGTTTCGACACGGCAATGAACACCGCTGTGGAAATGGTGGATCGCCTGCGGGACACCGCCCAGTCCCACGAACGGTGCACGGTGGTGGAGGTTATGGGCCGTCATGCAGGGCATTTGGCACTGCAAACCGGCATTGCCGTGGGAGCCACGGCGATCTTGGTGCCGGAGATCCCTTATGATTTGGAAAAAGACGTGGTTTCCCGTATGCGCAATACCCAGCTGAGCGGCAAAAAGCATTTTATCATTGTGGTGGCAGAGGGCGTGGGCCATGTGGATCAGATCGCCAAGGAAATTGAAATGCTCACGGGAATTGAGTCCCGCGCAACCGTGTTGGGACACGTTCAGCGGGGCGGCAATCCCACGGTGCGGGATCGAGTCACGGCAAGCGAAATGGGCCACCGGGCTGTAGAACTGCTGGAGGCCGGTATTGGCAACCGGGTTGTGGCGATGCAGAGCAATGCCATCGTGGATTTTGATATTTACGAAGCGCTGCAAATGACCAAGGATATTGATAAACGCCTGTATCAAATTGCCCACGAGATCAGCATTTAATTTGCCTGGGAGGGACGAGGGGATTTCCCCTCGTCCTTTTTTTGTCGCTTTCAGCATGACACCCCCCGGTTCTACCGGGGGTAGGTAAAGAAGCCTTGGCAAAAGAAAAAAGTAAAAATATCGTTGATCCTTCAAAGGAAAAAGAAAGGTACGGAGGTTCTGAAAGGAAAGCGGGGATTTTCGCGAAAAGTGTCCCTCTCGCAGAATGCTATGAAATACCAAAGAGCACTGGTTTACCAGTAGCAGGGCAAACGATGCGATGATAATTTTCAGTACCCCTTCCAGGGGTCAGCAAGTTCTGTCCCCTCTGGGGCCTGCGCAAACCACTAGTTTACTAGTGGTTTTGATTGCGCCGCGTAATTACTTACTAGGGCGTCGTTCAGAAAAAGGCGCGCCCGATGACGAAGACATAGGGCCGCTGATGTTCCATGGGGTTAGCTGGCTTGCGGCCAATGGGCCCGGGTTTAACGGCGTCCAGCTTTGAAAAGGAGTCTGTTTTCATTTTTTAGTTCAAAAGCAAAGCTGACAAAGCAGTTTGCTGGTAAAATTTTCAGTAGAAATAAAAAGGTTGCCTGTTTTGAGGCAACTTTTTTTATTTTTGCAGGTATGGGTGACGGCCCCTATCGGTCGTTTTACGATTTTATTACAGACGGGGAGTGTGTCGATGCAGGAAAAAACAGGCGGGAAGCTTTCCCCCCGGGAGGCTGCGTTCTGCCGGTATTACCTTTTATGGGGAAACCTGCGGGAGGCTGCGGCTGCGGCGGGGTATTCCCGCCCGGCGCGGGATGGAATCAAGGCCTTTGGCCTGCCGCAGGTGCAAAGAGAGCTTCTGCGGCTTCGAAAGAAAAAGCAGGAGGCGGAGCGCTGCTCCGAAGGCTTTCGAAGGCTGGCGTTTGGCAGTATAACCGACGCGGTTCGGCTGCTGTTTTTGGACGAGCCCCCCTCGGACAGGGAGCTGGAGCAAATGGACCTGTTCAGTATTTCTGAAATTAAGCGGCCAAAGGGAGGCGGCATGGAGATTAAGTTTTTTGACCGGCAGCGGGCTTTGGAGCGGCTTTGCGAACTGGAGCAGTCCGATCGCCGCGACGGGGCGCGGGCCTTCTACGACGCGCTGGAAAAAAGCGCCGCCCGCCTGGGCGGTGAGGATCATGGAATTTAAGCCTTTTTCCAAAAAACAGCTGCGGGTTCTTTGCTGGTGGTGCGAGGAAAGCGCCGACCGTGACCGGGACGCCATCATCTGCGATGGGGCGGTTCGGTCGGGCAAAACCCTTTGCATGTCGATCTCCTTTGTCAGCTGGGCGTTTTACCGGTTTTCGGACATGGATTTCGCCATTTGCGGCAAAACGGTGACGGCGCTGAAACGAAACGTCGTTACGCCGCTGACGGGGATCCTGAAGGCGCTGGGGTTTTCCTGTTCCCTGAAGGCAAGCCAGAACCTGCTGACCATTGAAAAGGATGGGCGGCGCAACCGCTTTTACCTGTTCGGGGGGAAGGATGAATCGTCGGCGGCGTTGATCCAGGGCATTACCCTGGCGGGGCTGTTTCTCGACGAGGTGGCGCTGATGCCCCAGTCCTTTGTGGAACAGGCGCTGGCCCGCTGCTCGGTGACGGGCTCTAAGTTCTGGTTCAACTGCAACCCGGAACACCCAGGGCACTGGTTTTACAGGGAATGGATCAAAAGCGCAAAGGAAAAAAACGCCCTGTACCTGCATTTTACCATGGAGGATAATCCATCCCTGAGCCCGTCGATACTACGGCGGTATGCGTCCCTTTACACCGGAACCTTTTACGAACGGTTTGTATTGGGCAAATGGGTGGCGGCGCAGGGGCTGGTCTATCCCATGTTCCGGGAGGAGGCCTATGTCAAGCCGCCCCCTCAGGGCCCGGCGGAGGAATACTTTATCAGCTGCGATTACGGCACGGTCAACCCTACTTCTATGGGACTGTGGGGACGGTATGGCCGGAGCTGGTGGAGGATTGACGAGTACTATTACTGGTCCAAGCGGGACGGCGGGCAGAAAACCGACGAGGAATACTACGCGGCGCTGGAGCGGCTGGCGGGAAAGCTTCCTGTTCAGGCGGTGATCTGCGACCCGTCCGCGGCCTCGTTTATGACCTGCATCCGCCGCCATGGCCGGTTTCGGGTGCTCCCGGCAAAAAACGACGTGGCGGATGGAATCCGGCGCGTTTCGGACGCGCTGAAGGGGGGAAGGCTGTATTTCGCTCCGGGATGCGGCGACATCCTACGGGAATTTTCTCTGTACCGGTGGGATGCGTCCTCCGTTAAGGACGTGCCAGTCAAGGAAAACGACCACGCCATGGATGACATGCGGTATTTTGTTTCCACAGCGCTGGAGGAGGATAGCGGATTTTTCGCCGTGGCCGCCAGCCGGGGCGGGTAATGAAAGCAGGCGGTTTTCGCGAAGCCGGCGGTTCGCGGAGGGTTGGGTCCATTCCGCCGGAAAGAAAGGAGTTTAGCCATGGGTATATTTAAAAAATCCCCGCCGCCCCATGCGGTGGCGGTGCAGACGGGGCTGCCGGCCTCCCATCCCTTTTCGAAGCTGGAGCGGTATGTGCCTCTGTCAGCCCCTGACTACGGGCTGTACCGCACCATGCGGGAGGCGGTTCCGGTGCTGGACGCGGCAGTGGGAAAGCTGACCCGGCTGGTGGGCGGGTTTACCACCGTTTGCGGCGACGAACGCGCCAAGGCAGCGCTGGACCAGTTTCTCCACGAGGTGCGGGTCGGCGCGGGAGGTCACGGGATCGAGACCTTTGTTTCGGCATTTTTGGAACAGCTTTTGGTCAACGGCACGGCGGTGGGAGAAATGGTGCTGGACGCGAGCCGTTCGGACATTTACGCCCTCTACAACGCCCCCTTGCAGGAGCTGGAGCTGCGGCGGGAGGATAATCCCCTGCAGGTGACCGTTTGCCGCCGGGAAGGCATGGAGGCCGTCCCGGCCCCTTATCAGGAGCTGATCCTGCTGGCGGCCCTCAACCCCGAACCAGGGCAGGCCACGGGGACTTCCCTGTTTCGCAGCCTGCCGTTCGTCACCTCTATTTTGTTAAAGATCTACCAAACCATGGGAGTCAATTTTGACCGGGTGGGGAATTTGCGGTTTGCCGTGACCTACAAGCCCCAAAACGACGCGGTGGACAAGGCCTTTGCCAAGGAGCGGGCCATGCAGATCGCAGCGGAATGGTCCCGGGCCATGGATAAGAATTCCACCGTGAAGGATTTCGTGGCGGTGGGCGACGTGTCCATCAAGGTCATTGGGGCGGACAACCAGATCTTAGACACGGAGGTTCCCGTGCGGCAGATGCTCGAGCAGATTGTGGCGAAAACGGGGCTGCCTCCCTTTATGCTGGGACTGAACTGGTCGACTACGGAGCGTATGTCCACCCAACAGGCGGATATCCTCACCAGCGAGCTGGAGGCCTACCGCCGGTGCCTGACGCCGGTGCTGGAAAAAATCTGCTCTCTTTGGCTGCGGCTGCACGGGTACGGCTGCCCGGTAACCGTCGACTGGGATATCATCAATCTTCAGGATGAGGTGGAAATGGCGCGGGCGCGGCTGCTGCGGGCGCAGGCGGCTCAGATCGAGGAGACGCTGGAAAACGGCGCGCCGCTGCCGGATGTGACGGCGGAAAATCAGAAGGGGGAATAACGTGTGAAGGACGGATATTTAGAGCATACCTCCGGGTACCCGGAGGAAGGGGAGCTGGCGCTGATCAACCAGCTTTCCCGCAAGGAGCTGTCTGCCGACGAGGTTTATGTCTTTTCGGTTGTTTTATGCGACAACGAAATCGACCGGGACCTTGAGCGGTTTTCCATAGAGGCTTTGCAGGAGCTGGCCTCGCTGTATGTCGGAAAAAGCGGGATTTTCGATCACTCCATGAAATCCCGGGACCAGGTGGCCCGGATCTTTTCCTGCGAGGTGGTCTCGTTTCCCGGCCAGACGACCAAAAACGGCGAGGTGTACCATCAGCTGAAGGCGCGGGCGTACATGCCCCGGCTCAAGCGCAATGAGGATATCATTGCGGAAATCGACGCGGGCATTAAAAAGGAGGTCAGCGTGGGCTGCTCGGTCAGCGTGGCGCGCTGCTCCGTGTGCGGCGCCAATCAGAAGGAGACCGACTGCGGGCACAGGAAAGGCAGATTTTACCGGTCGGGAGGCAGGAAGGTTTTCTGCCATGTGGTGCTGGAGCAGCCCACTGACGCGTTTGAATGGTCTTTTGTGGCCGTTCCCGCGCAGCCAAGGGCGGGCGTTGTGAAGGCGCTGGGCGCGGGCGGGAACGCGCCAAAATCCGAACGGGAGCAAAGGGAGGATGTCAGGTTGGCAAACAGGCAAGACATGATCAAGGCTTTGCTGGACACTGAGGATAGAATCGTATTGTCCGGCACAGAGCTGGCGGCGGTGCAAAAGCGGCTCCGGGAACTGGAGCGGGACGCCGCCGCGGGACAGGCATATCTGCGGGAGCTGAGAAGCGAGGTTGTCAAGCTGTGCCTTTTGGCCCAGCCGGCCATGCCCGCCGACGTTATCGCGCAGGTTTGCGACGGCATGAACGAACAACAGCTGAAGGCTTTCCGGACGGTATACGCCAAGGAAGCCGACAAAATCCTGCCCCGGCCGCAGCTGACGGGATCCACACCGTCCGCGCTGGCCGGCGGCAACGACACGTTTATTATTTGACAGCGAGAAAGGAAGATTTTGAATGGCAGTTTCTTTACAGGGCTATGACGCCACAACCGTGACCTTCCAGGTCGATTCGTCCTCTACCGTGAAGGTCGGCATGCCGCTGACCCTTTCGGGCAACATCACCGTGAAGCCCGCTGCGGCCGGCGAGGAATTTATGGGAATCGCCACAGCGGTTTCCACCGGGTACGCCGCGGTGCAGATGAAGGGGTATATCCAGGTGAAGGTCAGCGGCAGTATGCCTGCCGTGGGATTCGCCGCGCTGGAGGCCGACGGAGAAGGCAAATTAAAGGTGGTTGCCGCGGCGGCTCCATCCTCCGGTGGAGACGACGACACGACACAGACCGCTGCGACCGGCCGCAGGGTGCTGGTCACCGACGTGGACAGCACCAACAGCATCGCGGGCATCATTTTATAAAGTCGCTTTACAAGCAGCCAAAAATGAAGAGAAAGGCATGGTCATGAACATGAGTTTTGATACCATTAAATTGGAAAAAGGCATGTACAACACCGCTGGAAAGAGCTTTACCCAGGTGCTGGAATCCTTGGACCCTTCCGCGGATTACGCCGGCACTCCTTTGGAGGGCTTGGACGCTTACCAGCGCCAGCTCAAGCGGTTTGATATCAAAGTGAGCGGCGCGGGATCCGATCCGGTGCAGAAGTTTTTCGCCACCACCGATTCCGCCGCTTTGTTCCCGGAGTACGTTGGCCGGGCTGTGCGCCAGGGCATTGAGGAGGCGGATCTGCTGCCCCACATTGTGGCTACCACCACCAATATCAACAGCATGGATTACCGCACCATCACCTCTGAGCCCACAGCGGATGAAAAATCCCTGAAGCGGGTGGCGGAAGGCGCTATGATCCCCGAGACCAATGTGCGGGTGAAGGAAAACCTGGTCAAACTCCACAAACGGGGCCGGATGCTGGTGGCCTCTTATGAGGCGCTGAAATTCCAGCGGTTGGACTTGTTTACCGTAACGCTGAAGCAAATCGGCGCGTACATCGCCCGCCAGCAATTGAAGGATGCGGTGGACGTCCTGGTGAACGGCGACGGAAACACCAATACCGCGGCAGAGACGGTCAACGCCGCACAGTCCGGGACACTGACTTACGCCGATTTGCTGACCTTGTGGTCTAAATTCGACGGATTTGCGCTGAACACCATGCTGGCCGCCCCCGACGTTATGTTGAAAATGCTGGCGGTGGACGAATTCAAGGATCCCGCCACAGGCCTCAATTTCCAGGCTACCGGCGCGCTGTCCTCCCCCTTGGGGGCGACTCTTTACAAGAGCGCCGATGTGACCGCGGGCCAGCTGATTGGTTTGGATCGGACATGCGCGCTGGAAAAGGTGGTTGCCAGCGATGTGAATATCGACTATGACAAGCTGATTGACCGGCAGCTGGAACGGGCCGCCGTCACCACCATCGTGGGATTTGCCAAAATCTATCCCGGTGCGGCGAAGGTTCTGAAGGTATGATTGACCGGGGCGAAATCCTGCGTTGCTTCTGCCTTTTAAGCGGTTTTTCCCCAGAGGAAGGGCAGGAATACGCAAGCTTTATCGAGACCGCAGCCGCTGATCTGGAAAAGCGCCTGCGAGCGGGCGCCGACGACAGCGACCAACGGCTTTGTTACGCCGCGGCGGCGGCCGCTTACTACCGCTATTGCCTGATGGACGCGACCCGGCAGGGCGGCTCCACCTTCAAGGCGGGGGATGTGAGCGTATCCCGCCAGTCAGGGGAAGCCATTGAAAGCGCCCGGGCGCTGCGGGACGACGGCGTCGCCGCTGTTTCGGACCTGGTCAGCGACACGGATTTTATCATGAGGACGGTGTAAGCGTATGGCGGGTTTTTCGGTGGACGGGCTGATCCGGCAGCACGGACGGTCCTTTACCCTCAGCTCCGGAAAGGAAGGCCGGGCGGTGATTCAGCCCCTGCGGTATAAAAACAAGCTGTATTTGGAGGAACCGTATTCCTCTGTGGGGCGGATCGACCAGAGCTTTTACCTGTACATCGGCCCGCCTTCCCTGGATTTAACGGAGGAGCCTTCCGACGTGCAGGTTTGTACCGGAAAAAACCGGTACCTGGTGATTCGCACGGAAAAGGTGTATTTCTCCGACCGCCCGCTGTACATCTGGGCGGTTCTGCGAAAGGTGGTGGAGGGCGAATGAACACAATCGACAGTATCTTGCAGACGCTGGCGGAGTATTTGGCCTCCGCCCCCGCCCTGCGGGAAGCGGCGTTTGTCACGGAATATCCTGCCGGATACAAAAGCTACCCGCTGAAAAAGCCGACGGTCAGCGTCGGGCTCAAGTCCTTGGCAATGGACGCGGGCTCCTTTGGCGGATACCTGGGGCGGGATGCGGCCACGGGCAACGATATTATGGGCCAGCAGGTCAAAATGGAGGTTCTTTTATCCTGCTATTTTCCTTCCGAGACCAGCGGCCTGGACTGCTATAAGCTGGTAACTCTCCTTTCCCAGACGCTGGTGGACGGCTGCCCTGTGGGTGGGCTGTCGGAACTGACCGTGGAACCGATCCGATACGACAGCAATACGTCGGCCTGCCGTGCCGACGTTACCCTGCGGCTGAAAACAGTCGTGGGTACGCAAAAAGACGAACGGCTGGTGGAGGACTTTATCCTGATCCATCGGCCTTCGGGCGGCGCATAACCTTAGAAAGGAGAATATTTGTAGTGAGTATTATTGCAAGCGAACGGCCCGGCGTGTTTACCCAATATGATATGTCGGGCGTAGTGTCGTACTCCTCCGTAGGCAAGGCGGTGGGCGTGGCGGCGCAATCCAATAAGGCGGTGGAAGGGATTAGCCTGATCACCCGGGAGGCCCAGGCGCTGGAACTGTTCGGGGAAGACGACAACGGAATCCTGATGGGAATGATCCGGGTGCTGCTGCAAAACGGCACAACAAAAATTTACGTTGCCTGCTCGGGCAACGAGGAAGAGAGCCAAAGCGCCACGACGGACTCCTATAAGTCCTGCTTTAATCAGCTGGCGGAGGTAGCGGAGGTGGGTGTTTTGACGACAGATTCGGTTTTGCCGGATGTTGCCAAGGCACTGGCATCGGTGGTGGACGCCGCTGCCAAAAACCGCCATGAGATGATCGGCGTTGCGGCGGACAGCGCCTCCACCGCCGTTACCACCGCGGCGGCCATGAACAGCGAGAGAATGGTGCTCCACGCCCAGGGGGATGGAAGGGTCAGCGCTGCCATTGCGGCAAAAATTGCCGAACTCAGCGATCCCGCGCAGCCCCTGACCGGGGAGGTTCTTTTGGGGATCGAACAGCAAACCCAGCCCTTGACCGAGGATCAGATCGACACGTACATTCTGGGCGGGGTCACGCCGCTGGAATCCATTCTCGGGCAGATGCAGATCATCCGCTGTGTGTCCACTAAGACCAAGACGGGCGCCGCCTCGGACAGCTCATTCCGGGATATCAACATTATCCTGACGGTGGATACCGTGTTGAAAGCGATCCGGGAGGCCCTGACCCTGCGGATGAAGGGCGCCAAAAACAACCAGCGCACGCTGGACGCCATCGCCACCCAAACGCAAATCGAATTACAGGCCAAGCAGGACGCGGAGATCATCAACAGCTATGAAACGCCCTATGTGAGCATTGACGCTTCCAATCCCACCCTGTGCCTGGTGGAGGTTACCTTCACGGTGACCAGCGGCCTCAACCAGATCCGGATCACCGCGCACGTTTCGGTTTGAGCCGGAAATCAAGGGTTTTTAACCAGAAAGGTAAGGTAGCATATGGCAAATTATTCAGTTCCCACCAGCAGGGATATCTATATTGAGGTCAACGGCAAAAAGCTGGCGGTGGTGGAAAGCTACAAGGTTTCCGCAACCCGGGAAAGCCGGCCCGTTGAGGCCTTTGGACAAGCCGATCCGGTGGCGACCATCGCCGGGCGGATCAAGTATAATTTGGAGCTGTCCCGCGTTTATGTCAACCCCGCCAACACCGACGGCATCGACTTTTACGGTCTGACCGATTTTAATGTGGTCATTGTCAAGCCCGGCAGCAAAATTATCTATTCCGGCTGCGAGTGGGCCAGTATCCAGGAGGGCGCGGGCATCAACGACACAGTGCTGGAGGATGTGAAAATCATTGCCTCCAAGAGGATGACGGGTAAATGAACAGGAGAGTAAGCTCCTATAGGAAAAAGGTACTTTTGTCCCCTGGCTGGATGGAACTCCGGCTGCTGCCGGCGGCTCAAGCAGTGGAGTGCCGCGCCCGTGCCGCCGCGTTGCAGGATCGGATGACCGCCTGTTCTAAAAAGGACGCTCTGGCCCTGGCCCACAACGCGTGTCTGGCCGCTATGAGCCTATATAGGGATGGCGAGAGGGCTTTTTCCAACGGGATGGAAGCCTTTGAAAGCCTTACGCTGGAGGATTTGGCCACCGTGACGCTGGAATACGACAGCCTTCAGAGAAAGGGGGGAGAGCGGCTGGAAAAGCTGCTCTCCTCCGCAGAGGCGGAGACGTCGGATGAATGGGGCTGGAACGAAAGCTTTCAGCGGCAGGCTGCGGAATTTTGCAGGGCCCGCGGACAGAACCGGGGGCTGGAAAGGCGGGATTAAATGGATCGCTTTGAATGGGCTCTCGCGGCCAACCGGACGGCCTACGCCAAGGTGTTTGGATCGGGACGAAGCCCGCAGCCGCAAACAGACAAGTCGGAACGAGAGACGGCCTTTTCCGACCGGGGGGAAAAAGAAGCCTCCCAGCGCTCCCCGGAAAACCCAGGACCGTTTGCGGCTCTGGCGCGGACGCTGCTCCGTCCCCTTTCCGCTCTCTTAGCCGCAAGGCAAAATAGGGAGAGTTCTCCCGCCTGGCGGGAACCGGCCCGGGCGCTTTCCGGCAGCAGCCGGGAAGCAGCCTCGCCGGAAGGCAACCGGGTGGAAGGGACGCAAGCCTTTGCCCCAGGCACGCGCCCTTCGGTTGCTTTTCCAGCGTTGTCAGACAGCGCGGCTCAGACAGCAGGCCTTTCCGCCGCCGAACTGGCCGCGGCTGTCGGCGCAAACGTCCTGCCGTTGACAGA
Organism: uncultured Clostridia bacterium; assembly: GCA_944383495.1. GTDB lineage: Bacteria > Bacillota > Clostridia > Oscillospirales > Acutalibacteraceae > CALWPT01. Next base: position 10,565 of record CALWPT010000006.1, on the reverse strand, counting down.
ACAGGGCGGCGACAGCGTTTTACCAAAATTGGAAATTGGCCCAACCTACCTGCCGGCGGCCTCTCTTATAACTTTGTCTGACGCGCTGCGGATGGACAACCTGCGGTACGACAACAGCTGGAGAGGATAACAAGCCGCTGGAGCGCGCAGCGCTCCTCCTTTCCTCGGAAAGGCCGCGGCTTCTGGAACCGGCAAAAGACACGGCGCTGACGCGCTGTTGCTGGCAACGCATAGAAAGATCAGGCGGTGATACGCCGGAAAGGGTTGATGTAAACAATGCGTTTGAGCGCGATGCGGTTCAAAACCTTCGTATGGCCCCACAATCCGGCCAAGCTGCGCATGGATTACGCACGGGAGGTGCGGGAGCTGATCGTCCCATATCAGTCCAGTGTTTTGCAGGACTTGGGACAACGCCGCCGGGTGGTTTGGGGCACGGGGGAGTTTTACGGCGAAACAGCCTATTCAGACTTTATTCGGCTGGCGTCCATATTTCGGGATGGGGGCAGCGGACTGCTGGTGCTGCCCGGGTTTGATCCCATGACGGCCTACTTCAGCAAGCTGGAGCTGACGCAGGATCCAACCCCCGACTGCGTGCAGTATAGCTTTACGTTTTTAGAGCAGCAGTCCATGAAGTACGCAGTGAAATCGGGGGCCAGTCGCTGCACTGCTGCCTCAGGGGACAACCTGTGGACCATCGCTTCCCGGTTCGGGACGACGCTGGAATCCCTTCTTGCCCTCAACCCTGGGATCCGAAATCCCTTTGACGTGCGAGCGGGTCAAACGATCCGCCTGCAATAAGGAGGCGAATTGTTTGACCATCACTGTAACGGAAGTCTCTGGGCGCCGGAAAACCATGGACGCGCCCCTGTCCATGGAAATTCAGCGGGATCTGTATGTACCCGCCGATTCCCTGAAGGCCATGTTCTTGCTGGAGGGGAAGGCCTCGGAGATTATGTTTATCGACGTTCGCTCCAACAGCGGAAAGCGGCTGTTTACCGGCCGCGTGGATCGTCAGGTGGCCGAGCACTCCCAGGAGGGGCGAATCATGACCATCACAGCGCGTAGCAGCGCCGCGGTGCTGGTGGACAACATGGTAATGCCCCGGGTGTTTGAGAAGTGCTGTTTCAGCGAAATGTTTCGGATTATTGCAGTGCCCTTGGGCATAACCGGCCTGCGGGGGGATTTCTTAATGCAGGATACCCTGCGCATCGGCATGGGAACCACCGCATGGGGCGCCTTGTGCCGCGCCTGTGAAGTGGCGAGAATGCGCAGACCGTGGGTAGATTCATCCGACCGGGTGACGATTGGGGGCTTTCCTGAATCTCCTCATCTTTCTTTTTCCAACCAGCGTTCGGGAGCGACCCCCTTTTTATCCGCCTCCATGGAATGGAACCGGCACCAGGAGATATCATCGGTGGTATACAAAAACCGGTTCAACCAGCCCGGGCGCATGATCACCCAGGAGGATGCGCTGCGCCGCGGAATCCTGCGTCAGGTAATTCTGTCCTCTAGCATGCAGGATCTCAGTGCCCGGTACTATGAAGCCAATAATAAAATAAAGACCGCCCAGGGCGGCGCGCGGGCAATGCAGGTTGTGGTAGCTGGTCAGGCCTTTTATGAGATGGGAACGCCTGCATCGGTGTCGGACTCGTACATTGGGCGAAGTCCCCTGCGGGTGACAGGCCTGCGCTATGTGCTGGACAAAACGGGAGAACGGACGTATCTCACCCTGTGGGACAGGGACGACGTTTATTAACAAAGCCTTCCGCGCGGGCAAAACAGAGCATTCAGCGCGGAGAAACGGGGAATGATGATGTGGCTGACCCAGGCCATTGGCCGGCAGGATAACGCTTTTTTGGAGGTGGGAACGGTATTGTCCACGTCGCCCCTGCGAGTGGACGCGGGCGGACTGATCGAGGACGTGTGGCTCTGCGCCCCGGCAAACACCCACACCCTGCCCCAGCAGGGGGATTATGTTTTGATCACCCAGGCGGACGGCGCGTATATTTGCTTGGGCGTCCTGCGGCGGGCCAATTTGATGACAGGCGGAGGTACACTAAATGGATCTGAAGCTATATAACGGCGATTTTGTCGCCCATTGGTCGGGGCGCTTGCAAACGGTGGACGGGCCGGAGGAAATCGTTCAAAGGGCCCTGATCCGGCTGACGGTGCCCAAGGGTGCATTCCTGCATGACCCAGAGCTGGGAAGCCGGCTATTTGAGCTGTCCCGCAGCACCCCGGCAAAGCTCCGGGAAAATGCGCTGGCAGCAGCCAGCGAAGCGCTGGAGCCCATTGCGGAGGCCGCGGTCACAGCGGTGGATATACGGGAGGAAGGCGATAAAATGTATCTTTCCGTATATATGCAGGTTCTGGAAAGCGAACAGGTAGCGGAGGTGGAGCTATAATGGAATTTACAGAGATTTACAATACCATGGCAAATCAGTATACGGAGCTTTCCGGCTATCCCGTGCTGGAGGATACCGATCTGGGAATCCGAATGAAGGTTCTGGCGGGACAGATTCATTCTCTGCTTTCCAGCATGGACTGGCTGGAGCGGCAGATGTTTATGGACACCGCCGTCGGGGAATATCTGGACAAGCACGCCGAAACCCGGGGGCTGACACGGGTGCCGGCAACCAAAGCTGAGTGCATCGTCGCCTTTACCCTGGAGGATGAGCAGGACTACGACGTAGTGCTGGAAGCCGGAACAGTTCTCGCGGTGGACGGAGACGATTCTATCCGGTTCGAGCTAATGGGCGAAATGGTGATTGAGGCCGAGACCACAGGAGGCACCGGCGCGGCCCGGGCCCTGGAGCCTGGTACCGCATATAACGTGCCCGCTGGGACCCAGCTGACTGTCACCAGCACCAGTACCCCAGGCATTATGGCGGCGGTCTACACCCTGGCGGTCAAGGCCTCTGACGAGGAAACAGACGATAGTCTGCGGGAACGGCTGCTGAGTAGCTGCCGCAACCTTTCCAACGGCGTAAACCGCGGCTTTTACCAGCAGTTTTTGCTGAACTATTCCGAAGTGGGAAATGTTAAAATCCCTGCCGTGGGCGATACCAGCCGTACGCTGAATATCTACATCGCGCCCAAGGCCGAAAATTTTACCTACAACTACGTCCATGAGCTGGAGCTGGCGCTGGAGGAGGTTCGGGAAGTGGGCTTGAACATTGTTCTTGCTGAGGCGGAGCATACCGCCTTCAACCTCAAGGTTCAGCTCACAGCCGAGGGAGGCTATACTCTGGAGGGCCTGCGGCCGGCCATTGAGGATGCGCTAAAGAAGTTCCTTTGCTCGGTGGAGATCGGCGGGGTCGTACGGATCCGCCATCTTTACGAGGTTCTAAACCACATTGACGGAATCTATAATTTTAAATTCCCGGAGATGAGCGCGGATCTGATCGTGGACGCCTACAAGATTCCCCGCCTGGGAACCCTGACGCTGGAGGGGATGTGATCGAATGAGCGTTCTATCCGATATGGAACGGGTGCTGAGTCAGCTGGGGCTGTACCAACTGAAGGAAAACAGCCTGGTTTCCTGTGAAATCAAGGCCTATGCCGCGGGCTTCCAGCTGGTGGAGGATCGTTTGGAGCAGCTGCTGGAGGACGCGTTTGTTCAAACTGCCTCTGAGACCGCGCTGCAAAGGCGCGAACAGCTGTATCCGGATCATTGCTGGAAGAACCCCACTCTGGAGGTGCGGCGGTCACTGCTGTTAAAGATGATCGCTATTACCCAGAACGACAACACTGTAGAAGGGCTTATGAAAAGCTACGAGGCGTTGGGGGTTAAAACGCAGCTTTCCATGACCAGCGACGATAAGCTGAACATTGAGGTAACCGAGCATCATTCCGGAATTACGCAGCCCGTTCAGCTCAACCAGCTGCTAACGCAGATGTCTCCGGCCCATTTAATGACGGTGACCCATTTTATGCCTGCCTCTACTTGATTGGAAAAAGGAGTATCTGTACCGTTCGGCAGGCAAACAGCGCAAGCCGGGAGGGGAATCCCTCCCGGCTTTTTAAGAATCGCTGCGATGGCTGCAAATCATGGAACAATCTGCGCAGGCTGGAAGCCTTTGGAGCAAGGAGAAAGGCTCTTGCCATCCCTTGCCTTCCTTCCTGGGCGTCTTGTAGGAAATGCGTTGCAAAAAGATGCGGAATCCTTTATAATAAAGCCATTAAGCAAGGAAGTGAGGATTCAACATGTTTTCGGTTCAGAATGTCACCAAGCGCTACGGAAGGATTAGCGCCAACAAGGATATCACCTTTTCTGTAGACGACGGCCAGATCGCAATCCTGTTGGGGCCTAACGGCGCGGGAAAATCCACCATTATTAAATGTATTGCCGGGCTTCTGCGTTTTGAGGGGGAAATCACCGTTTGCGGGCATTCCAACAAAGATCTTGAGGCCAAGCGGCTGCTGGGGTATGTTCCGGAAATGCCTGCGGTTTATGATCTTTTGACCGTGGAGGAGCACATGGAATTTATTCGCCGCGCCTATCAGATGGATGAGGGCCGGGAATATTCGGATCAGCTGCTGGAACGTATGGAGCTGCTGGATAAAAAGGATAAGCTGGGGAAGGAGTTGTCCAAGGGCATGCAGCAGAAGCTGAGCATCTGCTGCGTCCTGGCGCACCGGCCTCGGGTGATTATTTTTGATGAACCGCTGGTGGGATTGGATCCTCACGCTATCAAGGAGCTGAAGAGCCTGTTTGTCGAGCAAAAAAACGCCGGCTGTTCCCTGCTGATCAGCACTCATATGCTGGATAGCGTTGAGGATTACTGGGACGTGGCCCATATTATGATGAACGGCCAGTTCGCCGCCACCAAGTATAACCGGGAGGAAGATGGGGGCAAAGCTTTGGAGGAGCTGTTTTTCGAGATCACCGAAAGGAATGGGCAGGCGCAATGAAGGGGCTGAGCTATTTATTTTTTACCCATGTGAAAAACAATATAAAGGAATTGTTCCGGCATCCCGCGCGGCTGGTTTTTGCTCTGTTCATTGTCGCCATGCTGGTGCTGGTGGTGCTTTCCGGGAATCTGCAAAGCATGCCGGAATACGATGAAAACGGCGTTTTGATTCCTTTAACCTTTCGCCCGGCGGAAGAACTCCAGGCGATGGTACTGGTGCTTTACGCGGCGATTTTTGTCATTGGCAGCTACCGGGGGCTTTCCTCGGGGGCCAGCTTTTATTCCATGCCGGATGTAAACCTATTGTTTCCCACGCCCATTTCCTCCCGCCGAATTCTTTTGTATGGGCTGATGAAGCAGATGGGAACCTCTTTTTTGCTGGGCTTTTTCCTGTTGTTTCAGTATGCGTGGCTTCACGGGCAATATAACCTTACCTTTCCCGGCCTGCTGCTGATTCTGATGGGATATGCCTTGGTGATGTTTTGCTCCCAGCTGACGGCCATGGCGATTTACTCCTTTACCAGCGGCAGCGAGGTTCGGAAAAGGGCGGTTAAGGGCGTTATCATAGCCCTGTGCCTAGCGGCGGCGCTGTGGGTGTTGCTGCCGCTTTTGACGGCGGGGGATCATCTGCTTGCTTCTGCGGTGGCCTCGGTCAACGCACCCGTTCTCCGGTGCTTTCCGGTGGCGGGCTGGGCGGCCGCATTTGTAGCGGGGTGCTTGGAGGGCGCGGCGCTGCCCCTTGGACTTGGCCTTGCCGCCTGTCTTATATACGTGACCGGCTTTATTCTTCTCATCACGCGGAGCAGGGCGGACTTTTATGAGGACGTCCTACAGGCGACGGAAGTCTCCTTTTCCGCCATCACCGCGAAAAAGGAGGGAAAGGTGACCGACACGCCCGCGCATATAAAGGTGGGAAAAACCGGGATTGGCAAAGGCTGGGGAGCAAGTGTTTTCTTTTACAAGCTTCGGTTAGAAAACCGGCGGGCCCGGGTGCTGATCATGGATATTCCTTCAATGATCTTTATCGCGTTTGTCATTTTGTTTGCTTTTATCATGCGGAATGGCGGTCCGATCCCGATTCTGGCCTCCAGCGTTTATATGATGATGTTTTCCATCGCCTTGGGGCGCTGGCTGCGGGAACTGACCCTGCCGTACGTTTACATGGTGCCGGTTTCCCCCTTCCGCAAGCTGCTGTACCTGCTGCTGGATGGGGTCTGCAAGCTAGCGCTGGAATCGGCGCTGATGCTAGTCCCGGCGGGCTTAATTCTTCGATTAAACCCCGCGGAGATCTTGTTCTGTGTTCTGGCGAGAATCGGGTTCGGGCTTGTGTTCATGGCCAGCAATATTCTGGTGGAGCGACTGATGGGCGCCAGTGTCAATAGGGTTTTGATCATGATTGTTTATTTTTTAGCTATGCTGCTGCTGTGCATTCCGGGCGTGGTGCTGGGAATTCTGCTGGCAACCCTGGCCGGGGCCGTGGGATTGGCTTGGGCGGCAGTATCTGTGGGGCTGCTGGGAACCGTCGTGTTTAATCTGTTGGTAGCTCTGCTTTTGTTATTCTGCTGCCGGAATATGCTGAATTTTGCAGAGCTGAACAATAAATGAAATATTAAAAATATTAAAAGAGCCGTTTGGGGAACCCTTTTTACCCAGGATCCCCCAAACGGCTCTTTTGAAAGGGCAGTTGGCTTTGCGCCCCCTTATGGAAGGCGCGCCCCTGCTATTCTTAGCCGCCTTGCTTTTGCCACGCTGCTTATCCAATGAACCGCGCCGCGCCGTCTATTATCATTCCTGATGCCGCCGCACAGAAATAAGTCACAGCAATGATTTTAACCGATTCTTTTTTGCTTTTGCAGCCCCGCAGCAGCACAATATACCCAAAGCCCGCCCCCGCCGACAAGCCCGCAATGGCCGAGCCGAAGCTGATGCTTCCCGACAGCAAAAGCTGCGTGAGCGTCACCGAAGCCGCACATCCCGGAATCAGTCCGATCAGACCCGCCAGGATCGGTTGAAACACACTGCCCGTCAGCAGAACCGATTGCAGCCTCTCCTCCCCAATCCAGAGGATCAACAGGTTGATCAAAAGCAGCGTGACAAAGAGGAACAGGATGACCTTTCCCGTATGGTACAGCGCATGAAGCAGAATACGGGTCACCCGCGGGGAATGATGATGGTGCTCCTGTCGTTCGCAGCTTGTGAATTCCACATCCACCACCGCCGGCGCTCCTCTCTTTTCCTTGCGAAAAAGGGTGTATTGCAGGATATACCCCGCCGCTATGGCGATCACAAGCTTACTGATAATCAAATACACGATATTCAACCATTGATCCGGCTGGGATAGCATGACCGGAATCGCTTCATCGGAGGTGGACAGAAACACCGCCACCAACGTCGCGCCCCCTACCACACCGCCGTTGTACAACGCCGCAAAGGACGCGGAAAATCCGCACTGGGGCACGCAGCCCACCGCCGCACCCAAAATGGGGCCGAACCGGCGCATGCCCGCCATTGCCATGCTATGCTTCGCCATTTTCGCTTGAAGCACCTCAATGATAATATACACCAAGAATAAAAACGGGATGGTTTTGGCGGTTTCCAGCAGGGTATGGAAAAAAACATGCAGCAAAAATCAACACTCCCATTGTTATAATGTGGCCGCGGCAGCGGCAGGCTCAGCCCTGTTTGCCGCCACCCGCTTGAGATACCCCAGTTTGCGGGCATGGTGATAATCCCCGCCGCCCTCATGACCGCTTTCGTAATAAATCTCTATGGCCTTGGGGCTTTGTATCTTATTAAAGCATGCAAAAAACAGCTTCCCGGGGCAAACGTCATCGTTTAACGCACAGCTTGCGTAGACGTGGGCCGTGATCCGGCCGGCTAGGTTCATGGTGTCAAAATAAGAAACCATTCGGTAAACCTCCTCCCGCCGCTGAGGAAACGTCTCCAGATAATCGGCCAGGGCTGCAAATGAACCGTGGCGGCCTTCAATCCGCCGGACAATATCAGTGTTGCTGGGCACGTCGCAGATGCAGTGGGTCACCCGGGAATCTAGCGCCGATACCGTCACCGAAGCCGCCCCGCCTTGGCTGCTGCCGTGGGCCACCAAAACCGAGGAATCCGTAAAATCCGCGCCGCAGGCGATATCTGCCAGCCGGATACAGTCGAGAATCTGCCATTTCACGTAATACTGATGATGATCCGGCGCGCCCATGGACATCAAATGAGTTCCCCGATAGCCATAAGCAAAGCGGTTTTCGCTGCTGCCGCCTTGACCTCGCATGTCAATGGCAAACACCGCGTAGCCCAGCTTTGCCATATCATAGTACCAATGATGTTCCCCACAGCTTCCGCCAAAGCCATGGTAATGCAGAACAATGGGGCAGCCTATGCTTCCCTTGGGCTTAAGAGCGATTCCATGAATACGGGAACCGTCGCTGCCGTCGTAATAAAAGTCATATTCGTCGGTTCTCTCGGCTGTTTTATTGACCCGCTTCATGGTAAGGTTCAGCGGCCTGGCGCGGAGAGCCGCCAGATTTTCGGCCCAAAACGCATCAAAATCCGGCTGCCGGGTCATAGGGGGATTATAAGTATAGCATTCCATAGCCATTTCCGAATAATCCTTCATGGCAATCCGCTCCCATCTCTTTCATGTTTTAGAGCATGTCCGAAGAAACCCCATATTCCGGGGGCTTTCCATCCACAACAGCCCCGTATTTTATTTTTTAGTATACCACAATTTGGAAAAAAAGAAAAGCGGTTCCTGCGCGGGGCTAAGCGGCGTAAACAGACCCAGGCTAAACAATGCTAAGCAGCCATACAACGATTCAGCCGTTCTGTCATCATCAGCATGAGAACCGCAAAAAACGCAAGATACACGGGATACCACCCAATATGAATATGGTTGGCAATTAACCCGAACAGCGGCGGCATAAAGGTTGAGCCGACATAAGCGCTTGCCATTTGCACGCCAATGATCGCCTGGGAATTCTCCTTTCCGAAATTCGCGGGAGTCGCGTGGATCACAGACGGATAGATTGGCGCGCATCCGAAGCCGACAATGATCAGCCCCGCCAAAGCGACGGCCTTGGGAAAAGCCGGGATGCCAACCAGAATAACGCCGCACAGCGCAATGCCAATGCCGCAGCGAATCATCAGGCGATCTCCCAGTCGATCCGCAATAAAACCGTTGATCAGCCTTCCAAAGGTGATCCCAAGATAAAACAGCGAAGCAAACCGCGCCGCCGTGCTGACGTCCACGCCGCGAAACGAAACAAGATAGCTGCTGGCCCAAAGCCCCGCGGTGGTTTCCAACGCACAATATCCGAAAAATGCCAGCAGAATATAAGGCACGCCCTTAATTTTCAAGGCTTGGGATAAACGCAGCGGGGGCGCGGCCGGCGCGTTACCCGCCGCGCCGCGCTCTCTTTTTTTCCAAAGCGGCAGACTGATAAAAAGCAGCGCCGTGAGCACAATCTGAATGATAGAGATAAGCCGGTAGCCGCCGCGCCAACCGGATTGGCCTGAAATGCAAAACCCCATGATATAAGGGCTGATGGACGCTCCCACGCCCCAAAAGCAATGCAGCCAGCTCATATGCCGCGCGGCATAGTGCAGGGCCACATAGTTATTTAGGGCCGCGTCCACCGCCCCGGCGCCAAGCCCGTACGGAACCGCCCAGAGGCAAAGCACAAGAAAAGAGCCGGAAATGGAAAAGCCCAGCAGTCCGGCCGCCGTCAATGCGACGCTGACCGCAGTTACAAGGCCGGCCCCGAACTTTCGCGTCAGGCGGTCAGATAAAAGACTTGAAGCAATGGTACCGCCGGCAATGATCATAGAAACGATCCCAGCGTAGGACAGCGGCGCGTCCAAATCTACCTGCATAACGGGCCAGGCCGAGCCAAGCAGCGAATCAGGCAGGCCGAGGCTGATAAACGCAAGATAGATGATTGCAAGCAACAGTGAAAACATGGAAACAGCCCCTCTCAATTTCTTTGCATCTTTTACCATTATAACGATTCTTGATAGCTTTTCAAGTCAAAACAGCAAACAAAAAGCAGGGGCAAGCAAAAAAAGAAAAGTCCCTCTATTCGAACAATAGAGGGACTTTCCATTTATGCAAACTGAAAAGGAGAGGGGAACGGGCCGAAGGGAGACGCCCTTCGACCCGCTAAAAGAGGAAAAAACATAACAATTAACTATAGGATAACAGGAATTTATGAATAAAATAAAAATTAATTGTAAAAAAACAGTAAAAAGCTGACAGCCCATGTTTGTTTGCTGGCGTTTCAGCAAACGGCCACGGAGAGCCAACGGAAAGTTTTCGCCCGCCTTTTTCAAAAGGCGGCGGATTCCAAAGGCAGAGCCTTTGGGCGCGTCCCGCAGGACGCGAAACACCTTCTCGTTCAAAAGGATCAGGAGGGGAGCCCCAACAGTCCGGTGGACTGTTGGGGCGTGGGGAACCCTATCAAGGGGTTCCCCGATGGGCCGCGGTGCGGCCCATTTCTTCTTTGTCCCCCCTTTTATTTTGCTTTCGCGACTAATTCTCACTCAACAAAATTGTGAAACTTATTCTTTTGCGCTCCTGCCGCGCGGGCGCCCACTTTTCCGTGCGTGGAAAAGTGGGCAAAAGACGCAAAGGAGGGGGTGTTTCGA
>CALWPT010000005.1 GCA_944383495.1 uncultured Clostridia bacterium | reverse complement strand
ACTGTTAAAAAATCTCTCCCTCAGTCAGCTTCGCTGACAGCTCCCTCGTCAGAGGGAGCCGAGATGTAGATTTGTCCCTGATTTGACACAAGCATATAATAACCGCAAGGCGGTTATTATATTCCGGTCGCGGGCCTAGGGTTCTGTGCAATGCTGCCATTCACACGGGGTTTGCATGGCTTGATAAATCAAGATTTGAAATTTTTTTGAAAACAGCGGCGTGCGCTGCCATCTGCCGGGCGTTTTGAATCAGCAGGCCGGAAAAGCACCGCCGTAAAACCATATTCTATCACAACGGCTTTGAAAAATTCCAGTCGGGAGGAATCTTTTATGCCCCGCATTCGCCGATGGCTCTATATTTTGCTCATATGCTCCCTTTTGTTGTCCGCTGTTTCCTGTGAAGCGCCGGGCGCGCCGTCCTCCTTGATGCCGGAGGAAACGGCGGCAACGGGCGCCGCCATGTCTGTGGAAGGGACGTTGCAGCTGCATTTTTTCGACGTAGGGCAGGGGGATGCGGCGCTGATTCAGTTTCCCGATGGAAGAAACGCATTGATTGACGCGGGGCCCAACGCTTCCGCGGATGAACTGCTGCAATACCTGCGGGAACTGGGCGTTTCCCGCATTGATTATCTCATTGCCTCCCATCCCCACGAGGATCACATTGGCGGTATGGACGAGGTAGTGAACGCTTTAGCAATCGGAGAAATCTATATGCCCCGCCTGGCTTCTGACCTGACGCCTACCACCAAAGCCTATGAGAGACTGTTGACGGCCATTCAAAATAAGGGACTCACCATCAAACGCTGCCGTCCCCTGACGGATATTATAAGGGAAGAGGGGACGTCGCTCCAGGTGTTGTCCAGCGACGAGGCTGTGCATCAGGATTTGAACAATTCCTCCGCCGTCGTCAAGCTGACCTTTGGAAACTGCCGGGTTTTATTTACCGGAGACATCGAGGCGGAAGCGGAAACGGCCTTGCTGGAAGCAAATCGGGATGTCGCTGCCGACCTTTTGAAAGTCGGCCATCACGGTTCCTCCACCTCCACCTCGGAAGCGTTTTTGCAGGCGGTGTCTCCCCGGTTTGCCGTCATCAGCTGTGGACGGGATAATTCCTATGGCCACCCGAACGCTCAAACCCTGAACCGCTTGAAGAACGCAGGGGCAGCTGTTTCGCGTACAGACGAAGAGGGGACAGTTCGGTTCACCTGTAATGGGACGAGTTTCAGTCAGGCCGCATAAAAATAATTGATTCGACAAAACCGTATCGATTTTGACAATTACCCATATTTTTATTAAATTATAGATTAATTTTTGAACAATTTATAAAAATCTGCTTGACAGGGGAAAAATTATCCTGTATACTTTGATCGTATTAAACGTGTTTCCTGTTTTGGGGGGATGTATTTGGCCCGCAAAGCCCATAGCGGCGGCTCCATGCCGGATGAAATGTTGGTTCGTCTGGCACAGGAAAACGATGATACGGCCCTTGCGCTTTTGATTACCCGGTATATGCCGGTGGTGCGGCGGCGCAGCTCGCGGTTTACATATGGGGCGGTGGAGCCGGAGGATTTGGTACAGGAGGGCGTTATCGGCTTTCTGAGCGCTATTCGCAGATATAGGCCCGGATCAGCCGGATTCAAAACCTTTGCGGTTTTGTGTATTGACCGCAGCATGATTTCTGCTGTGCGGGCGACTTTGCAAAAAAAACAGATTCCCAAAAGTTCCCTTGTATCATTAAATGATGATTTCTCGCCTGTTTTGACTTCTCCGGGAGATGATCCCCAAAATTTGATGATTGCCAATGAGGATCTCCATCGGCTGAGCAGGAAAATCGACGAGAGCTTGACCCCTTTGGAGCGAGAGGTGCTGTCCTACTATTTAGCGGGTTTATCCTATGGGGCGACGGCCAAACGGCTTGGCTGTTCCTGCAAGGCGGTGGATAATGCTCTGCAGCGCGTGCGGCGCAAGCTTAAGTGACGCGGGCATGTTTCCTATCTTCCACGGCAGACCGGGCGACCGGTTTGTATATATGCCCAGGTAGCTTAATTCAGAGCGTTGTTTTTCAAAGGTGCCGGTGAGAGGCCGGCCGGGGCAAATATTTTCAAGCGAGGTAAAAAAGATGTTCGAAGACAAAACCCTAATCTGCAAAGAATGCGGCGCTGAATTTGTATTCACTGCCGGCGAGCAGGAGTTCTACCAATCGAAAGGCTTTGTGAACGAGCCCCAGCGCTGCAAGACCTGCCGCGACGCTCGGAAAAACGCCAGCCGTGGGGAACGCGAAATGCATACTGCCGTCTGCGCGGCCTGCGGCGGGGAGGCGAAGGTGCCTTTCCAGCCCCGGGACGATCGCCCGGTTTACTGTAGCGAATGCTTTGCAAAGATGAAGGAAGAAGCGTAAATTATATTGACTGAGGCGGGAAAATGCTCTCAGTCATGCGGTAAGAGACATTTTTAAACAGAACCGGCGCGGCTGAAAGCCGCGCCGGTTCTGTCGTCCATAGACCGTATATAATTTTCAATTTCGATTTAAAGGCCAAGGTCCTGATTTATAGCCTAATCAAGAACGTACGCTTCAAAAGGAAGCGCCGGCTTTTCAAGACGCCTAGGAATTTCGTTATCCAAAATACAAGTTATTGGAAATAAACTCCGGCTGGCAGGTGAGATTCATGCCTAGCTTGCGGAAAATAGCCCGGTCGCCGGACAGGATCATATAGCTGCAGTGCGCCTCGCAGTTGCGCAGCTTATCTAGTTGGCGCATGGCAAGCTCGGCCGTGGGGTTGGTGGCGGCGCAAATGCTGAGGGCAATCAGCACCTCCTCCAAATTAAGGGCGGGATTTCTGCTGCCCAGGGTTTTTTGTTTAAGCTTCAGCATGGGCTCCAGTACGATGGGAGAAATGAGAAGAATACTGTCAGAAATACCCGCCAGCTTTTTAATTGCGTTGAGCAAAGCGCTGGCCGGGGCGTTGAGCAGTCCTTTTCCCTTGCCGGTGATCATCGTTCCGTCGGGTAGTTCGATGGCCATAACTGGCTGATCGGCTTGTTTTGCGGCTTCCACCGCCGGGGCAACCACCCGCCGCTGCTCCAGGCTGATCCCTGATTGCTTCATGATCAGTTCGACCTTTCGGGCCGTTTCAATGTCCACGAGGCCCTGTTTATAATCGCACCAGGTATTGTAATACCGGCGCAGGATTTCCTGTCGGGAGGCTTCGCAGACTACCTCATCGTCAGAAATACAGTATCCCGCCATGTTGACGCCCATATCCGTAGGAGATTTGTAAATGCATTCCTGCCCGGTAACCCGTTCCAGAATGGTTTTGACCACCGGGAACACCTCGATATCCCGGTTGTAATTCACTGTGGTGACGCCATATGCATCCAAATGAAACGGGTCAATCATATTAATATCGTTTAAATCGGCGGTGGCGGCTTCATATGCCAGGTTCACCGGATGCTTCAAAGGCAGGTTCCAAATGGGAAAGGTTTCAAATTTTGCATAGCCCGCCTGTACGCCCCGTTTGTTTTCATGGTACAACTGAGACAGGCAGGTGGCCATTTTGCCGCTGCCCGGCCCGGGCGCGGTAACCACCACCAGCGGCCGGGTGGTTGGAATATATTCGTTGGAGCCATACCCTTCGTCGCTGACGATACGGTCCACATCGGCGGGGTATCCGGAAATTGGACGGTGGATGTAGGCCTTTTCCCCCCGCATTTCCAGCTTCTTTTTAAATACGTCCGCTGATGGCTGATCCGTGTACTGAGAGATTAAAATGCTGCTGACATAAAGCCCCATAGCCCGGATATTGTCGATCAGCCGCAGGACATCCTGATCGTATGTAATGCCGATATCCGCCCGGATTTTGTTTTTTTCAATATCTGCGGCGTTGATGACGATAATGATTTCCGTTTGATCCTTCAGGGCTTGCAGCAGCTTAATTTTATTATTCACGTCAAAGCCTGGAAGAACCCGCGCGGCGTGGTAGTCATCAAACAGCTTGCCCCCGAATTCCAAATACAGCTTGTTGTTAAAACAGCTAATTCGCTCTAAAATGTGCTTTTTCTGCCGTTTGACGTACGCATCATTATCGAATCCGATTTTCATGCCGCAGTTCATTCCTTTACTTAAGTGGTATAATGACGAATTTTCTCAAAAACCAACACGAACATGATATCACATATTTATTCTCAATGCAACGGGGCGCGGCGGGAAAGGAAAGAAAATTTTACGGCCGAAAATAGATACCTCCCCTTTGTCTTTTCATCAAGCGACGTGAAAAAGCGAAAATGAAAAGTGACTAAAAGATGCTGGATCTGCAAATCTCCCGCTTGTAATCTAGAGGAAAATACGATATAATAGAAAAATAAAATATCGCGGATTTGTTGTATTGTAAGGAATTTTGGGCGCATCGGATCCAGCTGTAATTACACTTTTATCCGGCTTGCTCCGTTCGCGAAAACGGCTTCCTTTTTAAGAATGACGCAAAGGCCAGCTGTGATTGAAAAAAATGGCGGCGCGCCTCGGAGCGGATCATAGACCGGTGCAGGATTACCGTGCATAGGCGCGCTTTATTGACCAGGGGGGAAATGTTTCATGACCGATTTCGGCGTTGATTTGGGTTCGGCCAGGACGGTGATTGTTTCGGGCAAGCAGGTACTGCTGAACGAGCCGTCGGTCATTGCAATCGAGACCCACACAGGAGAGCCGGTGGCCTTCGGGCAGGAGGCCTATGAAATGATCGGCCGCACGCCTGACCGCATCACGGCTCTTTGCCCGATTGAACGGGGCGTAATCGCGGACTACGATGTGGTGGAGTTGTTGGCAAAGCATTTTCTCTCAAAGGTTTCAGCCAACCGGATGCTCAAACCCAGGGTCATGGTTTCCATGCCCAGCGGCGTGACTGCCGTCCAGCACCGTTCGGTGATCGACGCGTTTACCGCGGCGGGGGCGCGGAACGTTTGCATGATCGAGGCGCCTGTGGCTGCTGCGATTGGAAATGATGTGGATTTTACATCCCCAAGGGGAACCATCATTGTGGATGTGGGCGCGGGGACCACCGATGTAGCGGTTTTATCCATGGGAGGCTTGGCCAAATGCGAGTCCGCCCGGGTGGCGGGCTGCGACTTTGACGATGCCATTACCCGATATGTGCGAAAGGAATGCAATGTGCTCATCGGGCCGCGGACAGCGGAGAACATCAAAAAAACCATCGGATGCGTGACCGAACGCCCGTTTGAGCTGGCAATGACCGCCAAGGGCCGTAACCTGTTCACAGGGCTGCCCCAGGCCTTTGAAATCACCGCCAGTCAGGTGTGCACGGCGGTAGCGGATACGGCGAACGCCATTTGTAAGGCGGTGCAGTCGGTACTGGAGAATACGCCGCCGGAACTAATCGGCGACATTATTACCGACGGGGTTTTGCTGTCGGGAAACGGCTCCTTGATCCGGGGATTTGACGAATATTTAGCACACTACACCCATATCAAGGTCCGCAGGGCGCCGGAGCCCAAGCTGTGCGTCGCGTTTGGCACCGGCAGGGCGCTTAGGAATATGGATCTGCTGAAAAACGGGGATTATGCCTTCCGTACCCTACAGGATTTGGCGATTGAGTAGCATATTTGACGGGAAAGGGTGAGAAAAATGAAACGGAGCATACTGATTGTTTTGCAAATGTGCGTTTGCATCCCTTTGCTTTGTTCATCTTGCTCTCTTCTGGGAACGGATCCTGTCGGCCAGATGCGTCCGCCCCGCCCGGCGGGGGAATTTGCCGGGGTGGAGGATGCGCTTAAGCAGGCGGTCGGTAAGGATGTGCGCCTGGTCTATCCAAAATCTGGGGATTACCGGTCGGCCTACGTGCTGAAGGATCTGGACGGAGATGGCGAAAAAGAGGCGCTGGCTTTTTATACGCCTACTACGGATGGCTCTGCAACCCATTTAAACCTGTTGGATCGGGTGGACGACGAATGGAAATCCATGGCCGATTTGAAGCTGGAGAGCACGGGGATCGACAGCGTTCAAACAGCGGCGCTGACCGATGCCGGGGCGGTGAATATCCTGCTGGGTTGCAGCTTGTACAGCACCCAGCAAAAGCAGCTAAATGTGTTTGCATATGAAAACGGGGGCCTTAACAGCTTATATAAGGAAATCTACACGGAATTTTCCTGTTACGATTTCAACGGAGATGGATTGGACGAGCTAATGATGGTCAATTTAAATACCGTTCAGCAGGTCACAACGGCCAGCATGGTCTCCTTAGCGGGCGGCAAGCAGCGGCAGATGGGCACTGCGGATTTGGATCCGATGATCACTGGTATTGCCTCTATCCGCGTTTCCCCGGTGGGAGAGCGGATGGGCGCTTATATTGACTCGTATAAAGGCGCCAGCGCAATGGTTACGGATATTGTGTGTCTGAATGAGGAAGGCGCTTTAATGAATCCGGTTTTCGATCCTGGGCGAAAGGAAACGCTGACGACCTTCCGGCAATCGGCTTCTCCCTGCCAGGATATTGACGGAGACGGGGTTTTAGAGATTCCCAGCCTTACCGTTATGCTAGGCTATGAGAATGCAGCCGACGCCAACCGTCCGTATATCACACTGTGGCGGCGGTACGACGGCGTTCAGTTCGAGGTTGTCATGACCTGCGTGATGAATTACGTAGACGGATATTATTTTGAGTTGCCGGAGGCGTGGGTCGGAAACGTGACATTGGATAAATCGCTGGGAGACCGCAGCCGGGTGTTTTACCAGTGGGATTTTTCCAAAAGCCAAAAGGGTGCGGAGCTGCTGGCCTTACAGGTGTTTACCCAAACAGAATGGAATACGGGGGAACACAAGGATTTCAGCCAGTTGGGGATCAGAAATGACCTGGTTTACGCCTACCGTTTGGGAAAAGACGCAGGCGAACTGGGAATTTCCGCCCAGGAGGTTGCCAGCAAGTTTCGGTTTATCTAGGATAGGAGGAGCGGCATGAGCAGAAGGATATTGGTCGTGGAGGATGAAGACGCAATCCGCCAGTTTGAGGTGATCAACTTACAGCGGGGCGGTTATGAAACGGTGGAAGCGGTCAACGGCTTTGACGCGCTGACAAAATTTGAGGAAGAAAACGGTAATTTTCAGGTTGTGCTGCTGGATATAATGATGCCGGGCATTGATGGGATGGAGGTTTGCCGGACG
Source organism: uncultured Clostridia bacterium (assembly GCA_944383495.1). Classification (GTDB taxonomy): domain Bacteria; phylum Bacillota; class Clostridia; order Oscillospirales; family Acutalibacteraceae; genus CALWPT01. The sequence goes on along the minus strand of CALWPT010000005.1, from coordinate 107,414 downwards.
ATTCGGGCGCGCAGCAGCACAGTGGGGATCATCATGCTCACCGCCAAATCCCAGGAGGTGGATAAAATCAGCGGCCTTATGCTGGGAGCCGACGATTACATCACCAAGCCCTTCAGCCCATCGGAACTGCTGGTGCGGGTGGACGCGCTCTGCCGGCGGATGGAGATGCAGGCTACGGGCACGGTCAACATTGTCCAGCGGGATGAAATCGTTCTAGGGAATTTTACTTTGAACCTGCGGCGGCGGACGCTTCACGAAAATGGGCGGGCCATTGTGTTGACCCAGGTGGAATTTCAAATTTTGGAATGTCTGTTCACCGCGCCGGAGGTGCCCCTGAGCCGCAGCGAAATCCTGAAGCGGGTGTGGGGCGACACCTATTTGGGCGAGGAAAAGATCGTGGATGTAAACGTTCGGCGCCTGCGCATGAAGATAGAGGATGATCCATCCGTGCCCCGGCATTTGGTAACGGTTTGGGGCAAAGGATATAAATGGGTGGTTTAGCGCTGGTTATAGGCTAAAAGAAGGGAGGCTTGTTCGTGGATACCATCATTATGGTACGGGGATTGACCCGTCGCTGGATTTTCAATGTGCTGATCGTCGTATTCGTGGTGATTGTGATTTCCGAACTGGCCTTGGGCTTTTTCGTCAAAAATTATTATTACGATTCGGTAGACACAAGCCTTTATTCCTCTTGTATGAGGACCTTTACGTCTTATTTCGGCCGGTACACCAGCGCGACGCCCTCCGAATTTGAGCTGGCTGCCAAGGAATTTGCAGAGAACTTTGAAGATAAGGGAAAAATGGAGGTTCAGGTCTATGACCGGGATGGCAGGCCGATCGTTTCTACCTCTGGTTACACCCAGCCTGATTTAGAGCATGTGGATTTTTCCGCCGCCCGCCAGTCGGAGGACGGAACGGCAAGGTGGATTGGCAAGAGCCCCATGGGGGAAAAGCTTATGACTTGGACGATGGTGCTTCAGCCGTCCGATTCACAGGTCAGCGCCGGGATCCTGCGATTTGTGGTTTCCCTGGAGGACGTGGATGGCGAGATATTAATGAATATATTGACGCTGGTGGGCGTCGGCGTTTTAATTTTGTTGCTGGTGTCTCTATCGGGGCTGTTTTTCATTAAGTCCATCACCTCTCCGATTCGGGAGATCACCGAAACCGCCAACCGTATTGCCGCGGGGAATTTTGACGTCCGACTGGCTGTGCGGGAAGCAGACGAAATTGGTAAGCTGTGCGATACCATTAACTATATGGCTTCAGAGCTGAAATCGGCAGAAAACATGAAAAATGAATTCATCTCATCCATTTCCCATGAGCTTCGCACGCCCCTGACGGTCATAAAGGGCTGGGGAGAAACGGTGGACATGTCTGCTGAGACCGATCCGGCGCTGGTGCACAAAGGCTTAAGCGTTATCATTAACGAATCGGAACGGCTGAGCGGCCTTGTGGAGGATCTTCTTGATTTTTCCCGGATGCAGTCGGGGCATTTTACCTTTCATATGGAAAAAATTGACCTGCTGGCCGAGCTGGGGGAAGCGGTTTACTTGTATGAAGACGCGGCCCGCCAGCGGGGGATTGACTTAATTTATGTGGAGCCCAAATCCCTGCCTCCGGTTATGGGCGATCCTGACCGGCTGCGGCAGGTGTTTATCAATATTATTGACAATGCGCTGAAATACACCCAAAAGGGCGGCCAGGTCCTGGTGGAAGCCGCCCAGCAGGATGTGTATATAGAGGTCACGGTGAAGGATACCGGCTGTGGCATCGCGGCCGAAGATCTGCAAAAGGTCAAGGCCAAGTTTTATAAGGCCAATAAAGACGTCCGGGGCTCCGGCATCGGCCTTGCCGTGGCGGATGAAATCATTAAATACCACAAGGGAATTCTGGAGGTGGATTCCAAGGAAGGGGTCGGGACGACAGTCAGCATTTTCCTTCCCTTTGTATCCTGATCGTACCGCCGGTTTGTGGCGGAGAAATGGAGTGACAATGTCTAAAAAACCGAAAAAAAGCTGTAAATTTACTTCCATCGGCGGAATGGCCGTTATGGAAGGCATCATGATGCGGGGGCCGACGAAGACGTCCTTGGGCGTTCGGCTGCCGTCGGGGGAACTGTATGTGGAAGAATGCAGGTACACAAGCCCCCGGGAAAAATACAGGGTGCTGCGCCTGCCGCTGATCCGCGGCGTGATGGCGTTTGTGGAAAGCATGCTCAACGGCTACAAGGTGCTGATGCGATCCGCGGAACTGGCGGCAACGGAAGAAGAGCGGACCGAGGAACAAAAGGAAAAGGATAATAAGCTGTTTGCTGTGTTGTCGGTGATTGCCACCATTTTGGGTTTTGGGCTTGCATTTTTCCTTTTCTTTTTCTGCCCCACTTATATTTTCAACTGGATAGACGGCATAACGGCGGCGGATTTATCCGCGTTCCGGGGCCTGTTTGAAGGAATCATGAAATTCGCCTTGTTTCTGCTGTATATTGTTCTTGTTTCAATGATGAAGGAGATCAAAAGGGTGTTCATGTTTCATGGGGCCGAACATAAAACCATTTTTTGCTATGAGGCAAACGAGCCTTTAACTGTAGAAAATTGCCGAAAATTCAGCCGCTTTCATCCCCGCTGCGGAACCTCCTTTATGGTGTTTATGATCCTGATCAGCATATTGCTGTCGTCCTGTTTGGTGTGGATTGTGCCGGGCATTGCCAAGCTTCCCGTTTTATGGGTGGCGGTGAAAATCCTGATGCTGCCCTTGTTCTGCGGGATTGGCTTTGAGATCATCCGGTACTGCGGCAAGCACGATAATACCTTTACTCGGGTTGTTTCCATGCCGGGCAAATGGGTGCAGCGGATTACCACACGGGAGCCGGAAGACGGTATGCTGGAGGTGGCCATCGCCGCGCTGACCGATGTGATTCCCGAAAACGGGGAGGATCGGATGTGACGGTAGGAGAAGCCTGCCGGAAGGCGGAACAGGCATTGGCGAAAGCGCCTGGACTGCGGCAATCGGCTGCGTTTGAGGCGCGCTGCATGATCGCCTGGCTGCAAGGGACGCCCCTGGCCCGGATTCGTATGCTTTACCACCAGCCGTTTGAGCGGGCTGCGGCGCTGCGGCGCATGGTGGAAGATCGGTTGTCTGGCCGGCCTTTGCAGTATATTTTGGGGAGTTGGGATTTTTTCGGATTGACCTTTGCTGTGGGAGAGGGAGTGCTGATTCCCCGGCCGGAAACGGAGCTGCTGGTAGAAACTGCCCTCTCTTTTCTGCAAAACAGGCCGTCGCCTGCTGTGCTGGACTTATGCGCGGGGACAGGGGCGGTGGGAATTGCCGTGGCGAAAAACCAGCCCTTTGCCCGCGTGACGGCGGTGGAATGGGAAGAACCCGCTTTTTCCTACCTTTTGCGCAATGCGGAAAGACACGGGGGAATCGTCCGGGCGGTTCGCGCTGACGTTTTGCGGCCGCCTGGCGTGAAAGAAGCGTTTGATTGTATTGTAAGCAATCCGCCCTATATCCCCTCTTCCGCGCTGCAAAGCCTGCAACCCGAGGTGCAAAGGGAACCCTTCTCCGCTTTGGACGGCGGCGGCGACGGCCTTCGGTTTTATCAGGCGATTTGCCTATTTTGGGCGCCGCTGCTGGCGCCCGGCGGACTGTTGGCGGTGGAAATCGGGTTTGACCAAGGAAAAGCGGTGAAGGAATTGTTTCACGCTGCAGAGCTGTCGGAAATTCGCGTTTACAGGGATCTGGGAGGCAACGACCGGGTTGTGGCAGGAATCAAAAGATCATGAGTCAATGAGCGGCCTTGGCCGCAAAAAGTAAGGCAGGGATTTTTAAATGGATGAAAAGCAAAAGCAGAACCGGCAAAAAGCGTTGGAAACCGCTTTGAGCCAGATCGAAAAGCAGTTTGGCAAGGGGGCCGTTATGAAGCTGGGTGAAAATTCTCACCTCAATATTGAGGCGATTTCCACCGGTTCCTTATCGCTGGACCTGGCCCTTGGCATCGGCGGCGTTCCCCGGGGCCGCATTATTGAGATTTACGGCCCGGAATCCTCCGGCAAAACCACAATTGCACTTCACATTGCCGCAGAAGCCCAAAAGCGGGGTGGGGAAGTGGCCTTTGTGGACGTGGAACATGCGTTGGATCCGGAGTATTCCTCGGCTCTGGGGGTGAATATCGACTCGATGCTGGTGTCCCAGCCGGACACCGGCGAGCAGGCGCTGGAAATCGCAGAGGCGCTGGTTCGATCCAATGCCATTGACGTGATCGTAATCGACTCGGTGGCGGCGTTGGTTCCCCGGGCGGAAATTGAAGGAGAAATGGGCGACTCTCACGTGGGCTTGCAGGCGCGGCTGATGTCCCAGGCGCTGCGCAAGCTGGCCGGCTGTATCGGCAAGTCCAACTGCGTGGCCATTTTCATAAACCAGCTTCGGGAAAAGGTGGGAGTAGTTTACGGCAATCCAGAAGTTACTTCGGGCGGCCGGGCGCTGAAATTTTACTCCAGCGTGCGCATGGATATCCGCCGTCTTGAAACCCTGAAGGCGAATGGAGAAATGATTGGCTCCCGCACTCGTGTAAAAGTGGTTAAAAACAAAGTGGCGCCGCCATTCCGTGAAGCGGAATTCGATATCATGTACGGCCAGGGGATTTCCAAAGAAGGCGAGCTGGTGGACTTAGGGGTCAAGGCGGGGATCGTCCAGAAAAGCGGCGCGTGGTTTTCGTACGGCGACATCCGCTTAGGCCAAGGCCGGGACAACGCTAAGCAATATTTTATGGAGCATCCCGACGCGGCTGCTGAGGTGGAACAAAAAATTCGGGAAAACGCTGATAAGATTATTAAATCCCGCCGGATGCCCACCGCACCTGTCCGGGTGGAAGCGCCTGCCGCAGAGGGGCCTGCCCCGGCGCCTAAGGTGAACATAGATATCGCGGTTGACGACTGATGGTAATCGTAGAACTGCATCCCCGCCGCAAGCATCTGACCGCGCTTGTATTGGACAATGGGGAAACGGTGCCGCTGGACACGGCGGTTGTTTCGGAAAACGGCCTTCGAGCAGGCATGGAGGTGTCTGCCGCCTTGCTGGAGGGGTTAAAGGAAGCTTCAGAAACCCGCCGGGCAAAGGAAAAGGCCTTGTGGCTTTTATCCATGCGGGATCATTCTCAATCCGAACTGATTCACAAGCTCAGCCGAACCTGTTCCCGGGAAACCGCCGAGGCGGTAGCCGGGCGCATGGAGGAGGTTGGGCTGGTGAATGACCAAAGCTATGCCCGCCGGCTGGCGGGCGACATGCTGCATATACGGAAATTCGGCATGAGCCGGGTGCGTGCAGAGCTGCGTCAGAAAGGGATTGACCGAGAACTGATTGACGAAATTTTGGAGGAAATCGAGGATGACCCTCTGCCTCGCATCCGGTCTTTGCTGGAAGGAAAATACCAAAAATCCTTGTCCGACGAAAAAGGAATTGCCCGGGTAACGGCGGCCCTCGCCCGCAGGGGATTTCAGTATGGGGATATAAAAGCGGCGTTGCGTGAATATATTGATATGGAACAGGAGTTTGACGAATGACAGAGCAAAAGGGCAAAAAGATCGGAATAATTTCCCTAGGCTGCCCCAAAAACCAGGTGGACGCGGAGCTGATGCTTTACCGTCTGCGGGAAGCGGGGTATGAAATCACGCCGGACGAGGAAAAAGCCGACGCGATTATCGTCAATACCTGTGGATTCATTGAAGATGCAAAAAAAGAAGCGATTGATGCGATTTTGGAAACCGCGGCCTTAAAAGCGGAAGGCCGGCTCAAAGCCCTAATTGTTACCGGCTGCTTGGCGGAACGCTATCAGGATGAGATGGCAAAGGAACTGCCGGAGATTGATGTTATTGTGGGAATCGGCGCAAACCGGGAAATCGTTTCTTTGGTGGAGCAGGCGCTGGAAGGGGAAAGGGCTGCCCGCTTCGCTCCCAAGGCAGAGCTGGAAATGGAGGGCGGCCGGGTGCTGACCACTCCTCCCTATACCGCGTATCTCCGCGTGGCGGATGGATGCGATAACCGCTGCGCGTACTGTGCGATCCCCTTGATTCGGGGCGGCTTCCGCAGCCGGAAAATGGAGGATATCGTCAAGGAAGCGGAGGAATTGGCTGCAAACGGCGTGAAAGAGCTGGTGGTCATCGCCCAGGATACCAGCCGGTACGGACTGGATCTATACGGGGAGCTGCGGCTTCCTGCCCTTCTGTCGCAGCTGTGCGCCGTGGAGGGAGTGCGCTGGATCCGGATCCTATACGCATATCCCGATACCATTACCGATGAACTACTAGATGTGATGGCAAAGGAGGAAAAAATTCTGCCCTATTTGGACATTCCCCTTCAGCACTGCGAAGGGCGGGTTTTAAAGGCGATGAACCGACGGGGAGACCGGGAGAGCCTTTCGGCGCTGCTGAATCGGATTCGGTCAAAGGTGCCCGGCATTGCCCTTCGCACCACGCTGATCGCAGGCTTTCCAGGAGAAACGGAAGAAGAGTTCTCCGAACTAGCCGACTTTGTGCGAACGGAAAAATTTGCCCGAATGGGCAGCTTTGCTTATTCCCCGGAAGAGGACACCCCCGCCGCAGAAATGGACGGGCAGGTTCCAAACGAGGTAAAGGCCCGCCGTCAGGAAATCCTGATGACCGAGCAGGCGGCCGTGACACAGGAGTGGAACCAAGCCCGCATCGGTTCGGAATTGACGGTTTTGGTGGAAGGATACGACCGGCTGGTCAAGCGGTGGTACGGCCGGACGATTTATGACGCGCCGGAAATCGACGCAAAGGTGTTTTTTGAAGGCGAGGGGACGCTGCGCCCCGGTGATTTCGCAACGGTTCAGATCGAGGATTTTATAGACTGCGACCTATTGGGAAAACAAATTTTGTAAGGAGGCGGCCGTGTGAACCTGCCCAATGGAATGACTTTGTTTCGCGTGGTGTTAACGCCGGTTTTCATGATCCTGATGCTGGCGCAGTTTCCCCATCATTACATTGCCGCGCTGACGGTGTTTGTAATCGCTTCGATTACCGACGCACTGGATGGGCAACTGGCCCGCAGGCACGGCCGCATTACTGATTTTGGAAAATTTATGGATCCGCTGGCTGATAAGATGCTGACGACCGCCGCCTGGCTCTGTTTTATGGATCTGGGACTGGGCGTGGGTATGATTTGGGCGGTCATAATCGTTTTGGCACGGGAATTTTTGGTGACGTCCCTGAGGCTGATGGCGGCGAAATCGGGGCAGGTTATCGCGGCCAGTCTGTGGGGCAAGATCAAAACGGCGGTGCAGATGGCGGCCATTATTATGACCATTTTCTTTGAGTACCTAATCTCTTTCGAGGGGTTTCCCGTTGCGGCTGCCGGGCCGCTGCGCACGGTTTATTCCGTCGTCATTTGGGTTTCCGTTGCAATGACCGTTTTATCCGGCGCAGCATATCTTGGTAAAAACAGGAGTTATCTTAATTCCAAGTAAAAGGGATGTAAGCCTTTTTTCTTGGAAGGGGAGAGGCGAAAGGGAGTGCTGTCAGTGTTTTTCAAGCGGGCAAGAGAGGATATTGCGGCGTTCAAAGAACGGGACCCGGCGGCCCGTTCCTCGCTGGAAATCTATTTTCTGTATCCCGGCGCGAAAGCGGTGCGGATGCACCGGCGCGCAAACTTTTTTTTCCGGCATGGGCGGTTTTTTCTCGCCCGGTGGATTTCCCAGCGCTGCGTGCGCAAAACCGGGATCGAAATTCACCCCGCGGCGCAAATTGGCCGAAGGCTGGTGATCGACCACGGCACCGGCGTGGTCATCGGCGAAACGGCGGAAATCGGGGATAATGTGACCATTTACCAAGGGGTGACTTTGGGGGGGACCGGCAAGCAGATGGGAAAGCGTCACCCTACCATTGGAAACGGCGTAATGATCGGCGCGGGCGCTAAGGTGCTGGGGCCGTTCAAGGTGGGAGACAATTCTCAAATTGCCGCCGGCGCGGTGGTGTTAAGCGAGGTGCCGCCGAATTCCACGGCTGTCGGCGTGCCCGCCCGCGTGGTGAAGCAGGACGGAAAACGGCTTGCATTGGATCAGGTTCATGTGCCTGATCCGATTTCCCAGAAATTCTGCAAAATGGAATGTGAGCTGGAGGGCCTCAAGGAGCGGTTGGCCAAGCTGGAGGAAAACGACTGAGTCCCAATATTTCTGTAAAGGATGAAGAAAGCATGCGAATTTTTAATACCTTGACCCGGCAAAAGGAGGAATTCGTTCCTTTACGGGAGGGCGAAGCGCGAATTTACGCCTGCGGCCCCACGGTATATAACTATATTCACATTGGAAACGCCCGGCCCTTGTGTGTGTTTGACGTATTGCGCCGGTATTTGGAATGGCGGGGCTATAAGGTGTTTTTCGTTCAGAATTTCACCGATGTGGATGACAAAATTATCAAAAAATCCATGGATGAAAAGGTTCCCAGCGGGGAAATTGCCCGGCGGTACATTGACGAATACTGGACGGATGCCAAAGGCCTGGGCGTTCGCGAGGCCACGGTTCATCCCAAGGCGACGGAATGTATGAACGAGATTATCGCGCTGGCGCAGACGCTGGTGAACAAAGGCTTTGCCTATGAAAGCGGAGGCGACGTGTATTTTCGCACCAAACGCTTCCAGGAATACGGGAAACTGTCCCACCAGCCGCTGGACGATTTGGAGGCCGGGGCGCGGATCGACGTTTCCGAGCAAAAAGAGGATCCTGTAGACTTTGCTTTATGGAAAAAGGCGAAGCCTGGCGAGCCGTTCTGGGCTTCCCCCTGGGGAGACGGCCGCCCCGGCTGGCATATTGAGTGTTCCGCCATGGCGAAGCGGTATTTAGGTAATACAATTGATATCCACTGCGGCGGGCAGGATCTGATTTTCCCCCATCACGAAAACGAAATTGCCCAAAGCGAGTGCGCCAACGGATGCGGCTTTGCCCGGTATTGGATGCACAACGGATATATCAATGTGGACAACAAAAAAATGTCGAAATCCTTGGGGAATTTCTTTACGGTTCGGGATGTAGCGGAAAAGTATGGATATGCGCCGATCAGGTATTTGATGATTGCGTCTCATTACCGCAGCCCCATCAATTATTCTGTGGAAATCATTGAACAGAATATTGCGGCGCTGGAGCGGCTGAAGAATTGCCGGAGCAATTTAATTTTCACCTTAAAGAATGCTGCGAATGACGACGGTACAGGGAAGGGCGCGATGCTCTCCCGGTTTAAGGAGCAGTTTATCGACGCCATGGAGGACGACCTAAACACCGCCGACGCTTTATCGGCCGTGTTTGAGCTAACACGTGAAATTAACGTTGGAATTGCCGCGGCGCCCACCAAGGCTTGGTGCCAGGAAGCGCTTGCCTTGCTGGATGAACTGTGCGGCGTGCTGGGGCTTGCGTTGAGCGGGGAACAAGAAAGCCTGGACAGCGAGGTGGAGGCTTTGATCCACCAGCGGACGCAGGCCAGAAAAGAGAAGGACTTTGCCAAAGCAGACGCCATCCGTGACCGGCTCAAGGAGATGGGAATCGTGCTGGAGGATACGCCCGCCGGCGTGAAATGGCATCGGGAGGACTGAAATCACAATGCGGGTGCAGGCGGTTTCCCAAACAACAGCTCTTGCCTGCAAAAAAATTTGGAAAGGCACGGTTTTAGACGATGCAAAAGGTCGTTACCGTTACGTTGAATCCCTGCTTTGATGTGACTCTCGCGGTGGATTCCCTCCGCCCGGAGGCTGTGGCCCGCGTGGCAGAGGAGCGGGTCCAGGCGGCAGGGAAGGGCGTCAACGTGGGAAAGGTGCTCCGTTCCTTTAAAACGCCCGTGTTGATGGCGGGCTTTGGGGGATCGGACAACCTTTCCCGGTATTTATCCTTGCTGGGCGCAGACGCCGGGGAGCTTTGCTTTCTGCCCCTGCCGGGGAGCATACGGGAGAATTTGACTGTGATCGCCGGCCGGGACACCTATAAGATCAACCGCCCCGGCTTTCGCGCTGACCGCGGGGCGTTTGGCCGGCTGGAAAAAGCGGTGCTGGAACAGGTTCTGCCTGGGGATATCGTTGCTGTGTGCGGCAGCCTTCCCATGGGAATCGAGCCTCTATGGGTGGCGGATTTTTTGAAAGCGCTGGGAGAATCCGGCTGTAAAACAGCGCTGGATTGTGATTATATGACCAAGGAATTGCTCTCCCTTTGCCGACCGTGGCTGATGAAGCCCAACCTACCGGAGCTGGAACGGCTGGTCGGTCGTCGTCTTTCTGAAGACGAGGCGGTGCGGGCTGCCGGCCGGGAACTGTGCGCTTTAGGCGTGGGGGTGGTACTGGCTTCTCTGGGGGAAAAGGGCATCTTGGCCATAACGGAGGCGGAGGATATACTGGTACCCGCGCCGCATGTGGAGGTGGAATCCACCGTCGGCGCAGGAGATGCGGCGCTTGCTGGATTTCTGGAGGCTTTTTTATCGGGGGATTCCTTGCGGGACTGCGCGGAATGGGCAGCTGCTTGCGGCAGCGATACCGTGACCCGGCCTGGGACGGGGCTTGCGGCCAAAAGCTCCGCCCAGAGGCTGCTGGATCAAATTCGGGACAATTGGCGGCGGGTGCAGGACTGAGCATAGAGGATGGCCAGCGCTAATTTACAAAAAGCAAAGGCTGAAACAGGACAGCGCCCCTGTTCCGGCCTTTGCTTTTTTATGATGTGTGCTGCGGCGTTCAAATTGAAATCCGCCTATTCTCCAATCATTCCCAAATGTTAGATAAAATTATTTTAAATCGGTATTTTTGTGTAATCCGATCCAAATATCCCGAATAAATGAAATAATTAATAAAATTCCAAAGATTACAACTGAGGCAATACAAACGAATCCAATTACGACCAGCCATTTCGGTACGGGTATGGGCGTTGTTTGCTTCACAGAAAGGGTTTTCGCCGTGGCCTGCGCCTCTGCACGCCGGCTCTCCGTCAGGACGTGTCCATTGGAATAAAAGGTCAGTTCGTATGTCCTCCCATTTTCAACGGCTGCAAAGGCAATATAGCTGTATCCGTTTTCCACCTTGCCAACCTGGGCGGAATAGCAAAGCAACGAAGTTTCTCCGTCCCGCAGCAGTGAAGAACTGGTTACAGTGGTATACCCTGTTTTTTCGAGGCCCTCTGTCAGATTCGCCAGAACCTGGCGGCATTTTTCATCCGAGAGTCCCGACAGGCGAAAAGCAGCCTTCGAAAGCTCGTCTTCCCGAACCGTCAGCTTAATTTCACGCCCACTCTCTGGATCGAACGCATCGGCAAGCAGCCCCTCGTCGTCAAATCGCTTCTCCATTTCGGATTTGGAAAGAGGAAGATTTTCAGACCATGAATCTATCTGAAACGACTCGCGAGTGACGACGGAATACCCCTCTGGAAAATCCAAAGAAATTGTTTCATCCCCGCAGGGAACGGAAAGAGCGGACGAAGAACAGGAACAGGAAAACAGACACAAAAGCATTACCACCATAAAAAGCCGTTTTCCCATGCATTCCAGTCCTTTCTTTTGCGTAATGCTGCCAGTGGAGTCTAAAGGCCTCACGGCAGAAAGCTTTATTATTTTACCACACAAATTCTATAAATTCAACGATGCCGGCCATGAAACGAAAAACAGCGATATATTTTTAGTTTTCGGCGCCATAAAGCCTGCGGCATCGCCCTTTGGCTTCTCATCAAAAAACCGGAAGGCTTTTACACCTTCCGGTTTTTTGATACTACGAGCAGGCCGCTAAACTGCCCAAACGCTTATTCAGCGTCGACCTTCGCCATATGCTTGATAAGCTCAAGAACCTTGTTGGAATAACCCCATTCATTGTCGTACCAGGCGACCAGCTTGACAAAGTTGGGATTGAGCATAATGCCCGCCTTCGCGTCAAAGATAGAGGTACGGGGATCAGAATAAAAATCGCTGGAAACGACCATTTCATCCGTGTAGCCCAGGATCCCCTTCATATAGGTTTCGCTGGCTTCCTTTACCGCAGCGCAAATTTCCTCGTAAGTGGTGGACTTCTCCAGGCGAACCGTTAGGTCAACCACAGAAACGTCCAGCGTGGGAACGCGGAAAGACATACCGGTCAGCTTGCCTTGCATCTCGGGGATAACCAAAGCGCAGGCCTTGGCAGCGCCGGTGGAGGAGGGAATGATATTCCCGGCCGCCGCACGGCCGCCGCGCCAATCCTTTGCAGAGGGACCGTCAACCGTTTTCTGGGTAGCAGTGGTGGAATGAACGGTGGTCATCAGGCCTTCCACAATGCCAAACTTGTCATGGATCACCTTGGTCAGGGGCGCCAAGCAGTTGGTGGTGCAGGAAGCGTTGGAAACGACCGTCATGTCCTTTGTGTATTTTTCCAGGTTCACGCCGCAAACAAAGGTAGGCGTTTCCTTATCTTTTGCGGGAGCGGAAATAACAACCTTCTTGGCGCCGGCGGCAATGTGCTTCGCGGCGTCGGCCTGCTTAGTAAATACGCCAGTGGATTCCACAACGTATTCTGCGCCAATCTGTCCCCATGGAATCTCTTCCGGGTTCCGGCTGGCGTAAACATTGATAGCCTTGCCGTTGACCACCAGTTTACCATCCTCCGCTTTGACGCATCCGTCAAACTTACCATGGATGGTATCGTACTTCACCATGTAGACCATGTAATCGGGGTCGATAAAGGGATCGTTGATGCCCACAACGTCAAACACGTCGGGCTGGGCGATGGCGGCCCGGAAGACCAGGCGGCCGATCCGGCCAAAACCATTGATACCAATTTTGATCATAGCTTTATACCTCCAAATTTTTACTTTTCTTATTGTAAACGATTTCCTCACATTTATCAAGGACTTTGTCAATTATTTAACGCTTTCTTCATTTTTTTGACACTTCAAATAAAAAGGAGTTTCCATAATCCAAACAGGTTTATGGTTTTTGCCATAGCGCTCTTTGTTGCAAGGCGTATGTTTTCACGGCTGCGGGCTACAATAATGAAGAATATCCCAAAATAACGTGGTTTGGGAATAAGAACTGGCTTTGGCAGAAAGCATTTGACGTCTGGAATAGGGGCGGAAATGCGCGGACTGCGTGCCAAGGCTCTCGACTACCCTGAAAAGCGGAATTTGGAAAGGCAGGGTTTACGAAATGTATCAAAAGCCTAAAAATTTAATTCAACAGCTGGGTCAAAGCCTTAAGGAACTGCGGCGGCTGTATGCAAGAGCGGTGCAGGAGGATGGACGGGGCGCCTTCGAATGGATCCGCGATAATTATTATCTGCTGAAGCGGGACGGCGAAAACACCTTGCGGGAGCTGAAAAAAAGCCGGTTCCCTAAGCGCGCCCGCATTGCAATTTTGTGTCGGGAAGCGGCTATGTCGGGAGAAAAGTTTGAAGATAGCCTGAGAGATCAGCTGGCGGCGTTAAGCACGCCGCTTTCCACCTGTGAGCTGGAATATGCGGGCCTGGTCATGAAGGCGGCGTTTATAAACCTGTGCGCCGAAGGCGGAAGGGAAGAAAGCGCCGCTAAAACGGGAGCTGCCGTCCGCGGTCTGCGGGAACTGCCTGCTTTTGACGGCGAAGGCCTGATCGAGGCGTTTTCCCCCATGGAGAAGCTTCTGCGGGAGGATCCCGCCGGGGTATACTGTCGTATGACCGATGAAAGCAGGGCGTTTTACCGCCGCCGCCTGCGAAAGCTATCGCGAAAAACCGGAATGGATGAGGCTGAGCTGGCTAACAAAATTCTGGACGACGCCCGTACAGCTGAGGATCCACGGAAGCGGCACGTGGGATATTGGCTGCTGGAAGCCAACGGAGAAGCTAAGACGCGGGCCGCGCGGGGAAAGGCTTTTTTATGGCTTAGGGCTCTGCTGCCTGCCTTGCTGTCCGTTGCGGTGGCTTTTTGGCTGGATAGCTGGTGGAGTGTATTTTTGTTTTTCCTGCCGCTGTACGAATTGCTTCGCCCGCTGCTGGATTTTTTTGCGCTGCTGTGGGTTCCGCCGGATTTTCTCCCCCGGTTAAAGCTGGAGGAAATTCCAGAGGCTGGGGCGACCCTGATCGTGGTTTCGGCATTGGCTCCCGCGCCCAACCGAGCGGAGAGAGTCTGCAAAGAACTGGAACGGATCCTGTATACAGCGGGGAAAGGGAACGTGCGTGTTTGCCTGCTGGCCGACTTAAAGGAAGCCCGTTCTCCGCAGACGGCTGACGATAAGCTTGCCCTGTCCGCCCTGGCGCGGGAAATCCGAGCGCTGAACCTGAAACACGGCGAAAAATTCATTGCCTTAGTGCGAAACCGGTCTTATGTCGCCACACAGAAGGCCTTTTCCGGTTGGGAGCGCAAGCGGGGCGCCATCACCCAACTGATTTCTGTCATTCGGGGAGAATCGGTGGAATTCGCCTTAGCGGAGGGAGATCTTAGCTTTCTGCCAACGGTTCAATACATTATGGCGCTGGATGGAGATACCCGCCCGCTCCTTGGCTCCGTTCGGGATTTGGTTTCCGTTGCGCTGCATCCCATGAACCGTCCGGTGTTTGACAGCCGGAAGGGACGTGTCGTCAAGGGCTACGGAATTCTTGCACCTCGTGTGGAAACTGACTTGGAAGCCGCGGCCGCCACGCCGTTTTCCCGCGTGACCTGTGGAACGGGGGGCGTCAGCGTGTACGACGCGGGGACGGGAGAGTTCTATCAGGATTTATTTGCCCAGGGAATTTTTGCGGGCAAGGGGCTGATTGATGTGGAGGCGTTCAGCCAGTGTCTGTTGGATTCCCTGCCAAAGGAGCGGATCTTAAGCCATGATATTTTAGAGGGGGCGTTTTTGCGCTGCGGGTATGTTTCCGACGTGCAGGTAACCGACGGCTGTCCAACCAGTGCGCGCGCTTATTTGGAACGGCTGCACCGCTGGATCCGAGGGGATTGGCAAAACATTGGCTGGCTGTTCAAAACAGCGCCGGGCGGCCGGAAAAACCCTCTGAGCGGATTGTCCCGCCATATGCTGCTGGACAATCTGCGCCGGTCCTTAACGCCGGTGTTCTCTTTATTTTGTCTCATCGCCGCGCTGTTCCCCTTGCAGGCTGCACCTTATTTGGTGCTGGCTGCGATGCTGGGAACGGCGGGCCCGTCCCTGTTTTCTGCCTTTTATTCCTTTGTCAGCGGCGGCGTTAACGCTTTCTCCCGGAAATATTATTCCAAGGCAATGCCGGCGGCTCTGACCGCCCTGGCCCAAGCCTTGCTATTCCTTTCGCTGCTGGTTCAAACCGCTTACCGCACTCTGGACGCAGTGTTTCGCACCCTTTGGCGGCTGGGAATATCCAAGCAAAATCTGCTGGAATGGGTGACGGCAGCGGACAGCGAACGCAAAAAGAACAGCTTTTGGAAACTGCTTGCAGCCTGCTGGTTTTCTCTCCTTATGGGGGCTCTTTTACTATTAAAGCACAGCTCCATTGCCCGGCTGATGGGATTGTTTGCATTGGCGTGCCCATTTGTAATGTGGCTGACAGGCAGGAAAAGCAAGCCCAAAACCATGCGCTTGTCGGACGCGGAGCGAAATTCTCTGTTGTCATTCGCTTCCTCCATGTGGCGGTATTACGCAGATCTTGCCGGACCCAGAGACCATTTTCTGCCGCCAGACAACCTACAGGAGGCCCCCGTGCGCGCAGTTGCACACCGCACATCACCTACTAATATCGGGCTGATGCTGCTCTGCACGCTGGCCGCCCGGGATCTTGGATTCATTGATACAGCAACCCTCTGCCAGCGAGTAGCTTCCACATTGGATACGGTGGAAAAGCTGGAGCAATATAAAGGCAACCTTCTCAACTGGTATGATACCCGCACGCTGGAGCCTTTAAAGCCCCGGTTTGTCTCTACTGTGGATTCAGGCAATTTTGCCTGCTGCCTTGTGGCGCTTCAGGCCGGACTTTCGGAATATGTGGGGCAGGACTTCCGGCTGGACGGTCTTTGCCGGCGCATCCGAGCGCTGGTGGAGCATACGGATCTGACGGTGTTTTATAATGTAAAGCGAAAGCTGTTCCATATTGGGTACGACCTTGAAACAGGGAAGCTGAGCGAATCCTTCTATGACCTTCTGATGAGCGAATCCCGCATGACAAGCTATTTTTCCGTTGCCACCGGCCAGGTGCCCAAAAAGCATTACGGCGCCCTAGGCCGCACCCTAGCCCGTGAGGGCGGGTACGCCGGCCCTGTATCCTGGACGGGAACCATGTTCGAGTACTTTATGCCTGCGCTGCTGCTGCCGGTTTATGAAAATTCTCTGTCCTATGAAGCGCTGCGGTTTTGCGTTTTCTGCCAGATAAACCGAGCGCGTCGGCTGGGAAAGCCCTTCGGCTGCTCCGAAAGCGGGTTTTACGCCTTCGACGCCCAGTTCAATTATCAGTATAAGGCCCACGGCGTTGCCAAGCTGGGGATGAAACGACGGCTGAACAGCGAATTTGTGGTGTCGCCTTATTCCAGCTTTTTGTGCTTGCAGGCTGCGCCCCGTTCGGCTTTGAAAAACCTGGACAGGCTGAAGGAAATGGATATGACGGGACGGTATGGATTTTACGAGGCGGTGGACTTTACGCCAGCCCGGGTGGGGCTGAAGGGATATGCCATTGTGCGGAGCTATATGGCGCATCATGTGGGCATGAGCCTGCTGTCGGTCTGCAATGTATTGCAGGACAACGTGATGCAAAGGCGGTTCATGAGCCATCCGCAAATGGAGGCGGCCCGGGAGCTGCTGGAGGAGAAAATTCCCGTTGGAGCGGCTGTGTTTGAGGATGTAGTCCACAAGCAGGTGCCGGAAAAGCCAGGCAGAATTTACTCTTCCGTGGAGGAAATGGATCTCATCAATCCTGCGGACCCGCGGGTGCACATTCTATCCAATGGGGAATGGACAACCCATCTCACCGATTCCGGAACAGGGTTTTCTGCCGCCATGGGTCTGGATATCACCCGGCGGAGCCGGGATTTACTGCGCCGTCCGCTGGGCTTTTTTGCCGTGGTCAAATCCGACGACGTCCTGTTTTCTATCACCCGTGCGCCGGTTTATGGGGACAAGGCTGCTCACTCCGCGGAATTTGCCAGGCAGTATGCCGCGTTTTATGCCGAGAAGGGCCCGATTCATGCTGGTATGCGAGTAACAGTGCACAAAACCTCCGCTTGTGAACAGCGGCAAATTGTGATCAAAAACACATCGGGGCAAAAGAGGAAGGTGCGGGTGCTTTGTTACTGCGAACCCTCCCTTGCCAAATGGCAGGACGACAGCGCCCATCCCGCCTTTTCCAAGCTGTTTTTGTCCTCCCGATATGATCCGGCTCTCCGCGCCCTGCACATTGCCCGCCGCCCGCGGGACGGGGAAGGCGAAGCCCATCTGTATATGGGGCTTGCCGACGGCGCACCATTTTTATATGAAACCGCCCGGGAACGGCTGTTGTCCCGGCCGTATGGCGTTTCCTCCCTGTTTTCCGCCGCAGCCCGGGGGATTTCGGAAAACAACGCCAATAGTCTGCCGGACCTATGCGCTGCCATAGAGGTAACGCTGGAGATCCCGCCTCGATCGTCGAAAGGCTTTTCTGTGCTTCTTTGCGCGGCGTCCACCAAAGAGGAGGCGGGAGCGCGGTTAGCGGAATGCCGGAATTGGCAGAGCGCCAAGGAAGCGGCTTCCGCGCCGCTGTTTGACAGCGGCTTGGAAAGCCGCCTTGCGGCAGAGATCCTGCCTGCGCTGTATTATCCTGTGCGGCGCAGCCGGCGCTGGCTGGCCGCCGTTCGGGAAAACCGGCTGGGAGTGGGAGCGCTGTGGAAGATGGGAATCTCAGGGGATCTTCCGGTTGTTCTCATCCACCTGAAAAATGCCGCCGATATCAGCCGGGCCGAGCCTTATCTACGCATGCAGAAGCAATTGCGCAGCGCGGGCCTTCGCTTTGACCTGGCGGCGCTTTATTCTCAAGGCGGCGAATATTCCAGGCCCATGAGCGAGGGAATCTTAGAATATGCGGAACAGGTGGGAAGCGCGATGCTGATCGGACAGAAGGGCGGAATCCATCTGGTGGACCAGATGCGCTTTACCCCAGAAGAAATCCAGCTGCTGACCGCCGCCAGCGCCTATTTGGTGCCGGACAGCGTGACCAGCATCCGGCATCCCGCTCCGGACTTTTTTCCTGTTTCCATTCGTCCTGTGCAGCCCAAACCCGCGCAGGAAGCCGGAGAGAAGGTGGAAGGGGGCGTGTTCATTTCCGGCGGGTTCGTTTTAAACCGCAAGCCGGCGCTGCCTTGGTGCAACCTTCTGCAAAGCGGGGAACTGGGCACGCTGTTGTCCGACCAATCCCCCGGCTTTACCTGGTATGGCAACGCGCGGGAAAATAAGCTGACCCCCTGGTACAATGACAGCCGCACCGATAATAGGGGCGAGCTTCTGCTTTTGCGGGTGGATGGCGCGGTCTATGATCTGTGTGCCGGAGCAAAGGTTACCTTTTCCCCTGATTTTGCGCTGTATGAAGGAATCGCGGGGCCGGTGGAATACCGCTGCTGCGTCACCGCGCAGGAGGGCAAGAAAAAGCTGGAGATTGCTTATACGTCCAGTCAAGCAGTTCCGCTGACCTTTGCTTTTTACACCGAAACAGTGCTGGGTGTGAACCGGGATACCGCCCGATTTATTACAGGAGCATGGGATCATGAGACGCTGGCTCTCCGCAATCCTTATAATACCGCCCTAACCGGAGAGCTGCGGATTTCTGCCAAGGGCGGGGAGCTGGGATATATCTGCGACCGAAACGCCTTTTTCGGCGGCCGGTGGCATGAGAGGAGCCTTTTGCCCCTGTGGGATCCCTGCGGGGCAGTGACCGTTAGCAAAACGCCCCGAATGGGAGAAAAGGGATGCGTGGAGTTTACCCTTTCCTTTGTCCCCGATCAACCGCGGGAGGCGCTGCCAGCGGCGTCGGGAAGCGGAATCCGCATTCAAACGCCCGACCGGCTGCTGAATCATATGTTCAATACCTGGCTGCCGCATCAGGTGGAAAACGGGCGGATCCGGGGGCGCACCGGATTTTGGCAGTGCGGCGGCGCCTTCGGGTTCCGGGATCAGCTGCAGGATTCCTTAGCGGCCATGTATTGGAACCCTGCCTTGACCCGCGCGCTGCTGATCAAGGCCGCGGCCCACCAGTTCCCCGAAGGGGATGTGCTGCATTGGTGGCATGAGCTGGAAGGCGGCGACTGCGGCGTTCGCACCCGCTGTTCTGACGATAAGCTCTGGCTGGTTTATGCGGCTTGCGCGTATGCGTTGGTCACAGGCGATACAGGCATTTTTGATGAGCAGGTTCCCTTTATCACCGGAGAGCCTTTAAAGCCGGGGGAACAAGAGCGGTATTTTACCCCGGGCGTCAGCGAGGAAACCGCCAGTTTGTTTGATCATTGTGTTCGGGCGGTATCCAGCGTTGGATTTGGCCGGCACGGACTGCCCTTGATCGGAAACGGCGATTGGAACGACGGTTTTTCCAGGATCGGTCATGGCGGAGAGGGAGAAAGCGTTTGGCTGGCCCAATTTTTTGTCATAGCTCTGGAGCGGCTCGCCGCCGTAGCGGTCAACCGTGGCGAAACGGGGCTGGCGCGGGAGTATTTGGATAGAGCGGCTCAAATGAAGGCGGCCGTGGATCAGGCCGCTTACCAAAATGGATATTATGTCCGGGCTTTTTGGGACGACGGCACGCCCCTGGGCGTGCCGGGAAGCGGCGAATGCGAAATGGATCTGCTTCCTCAGGCGTTTGCGCAGCTCAGCGGCATGGAAAACGCCAAGCGGGTGCATTCGGCCCTGGATCACGCTGCAGAGCGTCTGATTGACCGAAAATATAAAATGGCACGGCTGTTTACACCGGCTTTTCACGGGAAAAGCGACCCGGGCTACATTGCGGCGTATCCCCCCGGCGTTCGGGAAAACGGCGGGCAATATACCCACGCGGCGGTGTGGCTGGCGCTGGCCATGTTCCGCAGCGGCAGAAAAGCGGAAGGGTACGCATTGCTGCGGATGCTGTCGCCCGCTGTGCGGAGCACCGATCCGCAGCTGGCAGAGCGGTACGGCCTGGAGCCCTATTTTATTGCGGCGGATATTTACGCCGCCCCCGGTTCAGAGGGGCGCGGCGGCTGGAGCCTGTACACCGGCGCCGCGGGCTGGTATTACCAAACGGTGCTCACCGGACTGCTGGGCCTGCAGCTTCGAAACGGGGGACTGATTTTTTCTCCCAATCTGCCGGATGATTGGATGGAATGCCGTCTTTCTATGGAACTGCGAAACACCTCCCTTGAGATTCTGGTTAAGCAAACAGGGCAGCCATGCCTGACGGTGGACGGCCGGCCTGCAACCCTGATCCCGCTGGACGGACAGGCGCACCAGGCCGTGGTGACGTTTTAAAGGCCGGTTTGCCGAAGAATGCCGAAAGGCGAGCGCCTGGAAAAAAATTGTTTTTGGGTCTACCAAGTGGTGGAAGATTGTGGTATAATTTAAAAAAATTGTTTCATCAAAAAGAATGCATTAAAAAGAAAAGGGTGTTGACATGTCCGAGAGTATCACTGTGACCAGGCTGGGAGACGGAATGCAGGGCTTTGGGATTCCCAGCAGCCGGTTTAAAACGACCCGGATTCATATCAGCTTATTCCTTCCTTTGCAAAAGGCAACAGCGGCGCAAAACGCGCTGCTGCCCTTTTTGCTTACCCGCGCCTGCCGCCGTTACCCCGATTATTCGGCTTTGAACCGCCGTTTGGCCGAACTGTACGGCGCAACGTTGTATGCCGACGTGGATAAAATGGGGGACAGGCAGGTGTTGAGCCTGTTGATCGCCGGTTTAAACGATTCATTCGCATCGGATGGGACGCAAATTTTAACGGAATGCGCCGCCCTTTTGCGGGACCTGCTGTTTGACCCGCCGGTAGAAAACGGATTGTTTTGCGAAAAGGACCTGGAAAGCGAAAAAGAACGAATGGTTCAGCGGATCGAAGGGGAATTGAATGAAAAGCGGGTCTACGCCATCAACCGGCTGACAGAAGAAATGTGTGCGGACGAGCCCTTCGGCCTGCCAAGGTACGGTACGGTTGAGGAAGTAAGGGCGTTGACGGCGCAGGACATGGCCGGCGCCTGGAAGCGTGTGCTGCGGGAGGCTTTTGTAAATATCAGCGTGACCGGTCAGAAGGACACTTCTGGGATTTTCCGTCCGTTTTCCGAGGCGTTTGCCCAAATCCAACGGGCTCCTGCAAAGATGCCGGCCCTCCTGGGAGGAAAGGCACCGAAAGAGCCCCGGATGGTGGAGGAAACCATGGGGGTCACCCAGGGCAAGCTGGTGCTGGGATTCCGCACAGGCGCGATGGGAAACGACCGGGCAGTGATCGCTGTCCGCATGATGGCTGACATGCTGGGAGGAGGCCCCTATTCTTTATGCTTTGAAAACGTGCGGGAAAAACGCAGCCTTTGTTATTACTGCGCCGCCCACTTCAATCGCCATAAGGGGCTGTTGCTGATAGACAGCGGCATTGAGGAGGAAAACCGTCAAAAGGCCTACGATGCGATTTTGGAACAGGCAGAGTCTATGCGTAAGGGTGCGTTTTCCGAAGAACTGCTGCACTATTCCAAGCTCTCCATGATGGATGCGGCCAAAGGCGTGTACGATTCGCCCTCCGCCCTGGATCAGTGGTTTACCGACCGGATTTTCAACGAAACAGTCACCCCTGAGGAGTATGGGCGGCTGATTGCTTCGGTGACCAAAGACCAGGTGGTAACCGCGGCCAATGCGTTGCAATTGGACACGGTTTATTTCCTGGGCAAAAACAAGGAATAACCGGCGCGTGTTTTCCTTCGCGGCCGCCGTGGGGAGGAAAACGCCGAATACCGCGGCGGAGAAAAGAGGATCGCCTTGCAAAATCAAATCATCGAAAACAAAGCCATCGGGGAAAAATATGTGAAGGCCCGGCATGAAAGCGGGCTGGATATTTATATCTGCGAAAAACGGGATTACGCATCCAGCTATGCGCTGTTCGGTACCCGCTATGGATCCATCGACGTTTGCTTCAAAACGGGAGAGGACGCGGATTTCGTCCATGTGCCCGCGGGAATCGCCCATTTTCTGGAGCACAAGCTGTTTGAAAGCGAGGACGGGGACGCCTTTACGCGGTACGCCAAAACAGGCGCCTATGCCAATGCCTATACGTCCTTCGACCGCACCTGCTACCTGTTTTCCTGTTCGGATCAATTTGAGGAAAACCTGGGAATTTTAATGGATTTTGTTCAAAGCCCCTATTTTACCAAGGAAACGGTGGAAAAGGAACAGGGAATTATCGGGCAGGAAATCCGCATGTATGACGACTCTCCTACCTGGCGTGTGCTGTTCAACCTCCTGGGCTGCCTATACCATGAGCATAGCGTAAAGGTGGACATTGCCGGAACCGTGGAATCCATCGCCAAAATTGATAAAGATCTGCTTTACCGCTGTTATCATACTTTTTACAATCCCGCCAATATGTTTTTGTGCGTGGCGGGCAACGTGGAGGCCGCCCGGGTGCTGGAGCTATGCGATAAATGGCTCAAGCCTGTGAAACCGGTGGAGATCAGCCGCACCTTTCCAAAGGAACCGCGCGGTGTGGCGCAAAGCCGGTGCGAGCAGAAGCTGGCGGTGGCGATGCCGCTTTTCACCATTGGATATAAAGAAGCCTGTGAATCGGCGTACCCTTCCGTTAAAAGGCGCGTGGTAACGGAATTGGCGTTGGAAGCGCTGTTCGGCAATTTCTCGCCCTTTTACAAGGAGATGTTTGACGCGGGCCTGATCAACGATCAGTTCGGTTCTGAGTATTTTTTTGGAAACGGATATGCAGCGTGTATTTTTGAAGGAGAAAGCAGGGATCCCGACCGGGTGTACGAGGCGATGAACCGGGAACTGGAGCGGGCGCGCAAAAACGGGATTGACGAAGGACTGTTGGAAGCGGCCCGCCGCAAGCTTTACGGCCGTCAGATCATGAAGTTCAACACGGTGGAGTCCACCGCCGGCCTTCTGGTAAACGCGGCGTTTTTGCGGGAGGATCCCTTTGCCGGTTTGGAGGCTTATCGCCATGTCACCGCAGCGGATGTCATGGATCATCTGCGTTCGGCGCTGCGGCCGGAGGATTCTGCGCTCTCCATGGTTCTACCCAACGGGTAAATTGCGCTTTTCGGCGCCGCGGCGCCGTTACATAAAAGCAACGGATAGGCCCCTGTCGGCCGAAAAAGACAATAAGGAGGCATGAGAATGGACAGCTATGTTCAGCTTTTTGGATGGAAGCTGCCGATTCAAGATCATTTTACCATTCCCATTGGCGGCGGGATCAATATTTACTGGTACGGTATTCTAATCGCCATTGGATTTGCTCTAGCGGTGCTGTACGCTTTTCGACGGGCCAAGGATTTCGGGGTAGACCCGGATAAAATCATTGACATCCTGCTGTTGGCGCTGCCGCTTGCCATTGTGGGCGCTAGGTTATATTACTTTATTTTTAATCCCGGTGTGTTTGATGGTTTTTGGGATATTTTCAATATCCGCCGGGGCGGTCTGGCAATTTATGGCGGCATTATTGGTGCGATTGCGGGCGGGGCCATTATGTGCAAGATCCGCAAGGTGAACTTTGTTTCCATGCTGGATTTGGCGGCTATGGGATTTTTGATCGGCCAGGCTGTGGGACGCTGGGGCAATTTTGTCAACCAGGAGGCTTACGGCGGCCCCACGGGCAGCAGTTGGTTTGGCATGACCGGCGATCAGATTCTTTATGACACCGGAAGCACGGATCTTGTACACCCTTGCTTTTTGTATGAATCGTTGTGGTGTATTGCGGGCTTTATAGTGCTGCATATTCTGTCCAAACATAGAAAATTTAAGGGCCAGATGGCGGTAACATATTTGATTTGGTATGGCTTTGGCCGGTTCTTTATTGAGGGACTGCGAACCGATTCCCTCATGCTGGGCTCCAGCAATATCCGGGTTTCCCAGGTTCTTTCAGCACTGATGGTGGCAGCGGGCGTGATTTTATATATTGTGCTTCTGCGGCGCGTGAAAAATCAGCAGGACGAGCCGGCGTATACTCCTGTTTTTTTGGATGCGGAAACCGGCGAGCCGGTGGCCGAGGTGCTGGAGGAAAGCGAAGCCGTTCTGGAAGAAGCAGCGCAGGACGAGGAATCTCAGCAGGACGTGGAAACAGAAGCGCCCGAGGCAGATCCGGAGGCTGTAGAAACGGCGGAATCAAAGGAGGAACAGGGCGATGGGCAAGCTGATTGACGGAAAAATGGTTGCGGCGAAGGTAAAAAAAGAAGCGGCCGCCGATGTGGAGGCCTTGAAAAGGCAAGGGATCCAAACGACGCTTGCCGTGATTTTGGTGGGAGACGATCCCGCTTCCCAGGTGTATGTCCGCAATAAGCGCAAGGACTGTGAGGAAATTGGCATTAAATCCTTGGAATACCGCCTTTCGGAGCAAACCACCCAGGAAGAACTGCTGAAGCTGGTGCGGGAGCTGAACGAACGGCCGGATGTCAACGGGATTTTGTGCCAGCTCCCTTTGCCAAAGCATTTAAACGAGGCGGAGGTCATTAACGCCATATCGCCGTTGAAGGATGTAGACGCCTTTCATCCCGCCAATGTGGGCAAAATCATGATTGGAGCATATGATTTTCTTCCCTGCACGCCAGCGGGCGTTATGGAGCTTTTAAGGCAATACGGGGTGTCTGCTGAAGGAAAGCGGTGTGTGGTGATCGGCCGTTCCAATATTGTCGGCAAGCCCATGGCCATGCTGTTGCTCCACGATAACGGAACCGTTACCATTTGCCATTCGAGGACGAAGGAACTGGCAGAAATCTGCCGGCAGGCGGACATTTTGGTGGCTGCCGTGGGCAAAGCGAAATTTGTCACCGCCGATATGGTTAAGGAGGACGCCGTGGTTATTGATGTGGGCATGAACCGCAACGAGGCCGGAAAGCTTTGCGGCGATGTGGATTTTGAAGCGGTGGAGCCCAAGGCTTCCTTGATCACGCCGGTTCCTGGGGGCGTTGGGCCCATGACCCGGGCGGTTTTGATGAAAAATACCGTAAAAGCCGCTAAAATTCAAAATGTTGCAAAGTAAAAAAGAACCCTCTGGGACGTGCTGTTCCAAGGGGTTCTTTTTTGATGTAGTAACAGACCGCGTTTTCACCCTTTGAGGAGCGGTCTTGACTGCGGCGCGTTTACATCAGTCCTTTTGATTTTGCAGAAATTTGGCATGCGCTGCCCGCAGCTCCTGGGCTTTTTCCTCGGGGGCTGTGGGATTGCAATGGGCCCAGGCGCCGGTTTCGCTGCTGGCGTTGAATTTCTGCTTATCCGCTGAGCGCATGGGCGGAAAAAACTCAATATGAAAATGGTAATATGCGCTGGCGTCGTCCCCGTTAACAGGGGCGTTGTGCATACACATCATATAGGGAAAGGGATAGTCAAACAAGCTATCCAGCGTTCCTGCCGTTTCCTTGACCGCATTGGCTAAGCTGGACTTTTCCTCTTTTGTCAGCTGGGCAATGGTTGCTACATGCCGCTTGGACAGGATATACATTCCATAAGGATACTCAGTGAAAAAAGGAAGAAACACAGTGAAATGCTCGTTTTCAAAAATGATCCGGCGCCCATCGGCCAATTCCTCGTCCCGCATTCTACAGAACAGGCACTCGCCGGTCTGTTCCTTATAATCTTTTGCGCTTTCTAGTTCCAACTGAAGCTTTTTGGGGACAAAAGGATACCCGTAGATCTGTCCGTGGGGATGGGGCATGGTGACGCCGACCACTGCGCCCCGGTTTTCAAAAATAAAAATGTATTTGATTTTTTCATCTTTTGTAAGCGCGTCAAACCGCTGACACCAGAGATCCACCAGCTTTTCCAAATGAGCCTGGGACAGCGCAGGCAAAGTCACAGTGTGCTCAGGAGAATAAAGGATCACTTCACACTTGCCATAGGCGGGCTGTGTTTTGAAAAAATCATTGGCCACAGCATCCGGCACAGGGGGGGTCGGCGACAAGGCCGGAAAATCATTATCGTAGGCGTACACGTCAAAGTGTTCGGGCACCTTGCCGGAGCCCGGGCAGAAGGGGCACCAGTCCTTGGGCATCTGGGGCCGGTTCTGCCGGTGGGATGCAATCATGACCCAGTCACGGGTCAGGGGATGCCATCGAAGCTCAGCCATGAAATCATCTTGCCTTTCTAACAAAAATTGGGAATAAACACAAATACGAATGCTCATAAAAACGAAAATTCTTGCATTAGATCTCCACGCCGCCCAGCGAACGAATGGACAGCATATAGCAGGTATTTTTACCAGTGACCGCCTCTATGCCGTCTCGGAATGATTCCAGTATATCGTTGGGTACAAAGGCTTGAATCGTTCCGGCGAAACCGCCGCCGTGAACCCGGCAGGCGCCCCGCCCTTGCAATAAGCGGGAGGCCATGGCCAAAGCGACGGTCACGCTCTGTTCCTGGGGATCGCTTGCCGCAAAAATGTTTTGCAGTTTCATGAGGGAGGAGCGGCCCGAATCGTTGACAATATTCAAAAAGCCGGCAAAATCTCCCTTCTGCAGCGCCTTTTTTTCCAAGATGGCCCTGCGGTTATCCTCAAAAAAATGCATGGCCCGCAGGCAGGCCCGGTCGCCGCAGGCCTCCCGAATCTGGGGAATACTGCTCCAAAAAGACGTTTCCTCTACCTCCCGTAACACCTGTTTTCCAAAATAAGCGGCAACGGTTTTCATATCAGCGGGGATGGCGGCGTACTCATGCGTCAGATCCGCGTGGCTGCCGCCGGTATCCACGATACACAGCGTGTGTTCCGCTGCGGAAAAATCAAAGTCCACCTTTTCTATCACCGGGTTCTCCAAATCCTTGAAATCAATACCAACAAATCCGCCTACCGCGCTGGCCATCTGATCCATTAGTCCGCTGGGCTTTCCGAAGTATACATTTTCCGCATACTGGGATACCTGCGCACAAGGGACAGGGCCAATGCTTCCGTCATTATACAAATAGCTGAGAATGGTAGCCACCAGTACCTCAAACGCCGCCGAGGAGGATAACCCCGAGCCCTTTAGCACATCAGAGGTGGTATACGCGTCAAATCCGCCGAAGCGAAGTCCCCGGCTATGAAACCCGGCGCAAACGCCGCGGATCAGCGCTGCGCTGGTGCCTTCTTCTCCCTGCCGGGGAGGGAGCACGTCCAGCTGAACTGTGTCCATGTCATATCCTTTGGATTTCAGGCGGATCACATTGTCAGCGTTGGGGCTGGCCACAGCGATGACATCTAGATTAACGCCGGCAGCCAGCACGCAGCCCCGCTGATGATCGGTATGGTTTCCGCCAATCTCCGTACGTCCCGGCGCAGAAAACAGGCGAACCTCCCGGCTTTTGCCAAATAATTCTCCAAAAGCCGCTGTCGCTTCAGCATATCTTGCGGGCATCCGCGCGGCTTCCCGGCCATATAATTTTTCAAAAACGGGAGAGTACGCTCCATTTAGCAGCTTTTCCCGCAATTGATCCACATTGCACATAAATATCCCCACTCCTTTTTGCGTTGCCAAAAGGCTTCTACTCTTCGTTCCCGAGCAGCAACAAATGATTAGGTGAAAACATGGTCTTTCGGCTAAACACTCCTTGACATGCAGCATTATTTTGTCCGGCTGCCGATTGATCACACAGCGCCAAAGCCAGACGGGCTGTAATGAAAGGGCGCGCACCGCTTGGTACGGGTTACCCCAGTTCTACTGCACCTTAGCTCCTTTGTAGTAATGCTCCAGAATCTGCACATAATCCCAACCCTTGTCGGCATATGCGCTGGCGCCCCGCTGACTGAGCCCCACACCGTGTCCATAGCCTCTGACGGTAAAGGTAAACTGATCCTTAGCGCTATTGTATTGAATGGTATAAGCGTGAGAGCGCAAAGACCTGTCCCCCACATTGGAGGCGTTGAGCATATCATATCGGAGACCAATGCCAGTCACGGTTTTTTTACCGCCCAGATTGACTTTGGAAACATACAAGCCCGTTCCGTCATAGGTTGTTTGGAACCACTTTGTTTTATCTGTCACGCCGCTCAGATCCACGCCATAACAGCTCTTGACCAGCCTTTGAAGTTCGGCCGCCGAATAGGTGCGGGTGGTTATGAAAGAAGGCGCGTTTTTATCCACGCTGGAATCCACCGAAGTAAGGTATGGTACATAACCGCCCCAGACATCTTGGGCATTTGCGCTTTTTCCCGCTGTCATGGCGCTATAAACGGCGTTGCATAAAGCGCCGTTATACCGTATTGTTTTTCCAATTACAGCGTTGGTCGCTTGAATGGCCCGCGCTCCCGCGGTCCGCATAGGCGCCGAAACGGCTTTTCCTTCATCCGCGCCCTGATACAGCAAATACGTATAGGCAGCCACCGCCTGAGCCTTCAGCGCTTCTAGTGGAAAGGAAGATCCCATTTCTGCTTCAATGATCTGTGCTACCAGATCCGCCGCATTCCCTTTGATTACCTGGCCGGTGGATTGGTTTTTCACCGTCAATACTCCGCCGCTTCCGGCTGGCTGTTCCGTTGGCTTTGCTGCGGTCGGCTTTTGTGTTGTGGGCTGGGCAGCGGGCTTTTGCGTGGGCTTTGCTGCGGTAGCTTGGGCTTGTGTCGCGGAAGCGGCGGTAGCCGCTGGCTGCGGCGCTGTGCTGGATCCAGTGGTAGTCGTGGTTGCTTGGGCGGTTGTTTGCTCGCCGGTCTGCCCTGGCAAATCCTTCGTTTCGTTGACGGGAAGCTGAGCTTCCAGGCTGTTCCACTCCTCAGTCAAAAAAGATTGCGTTGTGGAGGGGGATAAAGTGAAATCCGGGGCTGTACCGCCGTTTTTTTCGTACCATGCGTTAGGGTAAAGCGGATTCTCCCGATACGCGGCAGCTTGTGTTTCCGACACGGCCGCTTCTCCAATCCGAACCTTTCGGGCCACAACAGCAAAACGCAAGCCCTCCTGTCCAGAATATGGAGCGGTCAAGGTAAGCAGTTCATCATTTACATTGACATCCACATGAGTCTCAATTAAGGAGCGGGCGGTTAGCTGGGCTAAATGGACTGCAAACGCTTCATCGTTAAAAAAGAAGGTTTGCTCTCCGTTGAATCCGTCTTCCTGGCCCTCGGGAATCACACAAACTGCAAACACCTTCCACCTTGCATCGCCATAAAGCGTGTTCATGGTAATCACGGGAACCGCCTGATAAAAGGACAGATCCGAATATTTTTCCAGATGGGAGAACATGCGCCCGTCTCCCGTCTGGTTGCCTCGAATCACAATATTAAAATTGTAGTCTCCCGGTTTGTATCCGCTCAAAATATAAGGCGTGCCGTACCGGCTACCGCCGCCGGTGTACAAATGGTCGGCGTAAAAATCCGGATCCGACTCCCGGTACATGACGGGATAATCAATATTGGTGTCTGGCACTGTTAACCATCCGGCAATATCCTCGTTTTGTCGGTATAAAAGGTCAAACGCCCGGGGAACGCCCGTGCTGAGAACCAATGCAGAGCCTGCGTCATCGTTATATAGGGTCCGCGCTTTTGCGTAGACTGAATCAGCTATTGGCCCGGCTGCCAGCCGGGTCACGCCGAAATATCCGCCAATCAGCGCTAAGCAAACCGCGACCGCAGTCACAGCAGCCCACAGTCCTCTTCGGGATCGCTTTTTCACGAAAAAGACTTCTGGCTCTTCCTCAGCGGTTTCCTGCGCTGCAAGCGTCTCAGGCTTCGCTGCAATTTCTGCCTTTGGCGTATCCTTTAGCAAAACCGCCGCGCCGCCGCCTGAAAGAGGAGCATCGCCGCCGACTTCCCAATGCAGCAGGCCGCCGATGGATTGCCTAGACCATTTGCCGTCCCATAAAAGCAAAAGTTCTCGGCCCTTGTAAGCATAATGCGCGGCAACCAGCGCGCCCGTGCCATCGGCCACCAGTTCGGCGCCTTCCGGCAGGCTGACGGCTAAGTCGCCTTCAGCACCGGTTTGAGTGCCGACGCCCAATACGCCGGATACAATGGACGCCAAGCCGTTTTCTCCCGATTCAAAGCTGCCGATCAGCACCGTCTGATTCCCACGGCCCGCAATCTCCTCCAGCAGCATAGCAAGGTTGCAAGCTAAACCGTCATAAATCGGGGGAGCTTGTCCGACCGTTTCCTCGGCGATACATTCAGCGAACAAACGCTCTGCCTGGTACTGATTCTCTTTTCCTATGTAAACGACTTCAAATTGCAAAAGAACCATCCTTTCCGGAAAACACGGAAAACCTCATGCTGTAAAACGCCCAAAGGCGCAGGATTATTCCTGCGCCTGGGTTGCATTTGCTGCTGGCGCCTCGCTTGGGGGATCTGTTGGCTGCGCCGTTGGAGGCTTCGTTGACTGCGGGACTGTCGTTGCCGTTGTTGGGCTGGGTGGCCTTGTTGTTGGAGGCTCCGTTGGCTTTGGAGCCGTTGTAGACGGGGTTGTGGGCCGGGTAGTAGTTGGCTGGGTAGGCTTGGTAGTAGTGGGGGGTGAAGAGGGGGCCCTCGTGGCCGCCTGTGTTGCAGTGGTCGTAGAAGGCGCAGTCGCCGATCCCGGCTCCGTCGTCTTGGGAGACGTTGTGGGGAGCGTCGTGGTCGGCTGGGTATATTCCAAAACATCTGAGCCTGGTTCGTAATATTTGGGATTGAGAACGCCCAGATCCGGTTTCGCCCCCTTGTGATTTTCATACCACGCCTGCGGATACACTGGGTTTGGATTTAGCTTTGCCTTGGTCACATCCACCGTTGCGCTTTCGCTTTCATCATATCGCACCTTGCGGGCCATGACCACGAACCGGGCTTCGTCAAAATCATAAGCACATGTGGATAAGGTCACGATTTCATCCCCGGGCTGCACGTCTACCGGCATATCAATAATGGAACGTATCTTACACTGCTCGATCCAGCCCATAAAATCCTCGTCGCTGTCAAACGAACTACGGCGGTAGTAAAACACCACCCCATCGTCCTCTTGCTTACGGGAATTGGTAATAAAGGCCGCAAATATCTTCCAATCCCCGTCGTTATACAAGGTGTCAAAGGTCAGGGTGGGATTTTCCTTATAAAAATCCAAATTTTTATATTGGGTCAATCTGCCCATCATGGTTCCGTCTCGCATGTTATGCCCATACAAAACCAGGTTTTGGGTTTGATTGCCGTATTCAATGCTGGCGGAAGCGTCAAGGAAAATCGTTCCGTACCGATTCTGCGACTGATCGAATAAATGGTTGAGATAATAATCGTCGTCATCGCCCTGCACCACAGGATTATCGGTTTTGGTGCCGGGGACAGTCAGCCAGCCGATTAAGTCGCTGTTTTGGGCATACAGTTCATCGAATTTCGGGTTGGGGATGGGGCTGCTGTAAGGACGGACAATACTCTCGCTGCCTTCATGATACCCAGAAGCAAGCTGTTTGTATTGCCGGTCGGCCGAAAAAGTATCCAAGAAGTATTTGCCCAGAATAACGCCGGCCACAATTAGGGCCACAATTGCGGCAAGAAGGATGATTTTTCGCGTGATTTCGAATCCGGAATCGCCCTTCACAGGGAAAAAATAATGCAGCATCCGCTTGGGAAGAGATTCCTTTTTCTTGCTGGAAATATCCTGCGCGGCCGCTGTCCCGGAAGACAGGGCTGCCTCTCCTAAACGCACGGACATAAGTTCCACCCCGTCCTCTTGTGAAGGGGAAGAAAAGTCTATGATCCTAGTGGAGGCTAACTCATCACCAAGTTGGGCTTCATGGCCATCGCGCAAAAGTTCTTCCGCGTCTCTTACTTCCTCCTCGGGCTGTAGCTTGGACACCGTGCCATCCCAGCGGAAAGCGCCGTTGCGTAGGGAAGACGAGCTTATGTCGCGGCCGGTCAACGCCGCGCTAAGTCCCGCTGCCGCTGCACCAGAAGGGTTTGGCGATGACTGGTTCATTTCCACATAGCCGGGCAAGATAGCAGGATCCAACGGCTTTTTCTCGGTTAAATACAGCCGGATCAAATTCAAAGCCGCAGAAGAAGCAATATACCGGATGTAATCCCGGTCAGCGCCGCTGAAGGGCTGCGGCGACTGGATCACATATGTATCCGCACCGTCGCTTAAAGCGATATATACAAGGCCCACGGGCTTATCCGTACCGTCGTTGCCAGGGCCGGCAATCCCGGTTATACCCATGCCAATGTCGGCTTTGGATAGCTTGCGTACTGCGCGGGCCATTTCCGCCGCAGTTTGAGGGGATACGGCCCCATATTGTTCAATAATCGTGGATTCGATACCCAAAAGATCCTCTTTTACATCGTTGGAATAGGCCGAAACTCCCATTTCAAACACAGAGGAGGAGCCGGGAACATCCGTGATCCGTTTGGATAGAAGGCCCGCCGTGCAGCTTTCCGCCGTGGCAACCTTCTTGCCCTGTTCCCGAAGCAGCGCCACAACCACCTGTTGTAAGTTTTCCTTGTCAACAGCGTAAACACATGTGCCGAGGCGCGCGCGAATTTCCTGCACCACCGGCAGACACATGCTCCGGGCCTGCTCTTGATCAGCGGCTTTGGCGGTGACTCGTAGCTGCACCTCTCCGTCCTTGGCGTAGGGCGCCACGGTAGGATTAGCCTGCCGCATCAGATCGGCGAGCTTTTCGGCCACCGCAGATTCTCCCATGCCGTAAATATTGACCACCATGGAAAAAATCACGCCGTCGCTGTATTTCATTAAATAGGGCGCAACGCTTTCCTCAAACATGGGCTGCAGCTCCCGGGGCGGGCCGGGAAGCATAATAATGTGTTGCCCGTTTTTCGAAAGGGCGCAGCCGGGCGCAGTACCGTACCGGTTGGGAAAAATCACCGCGTCGGCCGGAAACATAGCCTGCTGCAGGTTGTTTTCCGGCATCGGCTTGCCTGACCGACGGTAAAATTCCCTTATTGCGTCCGCTGAAGGCTGATGAAGCTTCAGCTCATACCCAATGGCAGAGCAGATGGTTTTTTTCGTCAGGTCATCTTCCGTGGGGCCCAGGCCTCCGGTAAAAATGATCACATCGCTCCGATCGACCGCCTGGGAAAGCACTTCCCGCAGCCGAGTCGGATTATCGCCGACGCTGGTTTGGAAAAAAACGTTGATCCCCAGCGCCGCAAGCTGGCGGGAAAGGTACTGGGCGTCGGTGTTGACAATATCGCCCAAAACCAGTTCCGTGCCCACACAGATAATTTCACAGTTCATTGCCTTCGTCCTTTCCGATGTCGATGATACGGATTTGCTCTACCGCCCTCTCGATCAGTACGGTTTCGTCCAGCTTTGCCTCCGCGTGCTCCAGCGCGGCTAGCTTGGGATTCAGCTTGGGATGCCTTGGCGTGAAAACCGTGCAGCAATCCTCATAGGGTAAAATGGATAAATCAAAGGTCCCGATTTTTCTGGCAATCGCGACAATTTCTTCCTTGTCCATGCCGATCAGAGGCCGGAACACCGGACGGTCGCACACCGCGTCTGTGCAGACAAGGGCGGGAAGGGTCTGGCTGGCAACCTGGCCAATGCTTTCTCCCGTTACCAAAGCCGCACAGCTCCAGCGTTCTGACAACCGGCAGGAAATTCGCATCATGTACCGGCGCATAATCAGGGTGAAAAATTCATCCGGGCAGTTGGCCTCAATCTGTTCCTGGATCTCTGTGAAGGGCACGACGATCATGCGCATCGGGCCGGCGTACTCCGCCACCTTTTCCAGCAGCTGGCGTACCTTCAACTCCGCCCGCTGGCTGGTATAAGGCGGGCTTGCAAAGTGGATCCCCGTTAGGCGCATGCCCCGCTTGGCCATCATATAGGCGGCGACAGGGCTGTCAATCCCGCCCGAAATCAGAACGGCGGCTTTTCCACCCGTTCCCACCGGCATTCCCCCCGCGCCGGGTAGCTGGCGGCCATGCACATATGCTCCAAAGTCCCGAATTTCCGCCATTACCACCAAGTCCGGATGGTTCACATCCACCTTTAAATGGGGAAAACGCTCCAGCAGCCGTTCGCCCAGCGCAGCGCAAATTTGCGGGGATTGATACGGAAATTTTTTATCCGCCCGTTTCGCCTCCACCTTAAAGGTTTTAACATTCTGCAATTGCTCCGCCAGGTAATCCGGCGCGTTTTGTAAAATATTCTCCAAATCCTTTTCAAAAACCGCTGCTCTGGAATACCCCGCGATGCCAAAAATTTTTCCCATCCGCTCCGCGGCGGCGCCCAGATTCGCGCCCTGCTCCGGCTCCACATAAATCGTGGACTGGGCGCACCGGATTTTAAAGCGGCCCGCCGGCTGCAAGGAACGGCGGATCTGGCGCATCAGCGCGCTTTCAAAGCTGCTTCGGTTGAGGCCCTTAAGGGCCAGCTCGCCGTTTTTGACCAGGATGATTTCTTTCATGCGCAAAATTCCTTTTCTTTTCCCATTTCCGGTTACCGCCGTTTCCGGCATAGAACGGAAAGGCCTTCCTTCAACCCTGCTGTCAGGGCTTCCACGTCGCTTTTAGCGGAGGTATACCCAAGGCTGACGCGCAGCGCCCCGTCGACCCGCGCCTTCGGCAGTCCCATAGCGGAGAGCACATGGCTGGCAGCGCCCTTTTTGCAGGCGCTGCCGGTGGACACGAAGACGCCCCGCTCCTCCAGAAAATGCAGCATGACCTCCGCGGGCACACCGGGAATGGAAATATTAGTGATATAAGGGCTGCCCGATGCAGCGTTAATTTCTACGCCGGGCAGGTTTTCCAGTAACCATAAAAGATGCGCCCGCAACGATTCTATCTTGGACAGCTGTTCTGTTTCCCCGGGCATGGCCTTCGCCGCAGCTGCAAACCCCGCTATACCGGGCATATTCTCCGTCCCCGGGCGAAGGCCTTTTTCCTGCGGGCCTCCGAAGCACCGGGGTATAATTCGGACTCCCTTGCGAACCATCAACGCGCCGGCGCCCTTAGGCCCGTAAATCTTATGAGAGCTGACTGTGAAAAGATCCACGCCGTTTTCCAGTGGATAAAAGGGAAGCTTGCAGAAAGACTGCACCCCGTCGCAGTGGAGCAGCGCCGGCGCACCAGCGCATTTAATGGCCTTTGCCGCGGCTTCCACTGGCTGAAGCGCCCCGGTTTCATTGTTGCACGCCATGACGCTGACCAAAATAGTGGTACTGTCAACCGCCTGCAAAAAAGCCTCAGGCGGAACACAGCCATCCCGTCCAGGCTTTAAAAACACAACGTCAAAGCCCTGCCGTTCCAGTTCCTTGCAAGGCTCCAAAACCGAAGCATGCTCAACAGCAGTGGTGACAATACGGTTTCCTTTGCGGCGGTTGGCGGCCGCAGCACCAAAAATCGCCAGATTGTTCCCTTCCGTACCGCCGGAAGTAAAAACGACCTCTTCCGGGGCGCATCCAATGCGTTTTGCCACGGCAGCACGGCATTCCTGAAGCGTTATTTCGGCCTCTAGTCCCTTCTGATGGAGGGAGGAGGGATTGCCAAACCGGCGGCATTGCTCTAAAATCGCGTCTGCTGCCTGCTGGCAAACAGGAGTAGTCGCGCTAAAATCAAGATAGGCTTCCATGAACGCTCACCCTGAATGGAAAAATGATGCACGGCCCTGATATGCTGGAACGCTTTGTTCTGGTTATAAGGCGCTGAAGACTTGGTAATGCAAACGGCGAAAGGCGGAGTCTCCCACCGTATGGCTTATTATACTACAAATTGCCCTCCAACGCAAGAACAACATCTTCCAGTGTGGGTTTTCCGGGTTGTTCTTATGATTTTCCCTTGCAAAATTATGAGGTTTGCATTACAATAATAACCACAGCTTCATAAAATGGGAAACGGTTGTGGAGCATATGGCCAAAAGGCCGGAAAGGTACGGGAAGCATAATGGAAAAAATATTAGTGGAAACCTCCGTGAAGCATGTGCATGTCAGTCAGGAGGATTTGGAAAAATTATTTGGAAAGGGGTATGAGCTAACACCCCGCAAAAGCCTGTCCCAGCCGGGGCAATTCGCCTGTGAAGAGAGAGTCATAATCGAAGGACCTAAAGGGCAACTGAAGGGCCTGAGTATTCTGGGCCCCGTCCGTTCCGCCACGCAGGTGGAACTGGCGATCACCGATTGCCGTGCCGTGGGCATTTCCGCCCCCATTCGCGAATCGGGAGACATTGAAGGAACCCCTGGATGCAAAATAATTGGTCCGGCTGGAGAAGTGGAAATTGATAAAGGCGTGATCGTCGCCAAACGGCATATTCATATGACACCTGAAGACGCGGCGGCATTCGGCGTTGCCGATAAGGAGGTGGTCAGCGTAAAAATTGATTCCCCCGAGCGGTCGACGATTTATGGGGACACGGTGGTTCGCGTCAGCCCGAGGTTTTCCCTAGCCATGCATTTGGATACGGATGAGGGCAACGCTGTGCTGGGCGGTACCCAAGGCGAACTGATCAAGTAGCTTTTAAAATTGTAACAGGGCGGGCGAAATGCCAATGGCCGCCAGAAAATAAAACATACGCTTTTACTTATTCATATGCAAAACCCGGCGGGCAAAACAGCCCGCCGGGTTTTGCAGTCAGTACGAATTGTTTTCCCTGATTATTCCAAAAATAGCGGTTGACAATAGCAGCGGAATATGGTAAACTATTCAAGCCGCGTATTTTGGGCTTTGTGAAGTGAGCGTTGGCTCCGCCTACGATAGCGAGTCTGAAGATAAAAGGCAGGAATCATGATGTACGCAGTTATCCAAACCGGCGGAAAGCAGTATAAGGTGGAAAAGGACTCAGTTCTTTACATTGAAAAGCTGGATGTGCAGCCGGAAGACACGGTTACCTTTGACCAGGTTTTGGCAGTCAACACCGGAAAAACCTTCAAGGTTGGCGCTCCCTTTGTGAAGGGCGCGACGGTTACCGCCAAAGTGATCAAAAACGGCAAGGCAAAGAAAATTACGGTTATGACCTATAAGCCCAAAAAGAATGAAAAGCGGAAAATGGGCCATCGCCAGCCGTACACGAAGGTGCAGGTGACCGATATTAAGGCGACTGCTTCCCGTGCTAAGGCCGCACCGTCCGTGCAGGCGGACCAGGCCGAATAATTCCAGTGACGACGGTCGTATTGTTCCGGCAGGGGAAGGCGCTGGTCGGGTACCGGATCATAGGCCACTCCACGGCCGGTGCAGAGGATCAGGAGGGCTGCCTGTGCTGTGCGGCGGTGTCCAGCGCGGCGTATATGGCTGCCAACACGCTGAGCGAAATTCTGCATTTGCCTTTACACACGGAGGTAGAGGACGGGTTTATGGAAGTCCGGATATCGGAACCGGCGGAACGGGGACAGGCGGTACTGGAGGGTTTCGCGTTTCATATCAGAGAACTGATCCGGCAGTACCCCGGCCGCGTGAGAATGAAAATAGAAACGGCTGAACAGCCATCATCAAGTTTGGAGGAATTGCAATGTTAAAGGTCAACATTCAGTTGTTTGCACATAAAAAAGGCGTTGGGTCTACGAAGAACGGCCGCGATTCTGAAGCGAAGCGCCTGGGTGTGAAACGGACCGACGGTCAGTTCGTTTTGGCGGGCAATATATTGGTTCGGCAACGGGGCACGCATTTTCATCCCGGTGAAAACGTGGGGATTGGCTCTGACGACACCTTGTTTGCTCTAATTGACGGCAAGGTAAAATTCCAGCGGTATGGCCGCGACCGTAAAAAAGTTTCGGTTTTCGCGGTGGAACAGTAATTTCGAATCCAATGCCCGGGCGTGAACGGCGCTCCGGGCATTTTCTCTTTGGTGGGATATGCCGGCGGGAAAAATGGGAAATAATACAGAGG
This sequence comes from uncultured Clostridia bacterium, assembly GCA_944383495.1. Classification (GTDB taxonomy): domain Bacteria; phylum Bacillota; class Clostridia; order Oscillospirales; family Acutalibacteraceae; genus CALWPT01. The sequence goes on along the minus strand of CALWPT010000005.1, from coordinate 69,586 downwards.
GGCTATTAAAGAATGCCGTTTTAATAGCTGTTGCGGGCGCCTTTCCTGTAATGAGTAAAGGAGATTTTGGGCTTGCGTGCCAGTGGGAAACGGATACGGAATTTACCAGACAAACGCCAATGGGAGTTTTTTATTCCGAAAGGAAGGGATAATATGTTTGTAGATACAGCAAAAATTCTGATTCGGTCGGGGGATGGGGGAAACGGCGCTGTTTCCTTTCATCGGGAAAAGTACGTGGCTGCCGGGGGCCCCGACGGAGGAGATGGCGGCCGCGGAGGAGACATTGTTTTTTTGGTGGATGATAATTTATCCACCTTGGCTGATTTCCGGTATAAACGGAAATATATTGCCCAGTCTGGCGCGAAGGGCGGGGCAGCACGGTCTACAGGGAAAAGCGCTCCTGCCCTGGAGATCCGCGTTCCCCGGGGAACACTGCTGAAGGCTGCGAATACCGGACGACTAATCGCAGATTTGTCGGACGACGCGCCGTTTATCGCCGCCAAAGGGGGGCGGGGCGGTTGGGGCAATGCCCATTTTGCCACCGCCACCCGCCAATGCCCTCGTTTTGCTAAAAGCGGCGCACCGGGGGAGGAACTAGAACTGCAAATGGAGCTGAAGCTGCTGGCAGATGTAGGCCTCATTGGTTATCCCAATGTGGGAAAATCCACGCTGATCTCCGTTGTCAGCGAGGCTAAGCCCAAAATTGCCAATTATCATTTTACCACGCTCAGCCCGGTATTGGGGGTAGTGCGCATGGGGGAGGGCTCGTCCTTCGTGATGGCGGACATTCCCGGCCTGATTGAAGGCGCGGGAGAGGGCGTAGGCCTGGGCCACGATTTTCTGCGCCATGTGGATCGCTGCCGGCTGCTGCTGCATGTGGTGGATGTGTCCGGCAGTGAAGGCCGGGATCCGGTAGAGGACTTTGAAACCATCAATCGCGAACTGGAAACCTTTCATCCGGGGCTGTCCAAGCGTCCGCAGATTGTGGCGGGGAATAAATGCGATATGGCGAGCGAAGAGCAAATTGCGCGGTTCCGCGAATATGTGGAATCCAAGGGCCTGCGCTTTTTCCCCACGATGGCTGCGATTGCCGAAGGAACGAAGGAACTGGTCAACGCCGTGGCTGCCAGGCTTCAAACCCTGCCCCCCATTGAGCGGTATGAGCCGGAGCCGGTTCCGGTGGAAGAGCTGATTCAGCAGAATACCCGGCGGTTTACGGTCACGAAACAGGATGGAATTTATATGGTGGATGCGCCGTGGCTGCTGAAGGTCATGGAAACCATTGATCCGAATGATTACGAATCCTTGCAGTATTTCCAGCGAGTGCTCCAAAAATCTGGCATCATTGACGGGCTGAGAGAACAAGGCTGCCAGGAGGGAGATACCGTTTCAATTTACGATATGGAATTCGACTTTGTCAATTAAGGAGGAAAAGATATGCCGCAGAATCCCAATGAGCTGAGTCCCCTAACCCTTGCCTTTGTTGGGGATGGGGTATACAGTCTTCTGGTGCGGGAGCGATTGGCACAAACCAACCGTCCCGCCGGGGAACTTCACCGTTTGTCGGTGAAGCAGGTGAACGCCCGGGCGCAGGCGGGGGCCGCGGCGTTTTTGGAAGAACGTTTAACCGAAAAGGAAAAAAGTATTTTAAAGCGTGGCCGGAACGCCCATGTGGGAACAGTGCCAAAATCGGTTTCCGTGGGGGAATACCATGCGGCGACGGGACTGGAAGCATTGTTTGGATATCTTTACCTATGCGGGCAGGCAGAACGGATGCGGGAATTATTCCGCATGATCTGCGAAAATGCGGCATACTAAATACATATACGGCTGGAACCGCAGTTGGGACGGGGGTATGAGTGTGAAGCAGGTGGCAAAGCGAAAGATCCATTGGCGAATTTTTTTGACCGACGCGCTGTTGATTACGATAGGCTCTCTGTGCTATGCGATCTCGGTCAATATTTTCACCGCTTATAATGCAATTGCCCCTGGAGGTTTAACCGGCGTCGCCACTATGGTGAACCATTTTACCGGTTGGCCGATCGGCGCCATGGTGCTGGTCATTAATATCCCGTTGTTTTTTCTGGGCAGCAAAAAAATTGGCCATAAGTTTTTGATAAAAACCATTATTACAACGCTGCTGACCTCCGTGTTGATTGATGTGACGCGGCTTTGGCTCCCGGTATACGGCGGGGAAAAAATTTTAGCGGCTCTATACGGAGGCGTGTTTTCCGGGTTAGGGCTGGGGCTAGTGTTTTTACGGGGCGGCACGACGGGCGGTACAGATATTATTGCGAAACTGATCAATTCCAAGTGGAAGCACATTTCCATGGGCCGGATTATTTTGGTGATCGACGCGCTCATTGTGACTGCCTCAGGGCTTGTGTTTCGCAACGTGGACAGCGCGCTGTACGCAATGGTCACAATGTTCGCAAGCTCTATGATTATCGACAAGCTGGTATATGGCGCTGACGCAGCTAAAACCTTAATGGTGATTTCGGGCCGGCACCAAGAGATTTCTGAGCAGCTGATGAATAAGCTCCGGCGGGGCGTAACCGTTTTGGAGGCCAGCGGCGGATATACCGAAGCGCCAAAGAAAATGCTGATGTGCACCTTGCGCAGCCACGAGGTTAGTAAGGCTTATCAGCTGATCCGTTCCATCGATTCCAGCGCGTTTATTGTCGTGCTGGAAGCGGGCGAGGTGCTGGGAGAAGGCTTTAAAGCAATTAGTTAGGCGGGATAATCACGTTTATGAAAATGCCGGAAGAATTTTATACCTTGATGGAAAAAACGTTGGGGGAGGACTATAAGCCGTACGCTACCGCTTTAAACGAGCAACCGTTTCGCGGACTGCGGCTCAATCCTTTAAAAGCCGAAAGGACGGTATTGGAAAAGCTTCCCTATTCGCTTCAGCCGTCCCCGTTCTCTAGACAAGGATATTACATACATACAGGATTGACGGGAGTAGGAAACCATCCGTTGCACCACGCGGGCGCTTTTTATTTGCAGGAGCCGTCTGCCATGTCCGCAGCGACGGCACTGGAAGTTCAACCGGGCGACAGGATTTTGGACTTATGCGCCGCGCCTGGTGGAAAAGCCACCCAAATTGCTGGCGAGCTTTTGCACACGGGCCTTATCTGGGCCAACGAAATTGTGCCCAGCCGGGCGCAGACGCTGCTTTCCAATTTTGAGCGGATGGGCGTGCGGGCCGGAGTGGTGTCCTGTGAGCGCCCGGACAAGCTTTGTTCCGCTTTATCCGGATATTTCGACAAGGTGCTGGTAGACGCGCCCTGCTCCGGGGAGGGGATGCTTCGAAGAGAGGCATCGGCTGTCCGGGAATGGAGGGCGGAAAACCGGGCCGCCTGCGCCCGGCGGCAGCTTTTGATTTTGGACAGCGCCGTGAAAGCCCTGCGGGAGGGCGGTGTTCTGCTGTATTCCACCTGCACTTTATCGGGGGAAGAAAACGAAGGTGTGGTAGAAGCGTTTCTTCGATCTCATCCGGAATGTAAGCTGGCTGAAATCGGACCTGTTTTTGGCCGTCCGGCCTATCGGCGGCTAGCGCCCGGCTGTGCGGAAATTGGCATGGCCCGGCGGATTCTCCCGATGGATGGGGGAGAGGGGCATTTTGCCGCCCGGTTTATAAAAACCGGAAGGGGCGAGTACACGGGGAAACAGTATGGTTACACCGCTCCGCCTGAAGCTGCCATAAAATTTTTGAAAGAGCATTTTACAGAGGAATACGGAATTTTGCAGCAGGCAGGGGATTCGATTTTGCTGATGCCGGAGAAGCTGCCGGAAACGCGGGGCCTTCGAATGCTGCGGGCGGGCGTTCAGGCTGGCAAATGGATCAAAGGCAGGATAGAGCCTGCGCATCATCTGTTTTCCGCCGCACGCCCCAATCAGTGCCGTTCCAACCTGAATTTGTCTGCCGGGGATCCTCGAACGGCAGCCTATTTGCGGGGAGAGGAAATCAGTGCGGACGATTGCAGGGGATACACCTGCATCAGCATAGAAGGAGTTGCCCTGGGCTTTGGAAAGGTCTCCGGCGGCGTATGCAAAAATAAATATCCTAAGGGACTGCGGCTGCGGAATGAAGCTCTTTTTTAATGGGCTTTTAGCAAGGGATGGTCATTTTTGCAAGCTTCCTTTGCGGGCAAGGCTCAATATAAAGAAAAAACAAGCGTCTGGAATGCATCCGGGCGCTTGTTTTATTCAAAAATAGCTTCAGGCGGACGGCTGTTTTGTTCTGCGCGCAATTGCTTATTTTCGGTATTTACGCGTGGGAAAGCAGAGGAAACATCATTTTTTGGTTTACAAAAATATTTTCCTTTTCCTTCCAGACAAACAGGGTATCTTCCCCCTCGATTTTGGAGCAGCTACCGTGCTTTGTGCTGTTGGGCGTAAAGCCCAAAACCGCTTGCCTGGTACTAGAAGGCGAAATTTCAGACAATATCGTTTCCAAAGACGCCTTTGGGCTTCCGAAAATATCAAAACATTGTAAAGTACCGTTATTGTGCCCGGCAATGCAGACAGTGTCATGCTTCTCGGAATAATATACGTGGTTTTTCATAAGGCCGGCGCAGTAGAACATCAGCAACCCTTCATTCCCAATCATGGGAAGCCGGGAAAACGGATTTGATTTTTCATAGCATTGAAGCAGCAATGCCCTGTTGCTTTCCTGCTCCATATTCAATTTTCTAAAATCGCCCTTTCCAGCGGTAACAGGAATGGCATATTGGTACTCAATTGCTTTTTGAAACCCAAATTTAGGATAAAAATCCAACACAGTTTCATTGGCAAATAAATAAATCCCGTCGCTTTGGTCTTTCCAGTCGGATAGGATTTCCGTAATTAAACGGCGCGAAAGCCCTCTTTTGCGGTAGGCAGCGTCCGTCATAACGGTTCCGATCTGAATATACCGCCTTGGCTTTGTCTGCCAAATAGTGCGCATTATATTCACAGAAGCGTTTGCAATTACCCGGTTTTGATCGACCAGCGCATAGGGAATATATTGATCAGTCCAAAAACCATTTTGATACCAATCCACAAAGCATAGATCAAACGTTTTAACGGCCAAATCAAAAAAGCTCTTCCTCAGCGCATCATTTTCTTTGATATGCTTGTTCAGCGTGAATTCCATTGCCAATTTCCTTGCATATGAACCCAAACGCAGCTGCTCCGCTGTGATGCAGAACTTAGGTCTCGGGGGGCGCCCTGCTAATTCTTCTGCCAGAAAAACCAACCGGCAACCGCCGGCTGATTATCCGTTTCGTTTTTGGCGCAGAAATGCGCCCGGCTGCACCGGCGGCGCATACATCTGAACGCTCATGCCGGGATGGGGGGCGGATTGAATCAACTGCATCTTGTCATCGTACAAATCGCCGGCGGTAAAGGTCCACGGCCTTTGCACCCCGGGTTCAAGCACGTCAAAGACAGCGCCCGGCAAAAATTTGTTTCGCTGGGATACTGTCAGCAATCCACGCGTTGCATCATATTTCACCGCTAGAGCAGCCACCTCATACTCCCGGATATATCCTCCCCTTTTTGTGTCCTGCCGGGCCTTCCCGAAATAAAATCCCGTACCGTAAGGACGATGGGAAACTTTACAAAGCTCCTCCAGCAGATATGCCTCCGGCGACCAACCAGACGGATGCTTCAAAAAACTGTCCACTGCCGCCCGATACGCATTGGCGGTCACAGCCGTATAGTATTCCGTCTTGGCCCGCCCTTCAATCTTTAAAGAGGAAACGCCGGCCTCATAAAGAGCGGGAATATGGGGGAGCATATTCAAATCCTCTGCGTTGAGAATATACGATCCATCCTCATCTTCTAAGATGGGCAGATATTCGCCCGGCCGGGATTCCTCCATCAGCGCATATTTCCAACGGCAGGGCTGGGCGCACTCGCCCCGATTGGGATCCCGTCCCGTCAGATAGTCGGACAAAAGGCACCGGCCGGAATAGGACATGCACACCGCGCCGTGGACAAATGCCTCCAGTTCCAGCCCCGGCGGCGTTTTCTCAGCAATTTCCGCAATTTCTTTTAAGGATAACTCCCGTGCCAGCACCACCCGCTTGGCTCCCAACTCGTAAAAAGCGCGGGCGGTAAGGTAATTGGTCACGCCGGCCTGCACGGAGACATGCAGTTCCATTTGAGGCAGTAAACGGCGGATCAGCGCCATCGCGCCCAGATCGGTGACGATCATGGCGTCCACTCCGGCAGCAGCGGCGTTTTGCAGAAATTCCGGCAGTACGTCGGCCTCCCGGTTATGCGGGAGCGTGTTGACCGTCAAATACACCCGAACGCCCCTAGCATGAGCGTAGCAAACGCCTTGGGCCAGTTCTTCCATGGAAAAGTTTAGAGGCGAAGCGCGCATCCCAAAGCTTTTTCCCGCTAAATAGACCGCGTGGGCGCCAAAGTCCACCGCCGCCCGCAAGCGGACCGGATCGCCTGCGGGGGAGAGCACCTCCAGTGTTTGGGGTTTCATATCCGCCATCAGCCGTCCCACATGCCTTCCTTTTTCAGCCGAGCTATGGTTGCGTTATGTTCTTGCAGGGTCTTAGTATAATAAAATTCCATGTTTTTATCCGTTACAAAATAATCATACTGAAACTCTTCAGTGGGATACAGCACCGCCCGAATAGCGGACAGAGAGGGGCTGCAAATAGGCCCCGGCGGTAGGCCGGGATTTTTGTTGGTATCATATTTTCCATTGCCGTAGGGATAGCTGGCGGTGGGTGTAGAGCCTAGCAGGTTTGGCTGGTCCTCCCAGTTCAGTCGGTTGAAAAACACGGCCGCGACATTGGGCATTTCCTTCTCAAAGCCGCTGGCCTCGGCCTCCACAATAGAAGCCAGCGTCATGATTTCATGCATGGTATAGCCCAAGTCTTCTGCGCGGTCATAATAACTGTCCGGCAGTTTTTTGTCCATATTGTCCAGGATGATCTCAAGCGCCCTTTCGCCCGACCGGTCAGAAGCGTCCTTGATAAACTGATAGGTGTCGGGAAATAAGTATCCTTCAAATTTATAGTAAACCTTCCCCTCTGGGATAGAGGACGAAAAAGCATAGGAATCAAACGCTTTTTTCTTCATGGCGGTTCGGAATTTTCCCTTGGTGGTTACGCCCTGCTCCTCCAGCAACTCCATGATCTCATCAGCCGTCGCTCCCTCCGGGATACGCAAAGAGACCACATTTTCTTGGTTTTCGCCGGGCTGCTGGAGTTCTTCGATGATTCCATCCACTCCAATATTGCTGTTAAAGAGATAGGTTCCGTATTGAAACTTATCATCCGCTCCCTTCAGTTTGGAGTAAAGGCGGAAAATAATGGGGTAGTTTATGGCGTTTGCATCCTTGAGTTTTTGGGCAATCACGTCCACCGAATCGCCCTGGTCAATGGTCACCATGACCTCTTCGTCCTTGCTGATGCCGAGGATTTCTGAAAAGGTAAAAATAATACAGACCGCAAGAGCAATGGAAATGATACCAATAACCCCCACCCATATGGCAGAGACCAAGCACCCGGATTTTTTTTTCTTTTTCCTTTTTCGGCTTCCTGATTTGCGCGCCTTCAGCGCCGCCTCAATTTCTGCCTGTGTTGGCGCGGGCGTGGTATCCGCAGCCTCTTCCCGGAGCCCGCCGGGAAGAGACGGATCCTTCATTCCCTCCATCCGGAAATCCGCTGCCAGCTTTATGCCGTTCTGCTCCGCTTCAGACGGCGCTTTCAGATTTTCCACCGCCGGCATTTCATCGTTTGGTTCCGGCTGCCCGGCAGGCTGTCCGCTTTCCAAAGGCGTGTTTTTCTCATCGTTCATCGGGCTGACTCCTCCCTTAACAGTCCTGCCCGCTAGGGCCGAACCCGTTTGATATATCGTTCGGTCACAATCACATCTACCCGCCGGTCAAACCGGCCGTAAAATAAATGGCGGCGAATGCCGGAGCTATAGCATAATCCAGCAGTGGGACCCTCAAACCCGCTTAAAAATCGGTCGTAGTATCCCTTTCCGTATCCAAGGCGATACCCCCGGTTGTCAAAGCACAATGCGGGTACAATGCAAAGGGCGCCGGAAAAGTCCGTAACCTTTCGAGCCTTTTTTGGATTCGGCTCATCCACTGCAAAGCTGCCGGGAGACAGCTCGGATAAGGAGGCAATATAGTAAAATTCCATTTCCCTGGTTCCGGGAACGCAGCGAGGCACCGCTACCCGCTTTCCGTCCTGTAGCGCCCGGATGATGAGCGCCCGGGTGTTTACCTCGATGGAGGTGGACACATAGGTGAGCAGCTGCTTACAGCTTCGATATTGATACAACCGCAGAACGCGCTCCAGGATTTGCTGGTCCAACGCGTCTTTCAAAGCGGGCTCCATTTCCCGCCGCTTGGCTTTATAATATTCCCGCAGCTCTGCTTTATAGCCGCGAATGTCGTTTATAGGGGCCATTGGATCGCCGCCCGGACGCGGTCTGCCGCCGCTGCTCCCGCAAATCTTTTTACCAGCGCAAGTGCAAATAAAATGGCTGTTCCCGCCCCTTTGGAGGTAATAATATTCCCGTCCTCCGCCACAGGAGCATCGACAATATCCGCACCCTCCAATTCCTTTTCAAAGCCGGGATAACACACCGCTTTCTTTCCTCTCAAAAGGCCCTTGTGCCCTAGAATCGAAGGCGCGGCACAGATTGCCCCGATGGTTTTTCCCTCCCGCGCAGCCCGGTCAATAAAGGACTGAACCACCGGGGATTTTTCCAGCCGGATAGTTCCCTGCCCGCCGCCGGGAAGAATCACGCCGGTTAGATTGCTTTGGTTGGCTGCAACATCAAGGATATCCGCCGCCACCGGAATATGATGGGCGCCGGATATTTGAATCGCACCCACTCCCACGGTAGTTACCGGCAGCTCCGCCCGGCGCAGAATATCCACCACCGCCAGCGCTTCAATTTCTTCAAATCCATCTGCTAAAAATAGATTGATCATTTGAAATCCATCTCCTTGTGGTTCAGGCATTGCTCTGTCAGTGCCAATACATCCGCGGCAATTTCTTCAATTCCCCGGGGCGCGCCGTTCCGCGCGCAGCAAACGCGGCTCCAGCTCCAACGCTCTGCCGTATGCAGGGCGGCCTTTCTGCACCGGGACAAGTACGCTTCGTCCCGTTCGTGAATGTCCTTGCGGCTTTGGTCGCCGTGATAGCGGCCCTCTAGCAGCTGTTTGGAAACCTCCAAGGGCATGTCGAGAAAAATCGTCAGATCCGGACGGGGCAGTGCCAGCTTTTCATATTCATAATCAATCAGCCAGCTTAAATATCCATCCCATTCTTCCCTTGGCAGCTTGACCATCTGGTAAATGGGGTTGGATGTGGTGTACCGGGCGGCAACAATCACTTTTCCCGCCTCATAATCGGGCTTCCAGTGCTTTTGGTAGCTGGCAAAGCGGTCGCAGGCATAAAAGCTGGAAGCAGCGTATGGATTGACTGCATCTGCCTTGCCGCCAAATTCCCCCGCCAAATATCCCCGAACCAACGCCGAGGACGGTTCATTATAGTCAGGAAAGGATATAGCCCGAACGGGAACGCCCTGCTGCTCCAGCGATTTCCAAAGCTTCTGAAACTGCGTGGACTTCCCGCTTCCATCCAATCCCTCCAGAACGATGAGCCTGCCTTTCATTTCAAGCGATCACACCTTTCGTAACCGATCAAAAATCAAAAATCCGGGCGTTTCAGCAAAGAAGCTGCACCCAAAAACCAAACGCAGCAGATCCATCGTCAGCCGTTTATGCCCTTCATCGCCGCAAACCGGCGGCGCACCTCCTCCATCTGTCCACAGCTCATTTTTCCCTCGGGGCATTTCCCTCGCAGACAGGCAGGCCCCGCATGGCGAAACAGATTGGGCGCGACGCTGGATACCAGCCGAAGCATTTCATCAGCCAGGGCCCTGATTTCCCACTGGGCGCGGTTGCAGCATCGATGGGCAAAAAAATTGTGAAGGCTGCGGGCGTTCATGGTGAGAATCATTTTGGTATCGCATGCGTTGGGAAGGACAAAGCGCGCGTCTTCAATCGCTTTTTTTTCTGCGCTGCGGGCGGCCTTTTTCTCATCCATCCCCTGCTTCAAATAATCCTTTTGATGCTTTGCTTTTAAAAGCTCCGTCAGCTTTTCGTAGCTGCGGCGGGCTTGCCCCATGGAGTGAAGAAAAATTTCTTTTGCCTCGGGCACCGCCTCGATCTCCGGCGGCGTGACAAACTGAAAGTCCATTTCCGCCACATACCTCTGGCTCTGCACGGAAAAGGAAGCCATCCGGTGTCGGGTGATCTGCGCCAACAGTGAGCGGGATACCCCCTCAATCCCAAAGGTAAAGGAAGCATGCTCAATGGGGCTTTCATGCCCAATTTCAGAAAGCATGTCCACGAAGGACGCAGTTTTCTCCGGCGTTAATCCATCCATAATTGTTTCGATTTCCGCCGGTGAATAACAAAGCTTCGCGGCGGCAGCCACGGCTTTTTCCGGATTCGGCGTGTGGGTGATCAGCGTAACCTTCATTTTAATTTCCAACCTTTCCGGTTTTGCGCCCTAAGGGGAAAACCATATAAAGAAAGCGCCGGCAGCCAATTTCGCCTGCGATGATTCAATGAAATCGGCATTTTTTCTTTTGCCTTCATTATATACACAGTATTATACCAAAAATAAAAATGGTTGTAAAGTTTTATTCCCAAAAGCTGCGGCTAAAGCAGCGCCAATTTCGATTGACGCTGCTTTTCGCGTGACTCCAGGCGTCTTTGGCGTCCTTGGGGCGCGATCTTGGCCGTTTTACAAAACCAGATATTGGCTAATGATTGATCGGGAGATCAAAAAAGCAGACGGTCAGCGCTATTGGCGCAGCTGCACCGGATCCCCATTCTTATCGCTTGCGAGATTTGTGCAAAAAAAGAACCTGTTAGCTGCATGAGTGCGTGCAGAGCGGGGCAATCTAAAACAAGAATTACACGCAGTTGGGGGTTTCATCGGTAAAATAAATATCATAATTCTCTTGCAAGGTATCCTACATAAAAAGGAACCCCAATTTATGCTATAGACATAGATTAATTCGTTTATTTTTGGGAATTAAAATCAGTTTGATACAAAACTAGGATCCGGCAGGGAGGGTTGACGTTGGCGATTCCTAATCAAATTATGCTGATCACCTATGGGGACAGTATGGGTAAAAATATACGGGAATTGGAGGACGTGCTCAACGAGTACTTTACCGGCGCGGTGGGCGGCGTGCATATCCTGCCGTTTTTTCCATCGTCGGCCGATCGGGGCTTTGCTCCTATACGCTATGATCAGGTAGATCCCGCGTTGGGGAAATTCTCGGATATTCAGCGGCTGAGCAAGCGGTATTATCTGATGTTTGATTTTATGATCAACCACATTTCACGAAGCTCCCCTTACTTTCAGGATTTCCAGAGGAACAAGGATCAATCGCCCTACTACGATTTTTTTATACACTATAAGGATTTTTGGGAAAACGGCGCGCCAACCAAGGAGCAGGTGGATCAAATTTATAAGCGCAGACCTCGTACTCCGTCCATCGACGTGCACTTTGCCGATGGAACGATGGAAACGGTCTGGTGTACCTTTTCCGAAGAGCAGATTGATCTGAACGTGGAAAAGCCGGCGGTTAAAGAATTTATCCGGCGGACTTTGGAACACATGTGTCAAATGGGCGCTTCGGTCATCCGGCTGGATGCGTTTGCCTACGCGGTGAAAAAACCGGATACCAGCTGCTTTTTTGTGGAACCGGAGATTTGGACGCTTTTAAAGGAAACGAAGCAAATTGTCCAGCCGCTGGGCGTGGAGATTCTGCCAGAAATCCACGAGCATTATTCCATGCAGATAAAGCTGGCCGGTCAGGGATACTGGGTCTACGACTTCGCCCTTCCCATGCTGGTTCTGCACGCGCTCTATACTGGCAAGGGAGAACGGCTGAAGCATTGGTTGGATATTTGCCCCCGTAAGCAGTTTACCACCCTGGATACCCATGATGGCATTGGCGTGGTGGATGCGGCGGATCTGCTGCGACCGGAAGAAATGGAAGAAACCAAGGAGCTGTTGTTTACAAAAGGCGCCAATGTCAAGCGGATTTATAATACCGAGGCCTATAACAATTTGGACGTTTACCAGATCAACTGCACCTATTATTCCGCGTTGGGGAATAACGATCAGGCGTACCTGCTGGCGCGGGCGATCCAGCTTTTCGCCCCCGGTATTCCGCAGGTGTATTACGTGGGGGCGCTTGCGGGAAGGAACGACATTGCTCTCATGGAGGCTACCAAACAGGGAAGGGATATTAACCGACATTCCTATTCCAAGGAAGAGGTGGCCAGGGAAGTGCAGCGCCCGGTGGTGCAGGATTTGCTGCGGCTTATGCGGTTCCGCAACGCGTGCCCCGCTTTCGGCGGAACGTGCCAAACCGCGCTGGAGGGAACCCGCCTTATCGTCACCCGGGAGGCGGGAGACTGGATGGCTGAGCTTTCAGCCGACTTATCCGATCATCAATTCACAGTGACACAGCGGCACAATGGGAAAGAGACTGTAGTTTACTAAGACTTGTTGTTTGAATAAACCAAACGAAACAGTGGTTTGGTGAACCCGGCGACCGCTTTTTACCGATGCTTAGAAAATAATAAGAGAAAAAGACAAGGATGAAACGCTATGAAACACTTGAAAAGAGCCTTCTGCGCATTGCTGGCCGCAGCGATTATCACGGTTTTGTTCACCGGCTGTAATGACGGCGCGGATGCAAATAAAACGTCCATCACCTTCTTAAACTCCAAGGGTGAGATCCAGTCCGCGCTGGAGCAGGTCGCGAAGAGTTACGAGGAGAAAACTGGCGTGAGGGTCGAGGTAATCGCCGCGGCGACGGGAACCTCCCCCTTTGAAAGGATTTCCGCCATGTATAATTCCGGTACGCCGCCCACAATGGCCATGCTGGACGCCACCGATATAGTGACCTTATATAAAGAGAAGGCACTGGATTTGTCGGAAGAGAAATGGGTTGCCGACGCAGGCAATCAGATCTATACCATTAACGGAAAGGTTTATTCCTTCCCCATGGGGGTGGAAGGCAAGGGGCTGATTTACAATAAAACAGCCGTCGAAAAGGCATTGGGCAGAGCCTTTGATCCCGCTTCCATCAATACCCTGACCAAGCTGAAGGCATTGTTCCAACAGCTTTCAGATAAAGGGCTGACTCCTTGCGTCATTACCAACGAGGATTGGTCTTTGGGTGCGCATTATTTGGGAATGCTGTATCAGGCCCAATCAGAAAATCTGGAGGACGTAACCGCCTATATTGAAAAATTGAAAAATGGCGAGATTCAGGTAGCCAGCGACAAGCGGTTCCAGGAACTCATGGATGTGTTTGATCTATTAAAAAACAACAACATTAACAAATCTGATCCCCTGGCCAGCGAATATGCGATGGATCCCGTCAACTTGGCCGACGGAGACGTTGCTTTTTGGTTCAACGGCAATTGGGCCTGGACGAATCTGGAGGATTTTGTTCAGGAGAACACCGAATTTGGGCTAATGCCCGTTCCTCTAAACGACGATACCGGCGATTTTGCCAATTCCATCTTACTGGGCGCCGCCTCCAAGCAGATCATGATTGATCGGGTGAAAGCCACCCCCGAACAGCAGCAGGCGGCCAAGGATTTTCTCAATTGGTTTGTATACGACGCAGACGGCCAGAAAGCCATGGTGGATTCTCTTAGCTTAGTGCCTGCCTTCTCCAATATTTCGCTCCAGCCCGCCGATCCTTTGAGTAAGGCGATCCAGGATTACGTGAATGCGGGCAAAACCAATAAGGATCCCATTGTTCCCGCGGATCATTGGTCGGTGCTGGGCGAGGCCATGCAGCGGTACCTGGCGGGAAGGCTTGACCGTGCCGGCCTTGCGGCTGCCATTGAGAATTATTGGAAGAACCAGGAATAGGAAAACCGAAGGGGCTTTTTACCCAGCGGCCGCCGCAGCTAAAACGGCGGGCCAAACATGATAAAATGAAAAGGGGGTCACGCAATGTATGAGCGAACCAAGGCGGCAAAAGTCAAGTTTTTCCTGCTGTTTGGCGCCCCGGCGCTTGCTGTGTTTATCGCGGTGGTTTTGATTCCGTTTTTTTACGGGTTGTATCTAACCTTTACCAACTGGGATGGCGTTTCCGCCGCCCATGAATTTGTGTTTTTCGATAATTTTGTGAAAGCCTTTACCGACGTGGGGTTCTGGAACTCTCTTTGGCTAACGGTAAAATATGTGCTGTTTTCCGTACTGCTCATTAACCTGGTGGCCTTTCTTCTGGCCTATCTGCTGACCAGCGGCATCAAGGGTCAGAATTTTTTCCGTTCCGCCTTTTTTACCCCCAACCTGATCGGCGGCATTATTTTAGGCTTTATCTGGAACTTTGTGTTTCAGCGGGCGTTTGTTTCGATTGGCAAAACGTTGGGCTGGTCTTTGTTTGCTGAATCGTGGCTGTCCGATCCTGCAAAGGCGTTTTGGGCCATGGTAATCGTCACGGTTTGGCAATATTCAGGGTACATGATGATTATTTATGTGGCGGGCTTTATGAGCGTGCCCAAGGATTTGATCGAGGCCGCCAGCATCGACGGCTGCACCGGCTTTCAAACCACCCGCCATGTAGTAATGCCTTTGATGGCTGGCTCCTTCGTGATCTGCCTGTTTTTGTCCCTCCAGCGCTGCTTTATGGTATACGACGTCAACCTATCGTTGACGGACGGCGGGCCCTACGGCGCCACCCGCATGGCCGCCATGCACGTGTATCAGAAGGCTTTCATTTCCCGGGAATACGGCATGGGGCAGGCTGAGGCGCTGCTGCTTTTTGCTGTGGTTCTGATCATTGTTCTGGCCCAAATTTATTTAGGCAAGCGGAGAGAGGTGGATGCGTAATGGAGGGCATTGTAGGCGGAAGAAAGAAAAAAGTCTGGAGCGTTTTCAAGATTGCTTTGCTGGCGGTATTGCTGGCAGGATATATGATTCCTTTTATCTTGGTGCTTATTAACGCCTTCAAGCGAAGCGGAACCATCATACGCAACCCCCTCCGGGTAATGGATCCCAATGGAATCACCCTTGACAATTTTAAAAAGGCTTATGAAAGCATGGACTTTCCCCGGGCATTTTTCAATTCCCTCTTGATAACTGTGGTCAGTGTGGCTATTATTATATTGATCTCTTCCATGACGGCGTATCTATTCGTGCGGGCCAGCTGGAAAATCAACGGTATTTTCTTTGCGCTGATGGTTGCGGCGATGATCATTCCCTTCCAGGTTCTGATGATTCCCATCGTTTCTATTTACGGCGGGGCTTTGGGGCTTTTGGATCATAAAGCGACGCTGATCTTTTTCAATGTGGGCTTCGGCATTTCCATGGCGACATTTATTTATCATGGGTTTATCAAAGGCAACGTTCCCATATCCCTGGAGGAAGCGGCCATGCTGGACGGCTGCACCCGCCGGCAGACCTTTTTTAAGATTGTGTTTCCCATTTTGAAGCCGGTAACGGCTACGATCATCGTGCTGGATGTTTTATGGGTATGGAACGATTATCTGCTTCCCTCCCTGGTGCTGACCAGCAAAAACAACTTTACGCTTCCTTTGTCTACCTATTCGTTCTATGGAACCTATTCGGTGGACTACGGCGCGCTGATGGCGGCACTGGTGCTGACGGTAATCCCGGTCATTATACTGTACCTTTTTCTCCAGCGACAGATTATTTCCGGCGTTATTTCCGGCGCGGTCAAGTCTTAAAAGGGGGAATCACCATGAAGCTGATCGGGGCGAAGAAATATCTCTGGCTTCCTGCGGCGGCGCAGGGAGAGTCCCAGTGGATCACCCTTTCCGCCGACGGACGGGTTCTCGCCCAGCTTCAGGTTTGCATCGGGGGGCCCCCGTGGCAGTACTTTCCTTTTAAAATTGGAGGTTTGCTTGGACAGGAGATAAAGCTTACAGGGAATCTGCCGCAGGAATGGCAGGACGCCGTCGTTCAGAAAAACGAACCGCCCAAAGCCAGCGCCCCTTTTCGTCCCCTTTTTCATTATACCCCCAGCCGGGGATGGATTAACGATCCCAACGGCCTGCTATTTTATGATCATATATATCATATATACTACCAGTACAATCCTTACGGCGTGGCCTGGGGCAATATGCATTGGGGGCATGCGGTCAGCCGGGATCTCTTTTCCTGGGAGGAAAAGGATCCCGTGCTGGCGCCGGATGAAACGGGGGTTATGTTCTCGGGCAGTGCTGTAGCCGATGCGAAAAACCTTGCCGGCTACGGCCAAAACAGCGTTCTATATTATTACACCGCAGCAGGTGGAACCAGTCCTGCCTCGCAGGGCAAGCCGTATGTGCAGATGCTGGCGTTCAGCGGCGACGGTGGAATGACCCTGCAAAAAACGGGAAGGGTCATGGTTGGCCCCGCGGGGGAAGGCGCCCGGGATCCCAAGGTGTTTTATCATGCGGACAGCGGCATGTATATCATGACGCTGTACCTGGAGGGCAACGACTTTGGAATTTACCGCTCGGAGAATTTAACGGTGTGGGAGATGACCCAGCGGCTGACGCTGGACCAATCCTGGGAATGCCCCGATTTGTTTCCTTTGCCTGTCAATGATGACGCCGCCCAAATAAAATGGGTCTTTTGGTCTGCCGACGGCTATTACTTCGTGGGTGATTTTGACGGTTGCGCCTTTATACCCCGGCAAGAGCGGCGGGAGGCGTACCGGACGGCTTTGCCCTACGCGGCCCAGACCTTTTCCGGGCTGTCGGGGCGGGTACTGTCCCTCTCCTGGCTGCGGACGGGAAACGGCGGCCGTCCGTATACTGGTATGCTGTCGGTTCCATCGGCGCTGGGACTGATTGAAACCCGGAACGGATACCGGCTGACCTTACAGCCGGCTGCGGAGCTGCAAAGCTTCTTTAAAGCGGAAGAAAAGCGGTTTTTACAAGGGGAAGAGGTGCTTCTGTCTGCTCCCTGTCTGATTCATTTTACACTGCCGCCTAAGGGCATGTTTTTCCTTGGCGGCGTTTTATCCGTCTATGGAGAGTCTGGGGAAATAAACAGCCGGCCCTTTTTAATGGATCCGGATCTAAATCGGGATTTCACAATCCTGCTGGATTACGGCGTGATAGAGATTTGGGGCAACGGCGGACTTGTTTATGCGGCGTTGGAAACCCCGGCGGACTTTCCTAAGAAAGGAATATCCCTGCGAGGAAAAGAAACCGTAATCTCCGTTCGGCGTGTTTTAAAATCTCGGTAGGGAAAGGAGGAGCCGCGCATGGCGGTTTTATTTGATTCGGTTCAAAAAACGCTTACCATCCAAACCCGGCAGTCCACCTACCAAATGGGAATCGGGCCGCATAACAGCCTGCTTCATTATTATTACGGTCCGAAAATTGAAGGGGATTCTATGGCATACCGTCTGCGGTATGCCGATCGGGGCTTTGCGGGAAATCCTTACGAGGCGGGAAAAGACCGGACTTTTTCCTTTGATTATCTGCCCCAGGAATACCCGGTTTTTGGAGTGGGGGATTTCCGGACCACTTGCCTGACCGTTGCAGACGCACAAGGAGGAAGGGCCTGCGACCTGCGGTATGGATCCCATAAAATTTATGAAGGAAAGCCAGCGCTGCGGGGACTTCCGTCGGTCAATGGCGACGGGGCTCAAACGCTGGAGGTCTGCCTACAGGACACGGCGGGCAGCCTCAGTGTTACATTGTTTTACAGTGCGCTGGAGGAATACGACGCCATCACCCGCTGGGCGGTGATCCGCAATACATCTAAAGAGCCGCTTTTCCTGGAGGAAGCGCTTTCCTGCTGTCTGGATGTTCCATGCGATCAAATGGACTGGGTCACTTTTTATGGGCGGCATGCCATGGAGCGGCAGCTGGATCGCGCTCCCCTGCGCCATGGAAACCAAGGGATTGAAAGCGTTCGGGGCGCGTCCAGTCATCAGCAGAATCCCTTCGTGATCCTTTGCGATTCGGATGCAGGCGAGCGCACGGGCTGCTGTTTTGGCATGAGCTTTGTATACAGCGGCAATTTTATCGCAAACGCTCAGGTGGGGCAGTTTGGTCATACTCGGCTTACCATGGGGATTCATCCAAAGGGCTTTTCCTGGAAGCTGGAGCCGGGAGAAAGCTTTACAGCCCCGGAGGTTATTCTCTGCCACAGCGAGGAAGGGCTGGGCGGCTTGACCCGCCGTTTACACCGGCTGCTGCGGGAACGGGTCTGCCGTGGAGAATGGAGTGCAAAACAACGTCCTGTGCTAATCAACAGCTGGGAAGCCGCCTATTTTGACTTTGACTGCGAAAAGCTGCTGGACATTGCCCGGGCCGCCGCGCCGCTGGGCGTTGACCTTTTGGTCATGGACGACGGCTGGTTCGGCAACCGGAACAGCGATTGCAGCGGATTGGGGGATTGGACGGTCAACGAAGGCAAGTTAGGTTGTACTTTACAGGAGCTCAGCCGGCGTGTAAAGGCGCTGGGATTAGGGCTGGGGATCTGGTTTGAGCCGGAAATGGTATCGGAGGACAGCGAGCTGTACCGCTCCCATCCCGATTGGTGCCTTCGCAACCCCGGCCGGGCAACCACCCGAAGCCGATACCAGCTGGTACTGGACATGTCCCGTTCTGATGTTAGGGAGTATTTATTTTCGACTATTTCGGGCGTGCTGCAAAGTGCGGATATTACCTATGTAAAATGGGATATGAACCGGCATTTGACCAACGTGTGGTCGGCGGTGCTTCCGGCGGATCGTCAAGGGGAAGTGTACCACCGCTACATGCTGGGGGTATATCATTTGCTGGAGCGGCTGACCGCCGCATTTCCCCATGTTTTGTTTGAGGGCTGCGCCGGCGGAGGCGGCCGGTTTGACGCGGGCATGCTTTATTATACCCCACAGATCTGGTGCAGCGACAATACCGACGCCATTGACCGGATCTCCATTCAATACGGCACCTCCTTTGGATATCCTTTGTCGGCGGTGGGAGCGCATGCTTCGGCCTGCCCCAACCACCAGACGGGCCGAACCGTCCCCCTGGAAACCCGGGGCGTGGTAGCCATGGCGGGAACCTTTGGATATGAACTGGATCTTACCCGGTTGCCTGAGGAAGAAAGGAACTGCGTGAAACGGCAGATAGCCTTTTACAAGCAGCATTATCAGCTCATAAACCGGGGGGACTATTACCGGCTGACCAACGCGGTCAAAAACAGAAAGTATGCCGCGTGGATGACAGTGTCCCCCTCAAAAAATGAGGCTCTGTTTACTATTGTGCTGCTAGAGAGCGTGACGCCGCCCGAATTCGTCAGATTGGATGGATTGGATCCGGAAAAGCGGTATCAAATCAACGGCGGAAAAGAAGCTTTCGGGGGAGCCGCGCTGATGAAGGCGGGCCTTGCAATCCCCCTGTTTACCGGCCCCAACCAGTGCTGGCAGGCAGTGCTGACACAAGTGTAAACAGAAAAGGAGAGAAAACCATGATGTATGATATTGCAGCGCTGGGCGAATTTCTGGTGGACTTCGTTCCCTACGGGGTAAGCGAAGCGGGGGAAGAACTGCTGGAAGCCAATCCCGGCGGAGCGCCCTGCAACGTCTTGTCCATGGCGGCGAAGCTGGGGCTCCGAACCGCTTTTTTGGGTAAAGTGGGAAACGATCATTTCGGGCAGATGCTGAAACAGGCCGCGGTGGACTGCGGTGTGGAGGTTAAGAGCTTACGGATGGATTCAAAAGCTCATACAACCTTGGCGTTTGTCCATCTGGATGAAAAAGGCGATCGGGATTTTTCGTTTTACCGGGATCCGGGAGCCGACCAGCTTTTAAAGGAAGAAGAGCTGGATCTGGAAATTCTGACGCATTGCCGGGTATTCCATTTCGGCAGCATTTCCCTGACGCACAACCCTGTTCGGAACGCCACAAAACGGGCCATTGAAACAGCGAAAGCAGCCGGCGCTTTAATTTCCTTTGATCCCAACCTCCGCCCGCCGTTGTGGAGCGATTTGTCCTTTGCCAAGGAAATGATTGAATACGGCATGTCCCAGTGTAATATTCTGAAAATAGCAGGGGAGGAACTGGAATTTATTACCGGAATCCAGGATGCTTTGGTGGCTTCGGAGGTAGTCGCACGGCAGTTTTCCATTCCGCTTGTATTTATAACGATGGGCGCCAAGGGCAGCATGTACCGTTACGGCGAACTGACCGGTTTTCAAAAAACCTATACGGACGTTCAAACCATTGACACCACCGGCGCGGGCGACGCCTTCTGCGCCTGCGTGCTGTCCAAGGTGCTGCAATCCGACCTGGAGGGGTTAAATAGGCAGTTTTTGGACGAAGCTCTTGATTTTGCAAATGCCGCTGCGTCGGCGGTCACCACCCGCCGGGGAGCCCTTAAAGCCATGCCGGAGCTTTCGGAAATTGAAGCGCTTCGATTTCGAAGGTGATTTCGGGACTGCAAAAATAATGTATCATGCCTTTGCGGGAAATGGATGAAAATTCTGTCCGCGGTTCCATACGGCAGCTATCAAGCAATAGAAAAGCGAGGTTATAGTATGAATTTGCTGTTGAGCGACACCCCTTTGCAGTTTGAATTGCCTGAACGCCCGGAAAATCAGTATATTGATTTGTCCGCATTAAAGATCGCCAACTGTATCGGCTGCTTCGGCTGCTGGGTCAAAACCCCGGGAAAATGCGTGATTCGCGACGACGCAACCAGCATATACCCAGCGATTGCAAAAAGCGAAAGGCTGATTTATGTCAGCCGGGTCAAATTTGGCTGCTACGACACGGTGATGAAAACCATGCTGGAGCGCGCTATTCCAATTCAGCAGGCGTTTATTCGTATTTATCACGGCGAAACCCATCATGTGCAGAGAAATGTGAAAGAAAAGGACGCAGTCATAATTGCGTATGGGGAGATTTCAAGGGAGGAACAACAGGTATTTTTAAGGCTGGTGGAACGGAATGCATATAATATGCTGTTTCGGTCCTACCGTGTGCTTTTTGCCGCGGAGTATGAGCTTGCGCCGACGGTCAAGCAGGAGGTGGGATTGTGGGACGCATTATAATTGTAAACGGCAGTCCTAGAGCGCCGAAATCCAATTCAAAGCAGTATGCCGCGTTGTTCAAAAATTACTGGCAAGGTGAAATATCTGAATACGATGTAACCGCCAAAAAGCACGCTGAAATCTGCGGGAAGCTGAACGCATTTGACGATTTGCTTTTGGTATTTCCCTTATATACAGATGGGCTGCCGGCCACTTTGCTGCAATTTCTCAAGGAGCTGGAAAAATACCCTATTTCCTATAACCCCCGTGTTCATGCAATCATCAATTGTGGTTTTATGGAGCCGGAGCAGAATCAGCCGGCGCTGGAAATGATAAAGCTGTTTTGCAGGCAGCACGGGCATTTGTTTGGATCGGCGCTGTGTATTGGTGGCGGTGAGGCGATTTTAACCACTCCGTTTGTCTTTTTTGTTAAGAGAAACGTCAAGAAGCTCGCCAAAGCCATCTGGCTTGGTAAGCCAACCGAGCTGCGGGTCACGATGCCGCTATCCAAGAAATCCTTTTTAAAGGCGTCAAAAAAATATTGGATTCGATATGGCGAGAAGCATCATGTGGATATAAAACAAATGGAAACCATGAAAATAGAAGACGAAATAGAATGACAAAGAACCTGGAGCCGGTTTGTGCTCCAGGTTCTTCTAAATGGCAGCTGTTAGCTACAGGTGAATTCCGCAGACGGACCGGCGTCCACATGACAGGCCTGCCGGATCAAAGAAATTTTTCGGATCATTGATTATCAGCAGCTGTATGCGGCGAGGCCAGATATCCATTAAAGCCATCGCTTGACGGGTGAATTTCATTGCCAGCAGTCCAATGGAGCGTGCGGCAAAACGCAAAAAGCGCCTGTATCGGCTGTACCATCATCATTCATTCGCTCGTGGCAGAGATAAACCGGCGCCGGAACGCTCATAAACGCAAACGCCATCCTTTATCGTTGCCAGCACCCGCGCCTCCCGCAGCTTTTGCGGATCCATCCGCAGGGGATTATGATCCAAGAGAACAAAATCTGCGTTTTTGCCGGGCGCGATGGAGCCTTTGCGACTCTCTTCAAAATACTGGTACGCAGCGTTTACGGTCACGCCCTTAACAGCATCCAGCACGCTGATTTTTTCTGTTTCGTCCAATTGTACGCCCTCCCGGGTCACCCGATTGACCGCGCACCACATCGTGGTCAGCATGTCGGGGGGCAGAACGGGAGTGTCCTGATGAAAGGTATAAACCGTTCCGGCCCTGTGAGCGGAGCCGGCGGGACTGATTCGCCCGCCCCGTTCCCTTCCGAAATTTTGAAGGTGAACGTCTCCCCACTCATATATGTGAGCGGCAAAAAAGGAGGCGATCATGGAAAGCGCCGCCATTTCCCGAAGCTGATCCGGCCGCACCAACTGCGCGTGAATCATCACGGGACGAAGCCCTCGGCCCGGAAAGCGTTTTTCTGCCCGGGCTACGGCGTTGATCCATTGTTGGGCGGCGGCGTCTCCATTGCAGTGGGCCAGCAACTGCGCGCCTTCCCGGTAGGCTGTTTCCGTCAGGGCGCATACCTCCTCGTCGGTATAAACAGGGTATCCGCGATATCCGTCCCTGGATTCCGCATACGGCTGCGTCATGTAAGCTGTGTGTCCCTGGGGGGACCCGTCAAGAAAAATTTTGTATCCACCCATTCGGAGACGGTTGTCGTATTGCCGGGAAACGCATTCGCCCAGCCCGGGACAATTTTTCAAATCCGCATAGCAAACCACATCGGCTTTTAAAAGGCCGCTTTGGGCAGCGGCCTGCAAAAGCGCATATTCCGCCTGCTTTGTCAGCCCATCCTGAATGGTGGTCACGCCGTTTTGCAGGTAGATCTCCTGGGCCTCGGCCACTTGGCGGCATTGGTCGGATAAGCACGGCTGGGGTATTTTTGCCGAAACGGAAAGAAAAGCCGCTTCTTCCAAGAATCCGTTGGGGTCCCTTGAACCTGGTTCCCGTCCGATGCGCCCGCCCTCCGGGTCAGGAGAATCCGCCGAAATTCCCAAAGCCTGCAAAGCTGGCGTGTTGGCCGCGCCCATGTGCCCCGAAGCATGGGCGATCAGGATTGGGTGGTTTAAAGAAACGGAATCCAGCAAGCCCTTATCCGGATGTGTTTTCTCCTTCAAGCTATTTTGGTCATAACCAAACCCAGCCACCCATTCGCCGGGAGAAATTTGTTTTTCTGCAATATGCCGTTTCATACGGGAGGCAATTTCGTGAAAGTCCTTAGCTCCTTCCAGCGAAACCAACCGCATGGTGCTGGCCAGCGCCGTGATATGGCTGTGGGTATCTATAAACCCGGGAAGCAGGGCACTGCCGCAAAGGTCTATCGCAAATGCCTTTTGCCCCGCAGCGCGCAGCAGGTCTTCCTTTTGCCCCACCGCTGTAATCACGCCGTTCTCCGTCAACACCGCGGGGGCGTATAGCTCTCGCTCCATGGTAATAATCTCTCCGCCAAAGTAAACGCATTTCATTCATAAAGCACCGCCCTTTCCCATTTAGTATGCCCAAAATGAAAAAGCTACGAAGGAAGACAACGTTTCAGCATAGCGGCACGCATATGGCGCTGCCATGGAACACTTCTCTATCTTTGACAGCTGAAAGCCTACCGCAACGCAATATCGCGCTCAACTTCCACGGCGGACGCCTCTGCCAGCGGTGCGGCGGCCTGGGGCCCCTTTCCTGGTCTGCAAGGGGCGGGGACGATTCCGTTTCGCTTGGGGCTGTCGCTTCGGCGCTGAGGTGAACACCTCCATGGGATAGGGATGGTCTGCCTGCTCCGGCACCTGCCGGCCCATCAGCTTTTCAATATCCCGCAGCAGAGGCATTTCGTCGTAATCGCAGAAGGAAACGGCCCGCCCCGTCCGCCCGGCCCGTCCCGTTCGCCCAATACGGTGAACATAGGTTTCCGAATCCTCCGGCAAGTCGTAGTTCACCACCATGGCCAGCCGGTCGATATCAATGCCGCGGGCGGCAATATCTGTTGCCACCAGCACCCGAAGCTGATGGCTTTTAAACTGGGACAGGGCCCTTTGCCTTGCCCCCTGGGATTTATCTCCATGAATGGCCTGAGCGGGAATTCCTGCCCGGAATAAATCCCGGGAAACCCGGTCGGCTCCATGCTTGGTACGGGTAAATACCAGCACTGAATCGGCGCCGGAATCCTCAATCAGCCACGCAAGCAGCTTGCGCTTTTTCGCCTTGTCCGTGAAATACACACACTGTTCAATGGCTTCCGCCGGCGTTGCGGCAGGCGCCACTGAAACCTTTACTGGATCATTCAGTAAGGAATCGGCCATAGTAGCGATCTCCCGCGGCATGGTGGCGGAAAAAAGAAGGGTCTGCTTATCCTTTGGAGTTTTGGCAATAATGCGCTTTACATCCCGGATAAATCCCATATCCAGCATTCGGTCGGCTTCATCCAGCACCAGAGATTCCACCAGGTTTAGACGGATGAATCCCTGATTCATCAGGTCGTCCAGCCGGCCGGGCGTGGCGATTAAAAGGTCAACCCCCTTTCGAAGGGCCTCCTCCTGCGGCTTTTGCGAAACGCCGCCAAAAATCACACAGGAACGAAGAGGCAGGTACCTTCCATATGCCACACAGCTTTCGTATATTTGCAGCGCTAGCTCCCGGGTAGGCGTCAGCACCAATGCCCGAATGGGCCGGGAGCCTCCCTGTCGTGCCCGCCTTGCAAAAAGGCGCTGTAGGATGGGCACGGAAAACGCGGCGGTCTTCCCAGTTCCCGTTTGGGCGCAGCCCAACAGGTCTCTTCCAGCAAGAACAGCCGGAATCGCCTCCTCCTGAATGGGAGTTGGCGTTTCATAGCCTGCGTCCCTTAGGGCATTTAACAGTTCAGGAATGATTCCAAGCTTTTCAAAATCCATTACTTTATAAACCTCGCACGCCGCCCGGCCGTCAGGCCGTTAGGCAATATTTTACTATATTAAAAGCAGTATAACACAACACCGCATTAAATTCCACCACAATCTTCCGGACGTTCCCAGATCGACTGTTTGTGCATACAATAAAAACGGAGGGACAGCCTGCCTCCTGCGCTGTACATTTATGAAGTTTTAAATGAAAACGCGAGCGCCCGTTTATGAAATAAAGCGCGAAGCGGAAAAAACAGAAACAAACCCAGCATCGTGTTTTTCATTTAAAATTTTTCCCGACGCATTGCGGCAAAGCTTTCTCATTTCTTTTCCCTTGCGTATTGGAAAAACAGCGCTTTTTTCTATCATCAATGATTAAGCCTTGGAAAAAAGGGTAAAAATAGTAATGTCAACCGATTCCAAAAACAACGGAGTGAGAAAATAATGAATATTAAAAGAGGAGATATCTACTACGCGGATCTAAGCCCAGTTGTGGGTTCCGAGCAGGGCGGGATGCGGCCCGTGTTGATTGTCCAAAACGACGTGGGAAACCGCTACAGTCCCACCGTAATTGCCGCGGCAATTACCTCCCAGAAGGATAAAACCAAGCTCCCTACCCACATTCAGGTCACCGCTACCGGCTGCGGCCTTGCCAAGGATTCCATCGTGCTGCTGGAGCAGGTAAGAACCATTGACAAACGGCGGCTTCGGGAGCGAATGGGCCGGTTGGACGACAATTCCATGAATAGCGTCAACAAAGCGCTGACCGTCAGCTTCGGACTGGATCACGGGGCTACATAAGCTCTGTGACAGAAAAATTCCAGTTGAAACGTCAGTTAAAAAAGCAGAATCGGCTCTCTGTGAAAAAGAGAAGCCGCCATTCATTTGAGCTACAGCAAAAAAACGGGTGAAAGCGCAGCGCTTTTCACCCGTTTTTCCTCCTTATACGGACGGTTGGGACTGCATCATCAAAGTGTGGGACCTATAAGGGTTCCGCTTAGCTGGTAGGCAATACGTGATCAAGGCTCAATCGCCGGTTCGGCGGGCGCCATTCTGACCATGCAGCCACAGTGTTTATCTTAACCATTTTAACGGATGGATCTATTTTAAGAGAAACAATTTTGGGCTTTTCACGCAGAAAGCCGCAGACCACGCCGCCGCTGGCTTAGAAAGTGAGAAAGACAGCATCTTTATGACAACGCTTTAATTTTTTCCTTGACAATGCAACTGTACTATTGTATTATTGTACTATATTATTAATACAAAGGGGCGCGTCTATGGAATGGAGCTTTACAGACGACCGGCCGATTTACGCACAACTGGTGGAACAGATGCAGCGAAGGATTGTATCAGGCAGATTCCGGCCCGGGGAACAGTTGCCGTCGGTCCGGGAAATGGCGGGGGCTGCGGCCGTGAATCCAAACACCATGCAGAAGGCCATGTCGGAGCTGGAACGAAGCGGGCTTGTGTTTGCCCAACGCACCAGCGGGCGGTTTGTGACGCAAGATGAAGCGTTGATCCGGCAGACCAGGGATCGGTTGGCGGAAGAACAGCTCCGGCTGTTTTTCCAGCAGATGGGGGAGCTTGGATACACATTGCAGGAAGCGCAAACGCTGCTGCGGAGAGAAATGGAGGAAGCGGAGTCATGAAAGCAATTTTGGAATGCCGGGAACTAACGAAACAGTACCAGCAGGTCAAAGCGTTGGATCATTTGAATCTTGCATTGGAGCCAGGGAGAATCGTTGGCTTGCTCGGGCCCAACGGCAGCGGGAAAACCACGCTGCTTAAAACGATCGGCGGGATCCTGACGCCTACATCCGGAGAGATACAGGTAGACGGCACCCCAGTGGGACTGGAAACCAAAAAGCTGGTCTCCTATCTGCCCGACTGGAATTATCTCAGCGACTGGATGCGGGTGCGAGACGTCATCGGCTTGTTTAAGGATTTCTATGCGGATTTTGATGACCGGAAAGCCCTTGAAATGCTGTCGCGGCTGGAAATCAATTCCAAAGACCGGCTGAAAAGCATGTCCAAAGGAACCAAGGAAAAGGTACAGCTGGTCCTAGTGATGAGCCGCAGGGCAAGGCTGTACCTGCTGGACGAACCCATTGGCGGAGTGGATCCTGCGGCGCGGGACTATATTCTTACGACCATTATTGGCAACTACAGCGAAAACGCAACGATTATGATTTCTACCCATCTGATTGCCGACGTGGAGCAGGTGCTGGATGACTTTGTATTTATTCACAAAGGGCAGGTGATCCTTTCCTCGTCTGTGGATCGGATTCGGGAGGAACAAGGAAAATCGGTAGATGCTTTGTTTCGGGAGGTATTCAGATGTTAGGGAAATTAATGAAATACGAGTGGAAAGCCACCGTGCGGATTTTTTTGCCGCTGTACGGCGCGATTCTTCTTTTTGCCCTCATCACCCGCCTGTTCTGGGAAGTGAACAACCGGTACACGCCCATGGAAATTCCCGCGTTTATGAGCGCACTGTTATACAGCATGCTGATTTTGGGAACCTTTGCGGTAACGGTGTTTGTCATGATCCAGCGCTTTTATAAAAGCCTGTTGGGGCACGAGGGTTACCTGATGTTCACTCTGCCGGTGCAACCTTACCAGCATATTTTGTCCAAGCTGATCGTCGCTTTTTTATGGATCGTCGCCAGCTTTTTATGGACGCTGCTCTCCGTTTTTTTCATGGCTGTATCGCCGGAACTGCTATATGCCCTGCAAGCCGCCGTACACAGCTTTTTAAGCCAAATAACCGGCATAGGATGGCAGGCATTGGCCGGCGTTTTGGTTATGCTGCTTGCCTCCCTGGCGGCGGGCATTCTCATGGTTTATACCGCATCGGCCATTGGACACTTGTCCGGACGGCATCGGCTGCTGTGCTCCTTTGCCGCTTATTTAGGCCTCAATTTTGCAGTACAGTTTCTGAATCTAATGGTGATCCTGATTTGGGCGGCGTGCAACAGCGGCAGCCTGTTTGGTATGCAGCCGCTGTTAGAAATAAACACTGTGCCTTTGGGGATTCAGTTGATCTGGGGCTTTTCCGGTATTTACGTTTTATACGCTGTCGTTTTTTTCATCGTCACCAACCTGATTTTAAAAAGGAAGCTGAATCTGGAATAGAGGGCTTACCCTTCTCAGGGGAACGGGGCGCCGCACGGGTATACGGATGCGTCTTTGAAGACGTAACTGCCAGCAGAGGAGGAGTGAAAGGAAAGGGTGGGAGGCGAGGCCAAAAGGCTTCGTCTCTTGCTTTTACTTAGACCCTTAAAAGAGAGAAAACGATAGAAAACAGAATGCAAATTGCATAATTGCAGTAAAACGGCTGAAAATGGAAGAATTTGAGAAAAAACAAAGCTTGAATCAAAATAAAAGCCTATAGTATACTGTATACCACACGAAAACAGATGTATACAATTCATAAACAATTGGGTGGTGAGCATCTTGTCTGGTCAAACGATGCTGCTGGTAAATGCGTCCGTACTGCCGGCGGTGTACAGCAGGGTACTGGAGGCAAAGCAGCTGTTATCCACCGGCGGGGCGAAGACCGCTGCGCAGGCGGCTCAGATGGCGGGCATCTCCCGAGGCGCGTTTTATAAGTATAAGGATCATGTGTTTGCCTACAATCGGCAAACGGCGGGACGGGTCGTTACATTAAACGCGCTGTTGCAGGATAATCCAGGAATCTTATCCGCCTTAATCGGCGCGCTGTCAGAGGCGGGCGCCAATATCCTGACTTTGAACCAGAATATTCCCGCTGGAGGAACGGCGGCGGTTTCCGTATCGATCCGGACGGACGATCTGGAGTCCGACGTGCAGCAAATGGTTGCAGGGCTTGCCGCGCTTAAAGGCGTCTTATCGATTCAAGAGGTAGCCGGCCAGTGAACGGTGGCATAGAATGAGGTAGCCGGGAAACAAAAAGAAAAACGGGCGAAGTAAATATTAAAGGATGAGGGAAAATGTATCAGATTGCAGTCATGGGACACGGCGTAGTAGGTTCCGGCGTGGTGGAGGTTTTTTATAAGAACAGGGAAAGCATTCAGAAAAAAGCCGGGGCAGAAATGGATATTAAACGGATTCTGGATCTGCAAGAGTTCCCCGGATGCCCCTACGAGGATAAATTCACCAAGGATTTTCAGGAGATTCTGAATGATCCGGAAATCACTGTGGTGGTGGAAACCATGGGTGGGCTGAACCCGGCATATCATTATGTGAAAAGCTGCCTTTTGTCGGGAAAAAGCGTGACGACCTCCAATAAGGAGCTGGTGGCGGCCAAGGGCGCGGAGTTGCTGAAAATCGCGCGGGAAAACAATGTAAATTTTTTATTTGAGGCATCCGTCGGCGGTGGAATCCCGATTATCCGTCCCATTTCCCAGTGTTTAGCGGCAAACGACATTGAAACGATCGAAGGGATCCTGAACGGAACCACGAATTTTATCCTGACCAAGATGATCCGAGAGCAAATGAATTTTGAGGACGCGTTGGCACTGGCTCAAAAGCTAGGATACGCGGAGAAGGATCCGACCGCCGATGTGGAGGGCCACGACGCCTGCCGCAAAATCTGCATTCTGGCTTCCCTGGCGTTTGGCAGGCATGTTTATCCCGAGCAGGTGCAGACGGAAGGCATTTCCGGAATCACCCTTGCCGATGTGGAATATGCGGAAAACTGGGGCGGCGTGGTCAAGCTGATTGCCCGTGCCCAGAAGCTGGAAAACGGAAAGGTTCTGGCTTGGGTCGGCCCGGCATTTGTTTCCCGGGAAAGCCAGCTTTCCACGGTGGATGATGTGTTCAACGCTGTTTTGGTCCGGGGAGACGCCACCGGCGACGTGGTATTTTACGGAAAGGGGGCAGGAAAGCTCCCCACAGCCAGCGCCGTGGTAGCGGATGTGATTGATTGTGTAAAGCATGTACAGGCGCGTAAATACCTTTACTGGGAAGATGGATCTCCCGATGATGTGGCCGATCCCATGGCGGCAGAAGCGGAGTTGTATGTTCGGGCTGTATCGGGCCAGCCGCACAGGGCGCTGGAAGAAATCAAAAAGGCATTTTCTTGTGTCAGGATGCTCAGCCGGTCTGGCGCGCCCCGGGATGAGCTGGCATTTGTTACTGGACGCGACCAAGAAGGAAGACTGCGAGGCCGTTTGCATGAGATGAGCGGTTGGCTGGAGCCTCAGTCTGTGATCCGGGTATTGGAGGATCAGTAAGCAATGATTTTGCGTCACGAGAGGAATGGACTTCATGTTAGTTAAAGTAGTAAAATTTGGGGGCAGTTCACTGGCGGATGCGGCCCAGTTTCAAAAAGTGGCGGCAATTATAAAAGCCGATCCCGAGAGGCGGTATGTAGTTCCTTCAGCGCCGGGCAAACGCTTTCGTGAGGATACCAAAGTGACGGATATGCTCTATGCCTGCTATGAACGGGCAGCACGCGGCGCAGAATTCGACGGGCTGTTTGCCCAGGTTCGGGAACGGTATGACGGGATTATCCGGGAACTTGGAATGGATTATTCCCTGGATCGGGAATTTGCCCACATTCAGTCGGCTTTTGTCAACAAGTCCGGCCGGGATTATGCTGCCAGCCGCGGCGAATATCTGAATGGAAAAATTTTAGCCGCCTATTTGGGATACGATTTTATTGACGCGGCGCGTGTAGTTTTTTTCAATGATGACGGGAGCTTTAATGACGAGTTGACCCATCAGTCCCTGCGGGATGAATTATCCCGTCATGAACGGGCGGTGATCCCGGGTTTTTATGGATCAATGCCCAACGATACCATCAAAACCTTTTCCCGGGGCGGATCAGATGTGACCGGTTCCTTAGTAGCCCGGGCGGCGGGGGCGGTGCTATATGAAAATTGGACGGATGTTTCCGGATTCCTGGTGGCCGATCCTCGAATTGTGCCGAATCCCAAGCAGATCAAGCGCATTACATACCGGGAACTTCGGGAGTTGTCTTATATGGGAGCGACGGTGCTGCACGAGGATGCGATTTTTCCCGTCCGGCAGGCAGGGATCCCCATTAATATCAAGAACACCAACGTACCCAGCGACCCCGGAACGATGATTGTACCGGAATCAGGAGAAGGGGATGACGCACAGACCATCACTGGGATTGCGGGGAAAAAGGGTTTTTCCATTCTCCATATCGAGAAGGATATGATGAATCAGGAAATCGGCTTTGGCCTGAAGGTGCTGGAAGTGCTAGAGGAACGGGAAATTTCCTTTGAACATTTGCCATCGGGCATTGACACCATGAGCATCGTGGTTGCTACAGAGGCCTTGGAGGGTCAGCGCGAGGAATTGCTCCGGTGGATCAAGAGGCGCACCAAGGCGGATTTGGTGGAGCTTCACGATGGGATTGCCCTAATTGCGGTGGTCGGACGGGGAATGCTGAAGGCAGTTGGCACCGCGGCGCGGGCTTTCAGCGCGTTGGCGGGAGCGGGGATCAACATTCGCATGATTGATCAGGGCTCCAGTGAACTGAACATTATCGCCGGTATCGACGAGGATCATTTCGAGGATGCCATCCGGTCCATCTATAAAGAATTCATCGGCGAGTAAAGCGTTTTTTGCTGCAATAACCGTGACGGAGAAAGAGGGTCTCCAACGCAAGCTTGCGTTGGAGACCCTCTTTCTCCGTCACGGCGGAATCAATGCGGCTTTCCAAGACTCTGCATTTGGAGCAAGGGAATTCCCCATTGAATACCGCGATAGAATGAAGGCCCTACTTTGCCAGCCTTAGAGCCGCGTCAGCCGGCAATAGGCTTTGAGTGAGACAGTAAAACCCCGTCAGGCATCCCAATAGGGACAAAAGAAATGATATGCTCCTTGTGCGGACTGCTGCGAACATATGTGGCAAATAAACGCGCAATGGTGTGATCATCCCGTTATCCAGCACGGGCTTCCGGTTGGGAATCCGAATATGCAGATCATGGGGAATGATATTCTTCTCAACCCGGAATATGTGCGTGCCCTGTTTCAGCGTGGAGAAATCCACTGAAAGACGGGCAATTCGCTCCATATCCATTACGTCCTTTCCGCCCGTTTAGGTGTTTTTGTCAACTGTATGAAACTGCTTCAGGTTGCCGGTCTTCTCCGACCGGCGATTCAGCTCCGCTGTCAGCTCCTCCAGTGGAACGCCCTGCTGCACCATCAGCACGGTGAGATGATAATACAGATCCGCAAGCTCGCAGACCAGCTCATGATTGTCCCCATTTTTGGCCGCGATAATGGTTTCAGCGCACTCCTCGCCGCATTTTTTTAGAATTTTATCCAGGCCCTTTTCAAACAGATAGCAGGTGTAAGACCCTTCTTGGGGCTGCTCCCGCCGGCTGACAACCGTTTGGTAAAGCGCTTTCATTGTTTCCATCGTCATTCCTCCATTATAGGATTAAAAAAACAGGTATTACTGCCGGTATGGCAGGCGGGGCCGGTTTGCTCTACCACCGCCAAAAGGGTGTCCCAGTCGCAGTCGGCGGTCAGAGAAACCACCTTTTGGACGTGCCCAGAAGTGGCGCCCTTGTTCCACAGCGCCTGCCGGGACCGGCTGAAAAACCAGGTATACCCGGTCTCCAGGGTTTTTTGCAGGGACTCCCGGTTCATATACGCCAGCATCAGAACCTTGCCGGATCCTTTTTCCTGAACAACGGTGGGAACCAGCTCGCTTTTTTCAAATAGCCGTTCCAAATTCATTTGTTTTCCTCCTATCCCGCTTCCCGAATGGCGTCCTTGAGCGATAAAGTTCCCTTATACAGAGCTTTGCCGCAAATCGCGCCGTATAGCCCCAGGCTCCGCAGCGCCTGGATGTCGCTTAAGGCCGCAACGCCGCCGCTGGCAATAATATCGCAGGATATGGCGCGGTTCACCGCTTTCAGCTGCTCCAAGTTGGGGCCGGACAAGGTTCCATCCCGTCCGATATCCGTATATATGACCGTTTGAACGCCCGCTTGCTCCATGCGCCTGG
The DNA here is from genome assembly GCA_944383495.1 of uncultured Clostridia bacterium. Classification (GTDB taxonomy): domain Bacteria; phylum Bacillota; class Clostridia; order Oscillospirales; family Acutalibacteraceae; genus CALWPT01. The sequence goes on along the minus strand of CALWPT010000005.1, from coordinate 36,641 downwards.
CCAGGTCGAGATAGGAGATACCGCTGTCCTCCGTCCAGCCTGAGGCGGCGGCGACGCCGTTCTTCGCGTCAATTCCCACAGCAATCTTTTCCCCATAAGCGGCAACGGCTTCTTTTACAAAATCGGGATCGCGCACCGCGGCCGAGCCTAATATCACCCGGGAAACGCCATGTTCCAGGTAGTATTCGATGGTTTCCCGGTTCCGGATGCCGCCCCCCAATTGGATCCGCAGTCCGCTGCTTTTGGCAAGGGATTCAAACACTGCGGCGTTGACTCGTTTGCCCTCCAGCGCGCCGTCCAGATCCACCGTGTGAAGCCAGACAGCGCCGGCCGCGCGGAAAGCAAGGGCGGTTTTTAAAGGATCCTCCGCCACCTTTTCCGCTGTGGCAAAATCTCCTTTGTAAAGGCGGACGCATTGGCCGCCCTTGATATCAATTGCGGGAAAAATCAGCATAGCAACCTTCCTGTTCCTTTAAACGTCAATAGCGCCCTTGGTGCTCAGTACCCCGCTTGCCGGATAAAGCGCCTTCCGCAGGGCGTGGGCCGCGGCCTTGAACAGCGCTTCGGTCATATGATGCGCGTTGCCGCCGTAGAGGATTTGCAGATGCAGGGTGATTCCCGCGTTGAAGGCGAAAGCCCGAAAGAATTCCTCTGTCAGCGCGCTGTCGTATGCGCCGATCATCACAGGAGGAAAATGCCCCTGCAAGACCAGATAGGGCCGCCCGCTTACATCAACGCTGGCGAAGGCCAGCGCCTCGTCCATGGGAATATAGCAGCTGCCATACCGCATAATATTTTCTTTGTTTCCCAGCGCTTGAGCAAAGGCCTTTCCCAGCACAATTCCTGTATCCTCCACAGTATGGTGCCCGTCCACCTGCAAATCGCCTGCGACGCGCAGCTTTAATCCAAATCGGCTGTGGACGGAAAACGCCGTTAGCATATGATCAAAAAAGCCGATTCCGGTGGAAATCTCCGCCGGGCCTTTTGGAGAAAGCGTCAGGGAAATGTCTGTTTCCTTGGTGCGCCGTTCTAAAGTTACTTCATCCATAAGCTGCCTCCTTACACAGTCTGCGCCTCTAATGCGTTTTGCAATTCCCGCAAAAGTAAGGCGTTTTCCTCTTTTGTTCCCGCCGTGATCCGAAGATCCTTTCCAATGCGGCGGATTAGAATTCCCTTTTGCTTTAGAAATTCGAAAACCCGCAGACTGTCCGCGAGCCTGCAAAAAACAAAGTTGGTGCAGGTGGGGAACACTTGCAGCACGCCGGGCCGCTCCAGCGCCTTGATCCCGGTGTAAAGCTCATCCCGCGCGTTCAAAATCTTCCGCCGGGCCTCCTCTAAAAACGCCGTCTCAGAGAGCACCGCGGCGCCCGCCGCCTGGGTAAGCATTCCCACATTATAAGGGGACTTACAAGCCCGCAGCGCCCGAATCAGCGGTTTCTGCGCCACAGCAAAGCCCAGCCGCAGTCCCGCCAATCCCAGCATTTTGGAACAGGTTCGCAAAATAACCAGATGGTCAAATTTGTCTGTTTCGCCCAATAAGGACTGATCCCAAAAATCCATATATGCCTCGTCCAGCACCACAAGGGTATCACCTACACCCCGCAGGATCCGGCGCACCTCTTCACGGGAAAGCCCCAGGGAAGTGGGGTTGCAGGGGTTGGAAAACAGCAGCATTTTCGCGCCGTTTTCCCGGACGGTTTGAATCACCTGATCCGGATCAATCCGCATATCCTGGCCCTTTTGCAGGGAAACGACCTCGCATTCTGCCAAAGAGGTGTAGAACCGGTACATGGAAAAGTCCGGCTCGATTACAACGACACGATCCCCTTTTTTTGTGAAGGAGCCGCATAGCACGGAAATCAGTTCATCCGAACCGTTTCCGGCGCAGACAAGAGAAGGGGAGATTCCATAAAAATCCGCGAATTTGCAGCATACCTCCTCCGCCAATGGATCTGGGTACCGCCGCAGTGGCAGGGAAGAGAGAACCTTAGCCAACCTCTGCTGCATTTTTTCCGGCAGCGGCAAAAAGGATTCGTTGGCGTCCAACCGAATAGGAAAATTCCCCCGTTCCGGCTCGTAGGGCTCTAAATTTTTGATTTTGTCATTTAGCTGCATGTTGGGCCTCCTCCAACCGAACCTGCACGGAATTTGCGTGGGCCGTCAAGCCCTCCGCCTGGGCAAAGGCCATAATTTGTTCGCCGTTTTGCCGCAGCGCGGCTTCCGAATACCCTAAAAACTGAGTTTTTTTATAAAACCCGTCAACCGATAGGGGCGAGAAAAACCGGGATGTGCCGCCGGTGGGCAGCACATGGTTTGGCCCCGCGAAATAATCCCCCACAGGTTCGGGCGTGCTGTGACCCAGGAACACCGATCCCGCATTTTCAACCTGTTCCAGCAGCGCCTCAGGGTCTGCCACGCTCAATTCCAAATGCTCCGGCGCAATGGCGTTGGACAGCGCCATCGCTTCCGCAAGATCCCGGCAGATAATTGCGCCGCCAAACCGTTTCATGGCCTCCCGGATAATTGCCTCCCGGGAAAGGCGTTTTGCCTGCCGTTCCAGCTCCGCGTCGGTTTCAAGCGCCAGCTTTTCGCTGGTGGTCAGCAAAATCGCGGACGCAAGCCGGTCATGCTCCGCTTGCGACATGAGATCGGCAGCCACATATTTGGGACTGGCCGTTTCGTCGGCGACCACCAGCACCTCGCTGGGCCCGGCCACCATGTCGATATCCACTGTGCCGTATAACAGCCGTTTAGCAGTAGCGACGAAAATATTCCCAGGGCCGACAATTTTATCCACCCGCGGGATCCGGGCTGTGCCGTAAGCCAGCGCCGCCACGCCTTGGGCGCCGCCTGCTAAAAATACCCGATCCACCCCTGCAAGGTACGCGGCGGCTAAAATATTGGGATCCGCTCCGCCCTTTTGAGGCGGCGTGACCATGATAATTTCTCCCACACCCGCAATTTTGGCGGGCAACGCGTTCATTAAAACCGAGGAAGGATACGCCGCCGTGCCGCCGGGGACATAAATTCCCACCCGGGAAAGGCCCCGCACCCTCTGGCCCAGAATCGTTCCGTCAGCCCGACGGTAGGAAAAGCCCGCCTGCCGCTGCTTCTCGTGGAATTCCCGGATATTTGCCGCCGCCGCTTCCATTGCGGCAAACAAGGAAGGCTCACACCCATCCGCCGCTGCCCTTAAGGCGGCCCTTGTGATTTCAAAGGGCTTTGGAAGCGCACCGTCAAATTGAAGGGTATATTCGTCCAGCGCTTCATCTCCCCGCAGACGAACCTGCTCCAGAATCTCTTGTACCTGTGCGGTAACGGTCCGGTCCACTTCACCGCTGCGGCTTTCAAATGCCTTTAAAAGCTCTTTTTCGGATTTTCCGTCAGCCTTAACGATGGTCAGCATACCCTGCTCCTTTCCTCCAGTTGCTCCAGCAGCTTTTCAATTTCTGATTTGCGCAGCTTTAAGCTGGCTTTATTGACAATAACTCGGGCGGATACCGGAAGGATTTCCTCCACGACCTCCAGGCCGTTTTCCCGCAGCGTCGCCCCGGTTTCCACAATATCCACGATTCCATCCACCAGCCCCAGCAAAGGAGCAAGTTCAACGGAACCCTCAATTTTGATAATTTCCACATCCATATCCTTACCGTCGAAATACCGTTTGGCAACGCCCGGATATTTGGTAGCAACCCGCTTGCGGGAATATCCTTTGAAAAAATCGACGCCCTTGGGCGCGGCAAGGGCAAACCGGCAGCAGCCTACCCCTAAGTCAATAACCTCGTAAAAATCGCCGCCGTATTCCTCAATGGTGTCTTTTCCCACTATGCCCACATCGCACACGCCGTGTTCCACATAAGTGATCACATCCGCGGCCTTGGCCAGCACCGCTTCATACTCTCCCACCTGCAAAATCAGGCGGCGGCCTTTGTTGATCAAATCGCCGCAGTCCAACCCCATGCCCTCAAACAGGGAGACCGCGCTTTTTTCCAGCCGCCCTTTCGTCAGGGCGACGCGAAGCTTTTTCATATGGTTAACCATGCCTTTCGTCGGTTGGTAGTCATTTTAAGCAAAGGCTACAGCAAGCAGGTCTCTACCTGCTCGCCTACCCGGTCCATCCGGGAAATGCCCTGCTGCCGTGCGCATTGAATGGCTTCTTCCATGGATGAAAAGGTGGAAGCAGCGCAGACAAGCCCCTCCTTTGCCAGCAGGCCTGCGTAGGTCAGCGCTTCCATCTCAAAGCCGGGTTCGGCGTGCACCAGGACATCTGCGGGCTTTTCCGGCGCAATATCTCCCCGCTCCAGCATGGTGCGGGCAAGCGCGTCGTTGTCCAGTGCAAAGCCCACAGCGGCAAGGGAACGGCCAAACAGCCCGTGAAGCCGGTCGTACCGCCCGCCGGACAACACGGTTGCTCCCGAGCCCTCCACATATCCGCGGAAAACAATGCCGGTATAATAGGAATTCCGGTGAACCAGCCCTAAATCAATACTAATCTTATCCTTCAGGCCCAGGGTCTGTAACCGGCTGAAGATTTCGCTGATTTCCTCAATGGGAGCCTTGGCCTGTGCCGGACAAAGCGCCAGCGCTTCCGATAAAACCCCGTCTCCCCCGAACCAGCGGGCCAGCTTTCGGATGGCAGGGGTAGCGGAGCAATCGCTGAACGGCTTTAAGAATTGGTCAATGGCAGCGTAATTTTTCTGCTCGATGAACCAGCGCAGTTCCTCTATTTCCGCTTCCCCGGCGGGCAGCTCAGAGGTTAGCTCCTTAAAGAATCCCGCATGCCCGATTTCAATGCGGAAATCTGGCGCCCCGCATACCCGCAGGGCCTCCACCGCCAGGGCCAGCACCTCTAGGTCGGCCCGCATTCCCTGTGCGCCGATCAGCTCAATGCCCGACTGGGTGCATTCGTTGTATTCGCCGTGATATCCTCTTCCCGTCCGATAGGCTTTCTGGGTATAGCAAAGACGCAGGGGAAGAGGATGCTCTTTCAGCCGGGCTGCCGTAATCCGGGCGATGGGTGTGGTCACATCCGGCCGCAGTACCAGCAGCCGCCCCCACCGGTCGGTCATTTTATACATTTCCTCCAGCGGGATCTCTGCTCCCGGCAGGGTAAATAAATCACAGTATTCCAGCGTCGGCGGCATGACCTCTCGGTACCCCCGCCCGCAGAACAAGTTCATCAATAACTCTTTCACCCGGTTTTGGGCGGCACATTCCTCAAACAGCAGATCCCGGCTCCCCTCAGGCGTTATTTTTCGGTATGGGTTCATGCGCTCCCCTCACTTTACTACATTAATATAGTAATATATTATCACATCAAAAAAGACTTTGTCAAGTGAAAGATAAAAAGCTACCACAGCAACCGGCTTATTGAATTTTCATGGAAATATCAAAGGCCTGGACTGAATGGGTCAGCGCGCCCATGGAAATAATGTCCACCCCGGTTTTAGCTACGTCCGCAATGGTTTGGGCTGTGATATTGCCTGAAGCCTCCAGCTTTGCCCTGCCGGCAGTCAGCTCCACCGCCCGGCGCATGGTTTCAAGATCCATGTTGTCCAGCATGATAATATCGGCTCCTGCGGCCAGAGCCTCGCGCACCTCGTCTAGGCTGCGGGTTTCCACCTCAATTTTCGTCATATGTCCCAGCTTTGCCCGCAGCTTGGTAATAGCGGGGGTGATTCCGCCCGCCGCGTCAATGTGGTTATCCTTCAGCATGGCCGCGTCGGACAAATTAAATCGGTGGTTTTTGCCGCCGCCCACGGTGACCGCATACTTTTGCAGCGCCCGCAGCCCGGGCAGGGTTTTCCGCGTATCGGCGATGGAGGCAAAAGTACCCTTGGTCAACGCTACCGCGGCCGCAGTCGCCGTAGCAATGCCGGAAAGGTGCTGGAGCAGGTTCAGCGCCGTGCGCTCACCCTCCAGAAGCAGCCGGGTATGCCCCGACAGTTCAGCGATCCTGTCGCCCTTTTGCAAACGATCGCCATCCTGCTTATAAACGATGGCGGAAAAATCCTTGTCCAGCAGTTCAAATACCCGCAGGGCAACCGGCAGCCCGCATAAAATCCCATCCGCCTTGGCCAAAAAGACTGCCTTGGATATTTGCTTTTCATCAATAAGAAAATCCGAGGTCACGTCCTGGTAATTGACGTCCTCCTCCAGCGCCATGTGAATAATCCGGTCAATGTAACTTTGCAGCATAGCAATTCCTCCGCGTTCAATCAAATTTGCACCGCTTCCCGCAAAATGAGGCAGGCGGCGGTGGCAAGGCTTTTGGCCTCGCAATATTCCGGGGTGAGTGCAAACCGGGTTCCATACAGCCGGCGCCGAATCTCCTCCACCTGCTTGAGTCCCTTTTCCGCCGCTCCCTGGTCGGGTATCACGAAATGAGCCCGCTGCATAATATCCCGCACGGCGGTGCGCATCCCCCCCGGCAGAGGCGGGCCGTTCCGTTCGATCGGCGGGGGATTCCCCGTCAAAGGTGCAAAGCCGCCCCGACTCATAATATCCTGCGCCGCCCGGCGGCCAAACACCAACGCTTCCAGCAGAGAATTAGAGGCGAGGCGGTTGGCGCCGTGAACCCCCGTGTGGGAGCATTCTCCGGCGGCATACAGCCGGTCGATGGTTGTGCGGCTATGCAGATCCACATCGATCCCCCCCATGAGGTAATGCTGGCAGGGAAAAACAGGAATCAGGTCTTTTGTAATGTCCACCCCTTCCCGCAGACAGCGATCATAAATCATAGGGAACCGGCTTTTGACAAACGCCGGATCCTTATATGTAATATCCAAATAAAACCGATCGCTGCCGGTTTTCCGGTATTCCATCATGATGGAATGGGAAACCACATCCCGCGGCGCCAGCTCCAGCCGTTCGTCGTACCGGTGCATGAACCGCTCTTGGCGGCAGTTGAGAAGATAGGCGCCCTCGCCGCGAACCGCTTCGCTGATCAAAAATCGCTCCCGTCCGGCGGCCGCAGCGAAGGCGGTGGGGTGAAACTGAATATAATCCAGATGCTTGATGGCCGCGCCAATTTCATAGGCCATGCGGATGCCGTCTCCCGTGGCGATGGCGGAATTGGTGGTGAACTGGTATACCCGGCCGATCCCTCCGGTGGCCAAAATCACATAGGGCGCAGCAATTTGATAAACATGACCTTTTTCCAGCACGTCGGCCACCATGCCGCCCGTCGCCCGGTGGAGTTGAGAAACCATCGCCCATTCCCGCACCGAGATGTTGCCGGCCGCCTTTACCCGTTGGGATAGCGCGTCGACAATGGCTTTTCCGGTGGAATCCTTATGATGAACGATGCGGCATCGGCTGTGCCCGCCCTCTAGGGTTTTCATGGGCTCGCCGGTGTCCGTTTTGTCAAAATCCACGCCCCATTCCATGAGCCTTCGCACATCATCCGGCCCCTCGTTGACCAAAACCTGCACCGCGGCGGGATTGTTTTTCTGCCCGCCTGCGATCATCGTGTCGTTGTAATGCAGCTCGGGGCTGTCGTTTAGACGATCCAGCACAGCAGCAACGCCTCCCTGCGCAAGAGAGGAGTTGGATAACCCCATTTCCCGTTTACACAGCATCGTCACCCGCCGCTCACGGGGAAATTGAAGGGCCGCGTAAAGCCCTGCCACGCCGCTGCCGATGATTAGAATATCCGTATGTAATAAATCCATTTTACCATCATGCCTTTCCCGCGAAGCCTGCGTTCAGCCGCCGTATTCCAGCATCCTGTCAATAGGCTTTCGCGCCCGCAGCCGCAGCGGTTCGGGCAGGTCAATTTCGCAGCTTCCCGCCCCGGTCAGCGCATCGTATACGCCCTGTAGGGTGGTCTTTTTCATGTCGGCGCAGATAAGCTTTTCAGGCGCGGCCTGGATGAATCGTCGGTTAGGGTATTCCCGGTTCAGGTAGTCAGCGACGCCCCGCTCGGTGACAATGATCACATCGCCGGTTTCTTGTAAGCAGTATTCCATGATGGCGCTGGTAGAGCCAACCATGTCGGCCAACGCCAGAGCTTCCTTTGGGCATTCGGGATGCATGGCGATCCGGGCGCCCGGGTATGTTTCCTTGAGGGGCAATAGATCCGCCGGCGTCACCTGCTGATGAACCGGGCAAAACCCATCCCACAAAACAATGTTTTTCTCCGGCAGCTTGCTCTTGACAAATCCGCCCAGGTTCCGGTCGGGGATAAATAAGATGTTTTTTTCCGGCATCCGAGATAAAATCTTTACTGCGCTAGAACTGGTGACGCAAACATCGCATTCCGCCTTCAGTGCTGCGGTAGTGTTTATGTACGCGCAGACCGCATAATCAGGATGCTCCTTTTTAAATACGGCCACCCGCTGGGGAGCAATCTGTTCTGCCATGGGGCAGGTGGCGGATTTGTGGCTGATCAGCACCCGCTTTTCCGGAGAAAGCATCTTAACCGTTTCCGCCATGAACCGCACGCCGCACAATAGAACCGTTTCCGCCGACAGGGATTGCACCGCCTGAGCCAGGGCGAAGGAATCCCCTGTTACGTCGGCAATATCAATCACGTCCGGCTCTTGGTATGTGTGGGCCAAAACCGTCACGCCTCTTTTTTGTTTTTCCTCTTGTATCGCTTGCTTCAGTTCCTCTTTCCTCATTACGGTCATCCTTTTCTGGCATATATTTTAACTGCGTTCGTTCCCGACGTTGGTTTTGATGTGGGGGCCGTCCCCATAAAAAGCATGGCGTGCAAGCCGTCGCCATTTTGACAAAGGATGCAGGCTAAGGCAAACGCCCGGAACAATATCATTATCCTTCAGTATAACACACTGCCGCAAAAATGAACAGAGGGGAAAGGCAAAGAAACGCGAAAAAAAGGATAAACGGAAAAATAAGAGGCACTCGTGATTGACCAGCGCCCTTGAAACGTTTTGGTGTTAAACAGGATTATGAATCCTCAAACAAATCATCCTCCAGCGCCCGGATTTTTTCCTGGCGGCGGGCGGTTTCCTCCGCATCAATTTTAAACCCATATTCCGATAATTCCAAAACATCGCCTTCCACCGCATCGGGCGGTAAAAGGCCGCGGTCTACTGAAAGAATTTTTCCCAAATGATCCTCTAAAACTGCCGTTTGGCCTTCAAACCGGTCGATAATGTACTGCATACGCCGTCTTCCGCCTTTCCTGTTAGTCTGTTTGTTTGATCATCGTATGAAAAAGTAATGCTGCCGTTTTGATCCGTGCGGTAAATTCCGATTCCCGCGGAACGGTACCGTTCCAATACCTCTGTATTGGGCAGGCTCTGGCTTCCGGCAAAAACATTGAACACCGCATAAGCAGGGGAGACCGCTTTTAAAAACGCCGGGGTAGAGGAGGTTGCGCTGCCGTGATGAGGGACCTTCAGAACATCAGCCTTTAGCCGCTCCGGGCAAAACTGCAGTAAATGGTTCTCGGCCTCCGCCTGCATATCCCCGGTGAGGAGAAAGCTGGAATGCGCGTCCCACACCCGAACCGCTAAAGAACGGTTGTTCTCCTCTGCAAAGGATTGAAAGGGCCCTAAAATTTCAATGGTATAATTTCCCACAGCAACAGGCTCATTCAGCCGCGGCCCCTCCACCGGCACATTGCGGTCGGCTGCGTCGTCTAGGGCTTCCTGGTATAGGCTTTGATTGGCGTCGTCTAAGGAAATGGGCGATCCCATAATCACCCTTTTAACAGTGGTCTGCTTTAAAAGGACGGATAGATTCCCCATATGGTCATCGTGGAGATGCGTAATGATAACCAGCTCCAAGGAGGAAATTCCCATATGGCGAAGCTTTCTGGGAAGGTCAATGACCCCCGCGGCGCCCGTGTCAATCAGCGCGGCGAAATTCCCGCTTTGAACCAGCGTGCAGTCGCCTTGCCCCACGTTGAAAAAGGTGACGCTGTCGCCCGCCTTGGAATAGAGCCCTACCGCCCGTCCCAGATCCCGCCAGTCAGGTATGGAAAAGGGAAGGTAGGGCGCGGCGGTCAGCAAAACCGCGGCTATTAGGAAGAGAGAAACAAGGCATATCGCGCCCCAGCTTATCTTTTTTTTGATCCGCGCCATTCGCCGCCGCCCTTTCTGCGCCAGGATGCGTTTTGGGTTTTCATAGGTAATTTTGCGGCCTTCCAACCGGGCGGGGGCGGGATCAGACATTCCTTTCCCCGACCGATTAAATCCGTCCGTCCCGCCTTTATCAGGGCCTTTACAGCAATATCCCGGTTTTTGGGTTGAAAATACTGAAGCAGCGCCCGCTGCATGCCTTTTTCCTCCGGTGTGCGGGGAACGAAGACTGGCCTGCCGGTATATGGATCCAGCCCCGTGTAAAACATACAGGTGGAAATCGTTCCTGGGGTGGGATAAAAATCCTGCACCTGCTGGGGGCGAATACCTTCCCGTTTCAGAAACAGGGCCAGATTGACCGCATCCTTCAGCGTGCTGCCCGGGTGAGACGACATCAAATAAGGTACCAGATACTGCTCCTTACCAATTTCTCCTGTCACCCGGCGGAACTTCTTGGCAAACCGCAGATAGCTTTCAATGTGGGGCTTGCCCATTTTGTCCAGCACGGCGGCGGAGCAATGCTCCGGCGCCACCTTAAGCTGACCGCTGACATGGTAAGCCACCAGTTCCTTGAAAAAGGCGTCGTCCCGATCCTCCATGAGATAATCGTACCGGATGCCGGAACGGATAAACACCCGCTTGACCCCTTGGATCGTCCGCAGCTTCCGCAAAAGAAGGAGATATTCCGTATGGCTGACCTGTAATTGGCGGCAAGGGACAGGAGCCAGGCATTTTTTACCCTTGCACAGTCCATATTTTTTCTGCTTTTCACAGGAGGGCGCGCGGAAATTGGCCGTCGGGCCGCCCACATCGTGGATGTACCCCTTGAAATCCGGCTCAGCCGCCAACTGCCGCGCCTCCTCCAAAACCGATTCCTCTGAACGCACCGTCACCGCGCGTCCCTGATGAAATGCGATGGAGCAAAAATTGCAGGCCCCAAAGCAGCCTCGGTTATGGGTGATGGAGAATTTCACCTCTTCGATAGCGGGGACGCCGCCTTCTTTGTCATATGACGGATGGTACCGCCGGGTATAGGGCAGACTGTAAACCCAATCCAACTCTTTTGTAGTCAGCGGCGGCATGGGCGGGTTCTGCACCAGCGCCCGAGCTCCATGCGGCTGCAAAAGCCGCTTGCCGTAAACCGCGTCCTGCTGGTTGTATTCCTCCCGGCAGGCGGCGGCGTATGCTGCCTTGTCCGCCGCGGTCTGTTCAAAGGAGGGAAGGGGAATTCCCTGTCCGGCCGCGTCCGTCATATAGCAGGTGCCCTTGATATCCGTCAGCGCTGATACGGGCTCCCCGCCGCCCAGCCGGCGGGCGATTTCCAGCGTCTGGTTCTCTCCCATACCGAAGACCAGCAAATCGGCTCCGCTGTCTGCAAGGATGGAAGGCATTACCCGGTCAGCCCAGTAATCATAATGGGCAAACCGGCGAAGGGAGGCCTCCAGTCCGCCGATGATGACCGGCGTCTCCGGGAACAGCTCCTTGCATTTCCGGCTGTAAACCGTCACCGCCCGGTCGGGGCGGCGGCCTGCTTTCCCCCCGGGAGTGAAGGCGTCGCCGCTCCGCTTGCGCTTGGCGGCGGTATAGTGGGCAACCATGGAATCCACGTTTCCCGAATTGATCAAAAATGCCAGCCTGGGACGGCCAAACCGCATAAAATCCCGGCTTGATTTCCAGTTCGGCTGGGACAAAATGCACACCCGGAACCCGGCCGCCTCCAGCACCCGGGAAATGATGGCCGTGCCAAAGCTTGGGTGGTCTACATATGCGTCTCCCGTAACCAGCACAAAATCAGCCTTGTCCCAGCCCCGTTTTTTCATATCCTCTTGACAAACCGGCAAAAATTCCTTATTCAACGCTGTCCTCGCTTCTCGCTTTCATTTCCATCCATTGCTGGCGGGTGATGAGTACCGTCCGCGGCTTTGCGCCGTCAAAGGGGCCGACGATCCCCCGCTCCTCCAGCTGGTCAATCATCCGGGAGGCGCGGGCGTACCCCAGCCGCATCCGCCGCTGCAGCAGGGAGGTGGAAGCAACGCCCGCCTCCACCACCACTTCGATGGCTTCGTTTATTCTCTCGTCGCCGTCTTCCTGGTCGCCAACCGCCGATTGCTTGCCCTTTTTCTCCGCCGCGGCCTGCTTTTCAATTTCTTCCATGATTCCCTGATCGTATTCGTTGGGCGTTTCCTCGCTGTTTTTCACAAAATTGACCACGGCTTCAATTTCCTGGTCGGAAACAAAGCACCCCTGCACCCGCAAAGGCTTGCTGGCGCCCACGGGAGCGTACAGCATATCCCCCCGGCCAATGAGCTTTTCCGCGCCGCCGGCGTCCAGAATCGTCCGGCTGTCCACTTGGGAGGACACGGTAAAGGCAATCCGGCTGGGGATGTTGGCCTTGATGATGCCGGTGATAACGTCCACCGACGGCCGCTGGGTGGCAATCACCAGGTACATCCCTGCCGCGCGGGCCATCTGGGCCAGGCGGCAGATAGAATCCTCCACCTCGTTGGGAGCCGCCATCATCAGGTCGGCCAGCTCGTCAATGATAATCACGATTTGTGGCATTACCTCTAAACCTTCAGTTTTTTTCGCCAGCTGGTTATAGGACGACAGATCCCGCACATGGTTGGCTGAAAAAATATTGTACCGCTTGAGCATTTCCGACACGGCCCAGCCTAAGGCGCCGGCGGCCTTCCGGGGATCGGTGACCACTGGTACCAGCAGATGGGGGATGCCGTTGTATCCGGCCAACTCCACCATTTTGGGATCGATCATCAGCAGCTTGACCTCGTCCGGCGTGGCCTTGTACAGCAAGCTGATAATCAGCGAGTTAATGCACACCGATTTGCCTGAGCCGGTGGAACCGGCGATGAGCAAGTGGGGCATTTTAGCAAGGTCAGCCACCACGATTTCACCGGAAATGTCCTTGCCCAAGGCGGTGGTCAGCTTGCTTTTGGCTGTGGTGAAGGCGGGGCTGTCCAGAATCTCGCTCATATGAACGATGGAAATATTGTTGTTGGGCACCTCGATGCCCACGGCGGATTTTCCCGGAATGGGCGCTTCAATCCGGACGGCGGTTGCCGCCAAATTCATGGCGATGTCGTCGGCCAAATTGGTAATTTTGGAGATTTTCACCCCCGCCGAAGGCTGCAATTCATACCGGGTAATGGAAGGTCCCCGGGAGATATCAATGATTCGGGTTTCCACCCCGAAACTGCGCAGAATATCCACCAGCCGCCCGGCATTGGCCTTCAACTCGTCTCCCATGTTGGCGGTCATGCCCCCTGCCGGCGGCGACAGCAGGGAAACAGGCGGGTAACGATAAGCCTGAGGATCGCCGGGAGCAACGGAAAAGCCTAATGAATCCGGCTCTTTTTTCAGTTCTTTTTTTTCTTGCGTTTTAGAAGGCTTTTCTTCCTTCTTTTCCTTTTTGATTTTCTTGTCCACAATCGTGTCGATATCCGGCTGGACCTGCTCAGCAGGCAGGTCGGCGGTATATGCCTCGATCAGCTTCTTTTGCCGGGCCTCCAGATCGGTCTCATCGCCGGCAGGGTATTTTCCGGAGGATTGCACCGGATGCTCCGGCATGTCGCCTAAAGGTACATCCACATTGAATCGAGCGCGGTTTTCCTCCTCCATTTGTCTGTGTTCCCGCCGCCGAACAGCGGGCCGGGTCAGCACCCGCCACAGGTCCAGCAGGGAAGTGCTGGTGATAAACATAAAAAGCACAAATAAAATCAGGATGATTATAATTGCCGACAGCTTGCCCGCCAGCAGAAAAAAGGGATATCCTAGCGCCCCGCCGAAAAAGCCGCCTCCGGAAAAGGCCGCGCCGTTTGTATACGACTGTCCCACATACTCTATGTATCCCAGCTCAGCGGGAACGCCTATCAAAACATTGATAACCGCGCAGGTTAGAACAATAAACGCCGCCGCCTGTATCACCTTGTTGCGAACCTTTAGCAGCGGCCGGTCTAGCGCGCACATGACGGCAATGTATCCCAGCAGCACCGGCCAGACAAAGGAACAAACCCCAAACAGGCCGAAAATAACGTTATGCAGCGTCAGCCATACGCTGGAGCCGGGAATCAGCACCAGAAACAGCAGAAACACCGCAAATGCAAACAGAACATTAGACGCCGCTTGATGTCTGCCATTTTTCTCCTGTGCTGCCGGCGGCTTTTTCCCTTTGCTCCTCGCCGTTGTTCCGCTTTTGGAGGAACGCTGCCTTTGGTTTTTTGCGGGCATATGTAAATTCTCCCTTCCTCACTGGTTCACAATCTATGTACAAAGCGCGGAAATCCGCGCTTTTGCAGCCGCGCTATGGACGGTATGCCGCCCCCGGCGAGTAAACAGGATTTAAATAGTCCTTCGGATCCGTTGAGATCAGGCGACTGACCGCGTACTGCTCGCCCTGACGGACCAGTTCCAAAAAGCCATGCGCCAGCGGCACGGTTTTGCCCTCCGCCGCTTTTGAGCGAGGAAACACGTTTTCGTATTCTGCAATCGTCCACAAAATCATGCTGTCTCCTCCCGGGCTTCATCCGGCTGCTCTGCATTATCCTCAATAAACTGATACAGCGCGGCAACAGCTTCCTTTAACCCGCCCAGTTCGTCAATCAGGCCGCACTCCACGGCCTGTTCCCCGTTTAGGACGGTTCCCACATCAGCTACCAGCTCGCCGGTTTTCAGCATCAGTTCCTTGAATTTTTCCGGTGAAATGTGGGAATTCTCACAAACAAAGCGGGTGATCCGTTCCTGCATTTTGTCAAAGTAGGACAGCGTTTGCGGAACCCCCAGCACAAGACCGCTCATACGCACCGGATGAATCGTCATCGTGGCCGACGGCGCGATAAACGACCGCTTGCAGGATACCGCCAGCGGCACCCCGATGGAATGCCCTCCTCCCAAAACCAAAGACACCGTCGGCTTCTTCATACCCGCCAGAAGCTCTGCAATGGCAAGGCCGGCTTCCACGTCGCCCCCCACCGTATTGAGAATCACCAAAAGCCCTTCGATCTGCGGCTCTTCCTCAATGGCCACCAGCTGCGGGATAATATGCTCGTATTTGGTGGTCTTGTTGGAGGGCGGCAAGATATAATGTCCCTCAACCTGGCCGATTACCGTCAGGCAATGAATGGTATGCTTTCCTTTGGCTAAGGTGACCGCTCCCATTTCTTTGATTTGCTCGGTTTGCTGGTCCTGGGCGTCCGCCGATCCGTCGTCGCCCTGCGGCGTGTTCGGCAAATAATTTTCCTGGTTTTTTTCCTCTGGCACGGAAATCTCCCCTTTCACCCTAATAGTTTGTGAAAAAGGAAACGAATCATTCATTTGTTCTCCTAAGCCCCAAAATGCGTTTTGCCGGGGCAGCCGCTATGCGGTTATTATATCACGAAAATAGAAGGATTACAACAAGCCCTTGTCAAAAGGGTCTCAGCGCGCCATCAAAATTAAAATTCCCCCAGAGTCAGAAACTCCGAAGGGAAAAATAACGGACGCTTTCGAATTCTCCATGGCGGAGCCTCCGGCGCAAATAGTATAAATGTATACAGCCGGCCGGGGCGGAATCCCACCCCGGCCTATTGATTGCGCAGAACCGGGGAATGACAATGGGGAGAGATCAAACCCGGTTCTGCGGCTGCCGGACTGTCCATATCATCCTCCTTTCTTTACTATTAATATTTGCTTTCCGCAGATTTATTGCAGGAAAGCCATATAAAAAACAGCACAGCTGTTTTTTATTCACAGGATAAGCGGCTGAAAAGTTTTTGGCTTTTCAGCATAATCAGGGTTCTTCCGTCGAACAATAAAGCAACGGGGAGGGATAAATGTGGGGAAAAAGCCAATGCATTTTATTAAACGCCATGTTTCCATGGCCGTTGGAGCGCTGTGCGGCATCTGCAACGGGCTGTTTGGCGCGGGTGGTGGGATCGTGGCGGTTCCGCTGCTGAAATGGTCCGGGATACCCATCAAAAAAGCCCACGCAACATCCCTTATGGTCATCCTGCCCATTTCCATCGTCAGTGCGGTTTTGTACCTGTGGAATGGCTCGGTTACCTTTACCGCGGCGCTGCCCTACCTGCCGGGCGGATTCATCGGTGCAGTAGCAGGCGCGCTGCTGATGTCTAAAGTTCCCGATTTACTCCTGCGAAAGGCGTTCGGCGCGTTTATGATCTATGCTGCCGTCCGGTTATTTTTGCGATGAATGAATGGCTGATCGCTGGAATTGCCAGCCTGGTGGCAGGGTTCGTCAGTTCGATGGGCTTAGGCGGCGGAGGGATTCTGGTTTTGTACCTCACCTTGTTTTTAAATATGCCCCAAACACAAGCGGGCGGGATCAACCTGTTGTTCTTTCTGCCCGTGGCCGCCGTTTCCATTTTCATTCATATCCGCCAAAAGAGGATTGATGTAAAGCTTGCCTTAAAATGCGTGCCGTTGGGAATGGCCGGCGCTTGCCTTGGCGTGTGGATCACTCAACTGGTGGAGCCTGTTTGGGTCACACGGGCGTTTGCGCTGCTTGTTTTTGTCTTGGGCGCCAAGGAATTGCTGTTCACGCCATGGAAGCTTCGCAGGAACGATAGCAACTCCTCCGGAAAATAAGCTTTCTTTGTATTTAGTATACTGCTTAAGACTTACTTGAAGTCAAGGGAAAAAGTAAAAACTTTTTGTGAACGAATTGTTACTTGCTGGCTGCTTGTATCAAAAATTTTCGGCCGCCTTTTTCAAAAGGCGGGATCCTTCGCAGAGAGCAAAATTCTTTTCTGTTTTAAAGAAGCAGGAAGAGGGGAAAGTGGGAGAACCCTATAAAGGGGTTCCCCGACGGGCCGCGGCACATGCCTTTTTTGCTTTCTTTACAGAAAAAGGCGGCAGGACGAAGCCTGTTGCTAAAAAACATGCCGCCCGGTTTTTTAGACCAGGCGGCATGTTTTTCACAAATTTTTTGCAAAACATTTTTATACATCCATAATAATCGGCAGAATCATTGGACTGCGTTTGGTTCGCTCGTATAAAAACCGGGACAAATTATCCCGCACCTGCATTTTGATG
Source organism: uncultured Clostridia bacterium (assembly GCA_944383495.1). GTDB lineage: Bacteria > Bacillota > Clostridia > Oscillospirales > Acutalibacteraceae > CALWPT01. The sequence continues at coordinate 19,545 of CALWPT010000005.1, read as the reverse complement.
GAACTCCAGTCCCGCATGCCGGTTTCATAGCATTTGTCTAGTGTGTCGCAAACGGCGTTTTTCGCGTCGTCCATCAGCGCCTCTGATTCCCGCACATATACAAATCCCCGGGATACCATGTCGGGGCCGGCCAGGATTTCACCTGTCGAACCGTCAATGGCCATGACAACCACGATGATCCCGTCCTCCGCCAGGTGCTTGCGGTCCCGCAGGACAACGCTTCCCACGTCGCCCACGCCTAGGCCGTCCACCAGCACTCTGCCGGCCTGAACCGTGCCGTTTTGCTTGATTCCCTTGTCTGAGATTTCAATGATCTTGCCGTTGTCGCCAATCATAATATTCTTGGGATCAATCCCCATCTGCTGCGCCAGCCCGGCATGCTTGCGCAGATGCTTCTGCTCGCCGTGAACCGGCATAAAGTAGGTGGGGCGCACCATGCCCAGAACAATTTTTAATTCTTCCTGGCAGGCATGGCCGGAAACATGCACATCGTACATTTTCTCATAGATCACATCCGCGCCCAGCTTCATCAATTCGTTCACCACGTTGGAAACGGTTTTTTCGTTTCCGGGAATGGGATTGGCGGAAATGATGATCATATCCTCCGGGCCGATGGTCACCTTCCGGTGTTCCCCGTGGGCCATGCGGTGCAGGGCGGACATGGGTTCCCCCTGGCTTCCGGTGGTAATGATCACGAGTTCGCCGGGGGAGTACCGGCGGATCATTTCAATATCAATCAAGACCCCGTCTGGAATCTTTAAATATCCGAGCTCGTGGGCGACGCCCACCACGTTGATCATGGAGCGCCCGGAAACCGCCACCTTCCGTTTGCAGCGCACGGCTTCGTCAATGATCTGCTGCACCCGGTGGATGTTGGAAGAAAAGGTCGCGACAATAATTCTCCTGCCCTCCGCCCGGTTAAAGAGCGGCACAAACGCGTCGCCCACCGTCTTCTCGCTCATAGTGAAGCCTGGGCGGTCGGCATTGGTGGAATCAGACAAAAGAGCCAAAACGCCTTCCTTGCCAAGCTCCGCCAGCCGGCCCAAATCCATAATTTCCCCATCAATGGGGGTTGCGTCAATTTTAAAGTCTCCGGTTTGCACTACCATTCCCGCCGGTGTTTTGATGGCCAGGGCGACCGCGTCGGGAATCGAATGGTTGACATGGATAAATTCCACGGAAAAGCTGCCCAGCTTAATAACGTTGCCGGGCTTCACCACCTTCATTTTAACCTTTCCGTTGAGGCCGTGTTCCTTCAGCTTGCCTTCTACCAGGCCCAGGGTTAGGCGGGTGCCGTAAACCGGAATGTTAACCTCCTTTAGCAAATAGGGCAGGGCGCCAATGTGATCCTCATGGCCATGGGTCAGGCACAGGCCTTTAATCCGGTCTTGGTTTTTTACAATATAGGAAATGTCAGGAATAACAATATCCACTCCGGGCATATCGTCGTCTGGAAAGGTCATGCCGCAATCCACCAGCAGCATATCGTTTTCATATTCGTAGGCGGTGCAGTTTTTGCCGATTTCATCGAGGCCGCCCAGCGGGATAATCCGCAGGGGAGAGGCCGGTGCTTTCTTTGATTTTGTCTGTTTTTTCTGTGGTTTCTGAGAGGACTGTGTGTAATTCGCGTGTTCCGGGGGCATTGGTTCGGCGGCCTTTTTGCGGCTTGCCGGTGCGTCGGCCTTAGCAATTTTAGGCCTGCGCTGGTATGCCCTGCGCTCCTTTGCGGAGTGCCCGGATGTCAATACAGAAGGAACCGCCTGCGACTTGGAACTGTTTTTTGGCTCTGGCATAAATCAATAACTCGCTTTCTCCGGCGCTAAAATTGCATAAAATAAGCATAAGCGCCCGCCAAGGCCGGTGCGGCGGGGCTTTTTATGAATCCGGTTATTCTTCCAATGGGTCACAAATGACTCAAATAGAGGCTGAGCCTTCCGCCCACCTCTTCAAAGCCTATGTATACTCCCCGCCTTCATCCGCGTCACGGTTCCCGTTCCTTTTCGAACGTCAAATGCAGAAACAGCGGGGAAATCTATATCCGGCGGGAGGTTTCTTTCCCGGCCGGAGAACAGGGGAACTGCTTTCCCCTGCAACCGGTCACAATAGTATTATTTATATTACTCTGATTTCCTTAATTTGTCAAGCTGTTTTCCTTTTGCTTCCGGATCACTGCTGAGGTTCCCGAAAGCCGCAGAGCATTTCCTCCACCTCGTCGCACAGGCTGCGGGCGGTTTCGGCATTGACCGACTCGGCAAACACTTTGATCCGCCGCCCAGATTTCACCGGCCGCAGCAGCAGGCTGCCGTCCTTCCGGGTGAGCATGACGCCCTCCCGCGCGCCTTCTCCGTCCAGTTTGGAGAGAACCTCTCCCACTGGGGAGTCAATTTCAAAGTCCCGCACCACAGTAGCGAAATCCGGAATCATGCCGCATAGATCTGACAAATTCGTTTTTTCCGTTTTGCAGTAGTGAAGCAGACGTACTGCCGCCAGCATGCCATCCCGCAAATACCATTGGCTCTGGGCCAGCTGACGTGCCTCGTCGTCGTCGTGATCAGTGGGGCAGCGAACGTACCGCAGCGCCTGCCGCCCATATTTTTCCGCTAATCCGTCAATGACCCGAGGCGCGTCGTATGGGATTGCCGCATCTTTGCCCTGCAAAAAATTTAAGAGGCAGTTGAGGGTGACGATTTTATCCCACGTCAGATATCCGGCGCTTTCATCGTTGATGGTCAGGCTCTCCCCGTCGGCCGATAAATTGAGCATCATGCCTTCTGCGCAGTCGCAGCCCAGCCGCAGCAGGGTATCCTCCAAGAATTGAGCGGCGTCAGGGTCGGCGCTGCGCACCTGGGCCGACATGCCCACCAGTCCTTTGGGCGCTGTGCGGTAGAGCTCCTGCTGGTAAACCAGGCGCATCCCCGCCATGTCCGCTGTGTCCCGGTATCCATCCCACCCGCAGCGGGTGAATTCCTCTTTTTTCAGCAGGCCTTCCAGTTCCCGCTCCAGCTCCCTGCGAGGCGGCAAGCCGCCTTCTCCAAGGATTTTGATCCCGCAGCGGGGGCCGCCGGAGACGTACAGCGTCACAGGCAAGCCGCAGAAGCCGGCGGCGAAAGCGGCGCAGGATTCCAGCGTCTGTCCAAAGCTCCAGGCCTGGGCACCGGTGGACAGAATTCCCGCCGTAACCGCATGGGCCAGGGCTTTTGCCGCCAGCCCTTTGCTGAAAGCGATTCCAACGCGCTTTGATTTTTTCAGGGAACCCGCAGCGCAGCCCAGTCGGGCGCAGAGCATGGGCGTCAGATCCGCGCCGGCTTCCCCTGAAACACCGTCGTCGTCAAACAGCTCCGGACCGCTGCCATATTGGATGTTTTCCGCCACACGGGCGCCCTTTGGCGCCGTTTTGCCCGGCCAGATCCGAACGTGCTCCAGAACCTTGGCATTTTCACCGATAACGCCCTTGGGACCGACCACCGCGCCTTCAAACAGCTGCGCGCCCCGTTTGACCGACGCGCCCTCACAAAGCACGGAGCCGGAAATGGACGCGTACTCTCCCACATAGCTGCCGGGAAGCAAAACGCTGTTTCTCACCTTGGCCATGGCGCAGACGGTGGTTCCGTCGTCCAGCACCGCGCCGGGGCCGATCACCGCGCCCTTGCCGATGGTGACATGCTCGCCCAAAAAGACCGGCTCAATCACCGTGTAGTCTCCCGGCGCGGGAGGGACGCTTTCCCGCAGGGAAACGTTAACCCGGCCCGCCAGCATATCCATTTGACAGCTGCGGTAAGAGTCCAGGTCGCCGATATCGCACCAGTAGTCTTTTGTTTCGAAAACCGCCAGCTTTAGGCCCTGCTCCAGCATTTTGGGGAACAGGTCTTTTGCGAAATCGAAGGGCTGCCCTTCGGGGATCAGGGAAAGGGCGAAGGGGGACAGAATATAAATGCCGGTGTTGGCGGCGTTGACGCGCGCCTGTTCCCACCCGGGTTTTTCCACAAAGCCTGTGACGAACCCTTCCTTGTCGCTGACCACAAGTCCGTATTCACGGGGATCGTCGACAGCGGTGACGATCAGGGTTGCGTCGGCGCCGGAGGCTTTGTGCCGGGCTATGGCGGCGGTTAAATCCACATCGCATAACGCGTCGCCGCTGATGACCAGGATGTCCTCCGCCGGATCCTGCGCGGCGTTTTTGACCGATCCGGCGGTGCCCAAGGGTTCGTTTTCTTCCACGAACCGAAGGGATACCCCGGCGTAAGCCTTTTCGTCAAAATAGTCGGTTATAGCGTTGGGGAGATACCGCAGGGTCAAAGAGGCTTTTGAAACGCCGTGGCGCGCCAGCAATTCAATGATATAGCAAAGGGCGGGCCTGCCGCACAGCCGGGCCATGGGCTTTGGGTTGTCGCAGGTTAAAGGACGCAGGCGGCTGCCTTCTCCGCCCGCCATAATGACAGATTCCATCGCATGGTTCCTCCGTTTCCAATTCATCATTCATTAGTATTGTCACGGAAAACCAAATATAAACATGCTGCGGCGCATCTTGATACTTGAAAAGAAAAGCGCTCGGATGCTATAATCAAAAACAGCTTTGCTGTTTTTGATTGCATTGAAAGCCCGGCGGCTCGCCGGGGAATTTTTCAAACAAGCTGGATGAAAGGCTGGTTTTGCGATTGAAGCATGTTGCTATATTTACCGACGGCGCCTGTTCCGGCAACCCGGGCCCGGGAGGCTGGGGAGCGGTGCTGCGGTACGGTGAAAAGGAAAAAGAGCTGAGCGGCGGGGAACGGGAAACGACCAATAACCGCATGGAACTGACCGGTGTAATTGAAGCGCTGCGATCTTTGAAAGAACCCTGTCAGGTGACCTTGACCACCGACAGTAAATACGTTTCCGATGGGATATCCAAGGGCTGGGCAAAGGGCTGGCGGGCCCGAAACTGGAAAAAGGCTGATGGTAAGCCCGCTCTGAATTCCGATCTTTGGGCTGCGCTTCTCGATTTGCTGGAGATTCATCCGGTAAAGGTGGTCTGGGTGAAGGGCCATAGCGGACATCCGGAAAACGAACGGTGCGACCGGCTTGCTGTTGCTGAAATTGATAAGCGCCGGTAGCCTTGCCCGATAACCCCACGGAAGGGATAAAGTTTGATTTGTTCACAGACGCTTTTCAGAAAAGTAAAAATATGGTATAATGACCACACGCATGGAAAGTGCGTTTTGATTTTGGTTGTTTAATCTAACGCATGATCCACCAAAAAGATCATACAATATACGATAATGGGATGTGAAAAGATATGGAAAAAATCCCTTTTCGCCGTTTTTGGGCTTTGGCCTTGGCGCTTAGCCTGGCCGCAATGGTTTCCTGCGGGGGGCAGTCCGGCCCTGCTGATCCTGTTGCCTCTGCCACTCCTTCCGGGAGCACGCAAGCAGCGAGGTCTACCGCGGCGGATGGCCGCGGCATGACCTTGGCCTTTACCGCCAATGACACACTGAACCCCTATGAGGCTAAAACCAAAGCCAACCTGGAATTGTGCGAGCTTTTATATGAAGGGTTAGTCCGGCTGGATAACGATTTTAAAGCAGAATACCGATTGGCTTCGAAAATTGCATTAGAGGAGAGAGCCTGCGTGGTCACCCTGCGAAACGCCGTGTTTTCCGATGGCAGCGCCGTCACCGCTGAGGATGTGGCCTATTCCTACCGCCAGGCCGCCGCAAAGGGATCCCCTTATGAAACCGCCTTGTCTGGCGTTTCCTCCGCGTCGGCCGCCGGTGAAAGCACAGTAGAATTTAAGTTAAAAAGCCGGGATCCGTTTTTTATCAATCTTCTGGACTTTCCCGTGGTCAAAAAGGATTCCTTAAACCGGGAATCCTCGGATAACAGAGCGCTTCCTCCCATCGGGTGCGGCCGGTATGTATTGGAGAGCGAGGAGGAAGGGTATTATCTTAAGGTCAACGACAGAAGCTTTGACAAACCGGCAATATCTCGGATTGAACTGCTGAACCTGCCGGATCAGGACGCAGTGATTTACAATGCCGGCGCCGGGCTTCTTGATTGGTATTACACCGACTTGAGTGACAATACCCTGCCAAAAATGAATGGGAAGCAATATCAGGTCAATTTAAATCATTTGGTTTTTATAGGGATTAACTGCAACAAAGCCCCGTTAAATGATCAGAACCTGCGTCAGGCTCTCAGTCTGGCGCTCAATCGGTCGGCCATTGTGGAAAACGCTTTTTTTGCCGGGGGGATCCCCGCCACGGGACTCTATAATCCTGCTTTTGAACAGGCGCAGGCCTACCAGTCCATCAGCAGCGGCGCGGATTTGAACGGCGTGTCAGACGTTCTGGAGCGGGCAGGTTACGAAGCCGGTGAAGACGGGATTTACCAGAAAAACGATGCAAAGCTGACTCTGTCCTTGCTGTATAATGAGGAAAACAGTTCCCGAAAATCTGCCGCTGAGCTGATCGCGTCCCAGATGAAACGGGCCGGGGTGGAAATCACTTTACGGCCGGCAAGGTTTTCCCAATACCAGACGGATGTGCAAAATGGGAATTTTGATTTATATCTCGGCGAAATGCGCCTGCAGGCCAATATGGACCTTCAGCCTCTGCTGTCCTTGAAGGGAATGCCAACCCGGTGCGAGACGCTTTACGCCTATGAGGACTTTAAAAACGGCCGCAGGTTGGGAGAAAGCGTGCCGGAAACGACGGCCCCGTCCACTGACGCAGCCTCTTCTGCACAGCCGGCTGAAACGGAAACCGGCACCGGCGTGCCAGCAACCACACAGGCTCCGCGGAAGGCTGTTCTTTCCGATGTTTGCGCTGCGTTTGCAAAGGAAACCCCTATAATTCCCATTTGCTATCGCAACGGAATTTTGACCTATTCTTCGAAAATTACCGGAACCGTGGTTGCATCCACGAGCGATTTGTATTATACTATAAGCACATGCGGGTATGAACCATAATTTTATATTTGGTTTGAGGCCCGTGGGTATCATCACAGGAGGTATGGCATATGATTGCATATGAAACCAGGCTTGGCAAGGTTACGATTTCAAACACCTATTTTGCAAAACTAATCGGACAGGCGACATCCTCCTGCTACGGCGTCGCCGGAATGGTGCCCAAGGGCGTCCAGTGGTGGAGGCAGAAGCTCACCCGGAAAAATTATGTGGACACCGGGATCCTGATCGGGGGAAATATTGATTCCATTTGTGTGGATCTGCACATCACGGTGACCTACGGCGTCAATATCAACGCCATAGCCAAAAGCATTGTTAATAAAGTGAAGTATACGGTGGAAGAGGCCACTGGAATCAATGTGGAAAAGGTCATCGTGCATATTGACGGCATGAAAGCCGAGTGACGGGCGCAACGGCAGGCACAACAGTTTGAATGGGGTGTTATCAGGTTTGATGAACGCGAGTATGCTGCGGGACGCCGTCATTTCCGGCGCCAACAATATTTTAAACCAAAAACAGTCGGTGGATATGCTGAACGTGTTTCCCGTTCCCGACGGGGACACGGGCACCAATATGTCCATGACCATCGGCGCTGCCGCCCGGGAACTGCAAATGCTGCAAAACCCGGAATCGGTGGCCAGGGTTGCCGACGTGACGGCTTCGGCCCTATTGCGGGGGGCGCGGGGCAATTCCGGCGTTATTTTGTCCCTCTTGTTCCGGGGCATCGCCAAGGGTCTGAAGGGGCTTACCGAAGCGGGTCCCAAGGATCTGGCCCTTGCGCTGGGCATGGGCGTGGAGGCTGCGTACAAAGCGGTCATGAAGCCCACGGAAGGGACGATTTTAACTGTGGCCAAGGTTGCCGCCATGGAGGCGGCAACGGCCTCGGGCGCGGGGAAGGACTTGCTGGAGACCTTTGAGGCCGCCCTGGCCGGGGCCAAAACCGCTTTGGCGAACACCCCTGAACTGCTGCCGGTGCTGAAAAAGGCCGGTGTGGTGGATGCGGGGGGACAAGGCCTTGTGGTTATCCTGGAGGGTATGCTTTCCGTGCTCAAGGATGGAAAGCTTATTCAGTCCGCCGCAGGACAAGAGACGGCTGCTTCCGGGGGGCCGGTCAATGCCGCCGGCGCGGCGGAGGAGGATATTCAGTTTACCTACTGCAATGAATACCTTGTCAAACGGGATAAATCCATTGATAAGGATCCGTTGCTGCTGCGCGCGTATTTGGAAACCATTGGAGACTGCGTGGTGGTGGTGGATGACGATGATATTATCAAAGTGCACGTCCATTCCAACGAGCCCAATAAGGTGTTGGCGGAAGGGCTGACCTACGGACAGCTGATCAATATTAAAATTGAAAATATGCGGGACCAGCACGAGCGCGCCCGGCACGACGCGGAACAGCATATGGGCGAGGAAAAGCCGCCGGAAGAGATTCCCGCCGCCCCCGCTGCCCCCGCGCCGCAGGAAAACGACTTTGGATTCGTCGCTGTGGCCGCCGGAGAAGGGCTGCATGCACTGTTTGCCGATTTGGGCGTGGATCATATGGTCAACGGCGGGCAGACAATGAACCCCAGTACGGATGATATTTTGGCGGCTATTGAGCAAACGCCGGCCAAAACGGTGTTTGTGCTGCCCAACAATAAGAATATTATCATGGCGGCGGAGCAGGCGGTTCATCTTGCGACCCGGAGAGTCATCGTTCTCCAGACAAGAACGATCCCCATGGGCATTTCCGCCATGCTGCATTTTGACCCGGATTTGGATCCCGATCAAAACGCCGTAGAAATGAGCAAAGCGGCGGACGCGGTGGGCTCCGGCCAGATTACCTACGCGGCCCGAGACTCAGAATATGACGGATATAAAATTAAGCAGGGCGAGATCCTGGCTTTGGCCAACGGCAAGGTATCCTTTGTGGAACAGGAGTTAACAAAAGCGGTGGTAAGGCTGACAAAGGAACTGTTCCGCAAGGATTCCAGCTTTGTTACTTTGATTTATGGGGAGGATGTTTCCGAAGAAGAAGCGGCGCAGGTAGAGGCCGCTATCGCCGCGAAAATCCCCGAAGCGGAAATCACCACCGTTCCCGGTGGCCAGCCGGTTTATTATTATATCATATCGGTGGAATAAGAAAGCGTCTGGGGGGCTTTGATGCAGCCGCCTAAATAAATGAGTTCAGTGCAGATGACGGGATCGGGGGTGTTTGCAGTGGAATATCAGACATCCATCCGGGCATTAAAGGGCGTCGGCGAGAAACGCGCCCAGCTGTTTGAAAAGCTGGGGGCGGATACTGTCGGCGCCCTTTTGCAGTTGTATCCCCGGCAATATGAGGACTGGTCGCAGGTTACCCGGATTGACGCGGCGCCCTTTGACAAAAACTGCTGTATCAAGGCAAGGCCGGTGGGAGAGGTGCGGGAACACCGTATCCGCAAGGGTATGACGCTGTATAAGGTCACGGTCAGTGATGGGCATTCCCGCATGCGAATTACGATTTTTAATAATAAATACGCCGCGGCAAAATTGAAGCCGGGGCATGATTTTCTTTTTTTTGGGAAAGCGGGCGGAAACTTTAACGGGAGAGAAATGACCTCCCCCATGATTGAAGAAGCCGGAACGGGGGAGCGGATTCGTCCCATTTATCCCCAAACAGCGGGTCTTCCTTCCCGGGCGATCGAATCCGCCGTGGCCCAGGCATTAAACGAAATGAAAGAAAATTTAGAGGATCCTTTGCCGGAGGCTCTTCGGCAAAGATATTCCCTATGCCACCGGCGGTTTGCGTTGGAAAACATTCATTTTCCGGTCTCCCGGGAGGCCTGCGAAATCGCAAAAAAACGGCTGGTGTTCGAAGAGCTGCTGATACTGCAGCTTGGGATGCTGACATTAAAGGGCCGCAGCCGAGAACTAGCGGGCTGTCGGCTGACAAGGGATACGACGGCGGCGTTTTTCAGCACGCTGCCTTTCACCCCCACAGGCGCACAGCGGCGGGCGGTTGCCGAGTGCGTGGCGGACATGCAAAAACCCACTCCTATGAATCGGCTGCTGCAAGGGGATGTGGGTTCGGGAAAAACGGCGGTTGCCGCCGCGCTGTGCCATACCGCCGCCGCGTCAGGTATGCAGACGGCGTTCATGGCCCCAACGGAAATTTTGGCCGGACAGCATTATAAATCCTTGTCCCAAATGTTTAAAACCGCCGGCATTCGGGTGGCGCTGCTGACCGGGTCTACAAAGGCAAAGGAAAAACGGGAAATCTACGAAGCGCTGGAAGCCGGAGAGATCGACGTGGCGGTTGGAACCCACGCTTTGCTGACGGAAGCGGTGACCTTCCGGCGGCTGGGCTTTGTAATCACCGATGAGCAGCACCGGTTTGGCGTCGCTCAGCGGGCGGCCCTCAGCCAAAAGGGGGATCATCCCCATTTGCTGGTTATGTCCGCCACCCCCATCCCCCGCAGCCTGGGATTGATTATTTACGGCGATTTGGATATTTCCGTGCTGGATGAAATGCCGCCCGGCCGTACGCCGGTGAAAACCTATGCGGTCAATACCTCTTATCGGGAACGGGCGTATCATTACGTAAAAAAGCATCTGGATGCGGGCCGGCAGGGTTATATCGTCTGCCCGCTGGTGGAGGAGGGGGAGACCGACCTAACTTCTGCCCGGGAATATGCGCAAAAGCTGCAAAACGGATCCTTCCGGCGGTATCAGGTGGGTCTGCTCCACGGCAAATTAAACGCCAGGGAAAAAGAGGAGACAATGACCCGGTTTTATAATGGGGGAATCCAGCTTTTGGTATCCACCACGGTGGTGGAGGTGGGCGTGGATGTTCCCAACGCGGTCATAATGGTGATTGAAAACGCCGAGCGGTTTGGCCTGAGCCAGCTTCACCAGCTGCGGGGCAGGGTGGGGCGTGGAAAATTTCAGTCTACCTGCATTTTGATTTCCGACGCGCAAAATCCCGAAGCAGTCAAACGCCTAAAGGTGATGTGCGAAACCAACGACGGCTTCAAAATCGCCGACGAGGATCTGCGCCTGCGGGGGCCGGGGGATTTCTTTGGCCACCGGCAGCACGGGCTGCCGAAAATGAAGATTGCCAATATATTTAAGGATATAGCGGTGCTGAAGGAGGCGCGCCAAGCTGCGGATGGGGTCATGAAAGCCGACCCGAAGCTGCAAGCCCCGGAAAACCGTTTGCTGGGCGAGGCGGTGCGCAGCTTGTTTTCCGATATAGCCCTGTAATGTTTTGCACACGGGGAGGTTGTCAGCCCCGTGTCTACAAAAATTTCTGCGTGAGGCCAAATGTGAATGGCCTCACGCATTTTTGATTGGATTACCCCCGCAGAACAGAAAATGGTTTTTAAAAGAAAAGCCGGTAACAGGCCGAAAGCCTCCATTATACGATCCGAAACCGGCTGCGGGTAAAATCGAGGACGCCGTCCTTTTTCAGCCTTCCCAGCTCCGAGGACATTGCGCTGCGATCCACGCCCAGGTAATCCGCCAGCTCCTGCCGGTTAAAGGGGATCTCAAAGAACCTGCTTCCCGCTTTTTTGGCCTCATTGGAAAGGTAAGCCATTAGCTTTTCCCGGGTGGTGCGTTTGGATAAAACATCAATTTTTTCCCTGAGCAAAACGTTTTTCTCCGCGGTTATTCCAAGAAAATTACGAATTAACCGGTTGTGAAATAAACAGGAGCAGGAACAGGGCGAAAGGCATTTTTCGCAGTTCAGCAGCAGGATATCGCTATCCTCTGAAGCAAAAATGCTGACCGGAAGCGATTTGGTTTCTGTAAAGGCAAACGATTCAGCAAACAGGCTGCCCGCCCCAACAGCGGCGACAATGCTTCGGGCTCCAAAATAATCTTCCCGGACAATCTGAACCCCGCCGGACAAAACGGCGCCGATCCAATCCGCTTTGTCTCCCTCCAAAAAGACCGCTTGGTTTTTGCCAAAACGTGCGATGCGAGCCCGCAGACAGGATAATAAACGCTTCAGCTCTTCCTCCCGGATGCCTTGAAACAGCGGCATGGCTTTAATCAGACCAATATATTTTTTCATATTTTCACCCTTTTGTTGTAAATCCAACAGAATGCTACGATATAGTATCGTAGAATCAAATCAGAAAGTCAATGAAAACAGTTTGGGAGGCATAGTAAATGATACGCAAAATCATTAAAATACAGGAAGAAAAATGCAACGGCTGCGGCGCCTGCGCGGCGGCCTGTCATGAAGGCGCGATCGGAATGGTGAACGGCAGGGCTAAGCTGCTGCGGGAAGATTACTGCGACGGCCTGGGCGACTGCCTGCCGGCGTGTCCCACGGGTGCGATTACCTTTGAAGAGCGGGAAGCCGCGGCATATGACGAGACGGCGGTCAAGGCGGCGCAACAAGCAAAGCAGCCGCTGCCCTGCGGCTGCCCAGGCGCTCATTTAAAAGCTATCCAGCGGAAAGCCGTCCCGCCGCTGCCGCAAACAGGCGTGGCGCCCAGCCGGCTGAGCCAATGGCCGGTTCAAATCAAGCTGGTCCCAGTTTATGCGCCTTATTTTAAAGAGGCGGATCTGTTAATTGCCGCCGACTGCACGGCGTACGCCCACGGTGATTTTCATAGCCGGTTCATGCAAAACCGCATTACATTGATCGGCTGCCCCAAACTGGATGAGGGAGATTACGCGGAAAAGCTTGCACAGATTATATCGGGCAACGACATTAAAAGCGTGACGGTGGTGCGCATGGAGGTGCCCTGCTGCGGCGGACTCGAAAATGCCGTTCAGCGGGCGCTTCAGGCCAGCGGAAAGTGGATCCCCTGGCGGGTGGTAATCCTTTCAACAGATGGAAGGATCATCAGGGAATAAAAGCGGCGAACCGGCCGGTCAAAGCACGCCGCACGAGCTCTTGCTCGGCAACGGCTGGGCGTTGACGGGCCGGGCTATACCTCGCATTCGAGCTGGCAGTCGTACGGCTCCTTTTCCACATGCTCCCTTTGATACTCTTTGGCTTCCGTGCAGCCCATCGCGCGATAAAAGGCTTGGCTTTCAACCGCTGAATGAGCGGATATATAGAGCTTCTTGGCTTTTCTCTCCCTGGCAAACCGCTTAGCAATGGAAAACAGTTCCTTGCCAATGCCCTGCCTGCGCATATCTTGTGACACATGTATGCTGGTTAAATCCAAATATTGAGAACTGCTGCCGATCGGTGAACCTTCAACGGATACAAATCCCTTTAATTGGTTGTGGATAAAAGCCCCATATACCAGCCCGCCTGTAGAAACCGTGTTTCTGAGGCAACGCACCAACTCTTTATATTCTTCGCTTCCCCAGTCATCAACAAACGGATGCTCTTGAATCATCCATTGATCTCCTTCTTTTCTCCAGCATTGCTTGACAATTTGCTTCCGCTGAAACGCTTTGAATAGATTGATATGAATCTCATTAACGTTTAATTCTCTATAAAGTACCATGTTTTTAAGCCCTTTCAAGAAATCCATTTTAATTGGTTTTTAATTTTAATTATAGCGCAGCCGGCCGTTTTTGTCCACTGGGCCGCATTGACAGCGCGCACCCATTGCGAATAACAGCGGCTTCGTCACGCAGCTAATATACGGGCATGCGGTTTTTTTGGGTATTGTCTTTTGCCACCGGATGGGGTATACTGGAAAGGAATTGAAGTCCGGCGTGCAAGCCGGAGAAAGGTTGGAGGAAACAGAATGTATCAGGATATGATGGATACCATCGGGTTTGTGAAAAAGGCCGATCCCGAGGTTGGCGCCGCCATGGCGGACGAACTGGCCCGCCAGCAGCGGAATATTGAGCTCATCGCTTCGGAGAATTTCGTGTCTCCCGCGGTTATGGCCGCCATGGGCAGCGTTTTGACCAATAAGTATGCGGAAGGCTACCCCGGCAAGCGGTACTACGGCGGGTGCCAGTGCGTGGACGTGGTGGAGAACATCGCTATCGAGCGGGCCAAAAAGCTGTTTGGCGCGGATCACGCCAACGTCCAGCCCCATTCCGGCGCCCAGGCTAATCTTGCAGTGTATGGCGTTTTGTTGCAGCCAGGCGACACGGTCATGGGCATGAATCTGGCCCACGGCGGTCACCTGACCCACGGGTCCCCTGTCAACCTATCGGGTATGACCTACCATTTCGTGCCCTACGGCGTTAATGACGACGGTTATATTGATTACGACGAGATGCGCCGCATCGCGCTGGACTGCAAGCCCAAGCTGATTGTCGCGGGCGCTTCGGCTTACTGCCGAGCCATCGACTTCAAAAAGTTTGCCGACGTGGCCAAAGAGGTTGGCGCGGTGTTTATGGTAGATATGGCTCATATCGCGGGGCTGGTGGCCGCCGGCGTCCATGAAAGCCCGGTGCCCTACGCCGACATTGTCACCACCACGACCCACAAGACCCTGCGGGGTCCCCGTGGCGGCATGATCCTGTGCAAGGAAGAATACGCAAAGCTCATGAACAAGGCGGTGTTCCCCGGCTCCCAGGGCGGCCCGCTGGAGCATATTATTGCGGCCAAGGCTGTATGCTTTGGGGAAGCGATGACCCAGGAATTTAAAGAATACCAACAGCAGATTGTCAAGAATGCCCAGGCGCTGGCCAAGGGACTGATTGCCCGGGGCGTGAACCTCGTGTCCGGCGGCACTGACAACCACCTCATGCTGGTAGACCTGCGGGGTACCGGCGTCACCGGCAAGGAACTGGAGCACCGGCTGGACGAGGTGTATATCACCGCCAACAAAAACGCTATCCCCAACGATCCGGAGAAGCCCTTTGTCACCAGCGGCGTGCGGCTGGGAACCCCCGCTGCGACCACACGGGGCCTCAAGGAAGCGGAAATGGATCAAATTGCGGAATTCATTTATTTGGCGATTACTGATTTTGAAAATCAGAAGGAAGCGATTCGGGCGGGAGTCAACGCCATCTGCGAAAAATACCCGTTATACAAGTAATGAAAGGGCGCGCGCAGGCGCGCCCTTTTCAGCAAGGAAGGAGAGATAGGATGGCGCCGTTAGCCGATCGGCTTCGTCCCGCAACGCTGGACGATATGGTGGGCCAGCAGCATCTGCTGGGGAAGGGCGCGGTGCTGCGCCGGATCATCGAAAGCGGGGAAGTGCCCAACATGATTTTTTACGGGCCTTCCGGCGTGGGCAAAACCACGCTTGCGTCCATCATCGCAAAGCAGACCAACAAAACCCTCCATAAGCTCAACGGCACCTCCGCCTCCACCGGGGATATAAAGGATATCATTGCCCAGGTGGGGACGTTGGCCGCCCCGGGAGGGATTCTGCTTTACCTGGACGAGATCCAGTACTTCAACAAAAAACAGCAGCAGTCGCTGCTGGAACACATTGAGAACGGCAATATCACCCTTGTCGCTTCTACGACGGAAAACCCGTATTTTTACGTCTACGGCGCAGTTTTAAGCCGGTGCACGGTTTTCGAGTTCAAGCCCGTGCTGGCCAAGGATGTGGAACCTGCGGTGGAGCGGGCCTTCCGGGTGCTGGAAGGGGAATTGGGAGCGCTGGAAATCGAGCCGGGGGTGGTGGGACACATTGCCGCAGCCTGTGGAGGAGACGTTCGCAAGGCCATGAATGCGACGGAGCTGTGCGCTTTGTCGGCGAAAGAAGCGGGAGATAAGCGGAAGGTGACGCTGGACGCCGCCAAACAGGTGTCCCAGCGCAGCGCCATGCGGTATGATCGGGAAGGCGACGAGCATTACGACATTTTGTCCGCCTTTCAGAAATCCATGCGGGGCAGCGATCCCGACGCGGCGCTGCATTATCTGGCCCGGCTGTTAGCGGCGGGGGACCTGCCCTCAGTCTGCCGGCGGCTGATGGTGACCGCCTGCGAGGACGTGGGTCTGGCCTACCCCATGATCATCCCCATCGTTAAATCCTGTGTGGACGCAGCCTTGCAGGTGGGCCTGCCGGAAGCCCGGATTCCCTTGGGAGACGCAGTGATTCTGGTCAGCGTTTCCCCGAAATCCAATTCGGGCAATGTGGCCAGCGCCAAAGCGCTGGAGGATGTTAAGGCCGGCAAAACGGGAGAAATCCCCGCCTATTTAAAGGACGCGCACTACAGCGGCGCCCAGAAGATGGGCCGGGGGCTGACCTATCAGTTCCCACATGATTTCCCTGGCCATTACGTAAAACAGCAGTACCTGCCCGACGCTATTAAAGACGTGAAATATTACACGTATGGAGAAAACAAAAACGAGCAGGCCTTCCAGCAGTATATGGAAAGGCTGAAGGGCGAACAGTAACCTGAAGATCGCCAACAAAAAGCGACCCCGATGGGGTCGCTTTTTGTTATGTTATTTCGCTTGCAATAACGCTTCCTCTAACGCAAGCGATAACTGGTCAGGGCAGGAGGTAGGCTTCAGTCCGCAGCGAATGCCCTTTAAACGGCGAACCGCTTCTTTCGCTTCCATGCCCTCCACCAGGGCGGCGACGCCCTGGGTGTTGCCGGAGCAGCCGCCGCTGAACCGCACCTGAACGATCACCCCGTTTTCAAGCTCCACCTGAATTTTTCTGGAACAAACGCCTTTTGGGGTATAGGTATAAGTCATGCGGGCCTCCTCCTTATAAATGACATTCGCCTTCGCATGCGGGAATTGTGCCCACGATAGGCGCCGGGTCGATCCCCTGGCGGTGGTAATAATCCGCAATGGCTGCTTTAACGGATTGCTCAGCTAGCACGGAACAATGAATTTTATGAGTCGGTAGACCGCCCAAAGCCTCCACCACCGCTTTGTTGGAAAGCTCCAACGCTTCCTCAATGGTATGTCCTTTTATCATTTCCGTGGCGATGGAACTGGTAGCGATCGCTGAACCGCAGCCATAGGTTTTGAATTTCACATCCTCAATAACGCCATCCTTTACCTTAATATACATTTTCATGATATCGCCGCACTTGGCGTTTCCAACCTCGCCAATTCCATCTGCATCAGGAATCTCTCCAACATTTCTCGGATGGGTAAAATGATCCATAACCTGTTGGGTATACATATCAGTATTCCTCCTTTACTGTTCTTCCTTTATAATCCGTTCCCACAGAGGGGACATATCCCGCAACCGCTGGATAATAGGCGGCAGCTTTTCCAAAATGTATTCGATGTCCTCCATGGAGGTCTCAGTTCCAAAGCTCAGCCGTAGAGAGCCGTGCGCCACCTCGTGGGGAAGACCGATGGCCAGCAGCACATGGCTTGGGTCTAACGACCCAGAAGTACAAGCCGATCCGGAAGAAGCGCAAATGCCTGCCTGATCCAGCATCAGCAAAAGCGCCTCGCCTTCTACGCCTTCAAAACACATATTCACATTGCCCGGCAGCCGCTTTTCCCGGTGGCCGTTGACCCGGGAGTGTGGGATGGCTTTCAACGCCCCCTCGATCAATGCATCCCGCAGGGAAGACAAACGCCTGGCCCGCTCTTCCATGGTTTCGCAGGCGGCGGCCACTGCTTCTCCCAGCGCGACAATAGAGGCTGTGTTCTCCGTCCCGGGACGACGCCCCCGTTCCTGGGCCCCGCCGGTCATCAGGTTGGGAAGAGGAATCCCTTTACGGATATATAATGCGCCTACGCCCTTTGGCGCGTGCAGCTTGTGCCCCGACAGGGAGAGCAGGTCAATGTTCTGCACCCTGACATCCACTGGTATCTGTCCTACCGCTTGAACCGCGTCGGTGTGAAACAAAACTCCCTTTTCCCGGCAGATTTTGCCGATCTCGGCAATCGGTTGGATGGTGCCGATCTCGTTGTTGGCGAACATAACCGTGACAAGACCCGTGTCTTCTCGAAGGGCGGCCTTTAGTTCCTCTACGCGCACCAGCCCGTCGGAATGAACGTCCAAATAAGTGACTTCATAGCCCTTTTTCTCCAAAGCTTGCAGCGTGTGAAGCACCGCATGATGCTCAAAGGCAGTGGAAACAATATGCCGCTTTCCCTTCTGCTCCATCAGCTCGCAGGCGCCCCGAATCGCCCAATTATCGGATTCTGTGCCGCAGCTGGTGAAATAAATCTCTTCAGGCTGGGCATGCAGCGCCGCGGCCGTTTGCTTCCGGGCATTGTCCAGCAGCATTTTCGCCCGGCCGCCTAATCCGTAGAGGCTGGAGGGATTTCCATATTCATCCCGCAGGACAGGCAGCATCTTGTCCAGTACCCGTGTAGAAACCGCCGTGGTTGCGGCGTTATCTGCATATATAAACCGATTCAAACAAATTCACCGAGCCTTTCATTCGGTTGCTGTTTTTATAATAGTATACCAATTTAGTATATTTTTTCAAGGGAGACATGCAAACTTTTTTATTTTCTACATAATGCCGGAATTTATGCCCATTTATCCTCTTTTTTTAGCGGGTATGAAAGTGCTAAGATGCATAAAAAGAGAAAATTAAGTGGGGTGTTGCTTCATGCAGGGCAACAAGCGGCGTTTTTGAACTGGATGGATGAACGACGGCGTTCCTCCCTGCCGCCGATTTTACCGTCCCCTTTCAACGCATTTGCGTAAAGGGGCGGTGCATCCCCGCGCGCAAAGAAATGAATGGAAAGGAGTTTCAAATGAGTTTATCAAAAGCAGATAGAGCCAGACGGTTCAGAGCCGTGCAAAATCGGTTCAGCGTTTCTGAATTTGAACGGACGCTGGCTCCACGAGGCAACCACAATGTTGATCGGTTGCAATTTGAATTAGATCGCCTGTGGAATGGCAATGACTTATCAAAGTGTCATTGTGTCGTCAAAATAAAAAACGCGGAGGGCAAGCATGCTCTGGAGCTGCCAGAGGTGATTTCCAACGGCGACATGCTGGCGGTAGTATGGACAATTCGATCCAACGTTACCGCGGTTGCAGGTGCGCTTGAGGCGCAGCTGGAGTTTTATCAAGAAGACAAGGAAAATGAACAGCAAGTCGTTTGGCAGAGCAATGTAATGGAATTCACAGTGCCCGACTCCCTGGAATCTCTCGACGAGGTTGTGGAGCAGGAGCCATCCTTATATGAACAGTGGGAGGCCCGAATAGAGGAGGCGGAGCAGAATGCGCAGACCGCTAGTGTTATCGTTACCTCCCACAACAGCGACCCGGCGGCCCATGCGCAGGCGTTCTCTAATCTGTCGGCGGAGATAACCCAGAGTATCTCGGCCCACAACGAGGACGCGGAGGCGCACGAGGAGCTGCGGGAATCCATGCACGACGTGCTGGTGAACTACGCCGCGCCCGCTGTGATCCGCACCTTCGGCCCCGCCAAGTCCGGCGTGATCTCCAACGCCGTGCCCGGCGCGCGGCTGCGGGCCCTCTCCGCCCTCGGGGAAACCACCCTCTCCGCCGAGCCTTCCCCCGAGACCCCCGCCGCCTTCTCCTCTATCGAAACTATCTCCGGCTCCATCGGCGGCCAGGCCCTCGGCCTCATCTCCACGCCCCTGCGGGCCGTCCCTGCCGCTTCCGGCTGGACCGCCCGGGATTCCATCGACCTTCTGTCCGGCTCCCTCTCCCGGCGCATTGCCGTCCGGACCTTCACCGGAAACGAAGCCTGGACCAAGTACAACGTGGGATCCTCCGACGTTTCCACCAGCTGCTTCACCTATGCGCTCACCGACAAGGCCGTGGGCTGGGGTACTTCCATCTGCT
>CALWPT010000004.1 GCA_944383495.1 uncultured Clostridia bacterium | reverse complement strand
GCTTCCTCTTGCCTTCTTTACCACTGTTTAATTTTCAAGGTCCCTCACCCTCTTTCAGGGTGCCCGATTATCTTACCACATCCCCTCCCCCTTTGTCAATACCCTTTTTATTTATTTTTTCCCCTTTTCTTAATTTTTGATTGTCAGGCAGCCTTAACCCGCATTTCCCTTCAACGGAAACCCGGCTCCGAGAAATGCCAGTATCATTTTAAAAGCCGCCGCAAGCGATACGCGGCTTGCGGCGGCTTGGTGGACACACACGGACTCGAACCGTGGACCTCCTGCGTGTGAAGCAGGCACTCTAACCAGCTGAGCTATGCGTCCAAAAAGCCCTTCCAAAATCGGAAGGACGTTGGTGACCCGAACGGGAATCGAACCCGTGTTACCGCCGTGAAAGGGCGGTGTCTTAGCCGCTTGACCATCGGGCCTTATTTGGTAGCGGTAATTGGATTTGAACCAATGACACTGCGGGTATGAACCGCATGCTCTAGCCAACTGAGCTATACCGCCATATAACCCTTCTCAGACTTGTCAGCCATAAGGAGCGTTGTTCATTATAATACATAGAGCCGGGTTTGTCAACCATAAATTTCAAAATCCAGGACAGCCGCCGCTAGACCACCAGCTTAGCTGAAACAAACTTTAAATCCTTTTCCGCCCTGAAT
The DNA here is from genome assembly GCA_944383495.1 of uncultured Clostridia bacterium. Classification (GTDB taxonomy): domain Bacteria; phylum Bacillota; class Clostridia; order Oscillospirales; family Acutalibacteraceae; genus CALWPT01. The sequence goes on along the minus strand of CALWPT010000004.1, from coordinate 32,576 downwards.
TCCCGAAATGGAAATCTGCCGCCGATGCTGTTCGGGATGTTTATCATAATACCCATAGACAACCGGCGCAACTTCCTGTAGGATTAACCCGGAATAGGTTCTGGCATAGCTTTCACCAAACACAAATTCAATGGCTTCCACCTGCATCGGCAGCTCTCTTTCAATCGCGGCGGAGACCACCTCGATCATGTCCCCTTGGCTTTCAATATACGTGCCAAAATTGACGGCCCAGTTATACGTCATAGAGGACGCCGCAGGCAAGGGCATGTTAAATGCCATTGTCCTGAGCGTTTCTTCCGTGGCAGCTGAAAAACTCGGGTCAATCCTATGATCGGTTTTGATAAACGTATCGGATACATTAAAATACAAATGAAAATCTCCGTCGCTGGTATCGTTCAACGTGGGATCCACATGGTACCATTCTCCCCCAATTTGAACCATGTTCCAAATATGGCCTACCTGATCCGTCGTCAAATAGCCGCTGGCCAGTGTGTTTTCCAGCCCGGCCCGGTTCAGCAAAAGAGAATAAGCGCGGGCGTACCCCTCGCAGACAGCCGCTCCCTCCACCAGGGCGCCATAAGCGGTAAAGGCGGAGGCGTGTTCCTCTGACGAGGGATCAGATGCCGCAGCATGATCATAGGTTACCCGGTCAACCAGATAGTTATGCAGCGCCAGTTCTTTCTGGTATTCGCTCATGCCCGAGCGAATTACCTGCATCGCTTCTTCTACTGCTAGATTTAATTTTTGCTCCATGAAACTCTTTTCACTGGTTGAATAGGTATACTGAAAATCGGTGTTTTCCAGTGCAAAAGCAAATTCCCATACATTTTCTATCTGCCGGTAGCGAAAACCGTTCTGATGCCAGAAGTATTCAGGATGGTCGTTTTTCATTGCAAGATATGAAACGTATAGATCCTTTTCCGTGCACAAGCCCGCACTGACCATTCCGCTTTTCATTTGCCGGACCGTTTGTTCCATCTGGGTATAAACAAACCGCTGGGTCATGGACAGCGTTGCGTACGCGTATCCACCAAATTCGTAATTTTCAGGCGGTTGAGTGGTTTCTCCTTGCAGGGCGGGGGCGGGACGAAGCGTGATCGCCTGAGGCAGAGTCCAATCCTGCGTGACAGTGCCGCTTTGCCGGCGTGACAAGGAAGCAGTGGTGCCGGCTGTCACCGATGCCGCCGTTGTTTCGCTTGCGGAAGAAACCGCTGCGTCTGTTTCCGACGGAGCGGTGGTTGAAGCCGACGGGACGGAAAAGGGCGCGCAGGAGGACAACAGCAGGCCCAAAGCAAGCCCCATGGCAACTGAAAACATTGCCGCGGCTTTCGCCGCTGCACGGTTTTGCATTGAAATCACCGCTTCCGATTAAATTCCAAAGTGGAAACAAAGCGCCGTTCGCTCTACAGATAAACAGGCGTCAACATTGCTTCTGCAAGCTTATTTTTATAAAAAGTATACCACGACAGGCATTCTTTTTCAAGAAAAACTTGTCTTTTAATCGTCAATTTATCTAAAAACAGGTCGTTTTAGACGGAAATTATGCATAAATCAGCCCTTGACAAAAAAATAACAGGCATGCTATAATGGGACAAATTTAAGCTTCGTTGCCATTAGGGAGATGCACGATGATGTCTCTGCTTGTAAACAGCCTGATTTTAGCAGTTGTCAGCATTATTGGTTTTGTCGTAGTCGTCAAAGCGAATAGTGCTTGTTTCACTGCAACAATATAGGCCGCCGAAAAGCAATAGAGTTTACCGGGCAGGCTTGTGGTGAAACGCACCGCAAGCCTGTTTTTTATTGCATGGCAAGCGCTATGCAGGAAAGGAAGGGACGCAACATGGAATTGACCGGTGCGCAAATTTTGGTGGAAACCCTCATTGAACAGGGTGTGGATACTGTCTTTGGTTACCCTGGCGGCCAGGTGCTGCATATTTATGACGCTCTGTATGGGGCCAAGAACCGGCTGCGGCACATCCTTTCCTGTCACGAACAGGGCGCGGCTCACATGGCGGACGGGTACGCCCGTTCCACAGGGCGTACCGGCGTGGTCATCTCCACTTCCGGGCCAGGAGCCACCAATCTGGTCACCGGCATCGCTACTGCCTACCTGGACTCCGTACCGATGGTGGCCGTTACCGGGAACGTCCCCACCCACTTGATCGGGCGGGACAGCTTTCAGGAAGTGGATATAACGGGTGTCACTATGCCTATCACCAAGCACAATTTTATTGTTAAAGATATCAGTGAATTAGCGGATACCCTTCGCAGGGCTTTTGTCATTGCAGAAAGCGGCCGGCCGGGGCCGGTGCTGGTGGATATTCCAAAGGATATACAGACTGCCCGTCATACGTTTTTTTCCAAAGCGCCTCAACAGCCGGCTCCGCTCAAACCTAAAAGCAAGGCTTTAAATGCGGCGGTCCGGCTGATCAAGCAGGCCAAGCGGCCCTTTATCTATGCCGGCGGCGGAGTTGTTAGCGCCGGGGCTTCTGCGCTGATGCAGTTTCTGGCGGATAAAATTGAAAGTCCTGTGGGAACCAGCATCATGGGCCTTACCGCTATCCCCCACGACCACCCGCTGTTCACCGGTATGCTGGGAATGCACGGGCAGTTTGCCGCTTCCAAGGCCATTAGCGAGGCCGACGTAATCCTTGCCATGGGGTGCCGGTTTTCTGACCGGGTAACGGGAAACAAAGAGGAATTTGCCCCCGGCGCGCGGATTGTGCATTTTGATATAGACGATGCGGAAATCGGCAAAAACGTGGATTGCGCCGTGGGCGTGGCAGGGGATATCCGGGAATCCCTTTCTTATTTGCTGGATGCATTGCCCAATCAGCCTCATCCTCGCTGGCGGCAATACGTGGAAACGCTTAAATCCCAAAACCCTTCTCCTGAGATGGGAAACGGCATTCACCCAAAGGCGCTGGTGGAGGCGGTATACAAAACCGCGGGGAAAAACGCCATAATTGCCACCGACGTGGGGCAGCACCAGATGTGGACGGCTCAGTATTACCCCTTTACCCGCCCCCGCAGCTTCATTACCTCCGGGGGCCTGGGCACCATGGGCTTCGGCATGGGAGCCGCCATCGGGGCGGCTGTGGGAAATCCCGACCGCAGGGTGGTGCTTTTCACCGGCGACGGCAGCTTCCACATGAACATGAACGAACTGGCCACGGCGGTGAGCTATGGCCTGCCGGTGGTGGTCATTGTCATGAACAACGGGGCGCTGGGCATGGTGCGGCAATGGCAGAAGCTGTTTTTTCACGAACGGTATTCCCACACTACCCTGCACCGGGCCACCGATTACGTCAAGCTGGCCGATGCCATGGGTGCGGCCGGGTACCGCATGGAATCGCCGGATCAAATTGCTTCCGTTTTAAATATGGCATTCTCCGCGGGCGGCCCAGCGGTCATTGACTGCCGCGTGGACATTGACGAAATGGTGCTTCCTATGATTCCGCCGGACGGGTCTGTTAACAATATCATTTTAAATTAAAGGAGTGTGTCAGCATGAACGAACGGCATTTTACCCTTGGGGTCTTAGTTGACAACAAATACGGCGTCCTCACCCGGGTTTCCTCTTTGTTTTCCCGCCGCGGGTTTAATATTGACAGTCTTACTGTCGGGGAAACGGACGATCCCGCCGTCTCCCGCATGACCGTCGTTTCTTCAGGGGACGATCACACCCTGGATCAAATCGTCAAACAGCTCTTAAAGCTGGTGGACGTTCGGAACATTACTGTACTGGAACCGGATTCCACGGTTTACCGGGAGCTTATGCTCATTAAGGTGAAGGCCAAAGCCGGCAAGCGCACGGAGATCATGGAGGCGGTGAATGTGTTTCGCGCCAACGTGGTGGACTTAGCGCCCGACACCCTCACTGCTGAGCTTACCGGCAGCAGTTCCAAGCTGGATGCATTCATTGAATATGTCCGTCCCTTCGGCATCGAGGAGCTGTGCCGCACCGGTATCACCGCCATGAGCCGGGGCAAAAAATAGGGCGATGCGCAAAAGCAATGACAAGTTACCGGGGAAGCCCGGCGAAAGGAAGGTTGTTCTATGGCAAAGCTATACTACGAAGAGGATTGCAATCCCCAGGCGCTGAAAGGCAAGACCATTGCTATTATCGGTTACGGAAGCCAGGGCCACGCACACGCTTTGAATCTGACGGACAGCGGGTATGATGTAATCGTTGGGTTATACGAGGGCTCAAAATCCTGGGAAAAAGCGGAGGCCGCGGGGCTGCGGGTCATGACGGCGGAAAAAGCCGCTCAAGCGGCGGATATGGTAATGATCCTCATCAACGACGAAAAACAGCCCGCCCTTTACAAAGAAAGCATCGCCCCTCATATCGCGGGCAAAGCCCTCGCCTTTGCCCACGGGTTTAACATTCATTTTAACCAAATCGTTCCCCCGCAAAACACCGACGTTATCATGATTGCTCCCAAAGGGCCGGGGCATACCGTTCGCAGCCAGTTTTTAGAGGGGCGGGGCGTCCCTTGCCTCATCGCGGTGTATCAGGATGCGTCGGGTAAAGCGAAAGAGATAGCCTTATCCTACGCCCGCGGCATTGGCGGAGCCCGAGGCGGCGTGCTGGAAACCACTTTTCAGGAGGAAACGGAAACCGATTTGTTCGGTGAGCAATGCGTCCTGTGCGGCGGCGTCTCGGCGCTCATGAAGGCGGGATTTGAGACGCTGGTCAACGCCGGATACCAGCCGGAAAGCGCCTATTTCGAATGTATTCATGAAATGAAGCTCATTGTGGATCTCATCGAGCAGGGCGGGCTCAGCAGGATGCGGTATTCTATCAGCGACACGGCCGAATACGGCGATTACAGCGTGGGCGACCGGATCATCACGGAAGAAACCAAACGGGAAATGGCGCAGGTGCTCAAGGAAATTCAGGACGGGACCTTCGCCCGCAACTGGATTTTGGAAAACCAAACAGGCCGCCCGGGCTTTTTAGCCCGCCGCCGTTTGGAACAGAATTTACAGGTGGAAAGGGTTGGGGCCGAACTGCGGAAGGCCATGAACTGGCACGAGGATAAATAACCGGCAAAGGATGAACTTTTATGCGCAGCGACAGCATTAAAAAAGGGCCTGAAAAAGCCCCGCACCGTTCTCTGTTAAAGGCACTGGGATACACTGACCGGCAGATAGAGCGACCGATGATTGGCGTCGTCAATTCCTATAATGAAATGGTTCCCGGGCACATACACCTGGATAAAATTGCCCGCGCTGTAAAGGATGGAATTCTCGCCGCCGGGGGCACGCCGGTGGAATGCAGCGTTGTTGCCGTCTGCGACGGCATTGCTATGGGGCACGAGGGTATGCATTATTCCCTGGCCTCCCGCGAGCTGATTGCCGACAGCGCAGAGACGATGGCACAGGCTCACCGGTTTGATGGGCTGGTGTTCATCCCCAACTGCGACAAGGTGGTGCCCGGCATGCTTATGGCGGCGGCCCGGTTGGACCTGCCTTGCATTTTCGTCTCCGGCGGGCCGATGCTGTCCTGTGGCGGAAAGGATTTAAACAGCGTGTTCGAGGCGGTGGGCGCATATAAAGCAGGAAAGCTTGAGGAAGCGAAGCTTTATGCCTGCGAAAATACCGCCTGTCCCGGCTGCGGCTCTTGTTCGGGGATGTTTACCGCCAATTCCATGAACTGCTTAACAGAGGTCTTGGGCCTGGCTTTGCCGGGGAACGGCACGGTTCCGGCGGTTTCCGCCGCCCGGCTGCGGCTCGCCAAGGAAGCAGGGGAACTGGTGATGGAACTGGTGCGGAACCATCAGACGGCCCTGAATTTTGTCACAAAAAAGTCCATTGAAAACGCTCTGACGGCGGATATGGCTCTGGGTTGTTCTACCAATTCCGTCCTGCACTTGGCTGCCATCGCCCACGAGGCGGGGATTCCCTTCAATTTGCAAAGCGTTAACGAAATCAGTGAAAGAACGCCTAACCTCTGTCGGTTAGCCCCTGCTGGGCCATATCACGTACAGGACCTCCACGAAGCGGGAGGCGTGTATGCGGTGATCCGGGAGTTGGCGGCGCACGGAATGATTCATGGCGACACAGCGGTTGTAACCGGCGCCAGCCTGGGAGAAGCCATTCAGAACGCGTCTATTCGCAACCCGGAAGTGATCCGGCCATACGGCGAACCTTATTCGGCCGCAGGCGGTCTTGCGGTGCTGTTTGGAAACCTAGCGCCCCGCGGCGCGGTGGTCAAACGCAGCGCTGTGGCCCCTGAAATGCTGAAGCATACGGGGCCCGCCCGGGTGTTTGACAGGGAAGAGGACGCGGTGGCTGCCATCTTTGCCGGCAAAATCAGTCCTGGAGATGTGGTGGTGATTCGGTACGAGGGGCCCAAAGGGGGCCCTGGTATGCGGGAGATGCTCTCCCCCACCTCTGCTATTGCGGGCATGGGATTGGATAAGTCGGTGGCGCTGATCACCGACGGGCGTTTTTCAGGCGCCACCCGAGGCGCCGCCATCGGCCATATCTCTCCCGAAGCCGCGGCTGGCGGGCCTATTTCCCTCGTGCGGGAGGGAGACTCCATCGCTATCGACATTGGCTCGTGTTCCCTGACCCTTGCAGTGTCACAAGAGGAATTGAACAGACGCAAAGCCGAAACCCAGCCCCTGCCGCCCAAAATCAGCAAAGGGTACCTGGCACGGTACGCAAAACTGGTTTCCTCTGCCGATCAGGGCGCGGTACTGGGTTGAAAGATGCTTTTCTTGCGCCATTACATAACCCTGAAAAATTCATTATACACAAAAGCAGGCGGATATCCGCCTGTTTTTTCTTTTGCACTTGTCTATATTTGATTTGCATATTTTTCAATCTGCCATTAAAGGCTTTGGCATGGATATTCTAGGCAGTCAGAGCACATTTGTAGGTTTATTGATACATTATCTTTCGAAACCATTGTGACAAATCTCCATGTTATTATACCGAAAACCCGCCCCAAAAGCAATTTCAGCTTTTTTGGGGGGTGGCGATCTGTTCATTTCAACAAAACAGACGTCAATCAGGCAGTAAAAAACCTGGGATGCGCAAGCCGCGCACCCCAGGTATAACAGCCAAATGACCGGAACGAGGACGAAATGTAATTCAAACCCGCTTCATGCCACAAACAAAAGAACTGTCCTTCAACAATTTCTCTTCCTCTGAGATTAGCCGTTGATCTTGGTAACAACACCGGAGCCAACGGTACGTCCGCCTTCACGAATGGCAAAACGCAGGCCTTCCTCAATGGCGATGGGGGTGATCAGTTCAACGTCCATTTCCACGTTGTCGCCAGGCATGCACATTTCCGTGCCCTCAGGCAGGGAAATAACGCCCGTTACGTCCGTGGTCCGGAAGTAGAACTGAGGCCGGTAGTTGTTGAAGAAAGGCGTATGACGCCCGCCCTCTTCCTTGGACAGAACGTAAACCTGACCATGGAACTTGGTGTGAGGATTGATGGAGCCGGGCTTCGCCAGCACCTGGCCGCGTTCAATCTCATTCCGCTGCACGCCACGGAGCAGCGCGCCGATATTGTCGCCAGCTTCCGCGTAATCCAGGATCTTGCGGAACATTTCAATACCGGTCACGACCACCTTGCGGCGCTCGTCGGTTAAGCCGATGATCTCAACCTCCTCACCAGTTTTCAACTGGCCGCGTTCCACTCTGCCGGTGGCGACGGTGCCGCGGCCGGTAATGGTGAACACGTCCTCAACAGGCATGATGAAGGGCAGATCAGCCTTACGATCAGGCGTGGGAATATAGTTATCCACCGCATCCATCAATTGCAGAATCGGAGCGTAAGCCGGATCATTGATATCGTTGGAGGTGCATTCCAGAGCAGCCAAAGCGGAGCCATGAATAATGGGAGTCTCGTCGCCCGGGAATTCATATTTATCCAACGTCTCACGGATTTCCATTTCAACCAATTCCAGCAGTTCGGGATCGTCTACCTGGTCGCACTTATTCATAAATACCACAATGTAGGGCACGCCCACCTGACGGGCCAGCAGCAAGTGCTCCTTGGTCTGAGCCATGGGGCCGTCGGTCGCGGCGATAACCAGGATCGCGCCATCCATCTGCGCAGCGCCGGTGATCATGTTTTTAACATAGTCGGCGTGACCGGGACAGTCAACATGGGCATAGTGACGCTTGTCAGTCTGGTATTCCACGTGAGCGGTATTAATCGTAATACCGCGCTCCCGCTCCTCAGGGGCCTTATCGATGTTGGCGTAATCGGTAAACTCCGCGTCACCCTTCATCGCGAGAACCTTGGTGATCGCAGCGGTCAACGTGGTTTTACCATGGTCAACGTGACCAATGGTACCAATGTTAACATGCGGTTTTGTACGTTCAAATTTTTCCTTTGCCATTGAAATGTTTCCTCCTTTTATTTGAGAAAATATCATTTTTAGGTGCCATCAACTGCTATTCTATCAAGGAACAGCGGAAAATACAAGCACTTTTTGTAAATTTCACAAAAGAAATCAATCTTTTTTCGCCCGGGAGCTAATAATCTGTTCGGAAACAGACTTTGGAACCTCGGTGTAGTGGCTGGGTTCCATAGAGTACTGGCCCCGGCCCTGGGTTTTGGACCGCAAGTCGGTAGCGTAACCAAACATCTCAGACAGCGGGACAAACGCCGTAATCTGCTGCGCGCCGGCCGCGTTTTCCATGCCCTGGATCATGCCGCGACGGGAATTCAAGTCGCCGATCACGTCGCCCATATATTCCTCAGGCACCACCACGACAACCTTCATGATGGGCTCCAGCAGCACCGGATCCGCCTTGCGGCAAGCCTCCTTGAAGGCCATGGAGCCGGCAATCTTAAAGGCCATTTCTGACGAGTCGACTTCGTGGTAAGAACCGTCGTACAGGGTGACCTTAACGTCCACCACATTATATCCAGCTAGCACACCGGACTGCATCGCGCCTTGAATGCCCTGATCCACCGCAGGAATGTATTCCTTTGGAATCACGCCGCCCACAATGGCGTTGACAAACTCGTAACCCTTGCCCGATTCGTTGGGTTCAATTTTGATCTTAACATGACCGTACTGGCCGCGGCCGCCGGACTGACGGGCATACTTGTGATCCACATCGGCGGGCTTCCGAATGGTTTCCTTATAGGCAACCTGGGGCTTGCCGACGTTGGCCTCCACCTTGAATTCCCGCAGCAGCCGGTCGACAATGATCTCCAGATGCAGCTCGCCCATCCCTGCAATAATGGTCTGGCCCGTTTCCTCATCCGTGTAGCACCGGAAGGTCGGGTCTTCTTCCGCCAATTTCGCAAGAGCGATGCCCATTTTTTCCTGCCCGGCGCGGGTTTTAGGCTCGATGGCAACCCGGATCACCGGCTCGGGAAACTCCATAGATTCCAGAATAACCGGATGCTTCTCATCGCACAGAGTATCGCCGGTTGTGGTGTTTTTCAAGCCCACGGCCGCCGCGATGTCTCCTGCGTAGCAGGTTTCAATGTCTTGACGATGGTTGGAATGCATTTGCAGAATCCGGCCCATACGCTCGTTGTTGTCCTTCGTAGCGTTATACACGCCTGACCCGGCGTTGACCGTGCCGGAGTATACGCGGAAGAAACACAGCTTACCCACAAAGGGGTCGGTGGCGATTTTGAACGCCAGCGCGGAAAAAGGCTCCGAATCCGAAGCATGCCGGTCCTCTTCCTCGCCCGTTTCGGGATTAACGCCCTTGATGGCGGGGATATCCGTCGGCGCGGGCATATAGTCCACCACCGCGTCCAGCAGTTTCTGCACGCCTTTGTTCCGGTAAGAAGTACCGCAAACCACAGGCACCATATCATTTGCAATGGTGGCTTTCCGGATGCAGGCCTTGATTTCCTCAATGGTCAGCTCTTCGCCGTTAAAATATTTCTCCAACAGCGCGTCATCCTGTTCGGCGACGGCTTCCACCAGCTTGCCCCGGTATTCGTCGGCCAGTTCCCTCATATCCTCGGGAATTTCTTCCTGCCGGATGTCTTTGCCAATATCATCGTAATACACATAAGCCTTCATATCCACCAGGTCGATAATGCCCTTAAAGGTATCCTCAGACCCAATGGGAAGCTGAATCGGAACGGCGTTGCATTTCAGCCGTTCCCGCATCATATGCAGCACATTAAAGAAGTCCGCGCCCATGATGTCCATCTTGTTTACATAGGCCATGCGGGGCACGTGGTATTTATCAGCCTGACGCCAAACAGTTTCAGACTGAGGTTCAACGCCGCCCTTGGCGCAGAATACCGTGACGGATCCATCCAGCACCCGCAGGGAGCGCTCGACTTCCACGGTAAAATCCACGTGGCCGGGGGTGTCGATAATATTGATCCGATGGCCCTGCCAGAAACAGGTGGTAGCGGCAGAAGTGATGGTGATGCCCCGCTCCTGCTCCTGCTCCATCCAGTCCATTGTTGCGCCGCCGTCGTGGACTTCGCCCATTTTATGGGTGATACCCGAATAAAACAGAATCCGTTCGGTGGTAGTGGTTTTTCCCGCATCAATGTGGGCCATTATGCCAATATTTCTGGTTTGCTCAAGCGACACTTGCCTTGGCATATTGTCCTCCTCATAACATTCAGCGGCGGTTGCCGCCGGTCAATTAACAGTTAGGTTTCCCCTTTTTGGCAGCATTATCCTGAAAAACAGCCTTGGCAGGCTATTACCAGCGGTAATGGGCAAACGCTTTGTTCGCTTCGGCCATCTTGTGGGTGTCTTCCCGCTTTTTAGCAGCCCCGCCCACGCCGTTTACAGCATCCAAAATCTCATTGGCAAGGCGCTCCTTCATGGTGCGTTCCGAACGGGCGCGGGTGTAAATCGTGATCCACCGCAAGCCCAAAGTCTGCCGCCGTTCCGGGCGGACCTCAATGGGCACCTGATAGGTAGCGCCGCCCACACGTCGGGCCTTGACCTCCAGCTGCGGCATCACGTTTTCCATTGCCTGTTCAAAGACCTCCAGCGGCTCCTTTCCTGTCTTTTCAGCGATGATGGCGAAGGCGTCATACACAATTTTCTGTGCGACTCCCTTTTTGCCGTCAAGCATCACGTTATTGATCAGACGGGTCACCAGCTTGGAATGATAAAGCGGATCAGGCAAAACGTCACGTTTTGCAATAAAGCCTCTTCTTGGCACTTCGCTTCCCTCCTTCATATTCAATGAGTTCACAGGTACTCGAGACGAGCTCGTCGGCACCGGCAGAGGCTTTTATATTAGCGGCAGAACGCCGCCATATAAACGCCGCTGCTCTTCAGCAGTGCGAAAAATTCGTCATTCGTTTTTTTCGGCGCAAGCATTAAGCCTTTGGTTTTTTGGCGCCATACTTGGAACGGCCCTGCTTGCGGTTTGCCACTCCCTGCGCGTCCAGCGTTCCGCGGATGATATGATACCGCACGCCAGGCAGGTCTCTTACACGACCGCCCCGGATCAGCACCACGCTGTGCTCCTGTAAGTTGTGGCCCACGCCGGGAATATAGCTTGTCACCTCAATCCCGTTGGACAAACGAACCCTGGCGATCTTCCGCAGCGCGGAGTTAGGCTTTTTGGGGGTTGTGGTTTTGACCGCTGTGCACACGCCCCGCTTCTGCGGTGAGTTGTGATCAATCATTTCCCGCTTCTTGGAGTTATACCCCTTTAAAAGCGCAGGAGCCTTATACTTTTTCTCCTGGGTCTCACGGCCTTTCCGAACCAATTGGTTAAAGGTTGGCACTCTAACACCTCCTCGCAATCATACTCTATTCTACCGAAAATTTTCATTCTCGATAAAACAACAAATTAAATAATACTATAAGGGGTGCTGTTTGTCAACTCCCGCCGGCAGTTTCAGCAAAATTGCCATATACCGGCGGAAGCCGCAGCGTTCTCCTTGTGAAAATTTCCCTTACATCGCCTCCGGCGCCGCTTCTGCGGAAGCCCCAGCGTCATCCGTGGAGTAGACTACCTGATCGTCAGACGCGGTCAAAACCGCCTCATAACAGTTTTCAGGATTGTCGTCATGGAACATGGGCAAATCCAACGCTCGCTCGTTATAAAGCTTCATGCCGGTTCCGGCAGGAATCAATTTGCCGATGATGACGTTCTCCTTCAAGCCATACAACGGGTCGACCTTCCCTTTGATGGCCGCGTCGGTCAGCACCCGGGTGGTTTCCTGGAAGGAAGCGGCAGACAGGAAGGAATCGGTGGCCAGAGAGGATTTGGTGATACCCAGCAGGGTATCCTCCGCCTTGGCGGGCATGAGCTCCAGCTCGCCTTCAGCAATTCGTCGCTCAATTTCCTCATTGGCGGCGTAAAATTCGCCCCGTTCCACCATGGTTCCGGCCAAAAGCCCGGTATCCCCCGGCTCGGTGATCCGAACCTTGCGCATCATCTGCCGCACGATGATTTCAATATGCTTATCGTTGATATCAACGCCCTGCAAGCGGTAAACGCTTTGAACCTCGGCAATAATATAATCCTGTACCGCCTCGGTTCCCTTGACGGCCAGAATATCGTGAGGATTTACTGCGCCTTCGGTCAGGCTGTCGCCCTTCCGCACGGTGTCTCCATCCTGCACGATAATGCGATATCCATAGGGAATGGTGTATTTTTGCTCCGCGGGCGCCACATCCGACGACTCTACATCGGTGACGATAATTTCCCGATTTTTCTTTACCTCTTGGATTTTGACCACGCCGTCTAGCTCGGAAATAATACCGGAACGCTTGGGCTTTCTGGCCTCAAACAGCTCCTCAACCCGGGGAAGACCCTGCGTAATATCCTCTGCGCTGGCGATACCGCCGGTGTGGAAGTTCCGCATGGTCAGCTGGGTGCCAGGCTCGCCGATGGACTGGGCAGCAATGGTGCCCACCGACTCGCCGATGGTAACCGCTTCGCCGGTGGCAAGGTTAGAGCCGTAGCATTTTTTGCACACGCCATGCTTAGCCCGGCATTTCAGGATGGAACGAATCTGCACGCGGGTGATGCCCGCGGCCACAATCCGTTTTGCATCGTCCTCCGTCATCATCCGGTCGTCGCTCATCAACAGCTCGCCCGTTTCAGGATGCAACAGCGGCTCCATCAAGTACCGCCCTACCAGCCGTTCCTCCAAGGGTTCGATCATCTGGCGGCCTTCCTTAATATCGGAAATCCACAGGCCCTCGTGGGTGTGGCAGTCGTCCTCCCGGATGATGACGTCCTGGGATACGTCCACCAGCCGGCGGGTCAGGTAACCGGAGTCAGCTGTCCGCAAGGCGGTGTCGGCCAAGCCCTTCCGGGCCCCGCGGGAGGAAATAAAATATTCCAGAACATTTAGGCCTTCCCGGTAGTTGGCGCGGATCGGAACTTCAATCGTCCGGCCGGAGGTATTGGCGATCAGACCGCGCATACCCGCCAGCTGCCGGATCTGGCTCATGGAACCACGGGCGCCGGAATCGGCCATCATAAAAATGGGATTGTATTCGTCCAGGTTATCTTTCAGCGCGTCGGACACCGCGTTGACCGTTTCCTCCCACGTGTCAATCACCAGTCGGGAGCGTTCATCGTTAGAGATCAGGCCCCTGCGGAAGTCCTTGGTAATCGCGTCAATCTTTGTCTCGGCTTCCTGCAGCTTCTGCTGCTTGATGGGCGGGATCACCGCGTCGGACACCGCCACGGTCAACGCCGCGCGTGTGGAATACTTAAACCCGGTGGCCTTAATTTTATCCAGGACCTCGGAGGTCATAGAGGTCCCGTTGACCTGGATGCAGCGGTTAATAATATTGGAAAGCTGCTTTTTCCCAATTTTATTTACGACCCGATTGTCGTCCTTGCCCCGGTACAGGCCAATCTCTAAATCAAATTCATGGCCTTCTGCTGAACGGTCGACAAAACCCAGGTTCTGGGGGATGGAATCGTTGAAGATCAAAAAGCCCACAGTCGCGTCGATAATCCGAGTAAGCGGCTTGCCTTCATATTTCCCGGACACCCGCACCTTAATGGGGGCATGCAGGCCCACGGCGCCTTCCTCGTATGCCATCAGCGCCTCATTGCGATCGCAGAAAACCTTGCCCGCGCCGGGCTCGTCGTCCTTTATGAGGGTGAGGTAATAGGAGCCCAGCACCATATCCTGGGTGGGCACGGTGACCGGCTTTCCGTCAGAAGGCTTCAGCAGGTTGTTGGCGGCCAGCATCAGAATGCGGGCCTCAGCCTGAGCCTCAGCGGAAATGGGGACATGCACAGCCATCTGGTCGCCGTCAAAGTCGGCGTTATAGGCCGTACACACCAGCGGATGCAGCTTCAGCGCGCGCCCCTCCACTAGAACCGGCTCAAAGGCCTGGATGCCTAGGCGGTGCAGCGTCGGCGCACGGTTCAGAAGCACCGGATGGTTTTTGATGACAATCTCCAGCGCATCCCACACCTCGGTCCGGGAGCGATCCACCATTTTCCGGGCGGATTTGATATTGCCCGCCACGCCCGTTTCCACCAGCCGTTTCATGACGAAGGGCTTAAACAACTCCAGCGCCATTTCCTTAGGCAGGCCGCACTGGTAGATTTTCAACTCAGGCCCAACCACGATTACCGAACGGCCGGAGTAATCCACGCGCTTGCCCAACAGGTTCTGGCGGAATCGGCCCTGCTTGCCCTTCAGCATATCGGACAAGGATTTTAATGGACGGTTGTTGGGCCCGGTTACCGGGCGTCCGCGCCGGCCGTTGTCGATCAGCGCATCCACCGCTTCCTGAAGCATTCGCTTCTCGTTTCTGACAATGATATCCGGCGCGCTCAGCTCCAGCAGACGGCGCAGACGGTTGTTTCGGTTGATCACCCGGCGGTACAGGTCATTCAGGTCGGACGTGGCAAAACGGCCGCCGTCCAGCTGTACCATAGGCCGGATATCCGGGGGGATGACCGGCAGAACATCCAAAATCATCCACTCGGGGCGGTTCCCTGACAAACGGAATGCGTCGGCCACCTCTAAGCGCTTGAGCAAACGAACTCGTTTCTGGCCGGTTGCGTTCTCCAGCTCCTTGCGAAGCTGGGCGCTCAGTTCCTCCAGATCAATTTCTTTTAAGAGCTTTTGGATGGCTTCCGCACCCATTTCGGCCTGAAAATCATCCTCGTATTTTTCCCGCATGTCGTAATACTGCTTTTCGGACAAAAGCTGCATTTTTTCCAGCGGTGTGCTGCCTGGGTCGGTGACGATATATTGGGAGAAATATAAAACCTGCTCCAAATTCCGGGGCGTGATGTCCAAAATCAGACCCATGCGAGAGGGAATGGTTTTAAAATACCAGATGTGGGAAACCGGCGCCGCCAGCTCGATGCTGCCCATGCGCTCCCTTCTCACCTTGGAGCGGGTCACTTCCACCCCGCAGCGTTCACAAATTTTTCCCTTATACCGGATGCGCTTATATTTGCCGCAGTGACATTCCCAGTCCTTCTGCGGACCAAAAATCCGTTCGCAGAAAAGACCGTCCCGTTCGGGCTTCAGCGTCCGATAATTAATGGTTTCCGGCTTTTTGACCTCGCCGTGAGACCAGCTGCGGATCTGCTCGGGAGACGCCAATCCAATTTTAATTGATTCAAACTCATTAAATTCCATCATTGACACCTCTCCCTTACATCTCGTCGTCGTTCAGAATAACGTCGTCTTCCAGTTCCGCTTCATTATCCTGCTCGTATAACTCGTCGTCCTCGATCGCTTCTCCCGCTTCATCCTCCAGCGCAAAACCGCTGAGTCCATCCACCACGGTTTCCTCCCGCAGGGTTTCTTCCTCTGGAATATGCAGGGGTACCACATCGTCGTTGTCAAAGGTCTGCTTCAAGTCAATTTCCTCGTTGTTGGCGTCCAGCACCTTCACATCCAGCGCCAATGACTGGAGCTCTTTGATCAGAACCTTGAAGGATTCCGGGATGCCTGGCTTGGGAACGTTCTGGCCCTTAACGATAGATTCATAGGTTTTCACACGGCCCACCACGTCGTCAGACTTAACGGTGAGAATTTCCTGTAGCGTATAGGCCGCGCCATAGGCTTCCAGAGCCCAGACTTCCATTTCACCAAACCGCTGGCCGCCAAACTGCGCCTTGCCGCCCAGCGGCTGCTGGGTGACCAAAGAGTAGGGGCCGGTGGAACGAGCGTGAATCTTATCGTCTACCAGATGATGGAGCTTGAGGAAGTACATATACCCAACCGTCACAGGATTGTCAAAGGGCTGACCCGTCCGGCCGTCATACAGCTGGATCTTGCCGTTTTCCGGCAGCCCGGCCATCGCCAGACATTCCCGGATATCGGCCTCGTGAGCGCCGTCGAATACCGGCGTGCAAACCTTCCAGCCCAGCGCTTTGGCAGCATAGCCCAGATGCACCTCCAGCACCTGGCCAATATTCATTCGAGAAGGAACGCCCAGAGGATTCAAAACGATATCCAGAGGCGTACCGTCCGGCAGGAAAGGCATATCCTCCTGCGGCAGAATTCGGGACACAACGCCCTTATTTCCATGGCGGCCAGCCATTTTATCACCCACGGATATCTTCCGTTTCTGGGCAATATAACAGCGCACCACCATATTAATACCTGGGTTCAGCTCCGAGGAATTTTCTCTTGTAAACACCTTGACGTCTACAATGGTGCCGTATTCACCGTGGGGAACGCGCAGAGAAGTATCCCGCACCTCTCTGGCCTTTTCCCCGAAGATCGCACGCAGCAGGCGTTCCTCGGCCGTCAGTTCTGTTTCGCCCTTGGGCGTGACCTTACCCACCAGGATATCTCCCGCGTGCACCTCAGCACCCACGCGGATAATACCCCGTTCATCCAGATCCTTCAAGGCTTCCTCGCCCACATTGGGGATATCCCGGGTTATTTCCTCCGGCCCCAGTTTGGTGTCGCGGCTTTCCAGTTCGTATTCCTCGATGTGGATCGAGGTAAACACGTCATCCCGCACAACCTTTTCATTGATGAGGATAGCGTCCTCATAGTTATAGCCTTCCCAGGTCATGAACCCAATCAACGCGTTTTTGCCCAGACTAATTTCTCCGTCGCAGGTGGCAGGGCCGTCGGCGATAACCTGCCCGGCCTCCACCGTTTCCCCTTCGGCAACGATGGGCCTTTGGTTAAAGCAGGTGCCTTGGTTGGAACGCAGGAATTTAATCAGCTCATAGGTGTCGATTTCTCCGGTTTCTGTCTGAAGCTTCACCTGGCAGGCGTTGGCTTTCACCACAGTGCCGCCGCGCTTGGCGACCACCACAACGCCCGAGTCCACTGCCGCTTTATATTCCATGCCGGTGCCCACGATGGGAGACTCGGTTTTCATCAGCGGCACAGCCTGACGCTGCATGTTGGAGCCCATCAGGGCGCGGTTGGCGTCGTCATTTTCCAGGAAGGGGATCATTGCTGTCGCTACCGACACCACCATACGGGGTGACACGTCCATATAATCCGCCATTTTGCTTTCCACCTCCAGGAATTGATCCCGGAAGCGGGCGTTGACCTTGGGACGGGCGAACCGGCCCTCAGCATCCAGCGGTTCATTGGCCTGGGCCACGACAAACTCATCTTCCATATCTGCGGTCATATAGGTCACTTCATCCAGCACCACGCCGGTCTCCTTGTCCACCCGGCGGAAGGGAGCCTCGATGAAGCCGTATTCATTAATCCTGGCAAAGGTGGCCAGATAGGATATCAGGCCAATGTTGGGACCTTCTGGCGTCTCAATGGCGCACATGCGGCCGTAATGGCTGTAATGCACGTCGCGAACCTCGAATCCCGCCCTGTCCCGGGACAGTCCGCCGGGGCCCAGAGCCGAAAGACGGCGCTTATGGGTCAGCTCCGCCAGCGGATTGGTTTGATCCATGAATTGGGACAACGGGCTGGACCCGAAAAATTCCCGGATCGCTGCCACAACAGGACGGATATTAATCAACGTCTGGGGGGTGATGACGTCCATATCCTGGGCCTGGAGGGTCATCTTTTCCCGCACTACCCGCTCCATTCGGGAAAACCCGATACGAAACTGGTTTTGCAGCAGCTCGCCCACCGACCGGATCCGGCGGTTGCCCAGATGATCAATGTCGTCTACATTGCCGATATCTTTGGTCAGGCCGCACAGATAATTCACCGAGGCGAAAATATCGTCCAGCGTGATATGGTTGGGAATCAGTTCATCCCGCCGCTGGGCAAGAGCGGCTTTGAGCGCTTCTTCCGTTTCATTTTCATCCAGCAGTTCGCACAACAGCGGGAAATATACTTTTTCGTTAATGCCGCAGTCCTTAACGTCAAAGGAAACAAAGCCGGAAATATCCACCATCTTGTTGGTTAGAATCTTTGTTTCCAGTTCCACGCCCTCGGACTCGGTCACCACGTAGACCTCGTAAACGCCTTTTCCTTCTAGCTCTCGCGCCCGCTCCCGGGACATAATCTCCCCGGCTTCTGCCATGACTTCGCCTGTTCGGGGATCCGCCACTGGACGGGACAGCTTGCGCCCGGCCAGGCGCGTGGCAAGCCCCAGCTTTTTATTGTATTTATACCGGCCCACCCGAGACAAGTCATACCGCCGGGTATCAAAAAACAGGCCCTCAATATGGGATTTCGCCCCATCCACCGTAAAGGGCTCGCCGGGTCGCAGGCGCTTGTAAATCTCCATGAGGCCGGTTTCCACATCGTTTGCAGCGTCCTTATCCAAGGTGACGGACAGGCGCTCGTCCTCTCCCAGCACTTCTTTAATCTGTTCGCCCGTGGAAAGACCCAAAGCACGAAGGAACGTGGTTAATGGAATTTTGCGGTTTTTATCAATGCGCACATATAAAATGTCATTCTGATCGGTTTCATACTCCAGCCAGGCGCCGCGGTTGGGAATAATCGTGGAACTGAACAGCTTTTTGCCGGTTTTATCCACCGTCACGTCAAAATACACGCCAGGCGACCGCACCAGTTGGGATACAATGACCCGTTCCGCGCCATTAATGACAAAGGTGCCCGAATCGGTCATAAGCGGAAAATCGCCCATGAACACCTCGTTTTCCTTAATTTCACCCGTTTCCTTATTCAGCAGCCGCGCCCGCACCCGCAAAGCAGCAGAATAGGTCGTATCCCGTTCCTTACACTCGGCAACCGTGTACTTGGGCGTATCGTCCAGCTTATAGTCAATAAAGCTCAAGACAAGATTATCGTTGTAGTCGGAAATGGAGGCGACGTCACGAAAGACTTCCTTTAGCCCTTCGTCCAGAAACCACTGGTAGGAGTTTTTCTGGATTTCAATGAGGTTGGGCATATCAAGAACCTCGTTGATCTTTGAAAAACTCATGCGCGTGTTTTTGCCAAGCTGAACCGGTTTCACGTTCACCATAGGCTTTGCTCAACTCCTTACGTCTGTTTCACACCGTCTCTCCCCCCAGAAAAGCTCTGAAGGAATCCACCGATTTTTTGCCCTTGCATTTTGACCAGTTCTCTGCTATAATCCAGAGCATAGCCACGAATTTAAGCGCACACCGTTCGGCCGGCATATAACCTAAAAGGCTATTCCAGCCCATTATTAGGCAAGTTATAATTATACGCAATATCAATCAATAAGTCAAGCCCTTTTTGCAGAATATTTTCAGTATTTATTATATTTCAAATGCTTTTTTCAAATTCGATCGGAAAATTGATATCATAGAAAAACGCCCCGCGGCATGCCGCGGGGCGTTCGCTCTCCATAATATGAAACCAGCGCCGGACTTCAATAAACACACAACAGCGCGCAGCACCCGGCCGTTTCTCTCTATCAGTTGATAACGGTGTTTTCGGTTTCCTTGTCAAAAATATGAATCTTGGAAGGATCCATGGTGATTTGTATCGTGTCGCCAGTGCGGGCGGTTGTGGATGCGTCCACCCGGGCGTTAATGGGATATCCTTCACAATTGAGGTACAAATACGTCTCAGCGCCCATCATTTCCGTCACTTCTACGTTGGCAGTAACAATACCGTCGGGCATTTCCTTAAGGAAGTTATCCTCGTCGTGGATATGCTCGGGCCGGATCCCCATGATAACGTCTTTATCCTTATAATCCGCCAGAACGTTCTCAGCGTTCTTTTCCCGGGGCAGCTTAATCTTAAACTTCACGCCGGGACGGGTCTTCGTGTCCTCAGAACCGAATTCCACAAAGAAATCGTCGCCTTCCTTGCGGATCTTTGACTCGATAAAGTTCATCTGGGGAGAGCCGATAAAGCCAGCAACAAACATATTGCAGGGCAGGCTGTATAGATGCTGCGGTGTATCCACCTGCTGAATGATACCGTCTTTCATGACGCAGATCCTATCGCCCATGGTCATAGCCTCGGTCTGGTCATGGGTAACATACACAAAGGTGGTGCCTAAACGCTGGTGCAGTTTGGACAGCTCCGTACGCATCTGGGCGCGCAGCTTAGCGTCCAGGTTGGACAGCGGTTCATCCAGCAGGAAGACCCGGGGTTCACGCACGATGGCGCGGCCCAGGGCGACACGCTGCCTCTGGCCGCCGGACAGCGCCTTAGGCTTACGATCCAGCAAATGGGAGATATCCAGGATCCGGGCCGCTTCATCTACCCGGCGCTTGATTTCATCCTTGGGGGTTTTACGAAGCTTTAAGCCAAAAGCCATATTCTCAAACACAGTCATATGAGGATACAAAGCATAATTCTGGAACACCATGGCGATATCCCGATCCTTGGGAGCCACGTCGTTGACCAGACGGTCGCCAATGTAAAGCTCGCCCTCGCTGATTTCCTCCAAGCCCGCGATCATTCGCAGCGTGGTGGACTTACCGCAGCCTGAGGGACCGACCAGGATAATAAATTCCTTATCCTTGATCTCCAAATTAAAGTCCTTGACAGCCAAAACGCCGCCCGGGTACTTCTTATAAATGTTCTTCAGTGATAAGCTTGCCATACAGTAATATCCTCCTATTTTAATCAACGCCAAATTTCAGTTCCCACCATGGAAACGCAGATACATTACTACGCTATTATTTTAACAGATTCACATTAAAAATACAACCCTTCTCTTTCACTAAACTTCACGGGCTCTGTTTAGATAAAATCACGAATAAAAAATAAAATTACACAAAAAATTAGGGTGGTTTTTAAGAATGCTGTATCTAAAGCACAATGCGATTTTTTTCCTCCTCTGTCAGCGGCCGTGCCTGTCCCGACGCTAAAGCGGGATCCAGCTGCACGCCGCCAACAGCGGTTCGTTTCAGTGAAATCACATGCAGCCCGCAGGCGGCAAACATCCTTTTTATCTGGTGATAACGGCCTTCCCGGATCCTCACCTCCGCAGTCTGCTCCGCTCCTTCTACCGCCCGGATCTCCGCCGGAAGGCATGGCCCGTCGTTCAGAACCACGCCACGCCGAAAGGCCTGGGCGACCGCCTCTGTTACTGGCCCGTCCAGTTCCGCCAAATAGGTTTTCCAAACCGATTTTCTCGGCGATATGACCTTGTGGGCAAAGGCGCCGTCGTCAGTCAACAGCACAAAACCGGTGGTGTCCTTGTCCAACCGGCCCGCAGGAGCCAGGCCGGGTCGCCTCCACTGATCGGGCAGCAGGGAAAGCACCGTCGCCTCCTTTGGATCCTTTGTGGCGCAGACCACGCCCGCAGGCTTATGCAGCATCAAATATAAAGGCGCTCTTGCACGGCAGGCCTTGCCTTCAACCGTCACTGTATCCCGCTGCGGATCCACCCGCGCGGCGGGATCCCGCACTATTTTCCCATTCACCGCCGCCTTTCCCCCCGCAATCAGTTTGCGGCTTTGGGAACGGGTCAGCAAAAGCGCCTCGCACGCCAGCCTATCAAGACGCATTAAACTCCCCCTTTCGCCTCCCGGCGCGGGTTTTGCTTTAGTATACCAAACCTCCGAAAATTTTTCAATCCCCCTGCGGGGCTGTCTCCATCTGTCCGAAGGGCAGACCGGTGCCGGTTAAATTAAAGCCGTGCATAAAACCGCCCAATTCCGTTGTACTGACGTCCCCGCCGATAACAGTATTGTTTAGAATCAGCAGGTTTCCATTGACTCCGGACGGCCGATCCGGATAATTGGTGACAGGATAGGTGACCAGCCGCACGCTTCTTCCTTTATAAGGGGTCAAATCCATGCCCTGGGCAAGCTGGATTTCATTATAGCCGGCGTATACCTCGTCGAACACGTCGGGAATCAGAATTTCTTTTTCTGTTTTTCCCGTTGGGTCGATCTCCCAGCCGAACTGTGCGAAAAACGCGGCGCATTCCTCATCGCTGCCGGCGGCGGTATTGTAATTGACCCCTTCGTTTTCCTTTGGAAACAGCAGCCAAACGGCGGTTATAATTCCCACGGCCATGATAAAGGCAATTGCTACCCCCAGCTTTTTCTTTGAAATTCTTGCTGTAACAGAAAACATGCGATCCGCTCCTCTCTATGCCGGGGAAGCTCTCCCCGCGCCTACCTTAAACTATATGAACCCCTTGCGAAATGTATGTTTCCGTATTATACTGAGAAAGCGGAGCTATGGCCATTTACCGGCGTGGAAAGGCCTTGCGTCCACTGGAGCAGCGTGACAAGCCGCTCTTTTTAAAAAGACGGCAGCGCCGCATGTTGATTCTGATAACAATAAAGCGGGAGGACAGCGCATGAATATTGTGATCGTGGGGCTGGGAGTCATTGGCGGATCCATCGGCCTTGCACTGCGTCGGGCGGGGTACAAGGAGGTTTTCGGCGTGGACGCCGATCCCCATACCCTGCAAAAGGCAGAAAAGCTGGGGATCATACAGAAGGGCAGCCGGGATGGGAAAGAGCTATTTCAAAAGGCTCAGCTTGTCTATCTTTGTATTTACCCACGGGCGTTGCCGGCGTTTATCCGGGAAAACGCCGGCTTTTTCCGGCCTGGGACAGTGCTGACCGACGTGTCCGGTATCAAAGGGGACATGCCCGAGGCCCTTCCGCCCCTGTTGCCGAAAGGCGTGGACTTTGTGTTTGGGCATCCCATGGCCGGTCGGGAAAAACGAGGGATTGATTTTGCCAGCGCCGATGTATTTCATGGCGCTAACTATCTCATCGCACCGATCCCTCGCAACACGGAGGAGCACCTGCTGCTGGTGGAGGGTCTGGCCCGGGACATGGGCTTCGGCCGGATCAGCCGGATCAGCCCTGGGGAGCATGACCAATTCGTAGCCTATACCTCCCAGTTGCCTCACGCCATTGCTGTAGCGCTGGTCAACAGCGGTGATCCAAGACAGGATACCGCCGCGCTGATTGGGGACAGCTACCGGGATTTGACCCGCATCGCTAAGATTAACGCCGGATTATGGAGCGAATTGTTTCTGGAAAACCGGGAAAACCTGATGGCTGCCGTCGTCCGCTTTGAACTGGAGCTGGATCGTATTAAAGCAGCGCTGGAGCAATGCGATACGGCTGCGCTGATGGATCGCTTTGCAGAATCCACCTGCCGCAGGGAGGCGCTGGACGGCGCAAAATTCAAACAGCCAAAATAAACGCTAGAGCGGGGCCGGCAGGACCATGCCTTTTAAAGGGCGGTTAAAACCATCCTTTATTTTTAATAAGGGGGCTTTAACAATGATGCCTCGCCCTGTTCTCGTGGGGATTTGCCCGTGCTTTCAGCAGAATACCCGTTCAAACAGCTGATCGGCATAAAAACAGGAAAACCGGAGCATTCTGTAAATGCTCCGGTTTTCCTGTTTTTCCCCAATGAATTCAGTAATAAAGCGCGCTTTTCGTTTATTTGCCTCTGTCCTCCTGCTTCGGCTTTTGGCTTTTCCCTTTTTCCCTCTGCTCCGGTTTTGGCTGCCTTGGCAGAATTCTTAAAGCATCCTTGGGATAGGACTTATCCGGCTGCTCCAGCTCTTTATCAAACCGAACCCGGCAAACGCCTGTGAGCAGATTGCTGTCGGCCACAACGCCGCGTCCGTCAGGCGTTTCCACCGGCGTGCCGTTTTTAGGCGTGCACTTCATCAAAAACTCATAGGTATCCTGCTCGTATTTCAAGCAGCACATCAGCCGGCCGCAGGTTCCGGAAATTTTCGTAGGGTTCAGGGAGAGTCCCTGTTCCTTTGCCATTTTTATGGATACCGGCTGAAAATCTCCCAAGAACCGGGAACAGCAAAAGGGTTGACCGCATATTCCAAGGCCTCCCAGCATTTTCGCTTCATCCCGCACGCCAATCTGCCGCAGTTCAATCCGCGTTCGAAAGGTTCCTGCCAGGTCTTTCACCAGCGTGCGGAAATCCACCCGGCCATCGGCGGTGAAGTAAAAAAGAATCTTTCCTCCGTCAAACGTATACTCCACATTAACAAGCTTCATATCCAGCTTATGCTCCGTGATTTTCCGAGCACATACCTGGAACGCCTCTTCCGCTTTCGCCTTATTTTCCTCCAGCCGGCGCAAATCCTCCTCTGTGGCCGCCCGCACAACCCTTTTTAAAGGGCTCACAAGCTGATCGTCGGGCACCGTTTTGTTTTCCATCGAGACCTCGCCGCATTCCATACCCCGCGCTGTTTGAACAATCACCTTTTGGCCCTTTTCCATGGTTTGTCCGCACGGATCAAAATAATAAGACTTACCCGCGTCCTGAAATCGGACGCTGATCACTTCTGCCATTGCGTACCTCCAAACAATATCGTTACAGTCCCGCAGCCCGCCGCAGCTTTCCGCAGGCAGCCGTCATAAGCAGAGTCTGGTTGGGATTTAGGGAAAACGCGCCGACCAAGCCGGCGCATGCTTCCATCAGGGATAAAAGCGACCGCCCCGTCGCCCGGGCCAGAATGCCCGCCGCCTCAGGGCGGGAGGCGAAGTCATCCGACACGCCGTTTTTACAGCGCAGCAGCCGGGAAAACGCCATTTCCATACCCTCCAAAAGCGCCCGAAGGTCATCCCGAGTGCCGCCTTGCTCCTGGAACAGCTTTAAAAGAGTCAGTTCGCCGGGGGCGAATACCGCCGCCGCCGCTTCCAGAGCCAGTTCCCAATCAACCGCCTCCTCACCGAAATCGGACAAAAGCACGCCGCGGGACAACACTGTTTCCAGCAGTTCTGTCCGGGAAGCACAGATCAAAATAAACAAAACAAATGCCGGGGGCTCCTCCAAAATTTTTAGCAGCACGTTCTGACAGGGAACGGAAAGACAGCCGGCTTCTGAAAGGATATAAACCTTTCGGTTGCCTTCGCCAGGAGCGATAAACGCATGAGCGCGCAATTCCCGGGCTTTTTCCACCGGCATGGATTTCGTTTTAGTGCCGCCGCTCACATAGGTGAGATCCGAATGACACCGTTTTTCCGCCTTACGGCAGGAAACGCAGGCTCCGCAGGGCGGATCCTCCCCGCGGCATAAAGCGCCCTTTGCAAGAAACTCCGCCAGCTCCAGCCCCCGCGCCGCGTCCGGATCTTCAATAATAACCGTGTGGGGAAGACGGCCCGACACAAGCATCGCCCGGGCTGCCGCCCTTAAGCCGCGGCCCATCAAAGCTTTTCAAAGCGTTCCACGTTCACGACAAAAACCGTCGCCCCGCCGACGCTGACCTCAATGGGAACATTTGCATATTCCGACAGGCCATACGTCCCCACGTCAGGAATGACCTGACTGCGCTTACTAGAATAGGTTTTCACAATGTCAATAACCGCACTGACCTTTTCATCCTCCGTACCCACCAAAAAGGTGGTGTTCCCCTGGCGGAGGAATCCGCCTGTGGTGGCCAGCTTCGTGGCGGTAAAGCCCGCTTTGGTCAGGCCGCTGGCAACAGCAGCCGCGTCGTCGTGATTGACAATGGCGATAACCAGCTTCATACTTGTCAAATCCTCTCTCATCTATGTTAAAAAGGAAAGATACGACCGATGGTTCCCTTTCATTCCTATCATAACACTTTTATTTCAAAAATTCCACTGTTTTTTAATGCCTCTGCCGCGTCAGCCGACAGGATTTCTCCCGGCAGCACTACCGGAATCCCGGGCGGACAGGGGCAAAGCGCTTCCAAAGCCACCTTGCCTGCCGCTTTTTCTACCGCAAGGCGCTTTCCTGCGGCAAATAGGGCCTCCCGAGGCGTCATTGCCTGCCGGACGGCTCCCCAAGCGTATTTTTCTTGCGCCAAAGGCGGCCGCGGCCGGAACCGGCGCAGCCAATCTTCTATCCGCAGCAGCTCCTTTGCCGTATGAAACGGCGTGAGGATCAGCACAACGCGGCTCTGATCGGCGAACTCACAGGAAACGCCGTTTTCCAGCAGGTCCTTTGCCAACTCCCAGCCAGTGTATCCCGCCGCAGAAGCGCGAAGGGTCAGCCGAACCGGATCGCAAGCCCCCTCCTCTGCGGGCAAGCCCCTCTCCTGGGAAAGCTTTCTCAACTCGCCCACCTTCTCCGCTAAACCGGCAAAGGCGATTCTCCCCTCCCGTTCGCACCAATCCCGGCACAAGTCCAAAGAGGCCATAATGGGATACGAGGGGCTGGTGGAACCGAACAAGGCCATTTTCCCCCTGGCCGCGGCAAGATATGCAGGATCCCCAACCTGCAAAAACGCCCCGCCGGTCAAAGCCGGCAGGGTTTTATGCGCTGAATCCGCCGTCATGGATGCACCCTGCTCTAAAGGATGAAGCCCGCCGCAAAACCGCAGGTGCGTTCCGTGGGCGTTATCCACCAGCAACGGCGTCCCATACCGGCGGCACAGGGCGGAGAGAGCGCCGATGGGCGACAGCCTTCCATAATAGTCCGGACTGGTGATAAAAACCGCCGCCGTATCCGGGTGCGCTTTTAAAAGCGGCTCCAGGACCGCGGGGGTGATCCGCCCGTCGGCCGGCAGCGCCCACACGGGGCGCAGATCCAGCAAAGCCGCGGTGTTGACGGCGCTGCGGTGGGCGTTGCGCCCAAAAATTACCGTTTGGCCCGGCCCGGCGGCCAATGCCAGCATCGCCTGGATCGCCAGCGTGCAGCCCCCCGCGGAAAACACGGTACCCGCGCTGCCAAACAGCCGCGAGGCCAGCGCTTCCGCCTCCGCGATGGGGCCGGACGCTTCAAAGAAAGAATCCAGCCCTTCCGCCTCGGTCAAATCATATGACAGCATGGAAGCCAAAGGAGCCAGCGGCGCGGCATGGCCGGAATGCCCCGGTGTGTGGCCCCGGACGTATTCTTTTTTCCGGTATCGCTCCATCGCATCCCACAGGGGCTTCGCCATAGCAGCCCTTCACCTCTTATCCGTGTATCCTTCGTATTGCAGGGTGCACCTGTCCCTCGGGCACTATTCCTTTTGAGGCGGGGTATCGTTTTCCTCTTCCAGTTCCATGCTGATCCGATCCAGGGCTCTCTGCACTTCCACATAATCCTCCAGATGAAGCTGTTCGTCCCCTGTAAAGGGCGGCGGCAGGGCCAGTCCATCCCCGTTCGCCGGATGATCCCTGCGGTACAGCCGGACGATCAGCAGATACAGCACCAGGAATACAAGCGCACCGCCTGACAGCCACAAGCCTAAAACCAACCCCGGCGTTTCATAGGTGAAGGTGATGGTTCGGCTGCCCGCCTGGGCCGGCACGGCCATCATCCCGCCGTTGGCCTTGACGATGGGAACGCTTTTCCCATCCACACGCGCCGTCCAGCCGCTGTCATAGGGAACGCTGAAAAACACAAGGTTATCCCGCTCTAGATTGATCCGCGCTGTGAAGCCCTTGGTATCGTATTCGAAATCGTATGCCGCCGTGCGCCGGCGCGCGGCGCAGTCCTCCGCCAGCTCTTCATCGGTAAACAGCGGATCGGTTGCGGGAAGATACGACGGCAGTAAATCCGCGTATTTTTCCAAATCCCCGTCTGAAAGCACCATGGCCTTTAAAAGCATCTGGTGAACATGCTCCTGCCCGTAAGCCTTCGCATCTTCGGCGCTCATGGCATAATCATAGGTAAAGCCCATGGGGATGTAGTTCTCATTTTCGTAGATCAAATACTGATCCTGGTTGCTGTGGTACACAAATCCCGGCATGGAAGGCCCATACGCCTCCATAAAAACGTTGTCGTCCCCTTCATAATCAAAAAACCAACGCACCGACAAAAGGGACCGCAGGCCATACTGGCTGGTTTCCGGCCGAGAGGCCACGCCCCGTTCCACACCCGCCAGCTCATAAAATTCCGAAACAGACGCCGGGACAATGGAATGAAACGCCTGGATCGACGGGATCCCCAAAAACATCCCCGTATTGTCCACATCGTTATAGGTGTCCATTCGGGAAAATCCGTCCTCTGGCAGCTCGATGGTCTTGGCGTTTTTCAGCAGCACAGGGTTATAGTAATCGCTGCCGTTGTTATCCATGGCCTTCCCTGTCCCCACAAAATAAAGGGAATAAATGGCCGAAACACAAATCACACAGGCCAGCGACATATGGGCAAATGATTTGGGCGACCGTTTGATCACCGGAATCAGAATCGCCAGAATCACAAGCGCTCCCAAGGCAATCCCGCAGGTGACCCAAAACCGCGCGGTGTTCCACATACCGTTAGCATCGGGCGCAAACAGGCCGAAGCGGGTGACCTTCCCATCCTCAAGCCCTTCGGGGAAGAAGCCGATCACCAGCGCGAAGGCCAGGGTCAAGCCCAGCGTCCAGCGCCAGCCGGACCACCAGTTCATGTCTTTTGCCTCATCCATGGCAACACAGGTCGCAAGGCAGAACATGAGCACCGGCATGAAGAACCACCGGGCGTAATACGCGGCGTTGAAAGCGACAAAAGCGCTGTTGAGAATGGGAATGGCGGCCATCACTGTTAAAATCACAATCATCCGGCGCAGCCAATGGCCCTTGCTCTTTTGCAAAAAGGCAAACACCCCCGCCAGGCTGAACACCGGCAGCCAGCCGCCCAGGGAAGCCCATTGCGCCTGCGCGTCCGGGAAAAACAGAGGCTGACTTGGAAGGTCGGGCGGGAACAAAAATACCTCCAGCAGGTTGGGATACAACTGTTCCCGCCAGTAAACAATGGCGTTCCACCCCACCAAGAACTCCGTCGTTCGGCTGTTCTGCATTACCGCCAGCACCGCAGGCAGCAGTAAACAGGCGCTGAGCAAAACCCCCGCGACGCTTTCCAGACCTAGCAGCAAGACCGCGCTGGGTGTTACCCTCCAGTCAGCGGAAAAGCAGCGAAGAATGAAGTAAATGATCAGAAAAACCACCATGGAGAAGAAAAAAAAGTAATTGTTAAACGCGCAGAAAAACACCATGGCCGCGAAAAAGCCCCGGCGCTTGTCCACCATAAACTGCTCCAGCGAAAGCAAAAGCAGCGGGAACAGAATTATTGCTTCGTGGAAATGATTGAAAAAGATATTATAAATGGAAAAGCCGGAAAACGCATATAGAATGCCGCCGATAAGAGCAAAATCGGGCTCTTTCACAAACCTGCGCAAAAACAGGTAGGCTGTGAAGGAAGCACAGGCCATTTTCAAAATCAAAAGCGGGCCCATTAGATAAGGTACAAAGTCGGTGGGAAACGGCAGGGTCAGCCAGAAAAAAGGGCTGCCCAGCAGATAAAAGCTGTAAGATCCGATAAAATTCGCGCCTAGATCGGTGTTCCAGTCCCAGAAAATCTGCCCGGTGCGCACCGCTTCATGGCACATTTTATAAAACGGAACCTGCTGCACATTAAAGTCCCCATAAAACCAGAACATGCCCTGGTTATAAATTATGCACGGGATAAAAACGGCGCAGCCCATCAAAAAAGCGATACCAAAGGCCGCAAACGCCCGCTCCTTAGGCTTTCGCAGGCTCCTTGGCTTTGTCTTCATCTTCATTTTCCCCTTCCTCTCTCTTCATAATTTCTCCGACGCAAATCACCGCCGACCAGATAAACACGGCGATGTTGACAAGGCAAAGCAGAAAAAACGCCGTGTCCCCAAACGCCTCCATACCGGCAGTGTAAACCGGGGCGCCACCCGCCAGGCCCTCTCCTGACATCAAATTATATCGCAGCAGCAGCAACGCCTGATTCACTAAGGTGATTCCCGTTAAAGCCCCGAACAGATACAAAAAAGCGTTTCGTTTTGTTGCCATCCACGCAAGCAGCGCAAATGCCAAAACAATGATCTGATACCGCTCGTGCATCCGCGTCATGCAAATGAAAATACACTGCATGAAAAACAGCCCCGCGACCCAGGGGGAGACCTGTTTCCGCTTATAGTAGAAAACCACCAACGACGCCAACGCCCCCAGCATGAGGACAAGCCCCACCGCGATCATGGGAACCGGGCCTTGAAAATCCGGTTTCCAGTTTTGCCCCAGCGCGCCGTACAGATTGGCGCCGTACAACGTGCTGTAGGGATAAGAGCCCGCGCCGAAAAAGTAGACCCGGAAGGGCAGCAGCCAGTCTCCCGATCCAATCATAAAAGGAAGGAATACCGCTGCTGTGACGCCGACCGCCGCGCCCAGCGCCTGCAGCAGCTTTTTCCAGCCCAGCCGGAACACAAGGTGCAACACCACTACCGGGGCGAAAAACAGGCTTTGGAACTTGGTCAGGCAGGCCACGGCAAACACCACCGTGCCCCGCACCGGGCGGCCCATGTTAATGCAATCAAAGGATAAAAGGAGCAGCAGCGCCATGATCCCGTCGGTCTGCCCCCAAAAGGAAGAGTTGAAGATCATGGAAGGATTCACCGCCCACAACGCCGCCGCAAGCAGTCCCGCGGCTTCCGAATACCGGCGGCAGATTCGGTACAGAACAAGGCAGCACAAGCAGTCGCCTAAAACAGAAAACAGCTTTAAAACCAGCATTTCCAGCGGCAAAAAGGTGCTCATGGCAGGGAGCAGCCGATACAACTGCCCAACCAGGTACAGCGGAAAGAGATATAAAGGCGGATAGTCCAGCTGCACCTGATCAGCCCGGCCATAAACGGTGAACAGGCCGTTTTGCAGTTCCAGCGCCCAATCCTTGTACCAGTATAAATCAAAGGTCTGTGGATAAGCAAAGCTGATTACAAGGCGCAATGACAGCGCAAAAAAGAGAATCACGCACAAAATGCTCCCTGCTTGCCTTCGGCCGATATTCATAGCAATCCTCCGCTTCCATACAAACATTTTAATTATACCAGTTTTCTCCTTTTTTGCAAAGTGCTTTTTGACAAATACGATACGCATTGGTATAATCGGCTTAGAATTGACCGCAGAGGAGGAACTTTATGCCCAGGTTTTTTTATGATCCCGCAGGCCCCCGCTTTTGCATCACAGGGGAAGACGCGGCCCACATTGCCAATTCCCTTCGCATGCGGCCGGGAGAGGAGTTAACCGTCTGCGATGGAAAGGGTACTGATTACCATTGCAGGATTGTGTCCGTTTCCCCGGGAGAGGTAGCGCTGGAAGAACTGGAACGGGGCCCCGCTTCCAGCGAACCGGGGGTATCCATCACCCTATTTCAGGGGCTGCCCAAGGGTGACAAATTTGATTGGATCGTTCAAAAAGCAGTGGAACTGGGAGCGACCCGCATCGTTCCGGTGGCTGCAGCCCGGTCGATTTCCCGGCCCGACGCAAAAAGCGCGGGGAAGAAGCGGGAGCGATGGCAGAAAATTGCGCTGGAAGCGGCCAAGCAGTGCGGCCGGGGAATCATTCCAGAGGTGGCGCCGCTGACGGGATTTTCCGATGCGGTCGCTATGCTCAAAGCGTTGGACACCTCCTTTTTCTGCTATGAGCTGGGAGGCGCTTCTCTCCAAAAAATCCCGGTGATAAACAAGGGCTCCGCCGGCTTTTTCATCGGCCCTGAGGGCGGAATTGCCGACGAGGAAGCCGCCGCCCTGCAAAACGCCCAAATTCCCGCCGTCACTTTAGGCCCGCGTATTTTACGGACTGAAACCGCGCCGCTCATGGTGCTGAGCGTGCTCTTATTTGCCTCCGGGAATCTGGAAGCTTAGCTTTTTCCCCGACAGCAATTTGTGTGCTGTTTCTGGAACGATTCATTCAAAAGCGCACCTGGCTTAAGCCGAGGTGCGCTTTTGATTTTGCCAAAGCACCGATGAAGCCCCTGTACAACCGGACGACTACCGCACAGACAGGCGTCCCGGCAGCAAAACGGCCTGGAGCGCAAACCGCTCCAGGCCTGCCTGGTGCACCATCAGGGACTCGAACCCGGGACACCCTGATTAAGAGTCAGGTGCTCTACCAACTGAGCTAATGGTGCAAATCACAGCCTATAGCACAAAAAACATGATATCCTTTTGACCGTCCTAATGACCTTTTCGTGGAGCATTAGGAGGAATGCAAGCCCCTATCTTTTAGCCTTTCCTGCTAAACGCAGCAAAACAGCCATAATAAAAGGCAATGACATGCGTTATTTTATCACACAAACCTTAAAATGTCAAGCAGGGGGAACCCGAATGTCAAATGATCCTCTCGGCGGCGCAGTACCGGATCGGGTTCAAATTCGCGGTATGCTCCGTACCTGCCGCAACGCCTTCCCCGTCCCGTGCATTACCTTCACCTGCCCGTACGCGTACTACGCCGCCAGGTTCCCGCCGTCGTAGTAAAAATACATCTCATGGGTTCCGTCCCTCTGGCTTGTCAGGCCGTCCGCGCTCCAGATGTACCGCCCGGCCGCCTCCCCGACGGTTTTCGACGTCCGGTGGCACTTGTCGTCATAGCTGAAGGTCATATTTTTACCACCATAAACGGCCGACGCC
>CALWPT010000003.1 GCA_944383495.1 uncultured Clostridia bacterium | reverse complement strand
AAAAGTGGGCAAAAGACGCAAAGGAGGGGGTGTTTCGACTCCCCCCCTCCTTACACCTCCCCCGCAACGACCAAAGGGAGTTCCCCCTTTGGAATTCTCCGCCTCCCCACGCATTGCGTTGCTTTGGGGCTTTTTCAACGCTTTCCTCTTTTGCATCCGTCTGCTGTTTATTCAGTGTTTCAGCAAACGGCCACGGAAAACCAACGGAAAGTTTTCGTCCGCCTTTTGAAAAAGGCGGGCGAAAACTTTCCGTTGGCTGTCCGGTTTCGCTTGCTTTTTTGCAGCAGGCCATTTTAACACGGGCAATTTTTATGAAATACAAAAAATCGGAACGAGCGAAACTCGTTCCGACGTGGTCGAGGTGACAGGATTTGAACCTGCGACTTCTACGTCCCGAACGTAGCGCTCTACCAAGCTGAGCCACACCTCGTCTAAAAAGCAACGATGTTATTATAATTCATACCGCTGCTTTTTGTCAAGGACATTCTATCCAATGTCCTTTTATTTTTGATGGATCTTCTGCAGTTTGAGGATCGCCCTTTTAACCGCCATTAAATCCGCCGAATTAACAGCGTTCAACACATCCCGGTCAGCGTTGGCCGCCAATTCCTGTGCGCCGTCCAGGGCGGCCAATTCCAGCACCCGCCGCTTCAGCATCAGCAGATCCGCGGAATTGATCCTTCCGTCTCCCACGATATCCCCGTAGACAACCGCGGTGTATTCCTCCTTTACCGATCCTTCAAACAAAATCTGCACGGTCATTCCAGTCCCGATGCGCCCGGCTGTAACCTCGGCTTCGCCATCCAGCACCTTGACCTGCGTTCCCGCTCCCAGCGTAAAGCCGTCCAGAAAGGCGGTTAGATCCGTATCCTCTATCCCCCACAAGCGGCCGTCCGCCGTTTGATAAGGCATAGCATAGGACAGTTGGTGAGGCGTAAAGGTAATGGTATTCAGGAATGCGCCGAAGCCTGTGGCGGAATTGTATTTTCCGATGACGGTCAGCGTAAGCTCTACGTCGCCTGTTTGCCCGATAGTCACGGTGCCTGCGTCATGCGTCCGGTTTCCCGACTGGCCGTAAAAGTCCACCTCGCCAACATGGGCGCCGTTCACGGAAACCTGATACCTGCCGCGGGTGGTGAAATCCCGGGAGCTGATGGAAAGGCTGTATTGTCCGGCAGGAACGTCGGGCACCGTGAAGGTAATAGAGGCCCCCGCGCCCGTCGCGGGAAATTGCAGCAGACGGCTCATAGGGCTTTGATCCACCTGGTAGTAAAAGGAGGGGGTCAGGCTGCTTTCATACGCTAAATCGGCAAAATAATACACGCCCTCCCGGGTATCCCGGTCCAAATCAAATTTGGTATAAACATAGGCGGCGTTGTTTTCCGAAGCGTTTTTCCAATGGGTTGCAAGGGAGCACCCCCCGATATACAGCTTGCCCAGCTTAAACGCAACGTTGTCCGCCATGGCCATCTGACTGATATACGTCGCCGCATCGTCCGAAAAGCTGTTGCCGATGGCCAAAACCTTGACCGCATCCACCGGCACGGCCTCTCCCTGCCGGTATTCCTCCACCGCTTCATGCGCGCACTGCTTGAGGATTTCCAGGGTTGTCTCGTCAATGACCGGGGCGCCGTCGTTTTGAGCGGGCACATATTCATTGTCCAAAATGGAATGCCCCGAGAGCATCTCATACCAAACGGCGCTTGCCAGATACTGCCCCTTTGCATTCCCATGATACCCGTCGCGGCAAAGGGTGTCTCCCACCGCGGTGGCCCGGGCCTTCTGCCATGCCACGCCGCTGGGAAGAATCACGGAAATCCCCGCCTGGGCCGCGGCGCGGGTGGACGCGGTCACAATGGCGTTATACATTGTCATTTGATCCCTTCCGTAATTGGCAAAGCCGGAATGATTACTGTCCGCCTGGTACGCCCAGGTCATGTGGAACACCTGCGTCGCGTTGGGACGGCGCTCTTTAATATACGCGCTTAAATTGGAAAGATAAGGAAAGAAGGTGTCATACTGCCCGCTGTTGGGACTGGCCTGCTGCATGGTAACATAATCCCAGTCCTCCTCCAGCAGCGCCGCTTCTATAGACCTGCTGTTGTCAACAATTTTTTCACCCGTGACAGCGGCGCTGGCAAAAATGGAGCATGCCATTCCCGCTGTCAGCAGAAAACAGATGAGAAGCGTTCGGCTCTTTTTCATGACGGGCACTCCTTTTTTAGCTTTGATTCCGGCGAAATCCAATATATTCCATACAGTATTCATCCTGTCCGCACAGCGCCGTGGCAGTGGCCAGCATGTCCTGCACCGACGGCGCGTTTACGTCTATAATAGCCGCGTCCAGGCCGGCGGCCATGGCCATGGCCAAAAAAGCGGCGTTCAGCTTGGCGCGGCCGGGGAGCCCAAAGGATATATTTGACAGACCGCAGACCGTTCCCACCTCCGGGTACAGCCGCTTCGTTTCCCGGATGGTTTCCAGCGCCAGCATGGCGTTCCCAACGTCGATCGACAGCGCCTCCACAAGCACGTCAATCAACAATTGGGATGCGGGAAGCCCGCGCTTTGCGGCGTTTTCCACCAGGGCTCCGATATTCTCCATTCTTTCCGCAAGGCTGGAAGGCATGCTCTCGCCGATGGGGAGGGCGACGACGCCTGCGCCCGTTTCCACGGCAGCGGGAATCAATTCCTCAAAGCGGCTGGTCAGGGTCACGGAGTTCATCATAACCCTGCGCCCCTTCAGCAAAGGCAGCACAGATAAAATCACGTCCGGATTCACCGAATCCAGCATCAGGCCGCAACTTGAATGCTCCAGCGCCAGAGCGCAGATTTCCCGCATCGCCGGGAGTTCCCCGCGAGTACACAAAGCGGTGTTGATATCCAGAAAAGCGGCTCCGTTTTCCTCCTGGGAGTCAATCAGGGCTACAAGCTGCTCTTCATCCCCCGCTTCCATGGCCTCCATCGTTTTGGGAATCGAGCTGTTTAGTTTTTCGCCTATTAAAATCATATTTAGCTCCTTTCCATTATAAGCGTTTCAGCTCCGGGATTAAACGGCAGATCACATCCAGCCGCTTCAGGGGCGGCATGAGATAAAAACCGTCGCAATAAGGCGCCGCCTGCCGGGCGATTTCCAAGGAAAAGCAATAGGACAGCTCCGCCGCTCTGTTCCGATCCGCATGCTCTAAGCGAGCCAGTAATTCCGGCGGAATCTCGATCCCCGAGACCTCGTTGTGCAAAAACAAAGCGTTTTTATACCCCGCCACAGGCAAAATGCCGGCGTACAGCTTCCCCTTCAGTGCCTTTCGCGCGGTGCAAAGGCGCTCCAGCGCCTCTCTCGTGAAAACCGGCTGGGTCAGGAAAAACACGGCGCCGGCCTTCTCCTTTTCCAGGGCGCGCCGAAGCTCGGGCTCAAAGCGGGAAATATTGAGGTTTAAGGCCGCCCCCGGATACAGCGGGGAAGACGCGAAAACATCTTC
Source organism: uncultured Clostridia bacterium (assembly GCA_944383495.1). Classification (GTDB taxonomy): domain Bacteria; phylum Bacillota; class Clostridia; order Oscillospirales; family Acutalibacteraceae; genus CALWPT01. The sequence goes on along the minus strand of CALWPT010000003.1, from coordinate 28,777 downwards.
GTTCAGGCTCTTGATAAACTGTAAAAGCGCAATGGAATGAAAAGAGAAAACGCCGGTCTGCCGCGCGTTTCCGGTATGGGGCGCTGGGTCGCCCGTCACCGCCAGCAAATGGCGGAGCCCCTCCATATGAGCGCCCAAAAGCGCGCCTTTCATGCCGATGTGGTTTCTATCCCGGCAGGAAATATGGGGCAGGGTCTCCAGCCCCGTTTCCCGCTTGACCCGCGCGGCGGTGATAATACTGTCCGCCCGGGTGCGGGCTAAAGGCGAGTCCCCCAGCGTCAGCACGTCGGCCCCGCTTTGCTTGAGCTGCTTCGCCTGCTCCAAAAGCGGGGCAATGCTGCTGTCCGCCGGCGGATCCAGCTCGATCAGCACCGCTTTTTTCCCTTCTGCTTTTTCCCAGAAGGGTGGCACCCGCGGCGGTTCTTCCGGAATTGACGTTGCTGTCCGCCGGACCGCAGGCGCCGTCCCAGCCCCTGAAAGCATCTGCGCCGCCTGCCGGATATGCTCCGGCGTGGTGCCGCAGCAGCCGCCTACAGCCGCCGCGCCCATATCGGCAATCCGTTTCAGCTTTTCAGCAAAGTACCCCGCATTGTCGCGAAACACCGTCCGCCCGCCAATGCTGGCGGGGTATCCAGCGTTGGGCATGGAGCAAAAGGACATGGTCTCCAACGGCAGCGCTTCCATCAGCCGAATCATATGCGCCGGGCCGCAAACGCAGTTCATGCCCACCCAGTCTATACAGGGATTCTGGGCCGCCTGCCGAATCAGCGTCCGATATTCCTGCCCCTTCGCTGTAAAGCCGTCCTGCGACACGGCAAAGGATACGATTACATGTGCATTCGGGCGCTGCTCACGAATTTCCCTGAGCGCAGGCAGCAACGGCTCCAATTCTCCAAAGGTTTCAAATAAAAAACGGTCTGCCCCAAGGCTTATAAACCGTGCCGCCAAGCGGCGGTAAACCTCCGGCTGCTCCTCGTCCTCTCCGCAGTAACCCACGTCCGCGTAAACAAACGCCTGGTCGCCGGCGGCTTCCTTGGCAAGAACGTATCCCCGTTCCACAACGCGGCTGACGGTTTCCCAGTCGCCCAGGGCAAAGGGATTGGCGCCGTAGGTGTTCGTTTTCAGCGCCTGTGCGCCTGCGTCTATGTATTCCCTATGGATCCTGCGCACCAGCTCCGGCGTTTCCAGATTGGCAAGCTCGCAGGGGGACAGACCGGGATTCAGCTTATAATAATAAGTGCCGAAAGCGCCGTCAAATAGCAGTGGCTGCCGCGCATTCAAAGAAACCGACCTCCCTATCTGTCGTATACTCCATGCTGGGCGCCGGGATCATGAAACACATAAACCGCACGCTCCCCGCCAATCAGCTTGGGGCGGGTTCTTGCCGCCGTCACATTCGCCTCGCCAATTTTTTTAACCCTTGTCCGGACAGGCACGGCGACCGGCCGTAAATGCATGCCAATCAGGGTGTTGCCAATATCCAGCCCCGCATGGGCCTGAACTCTTTCCGCCAAAACCGGCTGCGCAAACAAAGAAAAAGCGGCAGTAGCAAAGGAACCGCCCGCCTTGGGAGCAGGGACGGCGCAAACCTGCTCCAGTCCGTATCGTTCGGCGGCCTCCCGTTCCACCGCCAGGGCGCGGTTGAGATGCTCGCAGCACTGAACCGCCAAAAACAAACCGTTTTCCCGGCAAATTTGATGCAGTTCCGTTACAATCGCCAGCGCGCATGAATAAACGCTGTTGGTGCCAATCGGGCTGCCCAACACCTCGCTGGTGCTGCCGCCTACTACCAACAAATCGCCGTGCCGTAAGCCTGCGGCCTCCAGCAGCTCTGCGAGAGCTGCCCTGGCTTCAGCGCAGTACGCGTCGAACAAGCCCATAGTAAATTACCTCTTTCGCTTGCGTCATTTTTCAGCTTAATCGCCTGTGAAGCAGACGGACCATCAGCGCCAAGCGCCGTTTTATGACCACCACCGAAAAACCGTTTCAACGGCACAAGCCAGCTTCCTTCCATGCTCAAAGGCGGGTTCTACCGTCTCCCTGGCGCTCGCATCCGCCAACGGGAAAACCAGCAGGCGCCCAGCGCAGCCTGGAAATTTGCATTGTAATTCCGTTATTTCCCGGCCTGGGGGTTTGCGTCGCCAATTGCTTCATGATACCGGCGGATAGCCGCCCCAATAATAATCGCGGCTTCCCGCCTGCCGCAAATCTCCTGCACCACTGTGGTTTTTTCGTATTCCAGCATCTTGTAAACCTCAAAAAAATGCCGCATTTCTTCAAACCGATGCGCCGGCAGCTGGGAAATATCCTGGTATGCGTTATAATTCGGATCATTGAAGGGAATAGCAATGATCTTCTCATCCGATTTTTCACTGTCGGTCATTTTGATCACACCGATGGGATAGGTTCGAACCAGCGTCATCGGCATAATTTTTTCGCTGCATAATACCAAAACATCCAGCGGATCGTTATCCTCTCCATAGGTACGGGGAATGAACCCGTAGTTAGCCGGATAAACGGTGGAGGTATACAGCACCCGGTCCAGAATCAGCATGCCCGTTTCCTTATCCAGCTCATACTTGGCTTTTCCGCCCTTGCGAATTTCAATCACGCTGATAAAATCCTCCGACGCGATGCGGGATGGCTGGATATCATGCCAAATATTCATGCTTCTTCTCCTCTGCAAGTATTCCCGGCAGTATGCCCTGACTGCCGAACAACGCAGCCGCTGCCTCCTCCATAAAAGGCCTGTCCTGCCGCCTATTCTTTTTTCATAGCATAGAGGCAGCGCCCAAAGCCGGGCCTGATATAAAATGGACGGTCAAAGCGTCCCGCTCGCCTAAAGCTGGTGCGGCAGGCCGCAAAAGCCCCACGAAGCTTTCTTTAGTATATCACATTTGTGACGCTTTTTCAAACCCTATTTGTATAGAAGCCGGGTCATGGGGAAAGCTATTGCCAATATAAAATAAAGGATGGGATTTTATGGATTTTATGTCGACTCAAACCGTTGTCAACCTGGCTCGGGCGTTCGCGGGGGAAAGTCAGGCCAGAAACCGGTATTGCTTTTACGCCGATCAAGCGGCACGGGATGGCCTATACGCTTTGGAAGAGCTCATCCGGGAGATCGCACGGAACGAGTATGCCCACGCCAAGGTGTTCTTTGATCATATTGCCACGCATGCACCGTCCGTTGTGGACAATATCAACCTTGATTCCGGGTACCCCTTCCAAATCCTAGACACCACACAAAACATGCTGTTTGCATCCAAAGGAGAACACGATGAGGGGCATGAAATCTACCCCAAATTCGCTGAAATCGCCAAGGAAGAGGGATTCCCGGAGATCGCCGCGTCTTTCACAATGATCTCCAAAATCGAGCTGCAGCATGAACACATCTTTGTTCAGCTCCATGAGCAGCTGAAAAATGGAACCATGTATAAAAGCCAAACCCCCATTACCTGGAAATGCGCCTATTGCGGCCACACGCACTCCCTGACCGAGCCCTGGCAGGTCTGCCCGGTTTGCGGACGCGGCCGGGGATATGTGCAGATTCACCTGAGCACCACAAAATAGCTTTTCGCGGCAGATTGCCCAAAAATAAGCAAGGGGCGCCCGATACTCAGGCGCCCCTTGCTTATTTCCTGCGTTCAGCCTACCCGCACAGGGCAAACCGGCCCTTACGCCTGCTCCTGTCCCAAACGGATGGCTTCCAGATTCTTTTCAACCAAATGCTGTTTGCGGGGCGGAACGCTTTTGGCAATGCCTTTTTCCAAGGAATCAAACGCGCACAGTTCCGTTTCCTTAAACAAACGGCCCAGTATAATAATGTTGGCGAGACCCTTCATACCATTCTCGTCAGCCAGCTCCGTCGCGGGAATCCGGATCAGCCTCACGTCCTTCCGTTCCTTAGAAACCGTTACCAGCGTGCTGTCCACAATCACTACGCCGCCGGGCTGCACCGCGTCAATAAACTTATCATAAGACGGAGTGTTCATCGCCACGAGCACATTGGGATTGATCACCAGCGGCGATCCGATGGGCTCATCCGACAGGCACACGCTGCAATTGCAGGTGCCGCCGCGCATCTCTGGGCCGTACGAGGGAAGCCAGGATACCTCCTTGCCGTCCATAAGACCCGCATACGCCACAACCTTCGCCACAAACAGAATGCCCTGACCGCCGAAGCCGGCGAAAATCATGTTGAAGTCCTTCATTTCGCCGCCTCCTCTCCTATATCCTTATACACGCCAAGTGGATAATAGGGCAGCATGTTGTCCCGCAGCCACTGAAGGGCGTCCACCGGCGAAAGGCCCCAGTTGGTGGGGCAGGATGAAACGACCTCCACAATGGTAAAGCCCTTACCAGCAAGCTGATACTCAAATGCTTTCTTGATCGCCTTCTTTGCTTCCCGCACATGGGGAACCGTGTCAATGGTCACCCGCTGGGCCAGCGCGACGCCGTCCAGCGTGGACAAAAGCTCGCACACCCGGATGGGATAACCGGAATAATGCACGTCGCGGCCGTAAGGCGTTGTCTGGGTGACCTGGCCGGGCAGCGACGTGGGAGCCATCTGGCCGCCAGTCATGCCGTAGATGGCGTTGTTGATGAATATAATGGTAATGTTTTCGCCCCGGGTGGCGCTGTGAACCGCTTCCGCGGTGCCGATGGCGATCAGATCGCCGTCTCCCTGATAGGAAAATACCAAGCTGTCGGGTAACGCACGTTTCACACCAGTCGCCACCGCCGGCGCGCGGCCGTGAGGCGCCTGGATCATATCGCAGTTGAAATAATTATACGCCGTAACCGAGCAGCCCACCGGCGCAATGCCGACGGTTTTCCCCTCCACGCCCAGCTCGTCAATGGATTCCGCCACCAAACGGTGAACAATTCCATGAGGGCAGCCGGGGCAATAATGAGTCGGGGTATCGATTAACGCGTGAGGTCGATGAAACTGCACTGCCATTATTCTTTCCCTCCCGCTATTTTTTGAATTTGCGCCAGAACCTCGCCTGGCTCTGGAATAACGCCGCCCGTATGCCCGAAAAAGCTGACGGGACGGGAGCAGTCAATGCTCAATTTCACGTCATCCACCATCTGGCCCATGTTCATTTCCACCGTTAGGAAATGCTTTGCGGTTTTGGCCGCTTCCCGCATGGCGTCCACAGGGAACGGCCACAGAGTAATGGGCCGCAGGCATCCGGCTTTGATTCCCTGGGCGCGGGCTTCCTTCACGGCGGCCTTCACCACGCGGGAGGTGGCGCCGAAGGCAACGACTACGATCTCCGCGTCGTCACACAGATACCGCTCCGCCCGCTGTTCTTCCGCTTTTATGGTTTCGTATCGCGCAAAGCGCTCTTTTACCAAACGCTCCAGCTCCGAAGCCTGCAAATACAGGGAATTGATAATATTATGTTTCCGCTTATTTTGGTGGCCGCAGGCCGCCCAGGGCTTTTCGGGCAGCTGAACATCGCCCATATCCCGCAGTTCCACCGGCTCCATCATCTGGCCCAGCATGCCGTCCGCCAGGATCATGGCCGGCATCCGGTATTGATCCGCCTTATCAAAGGCCAAGGCCACCAAATCCACCATTTCCTGAATCGTAGACGGGGCGAAAACCAGCACATGAAAATCGCCGTGCCCCAAAGCCCGGGTGGCTTGCCAGTAATCCGCCTGGGAAGGCTGAATGCCGCCCAAGCCCGGGCCGCCCCGCTGCACATTGACTATGAGGCAGGGTACATCCGCTCCCGCCATATAAGAAATTCCCTCCGTCTTCAGGCTGATGCCGGGAGACGATGTAGAGGTCATTGCCCGGGCGCCGGCTGCCGCCGCACCCTGCACCATGTTCACTGCCGCCACCTCAGACTCAGCCTGTAGATACACGCCTCCGATTTTGGGCATTTTTTTCGCCATGTAGGCTGCAAGCTCCGTCTGCGGGGTAATAGGATACCCGAAGAAATGACGGCAGCCGGCGCGGATGGCCGCTTCCGCCAACGCCTCGTTCCCTTTCATTAAAACGCGTTCGCTCATAATCGGAATCCTCTCTCCTTTATTCTAACGTTATAGCCACATCCGGGCACATGGTCGCGCACATCGCGCAGGAAATGCAGCCGTCGGGATCAAACAGCTCGCAAGGGTGATAGCCCTTGGAGTTGAGCGTATCCTTCGCCAGCCGCAGCACCTTTTTGGGACATGCCGCCACGCAAAGCTCACAGCCCTTGCAGGCCTCTACGTTAATTTTCGGCTTGCTCATATAGAAAACACCTCCCAGTGTTCATCAAATCCCTTTTACTTTTATGAGACAGGCCCTTCGTTCAGAACGAAAAGTCCGGCTTCACCAGAATTTTTACGGGAAACAATTCCCCTGCAAACCGGCTGATGCCGCCGCACAGCCTTTTGTCCGCCGCGGTCAGCTTCACCGGCGCCCCCGTCAGGCGGGAAACCTCCAGCCCATAGGACAAGCTGCCCTCCACCGTCCCCACGTCGGTCAGGCCGCAAAGATGCGTGTTGTTGATTAGCCCGGTGACCCGAAGATGCGAAGCGGTCTCAATTTCCTTTAAAATTTCCGCCGCCTCCTGCGCCGTTGCGGTTAAGTTTCGCTTTTGGTTGATCACATAAAGAAATTCGTAATCCACCTCAGAAAACCGGTTGGAAAAACAGCCGAGCGCCGTGGCGCCCGCATCGTCCCCCCCCACGTCAAAAATCACATGGCCCTCAGGCGCGTCAAACACAGAAGAAATCTCCGGCGGGAGGGCGGGCGTGTCCAATGTGGTACCCGCGTAGGTTGGCGCGATCAGCCGAATCCCTGCACCCTCCAAGAATCCCCGGTAATCGCTGGAACGAAAATATGGGTTGACAATATCCATGTCCACCAGCGTAACGGCCTTTTCCGTTTTGCGCAGAAACGCCGCCAGATTCAGTGAGAAATTGGTTTTGCCGCTGCCATAATGCCCGCCAACAATGATAAAAGGTGAAAACTGCAATGACATGCTCCTTTAGCTGAACAAAAAATAAAACAGACGCGTGGGCGGAGCCTTGATCCCTCCGCCATACGGCTGTTTTTTATTATAACACCTTTTTCGACAAAGCACAATGTAGATTTTTTAACAAATCTGCTCCCGCTGCCCCGAAAGAATCAAGGAAATATGACGGGCTTGGCTACATTTGGCTTTTAGACCAGTCCTGATAATCCCGCGGCGTCATACCGAATTCCGCTGTGAATTGCCGCCAGAAACTGGAATAATCCCCAAACCCGCAATCAGCGTACACCTGGGTAAGGCTCTCGCCGGCAGCAATCTGCCGCTTTGCTTTCATCAGCCGCTTTTGGATCACATATTGGTGAATCGTCAAGCCCATGTGCTTTTTAAATTCCCTGCATAAATGAAATTTGCTCATGAAAAAGCGGGCGCTTAAATCGTCCAGCGAAATGCGGCCGGTCAATTTTTCGCTTATAAACTGAAGCACAGCGCAAATCAACTGATTCTGTATGCAATACGCTTGCTTTAGTCCGCCGGAATCCTCAAAATACAGGCGGCTGATCGCTGCCATAAGCTCCCCAAACAAGCATTTGCCGCCGATTTTCTCGACCCAAGGGTTCTCAAGCAGCCGGTCAAGCATTGCCCGAAGGACTTCTCTTTGCACCTCGGGAACCGGCACCAGCCTGTTGCCGGAATGAAACCGCAGCAGGCATTCCTCTAGCCCGCTCTCTGTGCTGGAAAGCAGCTGCACCAAATTTCCAGAGAACCACAAAACATACCGATCATAGGGCACCGCCGCGTTATCCACCACCACCTGATGCAGTTTGTTGGGAGGGATTATGATTAAATCGCCGGGCCGCAGCAGATAAGAGCCGCCTTCCATAATATGAGATACCGACCCGGAAATAAAATACAGAATCTCATAAAAATCATGATCATGATAATCCACCTTGAATACCCGGTTGACATCCACTGCATGAGTTATGTTTATGATGCCCTGACCGGTCTCCAAAAGCTTTTTACATTCTTGGATCACCGCGGGACGCCTCCCTTATGACAGTTTGCAAATCTGGAAGCGAGGTTCGCTGTTTATTTTCTTTCAATATAGCATATTTAATAATACTTGGCAAGTATTTTTACTATATTCAGTTAAATTCATGGCGGCAATGGTCTGTTTAACAGCAATTTTTGTAATATACCGCTGAATATCATTTGCTTTAAGGCATATGCGCGTGATGCGAGGCTGGCAGCGCAGTGCATCAAGCTGCCAATCATCTGCGGCCAGCGCCGCCGGCGGACGAAAATGTATACAAACGGCAGCCTGGGGGAAAATAAGAACCTCAGCAGGGACAAGGACGCTGAGAAAAGAGCGCTTGCTCACCGGCAGGCTGATAGGGGCAGAAGGCTCCAAAAAATGGAAAGGGGTATTTACTTTTTTCCTTTATTATGATATAATTTCAAAGATTTCGATAAAAAGGGGCTTATAAAATGGATCTTACCATCCGGGATATTCTGGGCATATTGGCGAAGAAGTGGTGGATCATTGCCATTTGCACGCTAGTCGGCGCGGGAGCTTCCCTTGCCTATTCCGTTTTATTAATCAAGCCGGTTTATCAGGCCGAAGCAACGTTTTACGTCACCTATACAAGTCAGCTCTCCTCGCAAAGCACGTACCAGGATTCCCAGTACGCGCAGGATCTTGTGAATGAATATATTGTCGTGCTGACATCGGATCCGTTTCTAGAAAACGTCAGGCAGGCTTCAGAGTTGTCCTATTCGGCCGAGGCCATCAAAAAGATGCTGGAATTGGGACCGGTAGAGGTAAACAACAACGCAACGAAGTTTTTTAAGGTAACGGTTACCTGTCCCAACCAAACGGATGCATTGAGCATCGCCAGGAGCATCATGGACTTGGCGCCTGATGAGATTATCCGGGTCATGGACGCAGGTTCTGTCAAACTGCTAAGCGCGGATCCTTTGGTTAAGCAGGCGGGCTCCTCCTTTGGCCCGGTGCAGCTTACGCTTCTGGGTGCTTTGGCGCTTTTGGTGATATCGGCGGTTGTAGTAGTGCTGACGGACATTTTTGATTTTCGGATTAAAGGGCCCGATGATATAGAGAAGCATTACAATATTCCTTTGCTGGGTTCTGTGCCCAACATTAAAAATGTTTAGGGGGCGTTTGGAATGTCTCAACCAAGCAATCAAAGGGAAACTGCGGAAAACGCCTATGATTATGGAAGTAAAGACGCCAATTTTGACGTTGTGGAAGCCTATCGTAATATCCGCACCAATTTTCTATTTGCAGTGAGTAAAAAGGAAAATTGCAAGCGCATCGTATTTTCCAGTTCTATGCCGCGGGATGGGAAAACAACCACCTGCGTCAATCTGGCGATATCGCTGTCCCAGATCGAGGCGCGGATTTTATTGATCGACTGTGATCTGCGCAAGCCCAGGATCCATAAATTTTTTGGCTGTGAAAATGTCCCGGGCCTGACCAATATTTTGGGAGGCTTCAATTCCATTTCTGAGTCAATCAAGGAAACCCGTTATCCCAACCTGCATATTTTGCCTTCCGGCATTATTCCGCCTAACCCGGCGGAATTGATTGCCGGAAAGCATATGGAAAACCTGATGTCGGAATTGGAAAAGCACTATGATTATATTTTAATGGATTCTCCGCCTGTCGGCATCGTATCGGACGCGCTGCTCCTGACCAAGATTTCGGATGGTGTGATTCTGATTGCGCGGCAAAACATCACTTCGCATCCCGACCTGACACATACGATTCGGAGCTTGGAATTTATTGAAGCGGACATTCTCGGCGTTATTCTCAACCAGGTGGAAGTATCCAGGAGATATGGATATTCAAAGTACAAATACGGCGGGAGCGGACGCAATGGAAAATATTCGTACAGTTATTCCGAATGAATTCGTTGACCCGCACACCCATATTCTTCCGGGGATGGATGACGGGGCGAAAACACCGAATGATTCTGTCAAATTATTGAACATGTTAAAACGAGAAGGGGTGACCACGGTAGTGCTCACCCCTCATTTCGATTGTATCCGGGGATCCCTGGAAAGCTTTGTGCGCCGCCGGCGCCGGGCGCTTGAGGAGCTAAAGCAGGCGATGGGGCCGCAGGGCGGCCTTTGCCTTCTAACTGGATGCGAGTTATATATGGATGCGCCGGTGGATCCGTTTTTGGACATTACCCCCTTATGCTTTGAAGGTACACGGAATCTTTTGGTGGAGCTTCCCTGGAGCAAAAAATGGTCCGCGGCAATGATTGAAAATATTTACCAGCTGTCCTGCAATCAAAACATTCGTCCCATTTTAGCCCATTGCGAACGGTATCCTGCCGTGCAGAGGGATCCCCGGCTGGCCTACGCCGCCGTGGAAGCGGGCTGCCGGCTGCAAGTCAATATAGCGTCCCTGCTGGATAAAGGGCGCAAAAAGCTGATTCTGAGGCTGCTGGATCAGGGCCTTATCTCCTTTCTGGCCTCGGATTGTCACGATCCTGTAGTCCGGCCGCCCATGTGGCCGGCCGGACTACAGGCTCTGACAGAGGCGGTGGGGCCAGGTCCAGCGGCGCAGCTGCTGCAAAATGGCGGGGGGCTGCTGCCGCACAATGGCTCCGAGCGTGCTCACGAGGTCCCTTTTTAGGTTGCAGCCCAGAATGCGCTGGTCCTACATCGATGGAACAATCAACGAGCGCTCTTTTGGGCCATGGGCGTTTGTTATTGTAGGGTTTTATCTTGTATGTTCCGCCTGATGCCAACGGTGAAACCGGCGGCGCGGCAAATGCCGAAAATTTCTGTGTGAGGCCCTATCAACTGCATGGTATTGCTACAAGGAAGCGGCAGGGATTTACCCTGCCGCTTCCTTTGTTTTTGCTACCTTCGCCATCTCAAGCTGGGCCTTCACCAGCCGGTAATACATTCCTTTTTTTTCAATCAGCTCATTGTGGGTGCCGCTTTCAATAATTCTATGATTGTCAATCACAAACAGCCGGTCGGCGTTTTTCAGGGTCGAGAGCCGGTGGGCGATGGCAAAGGTCGTTCGTCCTTTAGTCAGCCGCTCCAACGCCCGCTGAATCTGGTATTCCGATTCGGTATCCAAATTGCTGGTGGCCTCGTCCAGAATCAGCAGCTTGGGATCGTTGAGCAGCGCCCGGGCAATGGCGATCCGCTGCCGCTCCCCGCCCGAAATCTTATACCCGTGCTCGCCCACGTAGGTGTCGTACCCGTCGGGCAGGCGGCAGATAAAATCATGGGCATTGGCGGATTTCGCCGCTGCAATAACCTCTTCCAGCGTTGCGTCCGGCTTGGAAAAGCGAATGTTATTAAAGATCGTTCCGGAAAAAAGGAAGGTTTCCTGCAACACCACGCCCATTTGATTGTGGTAACAGGCGGGATCCAATTCCTTGATATCCTTGCCGTCCACCATAATTTTTCCCTGATCCACATCGTACAGCCGCATGATTAGATTGATGAGGGTGGACTTACCAGCGCCCGAAGGACCGACTAAGCCAATCATTTCCCCTTTCTTCACTTCCATGGAAATGTGCTCCAGCACCGGCTCATAGGATTTGTACCCAAACACAATATCGTCCAAAGCAATATGCCCTTTGACCACAACCTCCGCAGGGGTTTCCGCTTCGTACAGCTCCGTGGTCTCATCCAAAATATCATATACCCGGTCCAAGCAGGTGGCCATACGCATCAGGGAACGGGGCAGGTTTGCAATCCAGCCCAAGGGACCGTACAGCATACCGGCATAAGCCATAAACTGGGTGAGCTGGCCTACCGTCAGGCCGCCGCCCAGCACCGCGCCGCCGCCCGCCAAAACCACCACGTAAGAGCCGCATCCCATCAAAAAGGTGAGCATCGGCCAGAAGGTGGCCCAGAACCTCTCGTTCTTGCGCATGACGCTGTAAAACTGGCTGGCCAGGTCATCAAACCGTTGGGTTTCCTCTATTTCTTTGCCAAAGGTTTTGACCACCCGCATTCCGGAAATGACATCCTGGAGCTGATTGCTCAGCTTGTCCTTTTTTCGCCACTGCATGCTGAACATGCGATGGATTTTCTTTCTCCAAATCCGGGTAATTACCAGCACCACCGGGACGAACACCACGGACAGCAGCGTCATTTTCCAATTCATGGCCAACATGATGACCAAAGCGCCCAGCATGGTAACCATTGTGGAAAACATCCCCGCAAAAACATTTTCCATGAAAGCGCGGATTTCATTGGTATCCGAAACAACTCGGTTCATCAGTTCGCCGGGACGGCGGGACTGGATAAACGACAGGGAGAGCTGCTGGATCTTCACATACAGCCGTTCCCGCAGGCTCATGGAGATCCGGGCGCCCAGTTTGACGCTGTAGTAATATCGGATCACATTGAGAATGATGATGGAAAGGGTCAGCGCCAGCATAACGCCGAAAAAAGCGCCTACCTGTCCCGGCGTGCCGGTTTTGGGCTTGAGCACGTCGTCAATAAACAGCCGCTGCACGTACTGGATCAGCAGCGACGCACCCGATCCCGCCAGCATGAACAGAGAGACGACCGCCAGCGAAAGGGAAAAGGGTTTGCACAGCCGCCAAAACCGCCTAAACCCCGCCATTTTCCCATTGCATCTGGGACATTGATTGGTTCCCGGCATGACGCGGCCGCATTTTTCGCAGACCCGTTCCCGCTCCCGGCTTTCCACCCGGCCGGGCTCCCCCCGGGCCAGCAGCAGCCCGCCCCGAGCCAGGTACGCATACCGGGTGATGTATTTCATGGAAAACCGAGCGACGAATTGGCTGCCTTGGGCCGTCTCGGCCCGAAGAACGCCGCCGCCCGTCATAGTATCGCACCGCAGGTCGGTGATATCCCGGATTGGGTATTCCCGCAGCACGCCGGCCGGAGCAAGCAGCGCCAGGCGTTTCCCCGTCACAGCAACATACCAGCTTTTCTGGTAATTGCCATCGTCGTCCAGGTCGCAGGGCAGGCAGTAGATGACTTCTTCGCCCCCAGAAGGGGACAGGTGCTGCATCAGCTTCTCTGGCAAAGCAAAATTCAATTTCATGGGTGTTTTTGCACCTCCTTGTTGGCTGGGCGCGTCAAATAAACAAATCCAGCTTCCGCAGTTCCTGCGAGGTCAGCCGTTCTAAATCGGCCACCTCAAACCGATTCTGGTCGATGTCTGTAATGATTAACCGGGTCTCGCTCAGCCGGGCCACCGATCCGCTCATGGGAATGGTGAATTTACAGGGGCCCCGGTCGGTCACCACGTCGAAATACGCATATCCATATTCCATCTTCACGTCTAAGATCCGCTGAATCTTAGGCGTAAAATATCGCCGGTTCAGCTGGATTTCAATGCGTTCCCGCGTCTGCTTTTCCAAATCGTTCAGATTTTCAATGAGGCCGATTTCCCGGGCCTTCCAGTCGGGTTCCCGAACAGATATGTACACCTCCGGCGCGGTGAAGGGAAACGTGCGGAACACCTGTACCCGCTCGTACCGTTTGCCATCCAATTCCATACCGATAAAGCCGCCGGGAGTGGAAAAAAAGACGGCGTTGTCTTTGGTAATCCGGCGGATTTCCAGATTGTCCTCTGCTTCCCGCTCCTCGTTCACAAGCACTTCGTTTTCATTCATGTGGCATAACGCCTGCCTTTCTAAGGTCGGTTGGTGTAAGCTGTAAAGCGCGTCAGCCCTCGATGCCCCGCAGCGACAGCGCCTTGGTTTGCAATTCGTACAGCTTATAATATTCGCCCCTTTGATCAATTAGCTGCGCGTGTGTACCCTCCTCCACGATTCGGCCGTTGTCGATAACAATAAGCCAATCGGCATTTTTCAGGGTCGACAGCCGGTGCGCAATTGACAGGGTTGTCCGTCCCACCACCAGCTGGTCGATGGCCTTAGTGATCCGCTGTTCGGTCTCGGTGTCTACCGAAGCGGTGGCCTCATCTAAAATCAGGATTTTGGGGTTTTGCAGCACCGCCCGGGCGATGGAAATTCGCTGCCGTTCCCCGCCGGACAGACTTCTTCCTCCCGCGCCGATCATCGTATCGTACCCGTCGGGCATTTTGGTGATAAAGTCATGGGCGCTGGCAAATATAGCCGCCTGAACGATTTCTTCATACGTCGCATCCGCTTTGGCATAGGCAATATTCTGGGCCACTGTACCCATAAAAATATAGGTCTCCTGGGACACCATCGCCACATTTCTCCGCAGGCAGGAGAAGGACAGATCCTTCACATTCACGCCATCCAGTGTGATACTGCCCGACTGGGGATCGTACAGCCGGGAGATCAGGTTGACCAAGGTAGACTTTCCAGCCCCCGAACGGCCCACAATCCCCAGCATTTTGCCTGCCGGAGCCTTGAAACAGATCTCGTGGAGCACCGTTTTACCCTGCTGGTAGGAGAAGGTCACGTTGTTTAGCTCCACGTCGCCCTTCACCTGCTCCAGCGTGATGGGATGCTCGTTTTCCATAATATCGGGGTTGGTATCAATAATCTCCAGAATCCGCTGACCCGCGTTGATAGCCCGGGCCCACCAGCGAAATGCGTTAGAAAAAAATTCCATTGGGCCCTGCAAAGAGCTCACGTAGCCCGCAAAGGTGATCAGAATGCCGTAGCTTATCTCATTGCTTCCCAGCACAAGAATACTGCCCAGCAGCCACACGAGCACCACCGCCAGGTTCTGGGCAATGCTGTATACCGCGTAATACTGATTGTCGTATTTCACCAAGGCCATTTCCGCATCCCGAACCCGGGAGCTGGCCTTACCGAACCGGTCCAGTTCGCTGTTCTCCCGGCCAAAGGCCTTGACCACCCGCGCACCGGTCAGGTTGTCATTGATTTGGGAGTTCAGCGTCCGCATGGTTCGGTGCCGTCGGCCGTAGTAATGATGCAGCCGGGGTTCCATTTTGGCGAAGATAACAAATACCGGAGGCGTTAAAGCAATTGCCAGCAGCGCCATCTTCCAGTTCATGAGGAACATAATGGCCGTTGTGCCGATAAAGATCAGGGAGTTGGAGAATAAATATGGCATACTGTCTATGTAAAAGCCTACCACCTCGTTAGCGTCGTCCAGTACACGGGTCATCAGCGCGCCGGTCTGCCGGTCGGAAAAAAACCTGATGGATAGCTTCGACATGGCATGAAACACATTGGAAATCATTTTATTGACCGCTCGGGGCATGATTTCCGCCACCAGTATTCCCTGTATAATGCCAAACAGCTGCTGCATCGCCTTGGTCCCCGCCATGGCAAACACCGTCAGCACCAAAGCAGTGTAAGCGTTTTGCAGCCGCCCCCCCAGCACCTGGTCATACAGCACCGTGCCGCTGAGATACGGCCAGAACAGCGCGAACACCGCTGTCAGCAAAAGGCAGAACATGACGCCGGCCAAATGCCATTTATACGGCAGGAAGTAAGCAAACATCCGCTTGAACACGGAGCCCTTATTCATGCAGCGGGGACAAATCCGCCGGTTTTGGTCAGGGTAAGGGCCGCCGCACTTGGGACAATACCCGCGGCCCTCCGGTTCCTTTAAGTCCTCCTCTGTCAGCTCCTTGCCCTCAATGCGCTTACTTAAAATATTGCAGACGTGGCGCATATTTGCCATGTATGCTCCCGTGAAGGAACAAATATCCGTATCCACCCCGTCAATCTCCACGCAGAACTGACCGCCAATGACCATGTCCAGAACCTGGGGATTTTTCAAAGTGTCAATGGGGAACCGTCGCAGTTCAGGGGCCTCCTCCAGATAATTCATGGGCGCGCCGCTGAAGGTTTTCCGTTCTTTTTCCGCGCCTAGATACAGGAATACCAGCGTATCCTTGGTCAGCGCCAGATAGGAGCGGCAATATTTACAGTGAAGATCCATGTCCGCAAACCCATAGCAGAGAACCGGCCCCTCTATCCCGCCGGCCGAAAGCCAGCGCTCCAGCTCTTTCTTCATATCCATACGAAACTCCGTTTCTGTGCGTTGGAAAACGCGGATGCGTTTCCATCTGTGCGTTCATTTCTGTTTTGCTTGCTCGTCGAATTTTCTGCGGGCATATACCCGGCGGGTCACCACCATGGAATCCTGCTTTTCGTATTCACGGTTCAAATAATCATAGTAGGTTCCCGGTGTAATAATCCCATTCAGGCTTAAAATATCCGTTCCCGATCGGCCGATCACCTCGTCCACCAGCTTGACGCAGTTGGTGGTGACAGTAAAATAGGTTTTGTAGCTGGTATCCCGAAACTTGTAATACTGCGCGTCGGTCATGCGGCAGAGGATGCTGGGATAATCGGTAAAGCCCTCCCCGCTTTCTCCCGCCTTACGCGCCGCGGCAGCCGGCGGATCCCACGGCACTAAATGACTTTTCACCTCCTCAAGCCGTTCCCGGACGCTCTCCCTCTGCTGCTCATCCAACTGTAGCCCGAACGCGAACAACGTCTTTCCCACCACCTCCTGACAATACGCAATATACTTTTCCCGGTCGGATAGAATAAACAGCACTCCGTCTCCGTATAGCCCGCCCATTTTGGTTCGCGCACTGTCATAGCAGCCGTAGGAATAGACCTTCCCCTCAAACCACAGATCGGCATGGCCAATTGCACCCGTGCCCGATTCCCGCACATGAATAAAGATCTCCAGATCCACCCGGCCTTTTCTGCCATCCTCCTGCATAAGGCGGTTGGGATCATCTCCCCGCTGCAAAAACTGATTGACCCGGGTTAGCACCCGCCGGGGGATAAACATTTCCCATACCACAGGCAGCGTAACGCGCAAGCGCCGCCGCCCGCTTTCGTGGCGAAAGGTAATCAGCGCGCCAACGAAATCAGAAAACAAGGTCACACCATATAAAATCAGAAACACGCCGATAAAGTTCATCACGTCCGGCAGGTTCCTATAGGGATGCAGCACCACGCTCAGAGCAAAAAAAATCATTACCACGCCCGCCAGCAGAGATAAAACCGCCCACCTGTTTTCATCCGCCTGGTCCTGCGCGAAAATAATCAGCCGGATCACCCCCAGCAGTAAAACATAAACCGCAAAAAGAATGGGAATGACCGCCTGAAACAAATCATGGAACACCATTACCATAGCGCCCATGCCGGCCGTAACGATCCCGGCGGCCAGACGGGTCAGCCCCTTTTTCAAAAAAGGCCGCTGGGTAACCCCCGTCCCAAGCTGCATCAGACTCAGCGAAAAAAGAGCCACGGTCGTTACAATATGAAAAGCCCCCACAAGAGTAAGCTTCCAAATAATAACGGAAATACCGATAAAAACAAACGCAAGGGAGGAAAGCAGCAGAAAAAGCTGATTGGCCCGTCTTCGCTTCACAACACCGCTCCCTTCCGTTCAAGGCCCACCGCATTTTCCAAGCGCCTGTCCAGCCGCGTTTAAAGGCTCGCCGGAGCGCCGGGAACAGAACCCCGCAGGTTGGGGTCCAGCGCGGTTATAAAAAAACGCCTGGTTATTTTAGGCATTTTGATTTGACAAGAATTTATGTCAATACTAACATACGATTCATTTTTCGTCAAGCCAAAAAGACAAATATTCTTGTATATATTATTCAATTTTTGTATATAATATCTTAATTCCCTGCCGAGCATCCTACTAGGCAGAGAGCCCAAGTACTTTTTTGAATCCGACAGCTTGGGCTGACTTATTCGATTTTGCTGTCTTTATCATGCAATTCGATCATTTTCTGCCGGAGTTTGCCAAGCTTGCCCCGGCGCGGCCGCGGCGCTTCCTCTGGCGCGGTTTGGTATTCTCCCGTGCTGGCGGGAAGCCCCTTGCGGTTAAGACGCCCCTCGATCCACGTCCGCACAAGGGAATAAATCACCGCAAAGATCGGAACCCCAATCACCATGCCCATAAACCCCGCCAGGCCGCCGCCCACCAAAATGGCGAATACCACCCAAAAGGCCGGAAGACCGGTGGAATCCCCTAGAATCAGAGGGCCAATAACGTTTCCATCCAGCTGCTGCAAAATGAGCACGAACAGCAAAAACCAGATGGTCATTTCCGGACGGGCCAAGAATACCAGCAGCGCCGTTGGAATCGCCCCAATAATCGGTCCAAAAAACGGAATTACATTGGTAACGCCAATAATAACGCTGTTGAGCAGCGGATATGGAAACCGCACAATGCTCATGACAAGATAGCATAGCACGCCCACAATGATGGAATCAAGAATTTTTCCAATAATATAGCCGTTAAAAATGGTATTGGCGTTGTGGTATACATTCTGAAGCCGCTGCGCGTAAGACTTTGGAAAAAGGGCAAACGTAATTTTCTTGGTCTGCGCAAAAAAGTTTTCTTTGCCATACAAAAGATAAATCGAAACGATCAGACCAACAATTACATTCGTCACCCCGGTGACCGCGCCCATAACCCCGCCGATAAAACCGTTTATAATATTGCTGACAAACGGCGATAAATCGCCCACCCAGCCCATGAGGGTATCAGCCAGATTTTCCGGAGTGATTCCCGTCAAGTCGGAAATAAACGGATAATCCCGAAACAGCTGGGTGATATACGCCTGGGCGCTGGTAAAATAGCCAGGAAGACTGGCTGTAAGCCCGGCGACGCTGTCCATAATCTGCGGGATAATCATCATAATGATCAGGTAAGCGCAAGCGATAGCAATGACGAAGGTCACCAAGAGCGAGACGCCGCGCAGAGCCTTTTTCCGTTTCTTCAAAGGCCGAATATGGCAAAACACCTGGTTCTCCAGCACTTTTAGCACGGGGTTCAATATGTACGCGACACACAAGCCTATAATTATAGGCATAATCAAGCCGATCAGCCTGCCAAGAACGCCTAAAAGACCGGAAAAATTACTGACGGCCAGGTAAAACAGAATCGAGGCGGCAATTACCAAAAAAGCGTAAACCGCGATGGTGGTATACTTTTTATCCCAATTCATTTTCATAGCGCCGCCTCCATTTCTTGCTTCACTGTACCATATATTTTACCGCCGCGCAAGGGTGAAATTTCGTTTTGCTGCCGCCAAGGATACACACGTTAATACCAATGCGGATGGCAGCGATTTCGCTTTGCCGTCAATCGCTTCATTTCGCCGCCGCCATACGCAGAATAAGACATTGCTGACTCGGCCAAGGACCGGCGGAGCCGGAGGCGCCCTGTGTTTCCGTGCCCTCCAACGCTTAAAAAGGGCGCAGCGGACACGATTGCATGGCCGGCCGAAAAGCGGGGGCATATTTTCTCTTTAACGCGGCATATACTGGGATATCCGGAAATGCAAATGCCATTTCAGAGCTGGGCGTTCAGCAAAAAGCGGAAAATGGGGGGCTTTCGGTGCGATATTTCGTTGTAACCAAAAAACATATTTTAGGAGGGCTTCTCTGCCTGGCGGTTCTGGCCCTGGCGGGATGCTTTATTGCGGGAAGCGCTGCGGTTCCCACTGCCGTACGTCCCAGAAAGCTGCCAATTTACTGTGTTCAGACCGATCAAAAGCAAGCCGCCTTGTCCTTTGACGTGGCAATGGAGGCGGACGGCATCCCGCTGCTCATTGATATTTTGGAGAGATACGGCGTCAAAGCGACCTTTTTTGTCGCCGGCTCCTGGGCGGAAAAATATCCTCAGGCAGCCAAGGCCCTGCGCGACGCGGGCCACGACGTGGAAAATCATTCCGATGACCATCCCCATATGCCTGAGCTATCCAAGGAGGAGATGCTGCAAAGCATCCGGGCCTGCAATGAGAAGGTGGAAGCTGCAACGGGGAAACGCCCCACTCTCTTTCGCGCCCCCTACGGCGACTATGACGACGCGTTGTTGGACGTCCTGGAAGAAATGGGCATGCAGTGCATCCAGTGGGACGTGGATTCCTTGGACTGGAAGGATAAATCCGCCGATCAAATTCTTTCCCGGGTGACGGCCCAGACAACCCCGGGGTCCATTATCCGGTTCCACAACGACGCCAAAAATACTTCTGCCGCTCTGCCCGGCGTCATCGAGGCTCTCCAGCAGGATGGCTACAGCCTCGTCCCGGTTTCCCGGCTTGTGCGGAAAGAGGGTTATTCGCTGAACCAAGAGGGCCGGCAAATTCCCGCATCCGCACCCCAGGAAACCGCGGAGCTGCCCAAAACGACAGCTTCCTCCCCCGCGTGAACGGTTATCAGCGGCTTTTTCGGCGCATGACACGGGCGGCATCGGCTATATGAACGCAAGCTGCTGTGGATCAAGCGAGATGTTAACCGCCATGAAAAGCTTGAAGCCGCGGTAAACCGCCGCAGAGACGTAGGCAACCAACCAGGTAAGCCGCGCGGGAGTCTTGGTAATAAGGAATGCTTTATCAAACGGTATGCAAAAAGCCCAGCCAGCGGCTGGGCTTTTTGCATGGGACCTTGCGCTTGTGAATCAATGACTTTGGCCATACGGCAATTACCCCGCGCTCTTCTCCGCCAGGTTACATAATGATAGATCATGGAAATCAAATACAAAGAGTATTTCACATTTTCAACAGACTTTTCAACAGCCCTCATGCCTTGTAAAAATCATAAAATTGTTTCGATAACCAAATAATACCATTTGGCGCAACGAATTCTACACATGAAGAAAAACGGTTGGTTTCGTTAACATAAAATTAAATTTTGCCCCCAATTTTCCTTGTATTCTACCATTTGTATTAATCCGGCTTCACGACGCGCCGCTGGAAAAATACGAGCGGAGGATTGCATCCGGAAGGCACATATAGTATGATAGAAACGACAAAAACCGATTTTATTTACACACAGGAGGAAGCCTGCCATGACGAAACGAGAGCGCGCAGTTCAAGCTGTAGAGCGGCTCAAAGCTTTATACCCCCAGGCGAAATGCTCCTTAGAGGCATTCACGCCGCTTCAGCTTTTAATTGCCACACGATTGTCCGCACAGTGTACCGACGCACGGGTAAACCTGGTAACCCCTGTTTTATTTAAGCGGTATCCGGACGCGGAGGCCCTGGCAAACGCAGCGGTGGAGGATGTGTCTGAAATTATTAAGAGCTGCGGACTGTACAAGACCAAAGCCAAGGATATTGTGGGGATCGCCCGCATGGTGCGGGATGTGTACGGCGGAACGGTACCCGATACCGTAGAGGAACTGACAAGGCTGCCTGGCGTGGGCCGAAAGACCGCCAATTTAATTTGCGGGGATGTATATGGAAAGCCTGCGGTTGTGACCGACACGCATTTGATCCGAATTGCGGGCCGAATCGGACTGACAGCGGCAAAGGATCCGTATAAAGTGGAAATGGAGCTGAAGAAGCTGCTGCCTCCGGAGGAATCCAATGATTTTTGTCATCGGGTCGTTCAGTTTGGCAGGGACGTCTGCAACGCCCGGAAACCGGCCTGTGAGGGATGCCCGCTGACAGGGATTTGCCTGCAAAAGGGCGTTAAAACAGGGGGATCGTTGCATAAATGAAGGGATAGCGGCAATGCCCCGGTTATTTTTTATTTCAGCGCTGTAGACTTGACCGCCGGGGCGTTCTAATAAAACGCAATGTTTATTGTAACCGGGGCGCAAAACAAAAGGCGCCCCCGGAAGCAGGGTGCGCCTGCGGCGGCTTGCCGCCTATTTTGTGTTTGCTTCAAGCTATCGGCTTTTTTCCAGCCGCTTCATGATCAAGGGCAAAACCTCTTCCGGGCGGATGTCAAATACCACGGAAAATTCATCGTATAGAAGCTTTTCAGCTTCCTTCATGATTCGTTCGTCTGCCGCATGCAGCTTTTTACCGGCTGCCGTCAGTTCCTGCTGCTTAAAATACATGGTGCGGATCAATCCGATTAAATCCTTCCGGTCGCCGCCGGCAACGATTTTTTTATACGCCTCCTGACGGTTTTTTTCATCCTCAATCCAATCTAATTGACATGTCGGCATTTGGTCAATCAAGTCGTTAACATCCTTGCGGCACAGAATTTTGTGCATTTTTGCTACCAGCGTTTCGTTTTCAGTAGGGACATAAACCGTTGAACCCTCTTGATGCACCGGTTTCAGCACATAATATCTGCTTTCTTCACCGGTAAAGCTTTCCGTTTTGATATCGACGATTTTGCAGACCCCGGTCGTACTGTAATTCACGGTATCATTCACCCTGAACATTTTATACCCGCACTCCTTTACCGTACATCTGCCGCCGCTAAGGCAACGGCAGGAAAAACATGTATGCCGCCCTGGCTCCGCAATGTATTCACAGGGCAGTATACATGTTAATACAAATTCTATTATACAACATTCCGCCAAAGAATGTAATAGGCGATTTTAACAATTTATGCGCTTGGCAGAAAAAGCGGAGAGGCAAACGCGCTAAAATGGAAGTGACAATGGAAAAGCGAATATAGGTGCGCGTGTATGCTTGCTGAAGGAGCGTCAGCGAATTTTTTTTGGGGGGGTCATGGGAGTCGGAAAAAGGCTGCGGCGAAATGCCCTTTTCCTTGACGGCGAAAAGGAATTTTGGTATACTATATAAAAATTGCTGCGCCATGCAGGGAGCCATGCTGTTTAAAAATGCGGATATGCCGATTGCTTTCATCTGGTTGCCCATTTGGTAAGCAAGGAAGCGTTTTTGCGAATATGCTTCCGCTTTTGACCTTACATATAGCGATTGACGCATATTTCAGAGGAAAGACGGTAGATCTATGAACGAAGGCGCCCAGTATTTTATCACGGTGGCTGTGCAGGTAGCGATTCTGTTTGTTATGATTGCCGCCGGCGCAGTGCTGACAAAGGTGCGTATGCTTCGGAAATCGGGAATCGGGCAACTGACCGATATTCTTTTGTATGTTGTGACCCCCTGCGTAATCATTCATGCGTTTTTAGAGGTAGAGCTGAATCTGGACACGCTAAAAAGCCTGTTGATCTGTGCGGGCTGTGCGCTCATGACCCATTTGGCGGGCATTCTGATCGCTTTTGCGTTTCGGAAAAATCAGCCGGCTTCCCGTCAGGGGGTTTTGCGGGGCTGCGTGATCTTTTCCAACGGGGGCTTTATGGCCATACCTATGGCGCAGGCATTGATTGGTTCAAAAGGCGTTTTCCTCATTTCCGCTTATATTATTATTCTGAATATTGTTACCTGGACATATGGTGTGTCTCTCTATCGGACGGAGAAAAAAACAAATTGGACCAAAATTTTGCTGAACCCAGGAACGATTGGGGTTTTAATAGGCTTACCGCTGTTTTTGCTGCGAATTCAGCTTCCGGCTATTTTTGGCGATCCGGTATTTTATCTGGCTCAGCTCAACACGCCGGTCGCCATGCTGATCACAGGATATTATCTAATAACGTCAAGCCTAAAAACAGGGCTGAAGGACGCAGGATTATGGATCGCGTCATTTTTGCGTCTTTTGGCTGTGCCTGTGCTGGTTTTATGCCTGTACAAGTTTGTATTTCAGCTGAAAGGAGACCTTCTGGCAGCCTGCATGATTCCTGCCTGCGCGCCCAGCGCGGTCAATAATATGCTGATCGCCGCTAAATTCAAAGGGGATGCGGCGCTGGCTTCTCGGATTATATCCGTTAGTACCATTCTTTCTATCGTAACGATGCCGGTGATTCTCATGCTGACGAAGCTATGAATCCATTCCGGCTGAAATTGTTGATCAAATGAATGGAGGTTAAATGATGAAAAAGCATGCTGGGAGGCTTGCGTCCATATGTTTATCGGTTTGCGTGTTTGCCGGCGCGCTTGCGGCCGGCAGCGCTGCGTCGGCCGACAATACCCTTGGGTTTTCCCTTGGATGCAGCGCTGCAACGGCGCTGCGTCCGGGGGATACGGCGGAAATCACTGTCAGCGTTTCGGGCGTTGCCGCAGCGTATCCGGGCGGACTTTCGAACTTTGACGGTTTCCTGCGGTACGACCCCAATTATTTTGAAATTGCCGGGGACAGTGAAAATCCCGGCGTTGTTGCGTCAAAAGCCATGAAAAGGGGAAGCGTTCTTCCCCAGGGCAGTGAACTGCAGGCCTCCTGCGGCACTGCGGGAACCGTTAACTTTTACTTTTGCGTGGAGCCTACGGCTAGCCAGCCGAATCCGCCGATGATCACGGAGGACGGAGTGGCGGTGACGTTTGTCTTTACCGTAAAGGATGTAGCGGCGGAAGCCACTGCGCAGTTCAGCCTATCGGATATGATTGCGGGTCCTGCTGCGGACAAAATTGACGACGCGGCTCTTAAGCCAGTCCGTGTTGACCTGGAGCCGGAGCCTGCGCCGCCCGCATCCGATCCAAGCTACGAGATCCCATATGATACCGATGGAGAATATATGCGGCTGGATCCGTCAAACGCGCCTGATGCGTCTGCCTTTGCCGCCTCTTTTCAGCCAAAGAACGGCGCTTCCGTTCAGGTTCTGGGCCGGGACGGGGCTCCCATTGCCTCCGGTGTTTTGACCACCGGTATGCGAGTGCAATTGTTTAAAACCGACAGGGTGGATCAGGAATTCACGATTGTACTTTTAGGCGATTCAACAGGAGATGGAAGGGTCAACTCTGCTGACGCGCTTGAGGCTTTGAAGCATTCGGTTCAGATGTCCGCCTTGGAGGGCGCCTTTTTTCAGGCAGGCGACGTGGCCGCCGACAGAAAAATTAATTCAGCCGATGCATTGAAGATCCTGCGGTATGCGGTTCAACTGATTGATGGTTTGGAATAGGGGGCAATACACAAGAAAAACGATTGACATAGCAGAACGGGGCCATATCAGCGTCATTGGGAAAAGCTGGATAGTGTGAAACGCATTGATAGTCAACAGCCTTTTGAACGGCAGGGCATGAAAAGCCCTGCCGTTTTTCGTCTTGGAGAAGAGGCTAAGGCGCAGCAATATAGGAGATTGGAGGCGGCAAAACAAAAAAGGAACCTTGGCTGCGTACGACCGCGCGATTAAAACAGTAAGCTGTAAGCCACGAATGACAGCGGGCCGTTGAGACAATTATTATAAAATCAAATACCGCTGACAGATTTTTCAATTTTTGCTGTAAGAATTAAGCTATTTGAATAATTTGTTAAACCATTAATAAAATTTTATATTGATATTGACGAATATGTGCTTTATAATAGGAATAGCGAAAATTGTTGCATTGTAGAACATAGAAAGGAATGACAAGCTATGCTGAAGGAAATCACCATTCGTAACGGTAATGCAAAGGAAAGCAGGGTACCCACGCGAGATACAATGTTTCAAATGGCCATGGCTTGCCAAGACGAATTTAAGGGGGCGAAATAGCGAGAGAATACTTTAAAATGCTCGAACAACGAAATGACAAATAAATGGTGCGGAGGTCTCAAAAAATTAGAAATTTCGATTGCTTCGGCGCAGGAAGGGTAACAGAAGGCAAGGGGGTTATAAATGAAGGAACAGATTCAGCTTCCCTACCAAACGCCATGGTTTACCGCTTATCACTGGAAGGCGGCTGCTGGGATTGTTGCCAAAACAAACCCAACCTCAGATAATTGGTTTTTTAACGAATGCATCCAGCTTATGTGCAATGACAGGTTTTTAAGGGGAGAAACAAGATCGATTGGCGTCATTGCGGAGAACAGCCATGTATGGACCATGCCTTTTTTGCAGAAGGCCGGTATATTAAACCAGTTTGCAAAATACAGCTTGCATGAAAATATACGGGCAATGCTGGAAGGCGGCTTTTACATCAATTTTACGGGCGTAGATGATTATTATATAGAAGGCAAGGGAAGCAGCCATAAGCAACATATAAATCACGACGGCATTCTTTTGGGGTTAAATCAAACGAAAAAAACCTACAGTTTGGTGGCCTATAAAGCAGACGGTCAACTAGGCTTACTGGAAATTTCGCAGGAAAGCTTTTCGCAGGCGTTTCATTCAGAATATGTCAATTATCAAGGTGAATTACTGGGGATAAAAGGACTGGATGATTTTGAGATTGTTTTTGATCCCGATAAGGTCTACCATGGGATAAAACGATATATCGAAAGTGATAGTACAAGCTGTAGGACAGAAAAGAATTTAATTTATGGAATTGTCGTTTTAAACATGTTGAAAAAATATATAGAAATGGTAAAGGAAAAGCAATTAAATATCAATGATCTTGACGTCAGAGACATTTTAACTGTGAGCCAACACAAAAAATGCATGCTTGCTCGGCTGCAAAGGCTGAGCCAAGCTGTTCGGCTGGACAGTAGCCTGATTGAGAAGTATGATAAACATGTGGTGATAATGGCAGAAAGCGTGCGAATGCTGATACTGAAATATAATTTGACACATCAACCGGAGCTATTAACGCGGCTGATAAATGCCGTTGATCATTTTTATGAGAATGAAAAAAGCATTTTAGGGCAGGTAGTCCGCTGCTTGGAATAAGGTTTGTGATTTCAGGATCAGGGAATATGGGTACCGGCGTTCTGATTGCAGGGGGCTTTGCACCCGCGGATCCTCTCAATCCCGCAGCGGCCGCCCATAGGCAAGCCTTCATGGAAAAATTTAAATTGCTCTTGACAAATCAAGGGAACTGTCATATGATAATAATAAATCAGGAAAACCTTTGAATAAGAGGAGTACCCGGATAATGGCCGGCCAAAGAGAGCCGCGGTTGGTGGAAACGCGGCGCCGTGCGGTCCGGGGAATGGACTTATGAGGGCGGAACGAAACCCGGTTTCTGCGGGGGAGTAGTAGCCGACGGGGGCCGCACCCGTTACCCGGCGGAGCGCATGCTAGTGCGTGTTTGAGTGGGCTTGCTTTATAGAAGCCAATTTGGGTGGCACCGCAGGTAATGTAAATGACCTGTCCCTTAACGATTGTTAAGGGACAGGTTTTTTGTTTCTCTGGCTCCGCGCGGCCTTGCGATAGAAGCAAACCGTTGGGTCAAAGCAGCGAAAAAATAGCGCAGCTATTTTTCAATCATTTTTTTTGGAGGTAAGAACCATGCAAAAGCACATTCCCTACCGGATTTACTTGACCGAAGAACAGATGCCTAAACAATGGCTGAATATCCGTGCTTATATGAAAGACAAACCCGACCCCTTTCTGAATCCCGGAACCCTTCAGCCCATCCAAAAAGAGGAACTGACCCCAGTTTTCTGCGAAAAGCTGGTGGACCAGGAGCTGGACGACACCACGCCGTTTATTGACATTCCAAAGCCCGTTCAGGAATTCTATAAAATTTACCGCCCCTCACCCTTATGCAGGGCATACAACCTGGAAAAGGCGCTGGACACCCCGGCAAGAATCTATTATAAATTCGAGGGCAATAACACCTCCGGCAGCCATAAGCTCAACGCAGCCGTCGCCATGGCTTATTACGCCAAGGAGCAGGGATTAAAGGGCCTGACCACCGAAACCGGTGCGGGCCAATGGGGGACGGCCCTGTCCATGGCCTGTAAATATTTCGGGCTGGACCTGACGGTTTATATGGTCAAGGGGAGCTATAACCAGAAGCCCTACCGTAAGGCCATCATCGAAACCTTTGACGCGGATATCATTCCCAGCCCTTCCGATACCACCAACGCCGGGCGCGCCGTACTGGCCGAGCATCCCGACACCAGCGGCTCCCTTGGCTGCGCGATCTCCGAGGCTGTGGAGGTGGCGGTGAGCAAGGAAGGATACCGGTATGCGTTGGGCTCGGTGCTCAATCAAGTGCTGCTGCACCAATCGGTCATCGGCTTAGAAACCAAGGAAGCGATGGAAATGCTCGGGGAATACCCGGATATCGTCATCGGCTGCGCGGGAGGCGGCTCTAACCTCGGAGGGCTGATGGCGCCCTATATGGTGGATAAGCTGATGGGCAGCGGCCCCCGGTTTATTGCTGTGGAACCCGCCTCCTGCCCATCCATGACCCGGGGCAAATACGCCTACGATTTTGGGGACATTGGCAAAATTACCCCGTTGGTGCGCATGTACACTCTGGGCTGCGACTTTCTGCCGTCGCCCATCCACGCGGGAGGATTGCGGTATCACGGCATGGCGCCGTTGGTTTCCAAGCTCTACCACGACGGGTACCTGGACGAGGCCCGGTGCTGCAAGCAGACCGAGGTGTTTGACGCGGCGACCCTGTTCGCTCAGTATGAGACCATCGTTCCGGCTCCCGAGTCGGCCCACGCCATCCGCGCTGCCATTGACGAGGCAGTAAAATGCAAGGAAACGGGGGAGGCCAAAACCATCCTTTTTGGCCTGACCGGAACGGGATATTTCGACATGACCGCCTACATGAATTACCGCAGCGGCAAAATGGAGGATTATATCCCCACCGACGAAGAGCTGCAATACGGATTTGATCGACTGCCGAAGGCGGATTGAACTGGGAAACGCTGAAAGACGCGTTTGGCGGCGCGCGCCCGGCTTAGCCAAAACCAATTCGGGGCCGGTGCGCGCGCCCGCCGCTGCCGCGAAAACCAGCTGAAATGGCTATATTTACAATTAAAAATATAAATCTGCTACTATTTTCCATGAAAAAAAACACAAAACAGGTCATACTAGTAACAGACAAATGTCGAAGCCATAAATGAAGGAGGGTTTTCCATGCAGAAGGGATTTTCCACGTATATGAAGGGGATCGGCACCGGCCTGATTGCAGGCGCAGCGATGGTGACCGCTGGTTCCATGATGGTCAAGAATAACAAAAGCGTTAAAAAAAACGCAGGAAAGGCCATTCACGCCGTAGGCGATTTCATTGAAAACGTGCAGAGCATGATGAAATAACGTTGCTGCAAGTCCGCTGAGAATTTCTGACGACGTTAAAAGAAACAGTCCTGAGGCAAAAAGTTCCTCAGGACTGTTTTTAGCATCCAAATGGGCGGTTATACATAAACCCTACCTGGGATAATCCTGAGGCAGAATGGAAA
>CALWPT010000002.1 GCA_944383495.1 uncultured Clostridia bacterium | reverse complement strand
CTGACATATCGCCCGCCGCACAACCCGCAATACACTTTACCGCTTGTCCAGTATCGGGCGGAATGTTTTGCCCGCACTTCTTCAGACGGTTTCCGCTCTGCAAGGATTACCTGTGCCTTATTCCATGTGTCCCGGTCAATAATGGCACTTTCGGGGTGATGGTCGGTGATATAATAGCGATATGCTTCGCCCCTGTTATATTTCTTCTTGTGGGTAAGTGGGTCGGGTGTGTAAGTTTTGCCCTGTGCTAAATCCCCGACATATTTTTCATTCCGCAATATCCGCAGAATGACGGTATTCGTCCATCCGTTTTTATACCGTAGGGTTTTGATACCCATGCTTTCCAAACGGCGGGCAATAATAGTTGTTCCATCGCCAGACACAAACCATTCAAATATTTTTTTAATAATTTCCGCTTCATCTTCAACGATGATAAAGTGTTGTATGCCCTCGCTGTCCTTTTCTATGCGATACCCGTACATTTCTTTCCGCCCGAATACCACTCCCTTTTCCATCTGCCTTTGCTGGCCCCACACTACACGGCGGGAAGTTCTTAAGCTTTCGCCCTGTGCGGATGTGGCGGTTTCGGTTAATTGTTGGATACTGTTCGGGTTTTCGGTATTGATGTCATCCGATAAAAACCATATAAAGACCTTGCGGTCTTGCAGGTCTTTTACTATGCTTAAAAGGTCGGTGGCATTTCGTGAAAAGCGGGATACTTCTTTCGTTAAAATAACATCAACACCCTTTCGCTTTGCCAGTGCTATCATAGCATTAAAGCGGTCCCGTTTTTCCAAAGATGTTCCGCTGATTCCTTCATCCGCAAAAATGCCCACATTGGTCCAGTTCGGGTGTTTCTTGAAGATGTCGGCGAAAAACTTTTTTTGAGAAGTCAAAGAGTTCCGCTGGTCTGTGTCATCAGTGGATACACGACAGTAAGCACAAACCTTTAACTGTTCATTCGTTTCGGTCTTCAGCGGTTTGCGAATTGGGGCGATTACTGTTGTATCCATTAAAATTTACTTCCTTCCCGTTGTATGTATAAAGATTGATAACATATTTTTTCAATTCTTGTATAAAAGCATTCTTCTCTGTTTCTGTGGGCAAAAATGCTTCGGGGTTTGTTATCATCCGCATACCCCCAAATTGGGTTATCTCATGCATATTGTATGCGGATAAGATGTAGATAAGAAGCAAATCAGGTTTATCCAGTAGTTTCTGTGCTTTTCGTGCTTGTTTTAAGGTTGTATGATGTTTCACAAAATTAAAAATATGGTTTTTCAGGTCATCATCAAAGGGCATTTTTCACACCTCTTTTTTCGTTTTGTTGTGCTTATTATATCATAAACAATTTTATTCTTCAATAGGTACCGAGGAACTGGCACATATGGAAATGATCAGCGCTATGGTGTACCAGCTGACCCGGAACCTCTCCATGGAGGAAATCAAAAAAAGTGGTTTTGATACGTATTTTGTCGACCATACCACCGGCGTTTATCCCCAGGCCGCTTCCGGTATGCCCTTCACCGCGACCTACTTCCAGTCCAAGGGAGATCCCATTACCGATCTGACCGAGGATATGGCAGCAGAGCAAAAGGCGCGTACAACCTACGACAATTTGATCCGGCTGATGGACGATCCCGACGTGCTTAATCCCCTGCGGTTTTTGCGGGAACGGGAAATTGTTCACTTCCAGCGCTTCGGCGACGCGCTGCGCGTTGTGCAGGATAACCTGGACAGCAAGAACTTCTATGCCTTCAACCCAGCGTTTGATAAATAGACGCAAATTTTTTAAAATTGCCTTCCGGCGGAGCCAATATTTTGGCTCCGCTGCTTTTGCGTAAATAGCCAGTCAAATATTTGTTAATTATTGGTAAAATTTTAAAAAAGGGATGTTTCACGTGAAACATCCCTTTTCATTTTAAAATCGGTATGCTATAATAAGGACACTGCTTTTGTAACGGCAAAAGCGTATTTTTGATATTTGCGGCTGATAGGTAAGGAACGGAAACGCCGCTGGGTCATTTTGCAACAAAAATTCTTGCCCAAAGCAATTGGATTTGCTTTTAAGGCGGGGAGGAATTAGCCAGTATGGGAAAAATAATTGCCATTGTTAACCAGAAGGGGGGCGTGGGAAAAACCACCACGGCGGTCAATCTTTCAGCCGCGGCGGGCGCGCTGGGGCAAGCGGTCCTGCTGGTGGATATGGATCCCCAAGGGAATTCCACCAGCGGCTATGGAATTAACAAACGCAGCGTGCCGGCGTCCACCTACGACGTTTTGATCAACGGCGTTTCAGTGGAATCGGCGCTGGTTCGTACCCGTTTTCAGGGTGTGGATCTGCTGCCTTCCGCCATGGACCTGGCGGGGGCAGAGGTGGAAATGATTGCCCTTTCCGGCCGGGAGGCACGGCTGAAGGAGGCGCTTTCCCCTTTGCGCGATGCCTATGATTATATTTTTCTGGACTGCCCCCCTTCCTTGGGTCTGATTACCATTAACGCATTGTGCGCTTGCGACGCCATTTTGGTGCCGATTCAATGCGAATACTACGCGTTGGAGGGGTTGTCGCAGCTGATGGCCAGCGTGCGGCAGGTGAAGCGTCTGTACAATCCTGCCATCGACGTGGAGGGGGTGCTGCTGACCATGTATGACGGAAGGCTTAATCTCACGCATCAGGTGGTGACGGAAGTAAAAAAATTTTTCCCCAAAAAGGTATTTGCTACCGCCATCCCCCGGGGCGTCCGCATTTCCGAAGCGCCCAGCTACGGGGAGCCGATTTTGTACTACGATAAAAGCAGCAAGGGCGCCCACGCTTACACGCAGCTGGCAAAGGAGCTCATAAAGAACAACAAAAAGCGCGGATAAGGAGGAAGTGTTATGGCAAAAAAAGGCGGCCTAGGGCGGGGGCTGGAAGCTCTGTTCACTGACAACGCCGCAGACACGCAAGGGGCGGTTGAGCTGCGGATTTCGGAAATTGAGCCCAACCGCAGCCAGCCCCGGCATGATTTTGACCAACAGGCGCTGGAAGAGCTTTCCGACAGCATTGCAAAGCATGGTGTGCTGCAGCCGCTGCTGGTTCGTCCCCTGGCCTCTGGAGGGTATCAGATTGTGGCGGGGGAACGCCGGTGGCGGGCCAGCCGAATGGCGGGGTTGACCACGGTTCCGGCAGTCATTCGGGAAATGAACGACCGGGAAACCATGGAGGCTGCCCTGATAGAAAACCTCCAGCGGGAGGATTTAAATCCGGTGGAAGAGGCAAAGGGATATAAGGCGCTGATGGAAGGCTTTGGCCTCTCCCAGGAGGAGGTAGCGGGCCGAGTGGGGCGCTCCCGCCCGGCGGTGGCCAACGCCCTGCGGCTTTTGGCTTTGCCGGAAGAGCTGCTTAAGCTGGTGCAAGGCGGCGCTATCTCCGCGGGACACGGCCGGGCGCTGCTGGCGATTTCCGACCCAGCAGCACAAAAGGAAGCGGCCCGGGCTGCGGCGGCGGGCGCTTCCGTGCGGGAGCTGGAACGCATGGCCAAGCAAAGGCCCAAATCTTCACCGCCCTCCAGAAAGCCCGGAGCCTCCTACTATAAAGAGGTGGAGCTGACCTTGGCCGAAGCGCTGGGACGAAAGGTGCGGGTCACCCAAAGGGATGAAAAGGGAACGCTGTCGCTGGACTTTTACAGCAGGGATGACCTTGCGGAACTGGTAAGGGTTTTTATGCGGGAGGAATAACGGCATGTTTCACGTGAAACAATAGCCCCATCAACCGAGCAAGCGATTGTAAGCGCACTTGAAAATAGGACACGAAAGAGAAGGAATTTATATGTTGGATATTAAGCTGTTCCGGGAGGATCCGGAGCGTATCAAAGCGGCGGTGAAAAGCCGCAGCATGAATTTGGACAAGGAAATTGACCGGATTGTGGAAATAGACCGCCGGCGCCGGGAGCTGTCCGGCCGGGCCGACGCAATGAAGGCTGAACAAAACGCCGCCTCCAAAAAAATTCCCCAAATGAAAAAAACGGGAGCGGATATTGGGCCGGTCATGGC
Organism: uncultured Clostridia bacterium; assembly: GCA_944383495.1. GTDB lineage: Bacteria > Bacillota > Clostridia > Oscillospirales > Acutalibacteraceae > CALWPT01. Next base: position 72,450 of record CALWPT010000002.1, on the reverse strand, counting down.
GCGGATGAAGGAGTTGGCCGAACAGATTAAGGAGTGCGACCGGCAGCTGTCTGAGTTGGAGGAGACCCAGCGCTCCCTTATGCTCGCCGTGCCCAATATTCCCCATGAAAGCGTTCCTCAGGGAAAGGACGACAGCGAAAATGTGGAGGTGCGCCGGTGGGGGCAGCCGCGGGATTTTGAGTTTGAGGCCAAGCCCCACTGGGATATCGGCGCGGCCTTGCGTATCCTGGATCCGGAAAGCGCCGCCAAGGTCACCGGGGCGCGGTTCCACTTTTATAAGGGATTGGGGGCGCGTTTGGAACGGTCGGTAATTAATTTTTATCTCAATACCCACACCCAAAATGGGTACACAGAGGTGCTTCCTCCCTATATGGTGAACCGAGCGTCTATGACCGGCACAGGACAACTCCCCAAGTTTGAGGAGGATGCGTTTCATCTCAGCAACATGGATTATTTTCTCATTCCCACCGCTGAGGTGCCCGTTACCAACATGCACCGGGGCGAGATCATGGATGGGAAAGGGCTTCCGGTAAAATACTGCGCTTATTCCGCCTGCTTCCGGGCCGAGGCGGGCAGCGCCGGTCGGGATACCCGCGGCCTGATCCGCCAGCATCAGTTTAACAAGGTGGAACTGGTCAAGTTTGCCGAGCCGGAAAAATCGTATGAGGAGCTGGAGTCGCTGACCAACGACGCTGAGCGCCTTTTGCAGCTGCTGGGCCTGCCCTACCGGGTGGTATGCCTGAGCACGGGGGATTTGGGCTTTTCTGCGGCAAAAACCTACGACATTGAGGTTTGGATGCCATCCTACGGCCGTTACCTGGAAATTTCCAGCTGCTCCAACTTTGAGGATTACCAGGCGCGGCGGGCCTCCATCCGGTTTAAAAAAGAAACGGGGGATAAGGCGCGGCTGGTTCACACCCTGAATGGTTCAGGGCTTGCCGTGGGCCGCACGGTGGCCGCCGTGCTGGAAAATTATCAGAACGCGGACGGGAGCGTCACCGTCCCGGAGGTTCTGCGGCCGTATATGGGAGTGGATGTGATCCAATGAACGGAAAAGTGCCGAAAAATTATCGCTATCCCATTGTGGTCAACACCTTTGATGCTGACCAGGATCGGCGGCTTCGCCTCAGCGCCATCCTGAAATACCAGCAGGAGGTGGGAGAACGCCACCTGAAGGAGGGCAACGTGGGGTATGCGGTTATGTACGAGGATGGTATGGCCTTTGTGCTGAGCAAGGCGTCGTCCATCATTCACCGGTACCCCTTGCTGGGGGAGGAGCTGACGGTATTTACCCAAAGCTACGGCGCGCGGGGCGTGCGGTTTTTCCGCTGTTATACCTTTTTTGACAACAGCGGTGCGCCTGTAATAGAGAGCGTCAGCGCTTTTGTGTTGGTGGATGTAGAGAACCACAAGATATTGCGGCCCGACAGGGTGGATTCCTATCAGCTGCCTATTGAAAACGGTGAGCTGTGGGGCTGTCCCCTGCCGGGAAAGCTGCACCCGCCGGCGGAAATGCGTCCCTGTGGGCACCGGGAAATCCGGTATTCAGACATTGATTATAACGGGCACCTGAACAACACAGTGTACGCGGATTTTATTGGAGATTACATGCCTGGGGGCATGGAAGGAAAAACCATCAACCGATTTCAAATTGGCTTTTTGGGTGAAGCACGTTTGGGCGAAACGCTGGAAATAACTGGGGGCGTTTCCGGCCCGGGGCAGATGTTTTTGGCGGGAAGGCATGGCCGGGGAGCATGCTTTGAGGCATTTTGTGAATATTCGCAAAGATAGAAAATAAAATGGGCCGCACCGCGGCCCATCGGGGAACCCCTTGATAGGGTTCCCCACGCCCCAACAGTCCACCGGACTGTTGGGGCTCCCCTCCTGATCCTTATTAAACGAAAAAGTGTTTCGCCCTCTGCGGAGGGCGAGGGGGGCTTTGCCCCTCCGCCCCACCACCTTTTGAAAAAGGTGGACGAAAACTTTCGTTGGCTCTCTGTGGCCGTTTGCTGAAAACCAATAAATGCGGCACGGCTCCCGGCTTTTTGAGCCGGGAGCCTGTGTGGATTATTTTTCGCCTTTGTCCTGGCTTTCCCGCAGCTGGGATAAAAGACTCTGTACTTTTCGGGGAATGGGAACGCCCAGTTCCCCGCAGTTTTCCAAAATGCTGATCCCCTCGTTGGCTATGTAAAAATAGCAGGTCACCGTTCGAAAAATCCATTCCCCGCTGTTGATCAGCCGGTCCAGAAAAACAGCCATAATCAAGACCAAAATAATGGTCGCTTTTTTCACAAGGCCCTTCATGCCGGTTCGACTGGACAGCTTGTGCCGAAATACTGCGGCCAGAACGCCTGTGATGTAATCCATTACCATAAACGCCGCCAAAACTCCCAACGGCAAATCCACACAGCCAAACAAATAGCTGATTCCCGCGGCTGCCGCCGCGCCTGCACCCTCCGCCATGTACCGCGCCCACTTCATATGGAAAGGTAATACAGCCCCGGGATCTTAAACCAATGGGTGAAATCCCGGTCTGACAGGCAGCTCTGCACCACGCCGGAGCCCGCGTCCTTGGCCTCTACGAGAGCTCCGCGGCCGATGTAGATCCCCATGTGCCCATTTCGCCAGAGAGCGAGGCCGGGCAGCTCGGGAAGGGCGGACAAGGGCCCTTTGATCCGGGCTCTGTAAAAGAGGGTGCCGGAGGTAATGTCGGGAAAACCTTCTGTGGCATAGCCGACGCTGCCGTCCGGCCGTTCCCAGAAGAACCATTTGACAAGCCCGATATCATCGCACACGGAACAGCCCATCCAGCGGCTGCGGATCTCCGGCAGATCGACGCTGATCTGCGCGGGGAACTGCATCAGCTTTGCCTGAAGCAGCGTTTCGGTGAGGGTGCGGCCGAAAGCGCCGTAAAGAAACCCGCTTCCTATTTTTGCCTGGACAAACCGGGCCAGATCCAAATTGGTTTTCGCCATTGCATCGTCTCCTTTTGGTTTTTGGGAAAACGCTTCGGCGGGACGATGGCGTTTTCCCATCCATCCCCTGCAAACAGTCGGCCTGTTGCAGGAAAACAGGCAACAAATGCCTTGACAGCAGGAAAGGAGATGAGTATAATAACAAGGTATAGCTTAATACGTGCTGGTGTGGCGGAATTGGCAGACGCCCGGGACTTAAAATCCCGTGCTGGCAACAGCGTACCGGTTCGATCCCGGTCACCAGCACCACATTAGGCCGTCCCCTTTGATACAAAGGCGGCCCGGAACAGCCCCTGTAAATCAGGGGCTTTCTCCTGTTTTTATACCCAAATTGCAGTGTCAGAGCGTGATTTGAGGCGATAGAAGCACAAATTGATAGGCAGATTTGCCGCTCTCATTTTACACGTTTTGTTCTGTTTTGCACCTGCCGGTTATATTTCTATGATTCAACTTGGCTCATAAAGCAAGTGGGAGACAATGCATCCAGCATGGGAACTCCAAAAGCAGAAAATATTGTTATCTATATGGATCAATTCATTGAATCGGTTCCTCAAAGTCCAAGCAGCGATGAACGGGCAGTTTGCTGAGGTTCCGGCTTGACCATGGGAGGTGGATTTTATGACGGAAAGGCGGTGAAATTATAACAACATTGAATCAAGCTTTGGAGGTAAGCTAAATGGCAGTTACAATCAACATCTATTACAGCGGGAAAAACGGCAGTGCCAGAAAATTTGCAGAAGAGATGACTGCAAGGGGCGTTGTTCAGGATATTCGCGCCGAGGCCGGCAATCTCCGCTATGAATACTTTTTCCCGATCAACGATACGGAAACGGTTCTTTTGATTGATAGCTGGGAAGATCAAGGTGCGATTGACCGTCATCATGCTTCTCCCATGATGACAAAAATTGCCGAGCTGCGTGAGAAATACGATTTGCACATGAAAGTGGAGAGATATGTATCTGACGACACCGCCCCTATCACCGACCAAGAGTTTATCAGGAATTAAATATTGTGAACTGCCCTGTATGCTGCCATAATCGTGTAAAACCACAGCGCATCGCGATGAGATTGTATCATTCGTGACATCCTAACACACGTTGGAACGGGTTTTGCCCGTTCCAACTTTTTATTTTATAAGAAAGCAGGCGGCCGCACCACGCTCCATCTTTTCTGTAAAAAGGCCTCGCAAAAATTTGGGTTTGGGTATGTCACACATCTTTGAACGCGGCATACACTGTTGATGAAGGCAGAAAGGGGGATTTCGTTCATGGGCACTTTTGATTTTCTCTGTGGCAAAAATAGCTGCGATTGGCTGCTCATCCTGGTACTGTTCCTGTTGATTGGGAACAACAACGGATGCTGTGGCGCCAACACCGTTCGCGACGGCGGCTGCGGCTGTGGATGCGGCTGCTAGTCAGTAACCCATTCATGGGAAAAGGGCTTCCTTTTGGAGGCCCTTTTTCTTTTGCTTAAAAAGAGAGATATTCGAAGAAAAAAATAGCATGCATGGGGAAATAAGAGATAAACGCGAATATTGGCAATTTAAGATTAGATATTTGACTTTTTCTGACTTTGACTTTTTCTGACCAAATGAATATAATGAGTAACAGAATTTAAAAGAACCAAAGATTTCCAATGGCAAAGAGGTGTAACGGTATGCGGCTGAGTGATATTATAGCCGGCAAGATTCTGGAATTGCTGGAAAGCTCTCAGGAGGGAACAGCGGAAATTGCGCGGAACGAGCTGGCAAACGCCGTTGGCTGCGTTCCCAGCCAGATTAATTACGTGATAACTTCTCGGTTTACGCCGGAGCAGGGGTATATTGTGGAAAGTCGTCGCGGCGGCGGAGGCTATGTCCGCATCACACGGGTGCAGGGGGATAAAACCAGCACGGTGATGCATATTATTAATTCCATCGGAACGGAGATGGATCCTTCCTCGGCGCGAATTTTGCTGAACAATTTGCTTCATGCCGGTATCATTCCTTATGAGAGCGCTGTGCTGATGGACGCGGCCCTGAGCGAGAAGGCATACGTCAGCCTGCCGCAAAGCATGCGCGCCGCAGTGCGGGCGGCCGTTCTCAAGCAAATGCTAATGACGGTGGTCACCAAAGGGTGACAAGAGAAAAAAGGAGGAATCTGTATGTTATGTCAAAAATGCGGAAAGCGGCCTGCTTCCACCCATATACAAAGGAGTATAAACGGCGTGACGCGGGAATATCATCTGTGTTCCGACTGCGCCGCCAAACTGCAACTGACGGGGTTCAGCCTGAACGACCTGCTGGGAAACTTTTTTATGGAACCCATGGCGCCTGCGGCGCCTGCTGAAACGGTACGCTGTCCTGGCTGCGGCTGTTCATTCGACGACATTGCCCAAGTCGGCAAGGCGGGCTGTCCGCAATGCTACGAAACCTTTTACGACAGGCTTTTGCCCACCCTGCAGCGGATTCATGGAAGATCCCGTCATGTGGGGCGGGTGCCGAGCGCCGCGTCTCCTGAAACGAAAAAGGAGAACGAGATCGAACAGCTAAAGGCGCAGATGGAGCGTGCAATTGCGGAACAGGCTTTTGAAGAGGCCGCACGGCTGCGGGATGAAATTAAAAGGCTGGAAGGAGCGGGGGATCATGAATAAATGGTATCTATCCGGCGGGGCCAACACCGATGTAGCGGTCAGCACCCGGGTGCGGTTTGCCCGGAACCTGACCGGCTTTCCCTTCCCGGGGCGTATGTCTTCCTCCCAACGAGAACAGGTGAACGGATTGGTGCGGGAGGCGGCCATGCATCTAACGGGCGAATTTGCCGGTGTGTTCCATTATGCTGAAATGAAGGAATTAAGTGATTTGGAGGCTGCGTCTCTTGTAGAGCAGCATTTCATCAGTCCTGAGTTTGCGGTCAACCGGGAGGGAAAGGCCCTGCTGATGAGCGAGGATGAAACCATCAGCATTATGCTGTGTGAGGAGGACCACATTCGAATACAGGTCATGTCCGCCGGAGAGGATTTGCAGGCCGTATACGAACAGGCGGTACGGTTGGATGAGGCGCTGGACCAGCGGCTGCATTTTGCGTTTGACGAACGGTTGGGGTACTTGACTGGATGCCCCACCAATCTGGGTACCGGTATGCGGGCCTCGGTGATGCTGCATTTGCCTGCGCTGGAGCAGGCGGACGCGCTGCGTCAACTGGCTAACACCCTGGGAAAGGTGGGCCTGACCCTGCGGGGAACCTACGGGGAGGGCAGCGACGCGAAAGGCGCGCTGTACCAAATCTCCAATCAAATCACTCTGGGACTAACAGAGCAGGCAGCCATCGAAAACCTGCAAACCGTCACACACCAAATTATGGATCGAGAGCGGCAGGCCAGGAATCAGCTTAAACAGAACGAAGCCTTCGTTGATAAGGTCTGGCGGTGCTATGGAATTTTAAAATTCGCTAGGAGCCTGGACTCTGAGGAGTTTCTGCAATACATTTCGTGGGTTAGATTGGGCGTCAAGCTGTCCATACTAAAGAATGTGGACATGGAAAAGGTTGGCCGGCTGCTGGTGATCACCCAGCCCGCCACGCTGCAAAAAATCTGCGGCGGCCCTCTGGAGCCTCGAGAGCGGGATCAAAAGCGGGCTGAAATGGTTCGCGAGGCATTGAGCTGTTCAAATGAAATGGAATAGCCGCAGAGCCGGCGAAACCAGATTTGCATAAATAAGTGTTTGCGGAGAAAAGAGGTATATTATGATGTATAAATTCAACGGTTTTACGGAAAAGGCCAATAAAGCGCTGAATCTGAGCATTGAAACCGCTTCTGCATTGGGTCATACCTATATCGGAAGCGAGCACCTGCTGATCGGCTTATTAAAAGAAGGAAGCGGCGTTGCTGCGGCGGTGCTCCAGTCGGCGGGAGCGTCGGCGGAAATGATTGAGGATATGCTGGTGGCGACCGTTGGGCGGGGCAGCCCTACGTCCCTGACGCCTGACGATATGACTCCGCGCGCCAAGCGCATCATTGAACTGAGCATTGTAGGCGCCCGCGGCAGCGGCGCCGATTTGGTGGGCACCGAGCATCTGCTGGCGGCCATTATTCAAGAGGGGGATAACTACGCCGTGCGCTTTTTATCCCAAGCGAAGGTCAATTTGCGGCAGGTGATGGGAGAAGTCAATGGCGGGGAAAACGCTTCCGCGCCGGGAGAAGCGCCGGCGCAGCGGAAAAACGGCGTCAAGACCCCCACTTTGGATCAGTTTGGCCGTGATTTGACCGAAGAAGGAAAAGCCGGCCGCTTGGACCCGGTCATTGGACGCGGGAACGAAATCCAGCGAGTGATTCAGATCCTGACCCGTCGCACCAAAAACAATCCCTGTCTCATCGGCGAGCCGGGCGTGGGCAAAACCGCCATTGCGGAGGGCCTTGCGCTGAAAATCGCGGATGGCGAGGTTCCCGAACTGCTGCGGGACAAACGGGTTGTGGCGCTGGATCTGACTGGTATGGTAGCCGGAACCAAATACCGGGGCGACTTTGAGGAACGGATCAAAGCCGCTGTGGACGAGGTCAAGAAATCCGGGGATGTGATCTTGTTCATTGACGAGATCCACACCATCGTCGGCGCGGGTTCCGCCGAGGGCTCCACCGACGCCGCCAATATCCTGAAGCCTTCTCTGGCCCGGGGCGACTTGCAGCTCATTGGCGCCACCACCCTGGACGAATACCGCAAATACATCGAAAAGGACGCCGCCCTGGAACGCCGGTTCCAGCCGGTTATGGTGGGCGAGCCTACCGGGGAGGACGCGGTGCAGATCTTAAAAGGCCTGCGGGATAAATATGAGGCCCATCATAAGGTGAAAATCACCGACGAAGCCATTGAAGCCGCCGTCAAGCTGTCCAGCCGCTATATTGCCGATCGGTATCTGCCCGACAAGGCCATTGACCTGATCGACGAAGCCGCTTCCCGGGTTCGGCTGCGCACCTATACCACGCCGCCGGAATACAAGGAGCTGGAGGAAAGGATCAAGCAGGTGGCCGCGGAAAAGACCGACGCCATCGCCGCCCAGGATTTTGAAAAGGCCGCTGCCAAACGGGACGAGGAAAAAGGGCTTCGGGATCAGCTGGACGAAATGAAGAAAGAGTTCAGTGAGAAAAACGCTCATATGGCTGGGGAGGTTACCCCGGAGGAGGTGGCGGCAGTTGTTTCGGGCTGGACGGGAATCCCCGTGGCGCAGTTGACTGAGGAGGAATCCGCGCGTCTTTTGCGGCTGGAAGATGAACTGCATAAGCGTATCGTGGGCCAGAACGAGGCGGTCAGCGCCGTTTCCCGGGCCATTCGACGGGGCAGAGTGGGGCTGAAGGATCCGAAGCGCCCCATCGGTTCGTTTATTTTCCTGGGGCCTACGGGTGTGGGTAAAACGGAGCTGTGCAAGGCGTTGGCGGCCGCGATGTTCGGGGACGAAAACGCTATGATCCGCATCGACATGTCCGAGTATATGGAAAAGCATGCTGTGTCTCGTATGGTGGGGTCTCCGCCCGGCTATGTGGGGTACGAGGAAGGCGGGCAGCTGACAGAAAAGGTCCGCCGCAAGCCCTATTCTGTTATTTTGTTTGATGAAATTGAAAAAGCGCATCCCGATGTGTTCAACATGCTTCTGCAAATACTGGAGGATGGAATTCTCACCGATTCCCAAGGCAGAAGGGTGGACTTTAAAAATACGGTGGTCATTATGACCTCCAACGTGGGGGCTCGCTTGATAACAGAAAGAAAAACCAGCCTGGGCTTCGGGGAAACGGATGCGGATGAAAATGTAAAGGAAACGGTTCTTGGCGAATTGAGAAGGGAATTTAAGCCGGAATTTTTGAACCGTGTAGACGACATCATCGTGTTTCATAAGCTGACCCAGGAAAACATTGAGGAAATCGCCAGCAGAATGCTGGAGCAGCTGAAGGAACGGGTCCATTCCATGGATGTGGACATTTCCTTTACCGAAGGCGCGGTTAAAGCCATCGCCAAAGCGGGATTTGACGACGTTTACGGGGCGCGGCCCCTCCGCCGTGCGATCCAAAGCCGGATAGAAGATCCGCTGAGCGAAGCGCTGCTGGAGAAATCCGTAAAGGCGGGAGACAAGGTTTTCTGCGATTACAATGAGGAAACCGAAAAATTTGTGTTTCGCCCTGCGGGACAATAGCAAAACAGGCGGCGGAGACTGTCGTGCCTTCGCCGCTGGCATCTAAAAAGTCAGGAAAGGTCAGAAAATATTTACATTCCGTTCACAAACACCTATTGACATCGGTGGGCAAAAATGGTACTCTATGGAAGAAAGATTAGCACTCTCCTTGCATGAGTGCTAAACGCGCAAAGGAAGCAATTGCTATGAAACCGGAACTGACAGACCGAAAATTACAAATCTTGGCCGCAGTTGTGCGGGAGTATTCAGAGACGGGGGAGCCGGTGGGATCGAAGTCTCTGGCCGCCGATTTAAACCTTTCCTCCGCCACAATCCGCAACGAAATGAGCGATCTTGCGGAGCTGGGGCTGTTGGAGCAGCCCCATACCTCGGCGGGCCGGGTTCCCACGGCAAAGGGCTATCGGTTATACGTAAACCAGCTGATGCACCGGCAGCCGTTGTCGGAGCGGGATAAGCGGGAGATTGACGATATGCTGCCGGGGCAGGTAGAGGATCCTGGCGTTCTGGCCGAGGCTGCTGCCCGTGCCCTGGCGGAGCTGACTGACTGCGCTGCGGTAACCACTACGCCGGCTGATGATCAGGCGACGGTGAAGCAGGTGCGGGTGCTGCCGTTATCCAGGCAAACGGTGGTTGTTGCGGCGCTGACCTCTTCTGGATTAATGAAAAGCCGAATTTGTCTGGTGGAGGGCGGCGTGACCCCCGACATGCTGGAAAAGTTTATTCGGTTCGCGGAAGAGCAGCTATACGGTTTACCGCTTTCTGATTTTCAGCAGGGTCTGACCCAGACTCTGGCAGTGCAGATGGGGGATCTGTCGCTGCTGCCAATTATGGCGGCGTTGCAGGAAACGCTTGCGTCGGCAGCGCAGGCGGAGTTGTTGCTGCAAGGGCAAAGCAATCTTTTGAAGCACAGGCGGTTTGGTGGGGAACAGGCGGTGCGTCTGCTGGAATTTTTGTCCAGAGGCAGGCCTCTGTTACGAATTCTGCATCATTCCGGCGAGGGCGTGCAGGTAGTGCTGGGAAACGAGACTGGCGAGGAGGCGCTGGAGCATTCCGGGCTGGTGGTTTCGCCTTACCGCGTAGGGGATCGGGAAATGGGAAGCATTGGAGTGATCGGTCCTGACCGGATGGACTATGAGCACATCATTCCGAGCTTGGAATATTTCGCCTACCGCATTGGGCGATTGTTGTCCGACGCGCTGGACGAGGAGTAAATCGAAAGGCAGGGAAGCACATTGGCGGAGAACGAAAAGGAAATCAATCAGCAAGAAGAACCAGAGCAAAAGCGGGAAGAGCCGAAGAAAGAGAAAAGGCCCAAAAAGGATGCGAAGCAGGACAAAATAAAGGAACTGGAAGCGGCAATGGCCGAGCAAAAGGAACAAATGCTTCGACTTGCGGCGGAATATGATAACTTTAAAAAACGAACCGAACGAGAAAAGGAATCCCTGACTGATTACATCCGGGCTTCCGTTCTCAAGCCGTTGCTGCCGGCCGTAGATAACCTGACCCGCGCTCTGGCCGCTGACCCGGCGGGGGAGGGGTATTGCAAGGGCGTGGAGCTATCGGTCAAAAGCCTTCTAGAGGGCTTTGCCGCCGCGGGGCTGGAGGAAATCAATCCCGAGGGAGAAGCGTTTGACCCGGCTCTTCATGAAGCGGTCATGCATATTGAAGACGAAGCCCTCGGGGAAAATGTGGTCGCCCAGGTTCTCCAGAAGGGGTACAAAATCGGGGCAACCGTGATTCGACCCGCTATGGTACAGGTGGCCAATTAAGTTAAATTGAAATAGTATGGAAAGGATAGATGGATTATGGGAAAGATTATCGGCATTGATTTAGGAACGACCAATTCCTGCGTGGCCGTCATAGAAGGCGGGGAGCCAGTGGTTATCGCCAATGCGGAGGGCGCGCGGACGACGCCTTCTGTCGTGGCGTTTTCCAAAACCGGGGAACGGCTGGTGGGCCAGGTAGCCAAACGCCAGGCCATCACCAACCCCGATCGCACCATTTCCTCCATCAAACGGGAAATGGGCTCCAGCTACACAGTGAAAATTGACGATAAGGCTTATACCCCCCAGGAAATTTCTGCGATTATTCTGCAAAAGCTGAAGGCCGACGCGGAGAGTTATCTGGGCGGCTCTGTGACGGAAGCGGTCATCACCGTTCCCGCCTACTTTACCGATGCGCAGCGCCAGGCCACCAAGGACGCAGGCAAGATCGCAGGTCTCGACGTCAAGCGGATCATCAACGAGCCCACCGCCGCGGCGCTGGCCTACGGCATTGATAAAGAAAACGATCAGAAGGTCATGGTGTACGATTTGGGCGGCGGCACCTTTGACGTGTCCATCATCGAAATGGGCGACGGCGTGCAGGAGGTTCTCGCCACCGCTGGTAACAACCGCTTAGGCGGCGATGACTTCGACGAGCGCGTTATGAACTATATTCTCGAGCTGTTTCAAAAGGAAAACGGCATTGATCTGCGGAATGACAAAATGGCTATGCAGCGGATTAAGGAGGCGGCGGAAAAAGCGAAAATCGAGCTGTCCGGCGTAACGTCAGCCAACATTAACCTGCCCTTTATTTCCGCTGACCAAAACGGCCCCAAGCATTTTGAAACCAATATCACCCGCGCAAAATTTAATGAGCTGACCGCGGATTTGGTAGAAAAGACCATGGGCCCAGTTCGTCAGGCGCTTCAGGATTCAGGGCTCAGCGCGAATCAGATCGACAAGGTTCTTATGGTGGGCGGCTCCAGCCGGATCCCCGCTGTACAGGAGGCCATTCAGAAGTTTATTGGCAAGGATCCCTTCAAGGGAATCAATCCTGACGAATGCGTCGCCATTGGCGCCGCTCTGCAAGGCGGCGTGCTGGGCGGCGACGTTAAGGGCCTGCTGCTGCTGGACGTGACGCCGTTGTCCCTGGGCATTGAGACCATGGGCGGCGTGTCCACAAAGGTTATCGAGCGCAACACCACCATTCCCACTAAAAAGAGCCAGATTTTCTCCACCGCCGCCGACGGGCAGACCTCTGTGGAGGTTCATGTCCTTCAGGGCGAACGGGAATTTGCCAAGGACAATAAGACGTTAGGTGTGTTCCATCTAGACGGCATCCCGGCGGCGCCACGTGGCGTGCCCCAGATCGAGGTTACGTTTGATATTGACGCCAACGGCATTGTCCACGTGTCCGCCAAGGATCTGGGCACCGGCAAGGAACAATCCATCACCATTACCGGCGGCGGCAATATGTCTAAGGAGGACATAGAAAAAGCCGTGAAGGATGCCGAACAGTACGCGGCGGAGGATAAAAAGCGCCGGGAGGAAGTGGATATCCGCAACGGGGCCGATCAGATGGTGTACCAGGCGGAGAAAACCGTCACCGATATGGGTGATAAGCTAAGCGATGATGAGAAAAAGAGCATAAACGACGGCGTGGAGGCGCTGAAGGAAGCGCTGAAGGGCACCGATATTGAAGCGGTCAAGGCCAAGCAGGAAGAGCTGCAAAAGGCGCTGTTTGCCGTTTCTGAAAAGGTCTATAAGGAGGCTGCGGCCAAGGCTCAGGCCGAACAGCAGGCGCAGCCGGAGGGCGAGGCTAAAAAGGATGACAACGTCTATGACGCGGAGTATACCGATGTGAACGACCAGGAATCCGACAAGAAATAAGAGAGCATCCGACCCAAAGGGCCGCTGTATGCGGCCCTTTGGCGGATGGTAACGCGAGGGTGAGATTGTGGCAGACAAGCGAGATTATTACGAGGTGCTGGAGGTAGACCGGGGCGCCGACGAAGCGACCATTAAAAAAGCCTACCGCCAGGCGGCAAAAAAATACCATCCCGACCTACACCCCGGCGATAAGGAAGCGGAGCAGAAGTTTAAGGAGGTCAACGAGGCCTACGAGGTACTGTCGGATCCGGAGAAAAAGGCGCGGTACGACCAGTTTGGGCACGCGGGAGTCGACCCAAACTTTGGTGCGGGCGGCGGCCCGGGCGGTGCGTATTCTGGTGGCTTTGGCGATTTTGGGGATCTGGGGGACATTTTCAGCTCCTTTTTTGGCGGGGGCTTCGGCGCGCAGCGGCATAACCCCAACGCGCCCCGGCGGGGTGCGGATACCTCAGCTTCCATTACGCTGTCCTTTGAGGAGGCGGCCAAGGGCTGCACCAAAACCGTGCGTCATACAGTCATCGACGCCTGTGAACAATGTGGCGGCTCTGGCGCAGCGCCGGGCAGCGCGCCAAAGACCTGCCCTTCCTGTCATGGAACGGGTCAAATCCGCATGAATCAGCGCACGCCCTTCGGCACGATTCAGACCCAGCGGGTGTGCGACGCCTGCCGTGGCAGCGGTAAGGTGATCGACAAGCCCTGCGGCAAATGCGCGGGTAAGGGCCGGGTTCGGGTAACCAAGGAGGAAGAGGTCCGCATTCCCGCGGGCATTGACGATGGGCAGACCCTAAACGTCCGGGGCCGGGGCGACGCCGGGGTGAACGGCGGATCGCGGGGGGATCTGCATATCAACATCAATGTGCGCCCCCATCCGATTTTTGAACGGCGGGGCTATGATGTGTTTTGCGACATGCCTATTACTTACTTGCAGGCGGCATTGGGCGACACGCTGGTGGTTCCCACTTTGGATGGCAAGGTCAAACTGACCGTTCACGAGGGAACGCAGCCAGGAGACGAGTTTAAGCTGCGGGGCAAGGGAATCCAGAGGATTAACGGCGGCGGCCGGGGCGATCAGTATGTCCGTGTGGTTCTGGAAGTTCCCAAGAGCTTAACGGAGAAACAGAAAAGCCTGCTGCGGGAATTTGAGAGCAGCCTGCAGGATCAAAATTATAAAAAACGAAAGGGCTTTTTTGAAAAGCTGAAGGGCGCTTTTGAGGATTGACTGTATCTTGGGAAGGAGCGTACTATTTAGCGTTGGACTCTGATGCCAGGAGACCCTTTCTTTCCCGTGTAACGATAAAATCCCTTCCTTGAAAATATAATTTTCAAGGAAGGGATTTTTGTTTTTTTTATCTTGCCCGCCGAGCCACGGGCCAATTTCGGCCCACAAAACGCTTGGTATTCCTGTTGACTCTCCCTGAGCGGAAACGCCCGCTTGAAACGTGGTTTACAGTATGGGCGCGTTTCCCCAGCGCAGGCATGGAAGAGTGCCTCCAGCCGGCGTTATTTTTCCTGGCTGTCAACAATTTCCCGATAAGCCTGGCAGGTTGCATATAGCTCGTCATGCGTACCGAGGCCTGCGGGCTGTCCGTCGCTCAGCACCAGAATTTGATCGGCAGTTTGAACCGCCGATACCCGTTGGGATACAATTACCACCGTCATATCCGGACAATTTTCCCGCAGCGCCGCACGCAGCCGCTGGTCAGTGGCATAATCCAAGGCGGAAAAGCTATCGTCCAGCAGCAAAATTGCCGGTTCCTGGGCCAACGCGCGGGCAATTCCCAGCCGCTGCCGCTGGCCGCCGGACAAATTGGCGCCGCCGCGCTCGACGGCCGCCCCAAATTGCCCCGGCATAGCTTCGATAAACGCGGTCGCCTGGGCGGTAGTAGCCGCGCGTTTGACCGCATCTAAGGACAAGTCCTCCCGGCCTCCCCGAATATTTTCCTCTACTGTGCCGCTGAACAACTCCGTGCGCTGGGGGGACAGGCCGATCATACCTCGCAGTTCTTGCAGCGAATAATCCCGCACCGGTCGTCCGCAGACAAAAACAGTACCTTTCGTTGCGTCGTAAAACCGGGGAATCAAGTTCAAAAGAGTCGTTTTGCCCGATCCGGTAGCTCCGATAATTCCCAGGGTCTCTCCTGCCATTAAAGAAAACGAAACGTTTGAGAGAACTGGCTCCCTTTCCCCTGGATAGGAAAATTCCACCTGATCAAAGACAAGAATGGCTTTGGTTTTCGTAAAAGGCTCCCCATGGTCAAAGGGGATATCCGGCTGGGTTTCCAGCACCTCGTTAATCCGGCCCAGCGACGCATATGCTTTTGTAAAGGTCACCACCAGATTGGCCACGACAATGAGGGTGGCCAGCACCTGGGTCATATAATTTAGAAACGCAATAATTTGTCCCTGGGTCAGGGCCCCCGCGTCCACCCGGAAGCCGGAGAACCATAAAATTGCCAAAATTCCCGCGTTCATGATCAAAGTGGTGGCGGGGTTGAGCAAATTGGAGAATCGGGCGACCTGAATGGACATACCCGTCAAGTCTTCATTGGCGCTGCTGAAGGCCTCCTGCTGGCGGTCCTCCTGTGCGAATGCGCGGATCACCCGCACGCCGGCGATGTTTTCCCGCAGGGTGGCGCCCAACCGATCCAGCTTTTGCTGCCGTTTTCCGTATAAAGGAAAGGTTTTTCCCATGATCACAGCCAAAACAGTCACAAACACCGGCACCGCCACCACAAAAATTAAAGCCAGCTTCCAGTCGATCAGCAAGGCGGCTACGATACTGCCGATACAGATAAACGGCGCGCGAATGACCAGCCGGATTACCATGGCCACCGCCAGCTGAAGCTGGTTGACGTCGTTGGTCACCCGATTGGTCAGGCTGTCGGTGCCAAAGCGGTCAATTTGGGAAAAGGACAACCGCTGCATGTGGGAAAACAAGCCCGAGCGTAACGCCGTTCCGAATCCTTGGGAGGCTACCGACGCGCTGTATTGGCAAACGATAGCGCTGGAAAGCCCCACCGCGATAATCAGCAGCATGAGTCCGCCGGTACGCCAGATATACCCCGCGTCATGGCGCAGGATTCCGTAATCCACCATATAAGACATGAAGACAGGAATGGTCAGCTCCAGAATTGCCTCCAGCAGCTTGAAAGTGGGGCCGACAATAAACTGTTTTCGGTATTTTTTCAGATAAGGGGCAATGTTGTGAAACAACCTGACTCCTCCCGTATAAAACCATTTTTCAAATGAATAATCCAGCAGCTGCCGAACCAGGCGACAGAACCGGCGCCCCCGGCAAAGCGCTTTGCGCAGCGTCCGCAATGAAAAAATGAGGCAACGCGGAAGCACAGCAGAAGGCTCGGCTTTTCCCAAGCGTCATGGGCGGCCTTTTTTGGATATTATATCCTTTTTTTAGCTGAAAAGCAAGAAGAACAAACGCAGAAGCTTACCTCTTTGCGCGTGGGTTGCAGGCTTATTTGCGGAAACGGCCGCATCCAACCAGCTTGCCATGCTTCTTCTATAATTTATTGTTTTTCGATAAAAAATTATTGACAAAAAAGAATTTATGTGCTATTCTAAGGAAAACAGCGGAGTAATCCGCAATTTTCCGGTTTTGGAGGAAAAGGGATGAAGGCAGGGCAGCAGAAAAAACAGAGGCCGGGGTTAAACCGGTTTTTATATGCCTTGACGTATTTTTTTATGGCATGTCTATTGGCTGTGGACGCTTTTCTGCCCATGATTCTTCGGTTTTTTTACAGCATCACAAGCGCCGGCGAGCCGGGGAACGACCTTATTTCCCGGGCCATGGGCACAGGCGGATGGGGACATTTTATCCATGTTTTAATTGTATTGTACATAACCTCTGTCCCGGCTATGGTAATTCTGTGGAAGGCGAACCGGCTGATGAAAAGTATTCTGGAGCGGAATCCCTTTTGTGCCGCTAACCGAAAGCATTTAATGTCCGTCAGCGTCTGCGGCTTTATTGTGGGAACGATTTATCTCATTGGATCGGTGGTGTTTTACTCCCGCATGATCCTGCTGGCAATCGCCCTATCCGCTTACATGCTGGGGGTCATTTTCTTAGTGCTGACCCAACTGGTGGTTATGGCGGCGGAAATCAAGGAAGAAAACGACATGACCATTTGACCGGAAGAAAGGCGCGGTTCAGCTTATGCCGATCATAGTGAATTTAGACGTCATGATGGCGAAACGAAAAATGAGTTTGAGCGAGCTGTCGGAGAAGATGGACATCACCCTGGCCAACCTTTCCATTTTGAAAAACAATAAGGCGCGGGCGATCCGGTTTTCCACCCTTGAGCGGCTTTGTCAGATTCTGAATTGTCAGCCGTCGGATTTATTGGAATATAAAGAGTCTTAAAATAACATTTTCAAAGGCCGGTTTTGCACCGCGCGGTGGATATAAACCGGCCTGGAAAGGCAGGTTTTAAAGAATGAATGATAATAATCATCCTGACTTGCGAACAAACGAGCCCGCTGCCGGGCAGCGCCCGGTTCCGCCCCCTCCGCCGAATTCCGGGCAGCAGCCCGTCCCGCCTCCTTTTCGGGCCGCGTATCCGCCGCCGGTTCCCAGGGTGCTGACCGCGGAATACCAAACGGTGCTGGCCGCCTCGTCAAAAAAACGAACAAAGATTTTAGCGCCGATTTTGCTGTTATTCTGCATCTGGCTGGTGGAATCCATTGTTTTGAGCGGCGTGGGCTTCGTCTCTTTGATCACGCTGGGCGTGTTTTATGGGATTCTGTTCTGGTATTACGGCGACCGAAGTGTATCGGTTCCCGCTGTAATATTATGCGTTCCCGCGCTGCTGATCGCGGCTGCCAACAGCCTTTATTACAATCCTTCAACTCGCTTCTTCACGGCGGTTGCCGCTGGCGCGGTGGTGGCGACGCAGATTCTTCTGTTGTCCGGCGCCAGTAAGGCCACGCTTTTTTCCTTTGAAATGCTGCGGGACGCTGGGCGGCGGCTGGTGGGCACGCCTATTGCTGATTTGGATATTCCCTTCCGGGGTGCGTTTTCCTCCCCAAAAGGGAAAAGCACCCGCACCGGGTTGTTTATTTTTTTGGGCCTGGTGATCTCCGTTCCGCTGGCGCTGATCCTGTTTAGTCTGTTTGCCGGAGCGGACGAGGCATACGCCCGTGGAATGCGGACGCTGTTTTACGAAATTTTGCGCCTGTCGCCAAACAAACTAGTGGTTGATCTTATTTTCGGCGTACTGCTGGCCTGCGGTTTATTTGCGGTGCTTGTTACCTGCAAAGCGGAAATTCCTTTTATCCGCCGCCCAAAAGAGCATAAAGGCTGGCTGCCTTCGGCGCTGGTGATCACGGTAACCGCCGTTCTGCTGCTGGTGACCTTATCGTTTGTGGCCGTGCAGTTCAATTACCTGTTTCTCGGCAGCCGTGGCTTTTTGCCCCAGGATATGAATTATTCAGAATACGCCCGCCGCGGATTTTTTGAAATGTCCTGGGCCAGCGGCTTTATTTTTTTGATCGTGGCGCTTGCGTTGGGCCTGGTCGGCCGGGAAAATGCAAAGGTGTCCCCTGTGGTTCGCCTGCTGCTGGTCTTTCTATGCTTGGGAGACGGTGTGATCCTGGCTTCGGCGGTTAAGCGAATGCTGTTATATGTGGAGGTCAACGGCTTGAGCGTTAAGCGCATCCTGACCCTGTGGTTTATGGTAATAGTGGCGGCCTGCCTGATTTTCTTGATGGTAAAATGCATTGCGCCAAGGTTTAAGGCCATGCCGTTTATGATGGGCTCGATTTTGGTTTGCTGCGTGGCGCTGTCGTTCGTGAACCTAGACGGATGGATCGCTCAGTATAATGTGAATGGATTTTTGAGCGGGCGGCTAACGCAGACCTCCGATTTCCTGGATCATCTGGGAACGCTTTCTTATTCCGCCACCCCGGCGACAGCGAAGCTGATCGGAAGTGAGCTGGATACCGCTGAAACCCATGAAAAAATTATGCTGCAGCTGAAGCGCCAGCGGGATACGTATGAAAAACGGGATACCGTATACGCCTTTACGTTTGACCAGCCGGAGGCAAAAAGGATTTACGATCAGTATAAGACCGAACTGGATTCCGTAAGGGAATATTTCTATCTGGATGATTATGACGACGATTACAGCAGCAATGATTCCTACATCGACGAATACGCGGTGCCCATGCGCAATCACGGATAGCGCCGCCCAGCTGAATTAGAAAAATGCAAAAAGCTCCTGTGGCCGACAACGAATTGGCCACAGGAGTTTTTTGCAGGCGTCTGCAAAGGCCAAAGCCTAGGTGGATTGCCTCATTTGCAGAAAAAAATAGGTGGTTTTACGGTTACAAACGGTTGCTGTGCAAAGACTATAAAGAAACAGCTTTTTCCGCAGCCGGCATGACGTTTTAGGGTATGCAAAATTTTTATATACCCTTGACAATACCCGGGGAGGGTATTATAATAAACACAATAAATACCCCCACGGGGTATATGGAGGCGAAATGGGATGAAGCTTCAACAGGATGCAGCGCAAGCAGTGGAGGAAAAGGCGGAATGCCGCTGCCACTATAAAGCGACGCCGCGGGGGGAGCTGGAGCAGCGCCAGCTGCAAAACCGCCTGAAACGGATGATCGGGCAGCTTGGCGGGATTAGTAAAATGCTGGAGGATAACCGGTACTGCGGCGATATCCTGACACAAGTCGCCGCAGTGGAAAGCGCTTTGCAGGCTTTTGGCTATTTAATCCTGCAGGATCATTTGGAAACCTGCG
This sequence comes from uncultured Clostridia bacterium, assembly GCA_944383495.1. Classification (GTDB taxonomy): domain Bacteria; phylum Bacillota; class Clostridia; order Oscillospirales; family Acutalibacteraceae; genus CALWPT01. The sequence continues at coordinate 52,899 of CALWPT010000002.1, read as the reverse complement.
TGGCGGAGGAAATCCAGAAGGGCAATATGCAGGTCGTTGACGAGGCGGTAGAGCTGATTAAGAAACTGAAATAAAGGAGGCCAACTCGTGAAAACGGAAAAATATAATATCACCGGCATGACCTGCGCGGCCTGCCAGGCCAATGTGACCCGGTGTGTGCAGAAGCTGGAGGGCGTGCAGGATGTTAATGTAAGCCTTCTGAATAATCAAATGACGGTGGCCTACGACGAGGCGGCGGTGAATTCGGGCCAGATTATCAGCGCGGTGCGGGAAATCGGGTATGGAGCCGCTTCCCTGGAGCAAGCCAAAGACCAGCCCGGCGGGTTCCGAAGCGAATGGGAGAATCGAAAGGAACGGGCGGCGGCCAGTCAAAAAAGCATGAAACGCCGGCTGACCGCTTCGGCTGCGCTGCTGATCCCATTGATGTATATCGCAATGGGGCCTATGATATATCTGCCGGTTCCCGATTTTTTATCAGGGATGGAAAACGCGCTGGTTTCAGCCCTGGCGCAGCTGGTGATCACGGTTCCAATCCTATTTATCAACCGGCACTTTTTTCAAAACGGCCTGAAATCCCTGTTCCATCGCGCGCCGAATATGGATTCCCTGGTGGCCATCGGCTCCGGTGCGGCTTTGCTCTACGGGCTGTTTTCCATGTTCCGTATGGCCTATGGCTTTGGCCACGGAAATATGGCGCTGGTGCATGAATATTCCCACGCGCTGTATTTTGAATCCTCCGCCATGATTCTCACCTTGGTGACGGTGGGAAAATATCTGGAGGCAAAATCAAAAGCCAAGACCTCTGACGCGCTGGGAAAGCTGGTGGATTTGGCCCCCAAAAGCGCGGTGGTGATCCGCGGCGGCACGGAACTAGCTATTCCGGCGGAACAGGTCGTTGCAGGGGATATTGTTGTGATTCGTCCCGGCGAGGGGATCCCTGTGGACGGTGTGGTAACAGAGGGTCGTGGCTATGTGGATCAGGCGGCCATTACCGGAGAGAGCATTCCGGTAGAAAAAAATCCCGGAGATCCGGTAATTTCCGCTACCATCAATAAAAACGGTTCCTTCCGCTTCCAGGCTTCAAAGGTCGGAGAGGATACCACGCTGGCGCAGATTATCCGGTTGGTGGACGAGGCCGGCAACTCAAAAGCGCCCATCGCCCGCCTGGCGGATAAGGTCAGCGGCGTGTTTGTGCCGGTGGTGATTGGGATTGCAATTATTACGGCGGTTGTTTGGCTGATTGCAGGCCAGACCTTTGAGTTCGCTTTGTCCAATGCCATTGCGGTGCTGGTGATCTCCTGTCCCTGTGCCTTGGGCCTGGCGACGCCGGTGGCCATCATGGTGGGCACCGGAAAGGCGGCGGAAATGGGAATTCTGATCAAATCCGCTGAAGGTCTGGAGAACCTTCATAACGTGGACACGGTGGTTTTGGATAAAACGGGAACGATCACTTCGGGGCGTCCGTCGGTAACGGATGTTGTGCTGCTGGATCCGGAGCTGACGGAGCAAATGCTTTTGGAGGAAGCCGCGGCTGCGGAAACGGGCAGCGAGCATCCGTTGGCCCAGGCGGTGGTGGAAAAGGCCAGGCTGTCGGGGCTGATAGTCCCCCAGGCGGAGGCCTTTGAAGCCACGGCCGGGCGAGGCGTTAAGGCGACCGTTCGCGGGCGCGAATATTTGGCGGGAAATACCGCGTTTATGGAGGAAAACCGGCTGTTTGACGGTGAAGAGGCTCAGAAAGCCAAGGAGCACGCGGAGCGGTTGGCGAAAGAAGGGAAAACGCCTCTTTTGTTTGCCCGAGATGGCAGACTTGCGGGGATTATCGCCGTGGCAGACACGGTTCGGGAGTCCAGCCGGGCGGCGCTCCGGCGTTTTTCCCAGATGGGGCTGCATGTCGTCATGCTGACCGGGGATAACAAGGTCACCGCCGAAGCGATTCGAAAGGAACTGGGGATCGAGGAGGCGATTGCGGACGTTCTTCCCACCCAAAAGGAAGCCAAAATTAGGGCCTTACAGGAGAAGGGGCACAAGGTGGCAATGGTGGGGGACGGCGTAAACGACGCACCCGCGCTGACCCGGGCGGACATTGGAATCGCCATCAGCGCCGGAACGGATATTGCCATTGAATCAGCCGACGTGGTTTTGATGAAGGATTCCTTGGGAGACGTGGCAACGGCGATTGACTTGAGCCGAGCAGTGGTGCGGAATATCCGCATGAACCTGTTTTGGGCGTTTTTTTACAATGTTTTGGGCATCCCAGTGGCGGCGGGCGCGCTGTTTCCCGCCTTGGGCCTGCGCCTGAGCCCCATGATCGGCTCTGCGGCCATGAGCCTCAGTTCGGTCTGCGTCGTTGTCAACGCCCTGCGCCTTCGCTTGTTTAAAACGAAAAGGGAGGCTCCATCAAGGAAAGCTCCTTCGGCTGCTTCGCCGAAGACGCCCAATACAAACACACAGAAAGGAACGGTTGGAATGAAAAAGGTATTGAATGTGGACGGTATGATGTGCGCCCATTGCCAAATGCATGTGCAAAAGGCGCTGGCCGCTGTGGACGGCGTGGAGGAAGCGGCGGTGGATCTGGAGAAAAAACAGGCCACCGTGTCGCTTTCCAAGGATGTGCCCGACCAGGCGCTGATGGACGCGGTCGCAGAAGCGGGCTATACGCCCCTCAGCTGCACCGCCGAATAAAAACAGACGCTTTGCGCTGTTTTTATTCGGCGCAGGCCGGCCTTTATGGGGAAGCGGCGTTTTATAGCGGCTCAAAGCGCAGGACCATATAGGAAACAAGGGCCCTAGCTTCCCATAGAAATGGAAAAGGGCAGGGCCCATCAACCGCTTGTTATGTGGCAGCGGTTTCAGGGCAAAATAAGGAGAGCTTTTGCAGGAGGTTATGGTATGGAAACGGTGAAACGGGAAAGCGGAATTCTGCTGCCGGTCAGCAGCATTCCCTCCCGGTACGGCATCGGAACCTTTGGCTCCGCCGCTTACCGGTGGATTGATTTTTTAGCCGCTGCCGGTCAGCGCTGGTGGCAGGTGCTGCCCATGGGGCCCACCAGCTATGGGGATTCCCCTTATCAGTCCTTTTCCACCTTTGCGGGTAACCCTTACTTTATCGACTTTGAAATGTTTTTGGAAAAGGGATGGCTGACCGCGGCGGAATGCGACGGGGTGGATTTTGGCGGCTGCGCTTCTTATGTGGATTACGAGAGACAGTATAAGGAGCGGTATCCATTGCTGCGGACCGCGTTTTCCCGCAGCCGGATTGGGGAGTGGGAAGAATACCGTGCGTTTACCGAGCGAAACCGCTCCTGGCTGGAGGATTACGCCCTGTTTATGGCGCTGAAGGAACAGCACGGGGGCGCTTCCTGGCAGGAGTGGCCTCAGCCGCTGAAGCGCCGGGAACCGCAGGCTCTAAAACAGGCTCGGGAAGCGCTGGCGGAGGATGTCGCCTTTTGGAAATTCATTCAGTTTATATTTTTTTATCAGTGGAATTATTTGAAGGCCTATGCTATTCAAAAAAATGTCCGTATCATCGGCGACCTGCCAATTTACGTTGCCCTGGACAGCGCCGACGTTTGGGCCAATCCCGCGCTGTTCCAGCTGGATGAAATGCTGGAGCCCACCTTTGTGGCCGGCTGCCCGCCCGATGCGTTTTCCGCGACAGGCCAGCTTTGGGGCAATCCTTTATATGAATGGGATGTCCATGAAAAAAGGGGGTACGACTGGTGGATTGCCCGCGTGAAAGCGGCCTTTGCCCTGTTTGATAAGGTGCGCATTGATCATTTTCGCGGCTTTGACGCGTATTGGGCCGTTCCCTTTGGAGACTCGACGGCAGAGAAGGGAAGCTGGCGGAAAGGCCCGGGCATGAAGCTGTTTGACCGGGTGCGAGAAACGTTGGGCGAGCCGGCCATCATTGCCGAAGATCTGGGAATTCTGACCGACAGCGTGTATGATTTGCTGAATCGTTCTGGATATCCCGGCATGAAGGTGCTGCAATTTGCGTTCAGCGGCGGAGACAATGATTATCTGCCCCATCATCATACGGTTAATTCCGTCGTCTACACGGGCACCCACGACAACGATACCACTGCTGGGTGGTTTGCGTCCCTGCACGAGAAAGAGCAAAGCTATGTGCTGGAATTTCTCGGCGCACCCCGAGAGCGCCTGACGGAACGCTTGATTGCGGCGGCGCTGGAAAGCGTCAGCCAGCTGTGCGTGATTCCCATGCAGGATTGGCTGGGTTTGGGCGGGGAAGCGCGGATGAACACCCCTTCCACACTAGGCGAAAATTGGAAATGGAGGCTGACGCCGGAACAGCTTTCTCCCGCGCTTTCCGACCGAATCCGCCATATGACCGAGCTATACCAGCGGCTTTAAAACCCAGGAAAAAAAGGTGTGGACATTTGGCGGAATGTGTTGTATACTATAAAAAATAGCGTAGCTATTGTTCATTCTGGCTAAGCTCTCAGTCTTGTTGCTGAGACGTTGAAAAAAGAATTATATTCGACACCTTTAATCTGGTCCTGTGAGGCCAAAAAGGCAGTCTCACCAAACAGGTTCGGCGGTATGCGCTCCCCGCATATCCGAACGGTAGGCGCTGCCTTGGGCAGCGCTTTTTTCATGGAAAAAGCGGGTGGATGCGTATCAAAAAGGGGGAGATTCATATGACCGAAAAGGCGGAGATCATGGACGGCGCCGCCATGAACCGGGCGATCACCCGTATCTGCTATGAAATCATTGAACGCAACCGGGGCGCGGAAAATCTTTGCGTGATCGGCGTTTTGCGGCGGGGTGCGGTTTTGGCCAGGCGAATGGCGGAAAAAATTGGTCAAATTGAGGGAATCATGCCTCCTGTGGGCGATTTGGATATCGCCTTGTACCGGGACGACCGGGACACTTCCGATACAGATAAAAGCCAGATCTCTTTTTCCGTGGAAGGCAGAAAGGTCATTTTGGTGGACGATGTGCTCTACACCGGCCGCAGCGCCCGCGCCGCCATTGATGCGATCATGGATCGGGGCCGCCCTGTCAATATTCAGTTGGCCGTGCTGATCGACCGGGGACATCGGGAGCTGCCCCTGCGCAGCGATTACACCGGCAAAAACCTGCCGACCTCCTCCAGCGAGGTGGTAAAGGTCATGGTAGAGGACTACGACGGGGTCAATCGCGTGGCGATCTTTACAACGGAAGAAAAGGAAGGAGAAGCACAGTGAGAACATTGCTGATCAAAAACGTCCGGGTATTGGATCCTTCGTGCGGGCGGGACATGCTGGGCAGCATTTTGATTCGGGATGGAAAAATTGAGTCGGTAGAGGAATCGGCTGAGGTGGAGGGCGCAGTGCTGCTGGACGGATGCGGCCTTACCGCCGCGCCGGGTCTTGTGGACATGCATGTGCATTTCCGCGACCCGGGGCAGACGTATAAAGAGGATCTCCTGACCGGAGCCGCAGCCGCGGCTGCGGGCGGCGTTACCAGCGTTTTGTGCATGCCCAACACCGCACCGGCTGTGGACAGCGAAGCCGGCCTTGCGTATATAAAGGAAAAAAGCGAAAAAGCGAAAATTCACATTTATCAGGCCGCCGCCATTACCAGGGGTCTGCAAGGAAAAGAATTAACTGATTTTGCCGAGCTGAAGCATGCCGGCGCGGCCGCCGTGTCCGACGATGGACGCCCTGTTTCCGACGACGGGCTGATGCGCGCCGCGCTGGAGCAGGCGGCTTTAAAAGGACTTCCTGTTTTGTCCCATTGCGAGGATTTAGCGCTGGCGGGTGGCGTTATGCATGAGGGGGAAACTTCCCGGGCGCTGGGGGTCAAGGGGATCCCGGCCGCGGCGGAGGATAATGCTACGGCCCGGGAACTTTCTTTGATCCAACCAGATGGCTGCCCGCTGCATATTTGCCATGTCAGCACGGCAGCATCCTTTGACATGATACGGAAGGCAAAGGCAGAGGGCAAGCGGGTCACCTGTGAAACCGCGCCCCATTATTTTGTATTTACCGATCAGAAGCTAAAGGGCAAAAACGCCAATTTTCGAATGAATCCGCCCCTGCGGACTGAAAGCGACCGGGAGGCGGTCATCCGCGCCATTGCGGACGGAACGGTGGACGCCATTGCCACCGACCATGCGCCTCACGCCCCTGAAGAAAAGGCGAATTTTGTGTCCGCGCCCAACGGTGTTTTGGGGCTGGAAACCTCTTTGGCAGCGGGAATCACCTATTTGGTCAAGCCGGGGCATATTACTCTTCTGCGGCTGCTGGAACTCATGAGCACAAGCCCTGCAAGAATTTTAGGGATTTCGGGCGGAACGCTGAAGCCGGGTGCGCCTGCGGACATTATTCTATTTTCCATGGAGGAAAAATGGACGGTGGATCCTGAAAAGCTGCATTCTAAAGCAAGAAACACGCCCTTTGCCGGTATGGAACTAACCGGCAGGGTGAAATACACGATTGTCGGAGGCAATGTAATTTTTAATGAGGAGGCGGAGCACCATGGCGTTCACCCGGCTGATTGAAAAAATTGACCGGCTGCAAAACCCCACCGTGGCGGGGCTTGACCCCAAGCTGGAATACATTCCGGCTCACATCGTTCACAAGGCGGTGCGGGATCATGGGGAAACCTTGGAGGCCGCGGCTGCGGCTCTGTTTCAGTTTAACCGCGGCTTGATCGACGCGCTGTGCGGCATCGTTCCGGCAGTAAAGCCTCAGTGCGCGTATTACGAGCTGTATGGCTGGCCGGGCGTGCGCGCGCTGGCCCAAACCATCGCCTATGCCAAGGAAAAGGATATGTTCGTCATCACCGACGGTAAGCGCAACGATATTGGTTCTACGATGGAAGCCTATGCCGCCGCTTATTTGGGGAAGGTAGCAATAGGCGGGATTGAAATCTCGCCCTTCGGGGGAGAGGCGCTGACCGTAAACGGATACTTGGGAACCGATGGGATCAAGCCGCTGCTGGAAATTTGCCGGAAAGAGGAGAAAGGCATTTTTGTATTGGTTAAAACCTCCAATCCTTCCTCCGGCGAATTGCAGGATCAGGCTCTGGCTAACGGAACGGTCTACGAGGAGATGGGCCGGCTGTGCGAGCGTTGGGGAAAAGCTTCCATTGACCGGTTCGGGTATTCGGCGGTGGGCGCCGTGGTGGGAGCGACTTATCCGGAACAGCTAACGGAACTGCGTCAAAAGCTGCCCCACACCTTCTTTCTGGTGCCGGGGTACGGCGCCCAGGGGGGCGGCGCGAAGGATGTGGCCGGCGCGTTTGACGAAAACGGCCGGGGCGCGGTTATTAACTCTTCCCGCGCCATCATGTGCGCGTATCAAAAGGAAGCTTGGGCAGGGGAGGATTTTGCAAAAGCGGCCGCGGGAGAAGCTGAGGCTATGCGGGATGCTATCCGGGCGGTGCTGTAAGCCGCGCGTAAACATAGGGATTATCAATTGGCGGTTTGAAAGGAATGGGTGCAAATGCCGAAAAGAGAAGACGTTAAGAAGGTACTGGTGATCGGGTCGGGCCCCATCGTGATTGGGCAGGCGGCGGAATTTGACTATGCGGGCGCACAGGCCTGCCGAGCACTGCGGGAGGAGGGGCTGGAGGTCGTTCTCATCAACTCTAATCCCGCCACCATTATGACCGACAAAACCATGGCTGATAAAATCTACATAGAGCCCCTGACGCTGGAAGTGGTGAAACGGGTCATCGAACTGGAAAAGCCTGATTCGCTCCTTGCTACGCTGGGAGGGCAGACGGGGCTGAACCTGGGCATGGCTCTGTCGGCTGACGGATTTTTGGAGCGTCATGGGGTCAAGCTGTTGGGCGCCAACCCGGAAACCATTAAGAAGGCGGAGGACCGGCAGGCGTTTAAGGATACCATGACCGCGATCGGAGAGCCCTGCATCGCCTCAAAGGTGGTGGAAACCATTGAAGACGCGGTGGAATTTGCGGCTTCCATCGGCTATCCTGTGGTGGTTCGGCCGGCCTACACCCTGGGGGGCACCGGCGGCGGCTTTGCCTATGATGAGGCCGAACTGCGGGAGATCAGCGAAGGCGGTCTGCGGGCGTCCATGATCCATCAGGTGCTGATTGAAAAATGCATTGCCGGCTGGAAGGAAATTGAATTTGAGGCGATTCGGGATGCGGCGGGCAACTGCATCACCGTTTGTTCCATGGAAAATATTGACCCGGTGGGCATCCACACGGGAGATTCCATTGTCGTTGCCCCCGCCCAGACGCTGACCGACGTGGAATGCAACACCCTGCGTTCTTCCGCTTTGAATATCGTCACCGCCCTCGGCGTGGAGGGCGGATGCAACGTGCAGTACGCTATGCGGCCGGACGGGAAGGAATACGCCGTCATTGAGGTTAACCCCCGGGTGTCCCGGTCGTCGGCGTTGGCGTCTAAGGCGACGGGATACCCCATCGCCAAGGTAGCTACCAAGATTGCCGTTGGGTACCGGCTGGATGAAATCGTCAATGCCGTCACCGGCTGCACCTACGCCTGCAACGAGCCTGCTATTGACTACTGTGTGTTAAAATTCCCCAAATGGCCCTTTGACAAATTTGTCTACGCCAAGCGCAGGCTGGGCACCCAAATGAAGGCCACAGGCGAGGTCATGTCCATCGGCAATTCTTTTGAGCTTGCGTTCATGAAGGCCGTGCGTTCCATCGAGCTGGGGCTTGACACGCCCTCCTTGCCAAAATTTGCGGAAATGGATCACGACGAACTGGTGGAGGAGCTTCAAAAATCTGATGACGAGCGGATTTTCGTCGTCTACGAATGCCTCAAGCGCGGCTGGAGCTTCCGGGAGATTTTCGATATCACACAGATTGATTTTTGGTTCCAGTCCAAGCTGAAGAACATCGCTGAAATGGAAAAAGCCCTGGCGGAAGAAAATCTGACGAAGGAGCTGTATCTGAAAGCCAAGCATATGGGCTTTCTGGATAAAACCATTGAAGTCCTCAGCGGGCAAAAGCCGCCAGTGAAACGCAGAGCCGTGTTTAAAATGGTGGATACCTGCGCCGCCGAGTTCGACGCGCAGACGCCTTACTTTTACTCCACGTGGGACGAAGAGGACGAAGCCGGCCTGTATATTTCCAGCCACCACACCGGACGGAAAAAGATCATTGTGTTCGGCTCCGGCCCTATCCGCATCGGGCAGGGCATCGAGTTTGATTATTGCTCGGTTCACTGCGTCAATTCCTTGCGTAAGCTGGGGTGCGAGACGGTCATCGTCAATAACAATCCCGAAACCGTGTCCACCGACTTCGACACATCTGACCGGCTGTATTTCGATCCTCTGACGCCAGAGGACGTGAAAGCCGTTATTGATGTGGAAAAACCCGACGCGGTGGTGGTGCAGTTCGGCGGGCAGACCGCCATCAAGCTGACCAAGGCTTTGAAAAAGATGGGCGTGCCCATCATGGGCACCAATCCAGACGCCATTGACGAGGCCGAGGACAGGGAACGGTTCGATGAGCTGGTGGAACGGCTTGGCATCCCCCGTCCGGTGGGGCGCACTGTGTTTACCACCCAGGAGGCGGTCAAGGCCGCCGAAGAGATCGGGTATCCGGTGCTGCTGCGGCCCTCCTACGTTCTGGGCGGCCAGAACATGATCATCGCCCACGGCGAGCCCGACGTGGTGGAATACATGAAAATTATTACCTCCCACGAGCTGGAAAATCCTGTGCTCATTGATAAATACATGATGGGCAAGGAGGTGGAGGTGGACGCCATCTGCGACGGACAGGATTACCTGATCCCCGGCATTATGGAGCACATTGAGCGGGCGGGCGTTCATTCCGGCGACTCGATTTCCGTGTATCCTACGCAGACCCTGTCCCAGCGGCTGAAGGACATTATCGTGGACTACACCGGCCGGTTTGCCAAGGCCTTGAACGTGGTGGGCCTTGTGAACATCCAGTATGTGGTGTATAACGACGAGGTGTATGTCATTGAGGTGAATCCCCGGTCCTCCCGGACAGTGCCCTATATCAGCAAGGTGACGGGAGTCCCCATGGTGGATTTGGCCACCCGCTGCATGATGGGAGAGAAGCTCGCCGATATGGGCTACGGTACCGGGCTGTATCCGGAAGGAAGGATGGTCGCGGTCAAGGTGCCGGTATTCTCCTTTGAGAAGCTACAGGATCTGGATACCCAGCTGGGCCCTGAAATGAAGTCCACCGGGGAAGTGCTGGGCATCGCCGATAATTTTGGCGACGCACTGTACAAGGGCCTAGTGGCGGCAGGCTTCAAAATGAAGCGCACCGGCGGCGTGCTCATCACGGTTCGGGACACGGATAAGCAGGAGGTCATCCCCGTGGCGGACAAGTTTGCCCAGCTGGGCTTTGATATTTACGCCACCTCCGGCACCGCTAACCTGCTGAATAAAAATATGATTCCGGCGTCGTCTGTGCGGAAAATGCACGAGGGCGGGCCGAATACCGCGGATCTATTGGAAAATAATAAGGTAGACTATGTGGTATCCACCTCCGCAAAAGGCCGGCTGCCCCAATTTGACGACGTGAAGCTTCGCCGAAAGGCGGTGGAACGGGCGATTCCCTGCTTCACCTCCATTGACACGGCAAACGCTATGCTCTCCTGCCTGGCCTCCGAACGGAGCATCGACGATATTCCATTGGTGGACATCACAAAAATCTAAAATCCAACCAATTCTCTCCCGGCTGCTCCGGCGGGCGGCCGGGCCGTCCCATTTTCCGCCGGAGAAGGTCACGAGAAATGTATGAATTATATGGAACGCGTGTGTCCCATTGCGGCAAATGAGCCCATCGGCCCCGGCTTTTTTGATCTGACCGTGCAAAGCGCCGATATGGCCAGAGCGGCTGCCTGCGGCCAGTTTGTTAACATCCGGTGCGGGGCGAAAACCCTGCGCCGTCCTATTTCCATTTGCGAAATCGGGGAGGATACCCTGCGGTTGGTGTACGAGGTCAAGGGGGAAGGAACCGCCTGGCTGAGCCAGCGAAAAGCGGGGGAAAACTTAGAGATTTTAGGCCCCCTGGGGCAGGGCTTTAAGCTGAAAAACGCCCCGGAGAATGCGGTTCTTATCGGCGGCGGCATCGGGACGCCGCCCATGCTGCAAACCGCCAAGGCGCTGAAAAATCCCACGGCGATTTTGGGCTTTCGGACAAGGAATCTCATGATTTTGGCCGATGATTTTGCCGCCGCGTGCGGTGCTGTCCATATCTGCACTGACGACGGCTCCTTTGGTCATCACGGCTTTGTCACCGATGTGCTGAAACAGAAAATCGCGGAAGGCACATGCGGCCTGATCCTGGCCTGCGGCCCCATCCCCATGCTGAAGAACGTCGCTGCCATCGCGGAGGAGAACGGCATTCCCTGCCAGGTTTCTTTGGAGCAGCGCATGGGCTGCGGCATCGGCGCCTGCTTAACCTGCGCCTGCAAAAACAAAAATCCCATGTACGTCACCGGCAACGCTCACGTCTGCAAAAACGGGCCGGTGTTCAACGCGAAAGAGGTGATTTGGGAATGAGTCTATTACAAGTGACCATCGCCGGGGTGGATTTCAAAAACCCGGTTATTGCCGCGTCGGGAGCCTATGGGTTCGGGCGGGAATACAACAGGCTCTATCCCATTGGGAAACTGGGGGGCGTGAGCTGCAAGGGAACCACTCTCCACACCCGCAGCGGCAATCCTGCACCTCGAATCGCGGAGACCCCGTCGGGAATTCTCAACAGCGTCGGGCTGGAAAATCCCGGCGTTGACCACGTGCTGGAATTCGACCTGCCCTGGATATTGAAGCAGGGGACGGTGGTGATTTCCAATGTGGCGGGGAGCACCGTAGAAGAAACCTGCGCCACGGTGGAGAAGTTTTCCGAGTCAAAGACCGATATGATTGAATTGAACATCTCCTGCCCCAACGTCAAGCAGGGGGGCGCGGCCTTCGGCGTGTGCGCCGACTCCGCCGCGGCTGTGACAAGGGAAGTGAGAAGGGTTTGCAAAAAACCGCTGATTGTGAAGCTGTCCCCCAATGTGGCTGATATCGGGGAGATTGCCAAGGCGGTGGAGGCAGAGGGGGCCGACGCGTTGTCCCTGATCAACACCCTGACCGGCATGCGGATTGACATCAAGACCCGCCGCCCGATTCTGCGGAACAACACCGGCGGTCTGTCCGGTCCGGCTGTATTTCCCGTGGCGGTGCGCATGGTCAGCGAGGTGTACCGGCAGGTACAAATCCCCATTATTGGTCTGGGCGGCGTCGCCTCCTGGCAGGACGGGGTGGAGATGATGCTGGCGGGGGCCTCCGCCATTCAGGTGGGCACCGCTATGTTCACCGATCCCTTCACGCCGTTGAAGATCATTGACGGGATGGAGGAATACGTTCGCGAGCAGGGCCTGTCGAATATATCCGAGCTGACGGGGGCGGCCAAGCTATGGGAATGACCCTGTTGTTGGTCCGCCATTGCGAAGCGGAGGGAAACGTCAAGCGGGTGTTCCAGGGCTGGACGGATTCGGACGTGACGGAGAACGGCCGCCGGCAGCTGGAGCTCTTGGCCGAGCGGTGCCGGGACATCCCGCTGGACGCTGTCTATTCCAGTCCTCTCAAGCGGGCGATGGAAACGGCAAAAGCGGTCAACCGGTATCATCATTTGCCCATTATTACCGACCAAAGATTGAAGGAAATTCACATCGGGGAGCTGGAAGGCATTCGATTTGCCGATTTTCCCATGGAGTACCCATTGGAGGCGCAAAACTGGTCTAACGCGCCTCATTTGTTCCAAGCGCCGGGCGGGGAGAGCATGGCGCAGGTGTTTGCCCGCATGCGGGAGGCGCTGACGGAAATCATTGAGAAAAATGAGGGAAAAACCGTGGCGGTCTGCTCCCATGGCTGCGCCATTCGCAACGCCCTGTGCTGGCTGAAGGGCTGGCCCCTGGAGCAAATCCATGAGGTGGAATGGTGCTCCAACACCGCCATCAGCATGGTGAAGCTCGAGCCGGGCAAGCCGGCCCAATTCGTGCTGGAAAACGACTGCACCCATATTCCAGCGGATATGAACGTCATGAGCCTGCAAAGCTGGTGGAAAAAGGAGAACCGGGAGAAAAACCGGTTCGATTAAAGGAGGGCGGTATATGCGGATCATGTCCGTCGATTTAGGAATGGCCCGTACGGGGGTCGCGTTGTGCGATCCAGCGGAAACGCTTGCGTCGCCCCTGTGCGTGATCCATGAGCGGCGGGAGGATCAGCTGCTGGAGGAGCTGGCCCGCATTGCGAAGGAACAAGGAGCTGAGCGCATTGTCGTGGGTCTGCCGAAAAATATGGACGGTTCCAGCGGAGAGCGGGCGCAGGCGTGTCAGGCGATGGCAGAACGGCTGGAGGCCATATGTGGGATTCAAACCGTGCTGTTCGACGAGCGGTGTACGACCGTGTCGGCGCATCAATACTTAAACGCCACCGATACCCGAGGCAAAAAACGCAAGCAGGTAGTAGACGCAGTTGCAGCGGTGATTATTCTGGAAGATTATATTCGGTACCGAAAAAATAATGGGGAGGAATAAAACCCTTTGGAAGCTGGACCATCGGCCTATGGACGAGTCCCGCGCAGGCTCGGCGCTGATGCTATAAAGGGAGGGGGGACCTGGCTCCCTTTTGAAGCCTTTGGCCAGCCGTATTGAGAAATCCCCCCAAAAACCGTCGGCCTTTGGGCAGATAACCCGCAAATTGCCGGCGGTGAAAGCAAAGCCGTTTCAACCGGAAAGCGTAAAGCCTTCCGGTTGTTTTTTTGCGCCGTTGCTGCCGCAGAGCTGTTTAGGAAAGGTTTTACACAGGCAACAACACGGTCACTAACAGGGAATGGCCGTCCTGCGTATGGGCGGTGATTTTTCCCCTGTGCGCGGAAACGACTGCCTTGGCGATGGAAAGCCCGATCCCGTATCCGCCGGTACGGGAATTCCGGGACGGGTCGGCTCGGTAAAACCGGTCGAACAGATGTGACAGCTGCTCGCGGGAAACGGACGCTGTCGTGTTATACACCGAAAGGCAGACGGTTTTCCCTTCCTTTTTCAATGACAGGGATATATCGCCGTCCGCTTCCGAATATTTCAGGGCGTTGTCCAACAGGATGGAAACCAGCTGGCGCAGCGCTTTTTCATCTCCGTACAGAGAAATCATCGGCTGGATATGAACCGTGAAGGTTTTGTTTTGAGCTTTGGCCAGCGCCTGAAAGGACTGTGCTGTTTCGCTTACCAGATCGGAAAAGGGAAATTCAATCATCTGGAGTTGAACCTGCTCCTCTTCCATACGGGATAGGAAAATCAAATCATTTGTCAGGGCCGCTAGCCGTTTGGCTTGTATCCGGATATCTCGAAGCCACTCGTTTTCACCAAGATCCAGTTCCAGCACCTCTGCGTCTGCGTCAATAATGGTAATGGGGGTTTTGATTTCGTGCCCGGCGTCGGTTATAAACCGCTTTTGCTTTTCATAGCTTTCCGCAACCGGCTTTACAATCCGTGCGGAAAGAAAAACCAGAAGAATCAGCACGGCCAAAAGTCCCAGAAGGGATATCCAGCAGCTGGTAAACACAAAGGACCGGAAGGTGGAAAGACTCCTTCCGCAGTCCAGAAAAATAATTTGCGTATCCTCCGTTGAAGCTTGCGTCACATACCGATATTCCCCCACAAAGCCCTTTTCCTTTCCTTCCTCCCAAACGGTTTGCGCAAACTCCATAGCGGTGGCTGTGTCTACAGCGGCAATTTTCCCCGTGTCCGCTGAAATTACCATGCCAAAGGCATCCATCCGCACCGAAAAGTATCGAGATTCATAAGGAAGCTCTGGGGATATTCCCTTTGGGCCTTTCTCCCAGTCTCCTATGGACTTGTCCGGTTTGGGGAATCTACCGCCGTTTTCCCGAAGGATCGCGAGGGTGCTGTCCGCATTGGCGACAATCTTGCGGTAATTCAGCACGCTGACAGTTCCCATAATCACCATGAGCATCAGCAAAAGGGAAAACATGGAGAGCAAAATAAATTTTATGCGAAGCTTTCTGATCATTTGGCTTCCTCCAAAGCATATCCCACGTTTCTAACAGCCGTGATTTGAAGATTTGCGTGCAGCGCGGCCAGCTTTTTGCGCAGATAAGAGATGTATACCCAGACCACATTGATTTCTGCTTCGCTGTCATACCCCCAAATTTTTTCCAAAAACCGTTCGGCGGAAATCAACGTTCGCGGGTTGCGCATCAGCATTTCCAGCAGTTGGAACTCCTTATTGGCCAGCCGAAAGCTTCCGGCAGGGGAGGAAAGCTCAAAGGTCGCGCGGTCCAACGTGATATTACCCATTCGCATCCGGGAGTCGGGCTGCGCCGCGTGGCTGCGGGTCATGGCCCGAATCCGCGCCAGCAGTTCTTGGGCGGCAAAGGGCTTTGTCAGATAATCGTTGGCGCCGGAATCCAGGCCCAACACCTTATCCTCCACCTCGGATTTGGCTGTGAGCATCAGCACAGGGATCAGGTTCCCCTTTTCCCGGATCGTTTTTAAAACAGTAATGCCGTCTACCTTTGGCAGCATAATGTCCAAAAGCACACCGTCATAATTGTCCGCCTCTAAATACGCCAGCGCATCTGCTCCGTCGTACACCGCGTCCACAGAATAGTTGTTTTTTCCAGAATCGCCGTGATCGCCCTAGAGAGCGACTTTTATCTTCCACCAGCAATATTCTCATCGGACCGTCCCTTCCTGTCCTAACAGTAAGCTGCATATAAATTTATTTTTTATATAACAGCTGGACATTAAATCAAGTTAAAAGAATTAGAACAAAATATGATTATAGGTATTTTACCATTTGTTATTGGATTTGTCATCTGTCTGATTGGCACCCACGGATTTTTGAACAGCGCCGTAAAATTTTTTTTGCATTTTAACTCCAGTTAGGGTTGGTGTTTTACAATATCTTTACAATGGGAGCACAAGGAGGAACGGGCAATGACCTATCAGGCAATTTTTAAACGGTATGAATTAAAATATCTGCTGACCCAACGGCAAAAGGAAGCGGTCCTGCGGACAATGGCGCCCTACATGGCGTTGGATCAATACGGGCGCACGACCATCCGCAACCTCTATTTTGATACTGGGACCTTCCGGCTGATCCGCCGGTCTATTGAAAAACCGGCCTATAAGGAAAAACTGCGGATGCGCAGCTACCAGCGGCCAGGGCCGGAGGATCCTGTGTTTTTGGAACTGAAAAAAAATACCAATCCGTGGTGTATAAACGAAGGCTTGTCTTACCGTACCAAAAGGCTATGGACAGCTTATGCGGCGGAAATTCGCTGCCTGCCCGCTCTCAAATTGCGGATGAAATCGAGTATTTCCGGCAATATTACGGGGACCTGCGCCCTGTCGTATTTCTTTCCTACGAACGGGAGGCGTACCATGCCTTCGACGGCGGTGACTTCCGGGTGACCTTTGACGAAAATATTCTGAGCCGGCGGCAGGATCTTTCCCTGGACTCCGACGCCTATGGCGTTTCCCTGCTGGAAAAGGGGCTAACGCTGATGGAAATTAAGACGGCTGGCGGAATTCCTCTTTGGCTGACCCATTTCCTAACGCGGGCTCAGATTTACCGGACGTCCTTTTCAAAATACGGCACAGCCTATCAAAAAACAATTTTACTTCAGAAACAAGGAGGCGTTCTTTATGCTTAATACAATGTTTCAGGGGATTTTTGATACCGAAATGACCAGTGTCATATCTGTTCCGGAATTTCTGCTCTGTGTGGGATGTTCCCTGCTCATCGGTCTGCTGTTTGCCGTTATGTACATGTACCGCACGCGGTATACCAAAAGCTTTGTGGTCACCCTGGCGCTGCTTTCCTGGACGGCGGACAAAGCCTTTGAATGCAACCGTTAAAAATGTTTGTCCGGGCAAGCGGGTGGCCCTGGCGGTTGTTTTGACGGAGGTTGCCCCATGCGGCAAAGAGTTCCAGCGGGGAATGAAGGCCATCACTATTCCGGCGCACAATTATTCCGGCTGCCGGGACATTTTGGTCAAATGCATCAAGTTCGTGCTTCCAGAGGATCTGGACGTTTCCAGCTGCGCCCCCAACGGAATATGCAATTCTAGGAACCTTAAGGCCCGCTTGATCGCGCATTATATTGATACGGATTACAGATGCTGTGACGCATCCGTCACCGTTGTATGAGCGAATCGTAAAAAGGCAAGCGTTCCAAGCTCGGATAAAACGCCGCACGGAGCATTTGTCAGATGGCGGGAAACGAAGGTTTCTTGAAAGCGGCCTTCCTCGACGATGACTGCTGTGCGGCAATTGAAAGCGGACGGCCCGGCAGGGCCGCCCGCTTCTTATGCTTTGGGCGCCCAAGAACGCGGGACGGCTGCTTCCAAGACGCTTCAGAGGAGTAGGCCGAAAATCCATAACGGCCTGAGAAGCCTTTTTTGAAATCAAAGACTGTTCAGCCAGAATAAGACTTTCTTTTTTCAGCGCCGCATAGTATACTTATATACAATTGAAATAAGTAAGGGGCTGTTAAGGTATGTTTCAGGAAATAAGCGCAAAAAATATGGAAGGCAATGTTATGAAAATGATTGCCGACGAATGGATGCTGGTGGCTGCCGGCGATGAGACCAAATGCAACATGATGACCGCAAGCTGGGGCTTTATGGGGGAAATGTGGGGAAAGGAATGCGCCATGATTGTGATCCGGCCTACCCGGTATACCTATGACTTCTTAGAAAACAGCGATTACTTTTCCCTCAGCTTTTATGGAGGCCGCAGGGATATTCATAAAATCTGCGGCAGCACATCGGGCAGGGATGTCGATAAGATCAAGGAAACCGGTCTGACGCCGGTGTTCGCTAATCATACCGTTTACTTTGAGGAGGCGCGGCTAGTTGTCATATGCAAGAAGCTGTACGCCCAGGATCTGGATCCCGCCTGCATTGTGAATGACGATGGCATATCCAAATGGTATAATAACGATTATCACCGGGCATATTGGGGTGCGATTCAGACGGTGCTGGTAAAGGAATAAGACAACACTACACTTCCGGCGGCTCCAGAAACGGGCGCCGGAAATTTTTTTGCTTAGGCTGCCTCCAGATGCTGGAAAAAACCATATTAGAAAAGGATAAACCAAGCTGCGCCAATGAAGGCGGTTTGCTGTCAAAGCTCGTGCATGGGTCTTTCCAACAGCGGCTCGGCGGCAGGTTCGGCTGTATTTGAAAGACGCATCCCTTTTTCTGGCTTGCAAAATATTCACAGCCATAGTATACTGTATCCATTACGCAAGCCCCGCCGCCTGGTGATTCGCACCAAATTGCCGCGCCTTGTGGAACAGGGTTTGTGGAATGTACCAAATATGCATAGTTTTTGCATAAAAATTCATTTTTGACTTGCTTTTTTCATTGGTGTGCGTATAATTATAATCAAAGAAATGCAGGAGGTCATCATCATGTCTGAGATTAAGAAAGTGGTTCTCGCCTACTCCGGCGGATTGGATACGTCTATCATCATCCCCTGGCTGAAGGAAAATTTCAATAACTGCGAGGTCATCGCTGTGGCAGCCGACGTGGGCCAGGGCACGGAACTGTCGGGGCTGGAGGAAAAGGCTATCAAAACCGGCGCCTCCAAGCTCTACATCGAGGATTTGAAGAAGGAGTTCGTGGAGGACTGCATCTGGCCGACGCTGAAGGCCGGCGCGGTGTACGAGGGCCAGTACCTGCTGGGCACCTCCTTTGCCCGGCCCATCATCGGCAAGCGGCTGGTGGAGATTGCCAAGGCCGAGGGAGCCGACGCTATCTGTCATGGCTGCACCGGCAAGGGCAACGACCAGGTGCGGTTTGAGCTGGCCATCAAGGCCTTTGCGCCCAACATGAAAATCATCGCCCCCTGGCGGATCTGGAACATCAAATCCCGGGAAGAGGAAATCGAGTACGCGGAAAAGCACAATATTCCGCTGAAAATCACCCGGGAGACCAATTATTCCAAGGATAAAAACCTGTGGCATTTGTCCCATGAGGGGCTGGATCTGGAGAATCCCGCCAACGAGCCCATGTACGATAAGATTCTGGAGTTGGGTGTTTCCCCAGAAAAAGCGCCCGATCATCCTACTTACATCACCCTTTCCTTTGAAAAGGGCATTCCCACGGCGCTGGACGGCGTGCAGATGGACGGGGTCTCCCTCATCGAAAGGCTTAACGAGCTGGGCGGCGCCAACGGCATCGGCATCATCGACATGGTGGAAAACCGGCTGGTGGGCATGAAATCCAGGGGTGTGTACGAGACCCCCGGCGGCACGATTTTGTACCACGCTCACGCCGCGCTGGAAACCATCTGCATCGACCGGGAAACCATGCACTTAAAGCAGGAGCTTGCGGGGAAGTTTGCCGACATGGTATACTATGGCCAGTGGTACACCCAGGCGCGGGAAGCTTTGTCCGCTTTTGTGGACAAAACCCAGGAATTTGTCACAGGCGATGTGAAGCTCAAGCTCTATAAAGGCAACATAATCAACGCCGCCATCACCTCGCCCTATTCCCTCTACAGCGAGGAAATCGCCACCTTTGACGAGGACGACGTGTACGACCAGAAGGATTCCGCCGGGTTCATCAACCTGTTTGGCCTGCCCATCAAGGTCAAGGCCATGCTCCAGGATAAACTGGACTAAAGCATTTTCAGCGACTTTGGGGCCGTCGGTGACGCCGGCCCCGCTTTCCTATATTACGAGCAATGGAGTTGGATCAATATGAAGCTTTGGGCCGGGCGCTTTAAGGGCCAGCTGGACAGCAGAACCAACGATTTCAATTCGTCGATTTCCTTTGACAGCCGCATGGTCAAGGAGGACATTGCCGGTTCCATCGCCCATGCGTCCATGCTGGGCGCGCAAGGGATTATTTCCATGGAGGACAAGGAAAAAATCGTCGCCGGGCTGACGGGAATTTTGGAGGATATTTTGTCCGGCAGGCTGTCCATCGACCCCCAGGCGGAGGATGTCCACACCTTCGTGGAGGGAGAACTCACCGCCCGGGTGGGAGACGCCGGTAAGCGGCTCCACACCGCTCGCAGCCGCAACGACCAGGTGGCGCTGGATTTGCGGCTGTACCTGCGGTCGGAAACGGAGGAGCTGGAAGCGCTGCTTTGCCGGCTCATGGGCGTTTTGGTGGAGAAGGCCAAGGCCTACAGCGCCGCCGTTATGCCGGGGTACACTCATTTGCAGCGGGCCCAGCCCATCACCTTTGGCCACCATCTGCTGGCTTATGCCCAAATGTTCAAACGGGACCTGTCCCGCCTTTCAGACTGCAAGCGGCGTATGAACGTATCGCCTCTGGGCAGCGGCGCCCTGGCGGGTACCACCTATCCCCTAGACCGGGAGGGCTGCGCCCGGGCCCTTGGGATGGACGGGATTTCCCATAACAGCCTGGACGGGGTTTCCGACCGGGATTTTGCTCTCGAGTTAGCGTCGGCCCTGTCGATTGTCATGGTGCACCTGTCCCGGTTTGCGGAGGAGATCATTCTATGGTGCTCCTGGGAGTTCAAGTTCATCGAGCTGGACGACGCGTTTGCCACCGGCTCCAGCATCATGCCTCAGAAGAAGAACCCCGATATCGCCGAGCTGGTGCGGGGCAAATCCGGCCGGGTGTTTGGGGATCTCATGACGCTGCTGACCATGATGAAGGGCCTGCCCCTGGCCTATAACAAGGACATGCAGGAGGATAAGGAAGCCGTTTTTGACGCGGTGGACACGGTGAAGCTCTGCGTCGATACCATGATCCCCATGCTGGAGACCATGAAGGTGCTGCCGGATAATATGCGGGCGGCGGCGGCGAAGGGCTTTATCAACGCCACCGACTGTGCCGATTATTTGGTGGGCAAGGGCCTGCCCTTCCGGGATGCGTACAAGGCCGCCGGGGAACTGGTCGCCCTGTGCATCGACAAGGGCTTGACGCTGGAAACCCTGCCGCTGGAGGAATACCAAACGATTTGTGGATTATTTGACACCGGCGTGTATGACGCCATTAGTCTTTCCGCCTGCGTCAGCCGCCGGACGGTGGACGGCGGCCCCGCGCCTCAGTGCGTGATGAAGGAAGCGGCGGCGCTGGAAGCGTGGCTTAAGCAGGAGAAGGAGGAAAAAGCATGAGCATAAAAGCGGGAGTCGTCGGGGCCACTGGGTATGCCGGCGCGGAGCTGGTCCGGCTGTTGCTGGCCCACCCCCAAGCGGAGATCGCGGGGATTTCTTCCGTCAGCTTTGAAGGGAAAGCCCTGTCGGAGGTGTATCCCTCCTACCAGGGGCTGTGCGATCTGGTCTGCGAGAACCAGTCGGCGCTGGCGGAAAAATGCGACGTGGTGTTCGCCTGCCTGCCCCACGGGCTGTCGGAGAATTTGGCAAAGGAATGCCACGATCTGGGAAAGGTGTTCATCGACCTGGGAGCGGATTTCCGCCTGCGGGCTGAGGAAGAATACGAGGAATGGTACGGCGCCGGATTTAAGGACAAGGCGCTGCATGGGGAAGCGGTTTACGGCCTGCCGGAGCTGTATCGAAACGAGATCAAGGGCAAAAAGCTCATCGCCAATCCGGGCTGCTATCCCACCTCTGCCGCGCTGGGCCTCTGGCCTGCGCTGAAGCAGGGGCTGATCCAACCTCAGGGGCTGGTTATTGATTCCAAAAGCGGCGTGACGGGCGCGGGCCGGGGCCTTTCCCAAACCACGCATTTTCCCGATTGCAACGAGGCCTTTTCTCCCTATAAGGTTGCCGCGCACCGGCACACCCCCGAAATCGAGCAAACCCTGTCCGACGCGGCGGGAACGCCTGTGAAGCTGACCTTTGTGCCCCATCTGCTTCCCGTCAACCGGGGAATCGTGTCCACCATGTACGCAAGGCTGTGCCCCGGCGTTTTAGAGGAACAGCTTCGGGACGCTTACCAAGCGGCCTACGGGCATGAACCCTTTGTGCGGGTTTTGCCCAAAGGAGAAACCGCGAATCTGCGCAATGTGAAATTCACCAATCTGTGCGATATTTCCCTGCATATGGACGAACGTACCGGCACGCTGGTGGTAGCCTCCACCATTGATAATATGGTGAAGGGCGCAGCGGGCCAGGCGGTGCAGAACATGAATCTGGCCTTCGGGCTTTCCGAAACCGAGGGCTTGCAGCTGGTTCCCCCGGCATTTTAACGACGAAAGAGGGATTTCACTCATGTTTTCATATATTGACGGCGGCGTGACCGCGCCGAAAGGTTTTACAGCGGCGGGCGTTCATTGCGGCATTCGCAAAAACCGTTCCAAGCTGGATTTGGCGTTGATCAAGGGGGAGGTCCTGTGCACTGCCGCGGCGGTGTACACCCAGAACCTGGTGAAGGGCGCGCCGATTTTGGTGACGAAAGAAAACCTGCAAAACGGCCATGCCCAGGCGGTCATCTGCAACTCGGGCAACGCCAACACCTGCAATGCCGACGGGGAAGAAAAGGCCCGCCAAATGTGCGAAATCGCCGCCCGCGCCGCGGGCGTTAAGCCGTCGGATGTCATTGTTGCCTCCACCGGAGTCATCGGGCAGCCGCTGCCCATCGAACCCATTGCCAATGCGGAACAGGCCTTGGGAAAAGCCCTTTCCCTCTCCGGCGGCTCCGACGCGGCTAAGGCCATCATGACCACCGATACCATGGAGAAGTCCTACGCGCTGGAATGCACCCTTGGCGGCAGGTCCTGCCGCATGGGGGGCATCGCCAAGGGCAGCGGCATGATCCATCCCAACATGGCCACCATGCTGTGCTTCCTCACCTGCGACGCGGCGGTGGAGCCGGCAGCGCTGGACAAAGCCCTCCATCTCGCCGTGGCCGATACCTTCAATATGGTCAGCGTGGACGGGGACACTTCCACTAACGACATGGTTTCCATCCTTTGCTCCGGTCTCGCGGGCAACGAGGCAATCGCAGAGGAAAGCCCCTCCTTCGCCCCCTTTGTGGAAGCCCTTACCGACCTGTGCCGGACGCTTTCGCGGGATGTTGCAAAGGACGGGGAAGGAGCCACCAAGCTGCTGGTCTGCCAAGTGACCGGCGGGGCAAACGACGCTTCGGCCCGCGCTGTGGCGAAGAGCGTGATCGGCTCGTCCCTGTTCAAGGCCGCCATGTTCGGGGCCGACGCCAACTGGGGCCGGGTGCTCTGCGCCATTGGGTACGCCGGCGTGCCGGTAAATATCAACCAAGTAGACGTGGCGTTTTCCTCCAAAGCGGGGGAAATCACCGTCTGCCAAAACGGGGCGGGAATTGATTTTTCGGAGGAACTCGCCGCACGGGTGCTGAAAGAAGACGAGATCACCGTTTCCATTACCCTGCGGGACGGAACTTCCGCTGCAACGGCATATGGCTGCGATCTGACCTACGATTACGTGAAAATCAACGGGGATTACAGAACCTGAAAGGGAGGGCGAACGCCATGACGGAACCAAAAATCATTTCCAACCAGGAGCGGGCCGACGTGCTGGTCCAGGCCCTGCCCTATATTCAGCAGTGGCACGGCAAAACCATTGTGGTGAAATACGGCGGCAACGCCATGATCAATGAGGAATTAAAGAATGCGGTCATGACCGATATTGTTCTTCTGCAATCTGTGGGCATCCATGTGGTGCTAGTCCACGGGGGCGGTCCGGAAATCACCCAGATGCTGCAAAAAATCGGCAAGGAGAGCAGGTTTGTCGGCGGTCTTCGGTATACCGATGAGGAAACGGTGGAGATCGTTCAGATGGTGTTGGCGGGCAAGGTGAACAAGGACCTGGTGCAGCTCATTGACAACTGCGGCGGCAGAGCGATCGGCCTGTGCGGGCTGGACGGGGGAATGCTCAAGGCCAAAAAGCTGGAAACACCCGATGTCGGTCTGGTGGGCGAGGTGGAACAGGTCAACGTTTCCATTCTCAACGACGCCATTGCAGCGGGCTATGTACCCATTATCGCCACCGTAGGGGCGGACGAAAAGGGCCAGACCTATAATATCAACGCCGACACCGCCGCCGCCCGGATCGCCGCGGAGCTGAAGGCGGAAAAACTGATTTTGATGACCGATATCCGAGGGCTGCTGGAGAATAAGGATGATGAAAACACCTTAATTCCCGTGGTCAATGTCAGCGAAGTCCCCGCGCTGAAGCAGAAAAGCATTATCTCCGGGGGTATGATCCCCAAAATTGACTGCTGTGTGGAGGCGGTTCGCCGGGGCGTCGCCCGCACCCATATTATTGACGGGCGAATTCCCCACTCCATTTTGATCGAGATGTTTTCCGACCAAGGCGTTGGAACAATGTTCTTTTAAGAAAGAAGAGATGAACATGACCTTTGACGAGGTTCGCAATGCTGACCAGAGTCATATCATGGCAACCTACAACCGCTTTCCCGTCGCTATCGCTTCCGGGCATGGGGCGGTTGCGGTGGATGTAAACGGTCGGGAATATGTTGATTTTACCTCCGGGATCGGCGTCAATTCGCTGGGGTACGCTGATGAAGGCTGGGTGAAAGCGGTGTCCCGGCAGCTGACGGCTGTGTCCCATATATCGAATTTGTATTACAGCCCAGTGCAGGCGTCTCTTGCCCGGAGACAGAGCGAAAAAACGGGGTTTTCCAAGGTATTATTCTGCAATTCCGGGGCGGAGGCCAACGAGTGCGCCATTAAGCTGGCGCGCAAACACAGCTATGATGCGGTTGGCGAAGGCAAGAGCAAGATCATCACCTTGAAGAATTCCTTTCACGGCCGCACCATGGCAACCCTGACCGCCACTGGGCAGGACGCTATGCACAATTACTTTTTCCCCTTCCTAGAGGGATTTGCCTATGTCAAAGCGGGGGATCTAGAAGCCCTTTCCCGGGAAGCGGACGAAACGGCCTGCGCGGTCATGCTGGAGCTGGTGCAGGGGGAGGGAGGCGTGATCCCTCTTTCCCGGGATTTTGTGGAGCAGGCGGCGCGGCTCTGCCGGGAACGGAACCTGCTGCTGATCGTTGACGAGGTGCAGACCGGCGTGGGCCGGACAGGGAAACTGCTGGCCTGCGAGCATTACGGGCTAAAGCCCGATATCGTCACCCTGGCCAAGGGCCTGGGCGGCGGCCTGCCCATTGGCGCCTGCCTGTGCGGGGAAACCGTGAAAGACGCCTTCACCCCAGGCACCCACGGCACCACCTTTGGGGGAAACCTGGCGGTGTGCGCGGGGGCGGCCCATGTGCTGGAGAGGGTGACAACGCCGGACTTTCTGGACGAAGTCACCCAAAAGGGCCGGTACCTGAAAGAGCGGCTGGCCGCTATGCCCATGGTAGAGTCGGTATCGGGCCTTGGCATGATGCTGGGGGTGGAGGTCGCCGGTCAGAATGGTCCGGCGCTTGCGGCCCGGTGTGTGGAAGCGGGCCTGCTGATTCTCACCGCCAAGCAAAAGCTGCGGCTGCTGCCGCCGTTGACCATAACGTACGATGAAATCGACCGGGGTCTTGCCATCCTGGGCCGGGTGTTAAGGGAAGGAAAGGAAGGAAACTGATCATGAACCATCTTTTAAAGCTGCTGGATCTCTCCCCGGCGGAAATCACCGAGATTTTGAACCTCGCTGACCAGTTGAAATATGAAAATAAGCACGGGATCACGCACCATCATTTGGCGGGTAAAGCCTTGGGTATGATTTTTCAAAAGGCTTCCACCCGCACCCGGGTGTCCTTTGAAGTTGGAATGTACCAATTGGGAGGCAAGGCGCTGTTTTTGTCGTCCCACGATTTGCAGATTGGCCGTGGCGAGCCGGTGGAGGACACCGCCCGGGTTCTTTCCCGGTACCTGGATGGCATCATGATCCGCACTTTCCAGCAGGCGGAGGTAGAGGCTCTGGCCCAATGGGGCAGCGTTCCCATTATCAACGGGCTGACGGATTTCTGCCATCCCTGCCAGGTGCTTGCCGACCTTATGACCATACGGGAGAAGAAGGGTGCATTGCAGGGCCTCAAGCTGTGCTTCATTGGCGACGGGAACAACATGATGAACTCGCTTATCGTCGGCGGCCTGAAAACCGGCATGGAGGTGTCCGTCGCCTATCCTGCGGGCTATGAGCCGGCTGAAACGGTGCTGGCCTTCGCTAGGGAAACCGGGCGCTTTTCCTCCTTCGACGATCCCCAAAAAGCCGCCGCGGACGCGGATGTGGTGATCACCGATGTGTGGGCCTCCATGGGTCAGGAGGACGAGGCCGAAAAGCGGAAAGCGGCCTTTGCGGGCTATCAGATCAACGAAGGGCTCATGGCCCGCGCAAAATCTGACGCCATGGTGCTCCATTGCCTGCCGGCCCATCGGGGCGAGGAAATCACGGCCGATATTTTTGAATCCCACGCCGATGAAATTTTTGAGGAAGCGGAAAACCGCCTCCACGCCCAAAAGGCCGTTATGGTCAAGCTAATGAAATAGGGTTGAAAAAAGCGTTGCTATAGCCTTTGCGAAAGCAAAGAAATCCCTGGGTGAAGCATTTCAAATACCCCAATAGTCCACTGGACTCTTGGGGTATTTATCGCCTTAGCTGCTTGTCGCAGCTTCCCTTTCTTTTTGTTTATCGCAAATGGAACGCTGGACAGAAATCGTTGCCAGCGTGTCCGCTAATTATGTGAAAAGAGCGGCGGCTAGCACAAGGTCGTCTGACAGCCGGCAGGCAATCGTATTCGCAAGCGCCGTCACGCTCATGGTCAATTCACATGGCTTCAATTCATCACCCCGTATTTACATTATGCAGCAACCGTGTGGCGGGGAAGTCAAAACGGCATTAGTTGTCTGACCTGCTTATGCGCGCCGGGGGCTCGGCTTTTCTAATGGATCCTTCCGCTGGCGCTGATCGCCAAAAGCTTTTTGTCCCGCAAACGCGGCTAGATACTCTTCGCGCGTTATGGAGTGGCAAATTTCATCCAACACAACCCCGTCAAACCGGCGGAAAGCCCGGCGAAGGGTTCCTTCATACACAAAACCGCATTTCTCAATGACCCGGCGCGACCGGCCGTTAAAGGGATAATGGCAAACGGAAACCAATTGCAGTTCCATGCGTTCAAAGCCATACGCTAAAACCCTTTGAACCGCCTCAGGCATCAGCCCGCGGCCCCAATATCCCTGGGCCAGCACATAGCCCAGCATTCGGACGTCACCGTTCTGCCTGCGCCGATCCTGGTGCAGGCCTACCGATCCGATCACCCGTCCTGTTTCCCGATCCTCCAGCGCCCAAAGTTCCTGCTCCCGGATCAAGCATGCAAGAACGGCCCGGGACTCTTCAAGGCTCTCATGGGGCTTCCAGCCAGCGGGCAGGCCAACCGCCGGATCCTTTGCGTAAGCATAAAAATCGGCTATATCCTGCGGCCGAAGATCCCGCAGAATCAGCCGTTTCGTTTCCAACACTTCCAAACTTCACACCCGCATTTCCATGATGTAATCATCCATCACATACCCCTCGCCGATATCGGCGGCTTCTTCCCGGACCACTTCAAAGCCCAGCTTTTTATAAGCTGACACTGCCCCGGTGTTGTTTCGGTTGACCGTCAGCCAAATTGCGGACAAGCCTCGGCTGCGGCATAAATCCCGTGCAAACACTGCGGCGGCCCGGGCAACCCCCTGCCCGCGGCTGCTTTTTCGGACGTACAGCTTGCTGAGAAACAGCCTCCCGTTTTGGGGCTGAATGCCCATGTACCCCTCTTTCTCCCCGTTTTGGCATAGAAAAAAATATTCGTATCCCTCTTTGATCTGTCCGGCAATTGCCGCGGGGCTTTGAAATTTTTCCAGCATATAGTTCACTTGGGCATTGCCGATTATGGGCCCGTAATGCTCTGTCCAGATTTCCGCCGCCATGCGGCTGACGGCTTCCATCCCGCTTTGCGTGACAATAGATTCAAAAGCAATCTGATGCACAATAACCAATCCTTCCAGTTTGGGTTTTTTGATACATTATACCACATCGAAGCAAGAAGCAAAAGAAGGTGGCTTTGCATAAACGCAAAAACAACCACAGAGAGCCAACGAAAGTTTTCGCCCACCTTTTTCAAAAGGTGGTGGGGCGGAGGGGCAAAGCCCCCCTCGCCCTCCGCAGGACGCGAAACACTTATTTGTTCAATAAGGATCAGGAGGGGAGCCCTAACAGTCCGGTGGACTGTTGGGGCGTGGGGAACCCTATCAAGGGGTTCCCCGATGGGCCGCGGTGCGGCCCATTTCTTCGTAGCGCCCCTTTTATTTTGCTTTCGCGACTAATTCTCACTCAATGAAATTGTGAAACTTATTCTTTTGCGCTCATGCCGCGCGGGCACCCACTTTTCCGTGCGTGGAAAAGTGGGCAAAAGGCGCAAAGGAGGGGGTGTTTCGACTCCCCCCCTCCTTACACCTCCCCCGCAACGACCAAAGGGAGTTCCCCCTTTGGAATTCTCCGCCTCCCCACGCATTGCGTTGCTTTGGGGCTTTTTCAAATCTTTCCTCTTTTTGCATCCGTCTGCAAAGCCTCTCCGCCTTTGCCGGCGCGC
Source organism: uncultured Clostridia bacterium (assembly GCA_944383495.1). Lineage (GTDB taxonomy): Bacteria > Bacillota > Clostridia > Oscillospirales > Acutalibacteraceae > CALWPT01. Next base: position 24,446 of record CALWPT010000002.1, on the reverse strand, counting down.
TTCCTGGAAAAGACTACAAAATAAGCCTTTTTGTAATTGTCATAATTTTAACATTTGCCCCCTTTTCATTTGGGTCAAGCTATTGTATAATGATTATCAAATAAACCGGATAAGGAGTTGTTATGCAATGCCATTGGTCAATACTACGGAAATGTTTAAAAAGGCTTATGAGGGTGGATATGCTGTCGGTGCGTTCAACGTGAACAATATGGAGATTATTCAGGGGATCACCCAGGCCGCGTCTAAGCTGAGGGCCCCTTTAATCCTTCAGGTCTCCTCCGGCGCCCGGAAGTACGCCAACCATACCTATTTGGTCAAGCTGGTGGAGGCTGCGGTGGAGGAAACCGGACTTCCCATCGCTCTGCATTTGGATCATGGCGATACCTTTGAATTGTGCAAATCCTGTATTGACGGTGGTTTTACCTCTGTCATGATCGACGGTTCTCACCACGATTATGAGGATAATGTGGCCCTCACCAAGCAGGTGGTGGATTATGCCCATCAGTTTAATGTGACGGTGGAAGGCGAGCTGGGTCAACTGGCCGGTATTGAGGACGACGTTAATGTCTCCGAGGAGGACGCGTCCTTCACCAATCCGGATCAGGTGTATGATTTTGTGACCCGCACGGGCGTGGATTCCCTGGCCATCGCCATCGGCACCAGCCACGGCGCTTACAAGTTCAAGCCAGGACAGAAGCCCCAGCTGCGGTTTGATATTCTGGAAGAGGTGGGCCGGCGGCTGCCCGGATTTCCCATTGTGCTTCATGGGGCCAGCTCGGTGATTCCGGAGTTTGTGGAAATGGTGAACCAGTATGGCGGCAAGATGCCCGATGCAATCGGCATTCCGGAAGAAATGCTCCGGAAGGCGGCGTCCATGGCGGTGTGCAAGATCAATATTGACTCCGACCTGCGCCTGGCGATGACGGGGGCGATCCGCAAGCATTTCGCCCTGCACCCGGAGCATTTTGATCCCCGCCAGTACCTAGGGGACGGTCGCGCGGCCATTGAAGGCATGGTGGAGCATAAGATTACGAAGGTTTTAGGCTGCGAGGGCAAGGCGTAAGCTGGAACCACGCGGCGTGTGCAAAAAGGGCGGGATTTGTCCCGCAAAGGAGAATAATGGGCGGCGCAGCCAACGGCTGCGCCGCTTTTCAGCTGCACAAGCGACTGCTGGGGAAAAGGCGTTTTCGGGATTCTTTGCTGCCGGGCAGGCGTTTATGAAAGCGCCCTGGCATCCGGAGATAAAAATTAAGGATGACAAATCCGGCTGAATGTGGTACAATAAAACGGTATGAAGGGCGCGCAAAGTGAAAGACAACGGAGGGAATATAAGTGGACCAAAAGGCCTATGATAGGATTATGGAAGCGATTGCCCCTTTTCTTCAGGAAAAGGAATTAACCCCCCGCAAGGATGGAGACGTGGAGTACTTTTCCAACGGCCAGAAGGCCGTGCAGGTGATATACGACGAGCAGGGCAAATTGTTTGTTTTGCAGCAGGCGGTTCTGGAGGAGGGAAAGCCCGTCAAATGGGAAAGGCTTTCCACCTGGCTGTATGATGAACAGAGCACGGAGCGGGACGCGGCTTCCATCGGCGCGGACTTTGAAGATACCCTGCGGTATGCGTTTGGGATTCGGACCTCCCGGGAGGGGGAGGTGTCTTTGCCGGGGAAGGGCGCGCCGGGGCAGGATCCGGGGGTGGAGGCGTTTACCAATCGATTTTTGGCCATGTTTCCCCAGTATAAGGACGCGTATAAAGAAAACGTTTCACGTTACGGGACGTTTTTATACGACCGGTTTTATTCCCTGTATGGGGTGCAGGCCCTCCGCCAGCTTCTGGAAACGGGGACGAAAAAGCAGTGCGACCGGTTTTTTGGGTTGTTGGATGAAATGTATTGCAAAGGGGATCGGGCGGTATCTACATGCATCGTTTATTCCCTGCTCGCCCAGGCCTGCGTCGAGGATCCCGGGCTCTGGGAAAAGGCGGCGCCTTATCTGGAGAACCGAAAATTTTTGGCGGACGCGGGGAAAAGCGTCGCCAAATACCTTCACAGCTCCGGCCGCCGGAAAAAATATTTGCTGGAAAAGAATTGAAACAAATAAAAGCTTTTTTGCCGGATTTTGTCGGTGAAAAAGCTTTTTTTGTTGTGTCCAAAAGCGCAAAAAAGCCCGCTGACTACTATATTTAGTGATTATCACCAATCCTCTTTTGGCTTGCTGGGGGATTTGTAAGTGCATAATGCCGAAATATTACAGTCCATTTTTGGCAATGTTCACAAAAGATGTCACAAAATGACAAGAAAAGGCCTGGTATATATGGTAGACTATCGTATACGCTCTCCTGGCGAGGCATTTTTGCTTGTGCAATATGCACAAACCAAAGTGTTGTTTTTCGTACGGTTGTAACAAACCAAAAGGAATGGATACATATGACGGCTGATTCTTCCGTAAATTGAAGGGAAGGGTTGGCTGCGGGCGAAAGAGCTGGCGAAAGGATTCGGTTCTGTCCGGAATATTGGATTAGGAGTATGATGGGAATGAGGAAACGGTTTTTGTCGCTTTTTGTGGTAATGGCGTTGCTGCTGAGCATGGTTTCCATGGTGGCTGTCAGCGCTGCCGCGGCGGATGGCTCTTCGGCGGAGGAAACGTCGCCGGCTACGACGCTGACAATGACGGAGGGCGGCGATGTGGAAACCTATGCTGCGTACCAGGAGCGGTACGCCGGCATGAGGGCAGGAGAGCAAACGATTGTATTAGACGCCTCGAAGGTCACCCAAAAGCCCGCCGGCTATAAGGAGATGGACAACTACCACGGCCGCGCGGGGAAGGCGTTTTATACGCCGGAAGAGGGGAGCGTTGAGTTTACTTTTGAAGCGCAGGAGGGCATGTATAACCTCTACATAGAATATTATACCGAAAAGGGCAAAAACGTGGCGATTGAACGGGGGCTGTATATTAATGGCGAGCTTCCCTTTGATACGGCCAACGACTTCTCTTTCAATCGGATATGGCGGGACGTGCCCGTACAGGAGGACGAGGAAGGCAATGTGACCCAATGGTTCCAGAAAGACATTTTTGGAAATGAGGTGCGCGCCTCCCAGGAAGAGGTTTTTCAATGGACCTCCAGCTATTTTTATGATTACATGGGTTATTACTCCACGCCCCTTGAATTTTATTTTAAGGATGGGGTAAACACGCTGCGGCTAGAAGGCGTCAAGGAGCCAATGACCATTGGGTGCATCAAGCTGATCCCCCAGGAGGACATTATCTCCTATGAGGAATACAAAGCGCAGCATGCGGACGCTGGAACGCCAGACGTTGAACCTGTCGTGGTACAGGGAGAGCATCCGCTCACGAAATCCGATCAGACCCTATATGCATATTCGGATACGTCGACCTGTTCAACGGTTCCTTATGAACAGAGCAAAATGCTGATCAACACCATCGGCACCACCCGGTGGCAGTATCCGCAGCAGAGCATTACCTGGGAAATAGAGGTACCGGCAGACGGGAATTATTACATAGCCTTTAAGACGCGAAAAAACACCGCGAAGGGCATGGTATCGGCACGCCGGCTGTATATCGACGGGGAGACCCCGTTTGCGGAGGCGGCAGAAATTCCGTTTAACTTCAGCAACAACTGGGTGCAATCCCAGCTGGAGGTAGACGGGGAGGCGGTTACGTATTATCTGACCAAGGGAACGCATCAGCTAACGCTGGAGACCACGCTGGGCGAGCTGGGCCCGCAGCTGGCGGAGGCGGAGGATATTTTGGCCGAGCTGAACGATATTTACCGCCAGATTATATTTGTTACCGGCACCAGTCCGGACGCCAACCGGGACTATAAGCTGGATGAAATTATGCCGGAAGCGATTGAAAGCATGAGCACCCAGGCCGACCGGCTGGATGCAATTGTCAGCTGGATTGAAGGTTATACGGGACAAAAGGGCGGAGATTTGGCGACGCTGTCCACCACTGCGGTGCAGCTTCGCAGGCTGAATGAGGATCCGGACGCCATCGCCAAGGGGCTAAGCTATTTTAAGTCAAATATTGGGTCTATGGGAACATGGCTGAATTCGGCCCGGAACATTCCTTTGGATCTGGATTATATTACCGTCACCCCTGAGCTGGGCAAGCTTCAAAAACCCAATGAAGGCTTTTTTAACAATATAAAATACAGTATTGTGCGGTTCATAGATTCCTTCGTCATCAATTACAACGCGGTGGGAACGATGACCGAAAGCAAGGGCGACGAGGAAGCGGTGCGCGTATGGATCAACACCGGCCGCGACCAGTTTCAGACGCTGCGTTCGTTGATCAACGACCAGTTTACCAAAGAAAACGGCATTGAGATCAGCCTGGAGCTGGTCAATATGGCGGCGATTCTGCCGGCAGTGGTTGCGGGGATCGGCCCTGACGTGGCTATCAGCATGGTACAGGGAGAACCGGTCAACTTTGCCATGCGGAACGCCATTGCGGATTTAAGCGGCATGCCTGGATTTGATGAGGTAACAGAGCGATTTCTGCCCCAGGCGCTGGTACCTTACCAGTTCAACGGGGGAGTATACGCGCTGCCGGAGACCCAGCAGTTCCCGGTGCTGTTTTACCGGACGGATATCATGCAAGAGCTGGGGATTACCAAGCTGGATACATGGGATGACATTATATCAGCCATTTCGGTGTTGCAGAAAAACAACCTGCAATTTGGGATGCCGGTATCCACGACGGCTGATCCCGGAGGAGGCGTCGTCCCCTTCTATGCCATGCTGAAGCAGCAGGGCGGCGAAATGTACCGGGATGACGCGATGGCGACCTTGCTGGACGATGACGCGGGCATCCGCGCCTTCAAGCAGTGGACGAATTTTTACATCAACTACGGGTTAGACCTAACCTATGATTTCCAGAACCGGTTCCGCACGGGCGAAATGCCTTTGGGCGTGGCCATGTATTCGGTGTACAACACCCTGGCGGTGGCAGCGCCGGAAATACGGGGCTTGTGGGACTTTACGCTGCTGCCTGGAACGGAACAGGAGGACGGGACCATCGACCGGTCTAACACGCTGGTCACAACCTGCTGCTTTATTCTGGGCAACTCAGATAAAAAGGCAAATAGCTGGGAATTCCTGAAATGGTGGACTTCCGCGGAGGCGCAGTCGGCGTTTGGCTCTGAAATGGAATGTATTTTGGGTCCGTCGGCCCGGTACGCGACCGCCAACCTGGAGGCTTTTGAGCAGCTGCCCTGGAGCGCGCAGAACCTCAAAGTGCTGAACGAGCAGCTGAAGACCTGCTACACCATTCCCGAGGTACCCGGAAGCTACTTTATACAACGGCATATCAACAACGCGTTCCGGAAGGTGGTTATACAGGGCGAGGACGCCAAAGAAACCCTGTTGGATTACACCTATATCATCAACCAGGAAATCACGTCGAAACGGCAAGAGTTCGGTTTGCCGACGCTGAATGATACCGAAGAATAAACATGAGATGAATATAGGCCGGACAAAAACGCATGCAATGCGATTGCCGGACGGAATGGAGGGCCATTATGAAAGAAGCGGCGACGCTTTCCAAGGAAAAGCAGATCAAAAAAGATGACCGTAAGCTGTTTAGGAAGGCTTTAAGGAAAAATTGGGACTGCTACGTGTACATAGCGCCCTATGGAATTATTTTTCTGACTTTTACGGTCTTACCGGTACTGATCTCCATATTTTTCAGTTTTACGTATTTTAACGTTCTGGAGCCGCCCCAGTGGATTGGCCTGCGTAACTATCAGAATTTGCTGGTTAACGACGACGTGTTTCTGCTGGCGGTGAAAAACACCATGACCATTGCGATCATTACCGGGCCGGTGGGCTACTTGGCCACGTTGATGTTCGCCTGGTTTATCAATGAGCTGAAGCCGGTGCTGCGGGCCATCATGGTCACCATTATGTACGCGCCCTCCATATCCGGCGGCGCTTATATGATCTGGACGATTCTGTTCAGCGGCGACTCTCACGGCTATATCAACGGTTTTCTGCTGAACCTGGGCGTTATTCACGAGCCCATTCAATTCCTGACCGACACCAGTTGGATGATTTGGATTGTTATAATCGTTATGATCTGGATGAGCCTGGGCGCCGGCTTCTTGTCCATGGTGGCGGGCTTCAGGACGGTGGATAAATCCCAGTACGAGGCCGGATATGTGGAGGGCATCCGCAACCGGTGGCAGGAGTTTTGGTTTATCACCCTGCCTTCCATGCGGCCGCAGATGATGTTTGCCGCGGTTATGAGCATCACCGCCGCCTTTTCCGTGGGCGACCAAACCACGGCGCTGGTGGGATTCCCCAGCACAGACTATGCGGCCCACACCATTGTTAATCACTTGCAGGACTATGGTGGTCAGCGGTTTGATATGGGATATGCCTGCGCGATCGCAACCATTTTGTTTGTGGTCATGGTCGGCCTGAACGAGCTGATTCAGAAACTTCTGAGTAAGGTGGGCAGATAAGATGGAAAAAGCGCAGAGAGTTATAGATGAGAGAAAGATCCGCACTTCGAAAAAGGTTTTCAATCCCGGCCCCGCCCGGTCAACTGCGGGAAACGTAGTCAATTTTGTATTTCTGTGCATTGTGGGTGCGTTCATGGTGCTGCCGCTGGTATACACGGTGTGCAACGCCTTCAAGCCCCTGGACGAACTATTCTTATTCCCGCCTACATTTTTTGTGCGCAATCCCACACTGGATAATTTTCAGAACATCAGCGTTTTGATGGGCCAATCCTGGGTTCCGTTTTCCCGGTATATCTTTAATACCCTGTTTGTCACCATTGTTGCGACGGTACTGCATATCATTGCGGCGTCGCTGGCGGCGTACGTGCTGGAAAAGCGGAAGTTTCCGGGCGCCAAGGTCATGTTTAAAGTAGTTGTGCTGTCCCTGATGTTTTCCGCGGCGGTTACGGGAATTCCCAACTATATCATCATGTCCAAGCTGGGAATGATCGATACGTATTTTGCGCTGATCGTTCCGTACATAGCTTCATCCATAGGTCTTTATCTAATGAAGCAGTTTGTCAGCTCCTCGATTCCAGACGCGTTGCTGGAAGCCGCGCGGATTGACGGTGCATCAGAGCTGAAAATATTTGCCAGCATCGTAATGCCGCTGGTCAAGCCTGCCTGGTTAACTCTGCTGCTGTTTTCTGTGCAGTCGCTTTGGGGAACAACCGGCAATACCTTTATTTTTACAGAGTCGTTAAAGCCGCTGAACTACGCCTTAAACCAGATCATGGCAGGCGGTATTGCTCGTGCGGGCGCGGGCGCGGCGGTGGGTCTGTTGATGCTGCTGCCGCCCTTAGCGGTGTTTGTTTTCTCCCAGACCAGGATTCTGGATACAATGGCGTCCTCAGGCATCAAGGACTAAAGAAGGGTAGGGAAGCACTTGAAACGGAGAATCATACCAATCGTGATGGCCCTGCTGGTTCTGTTTCAGATCAGCGCCAGCGCCGGTTCTGCGTACCGGACGTATACATATGATAATACGAAGCGGACCATGGAGGCTCCTGACGCCGTGTATTTTCAAAGATCCATCGACACGGCTACCATTATGGACGCTGCGGGAAATTCAATTGGGGAACTGAGCGAGCCGGCGGATTTGTTTGTCGACAGCAACCAAAATATCTATCTTTGCGACGCGGGCAACGATCGGGTTTTGGTGCTGAACAAGGATTTTAGCTTCATTAAAAGCATCGACGGCTTTATCAATCCTGATAAGGAGGCTGAAACGGCTGTTGAGGCGGTTGAAGGAACCCCCGCGGTGGATCCCAAATGGGACACCTTTGACCGGCCCCGGGGCATTTTTGTTTCCGATACGGGCGACTGCTATATAGCCGAGTATGGCCCCGACGACGGGGAAGGCCGGATCGTGGTGCTGGACAAGGACGGAAATTTAAAGGATATTTACTTTTTGCAGGAATCCGATTCCCCCGTTCTGCCGGATGGATTTCGTTTTAAGCCTACCAAGATTGCGGTTGATTCTGTGGGGCGTGTGTTTATCGTCTCCCAGGGCTTTAACCTGGGCATTATCGAGATGAACACGGAAGGCGAGTTTGTACAATGTCTGGGCGCGCCCAGCGTTGTGTTCAACCCCATTGAAATGATCTGGCGGATAATTTCCACCGAGGCGCAGCGGGAGCAGATGCAATACTTTGTTCCCACGGAGTATAACAATGTATCGGTAGACGACGAGGACTTTGTATTCGTCACCACCGACATCTTTGACTCGACGGAATATGACAGCATTACGCCCGTGCGCAGGCTGAACGCAAAGGGATCGGACGTTTTGAAGGTTGATGCGAGCAATAAGCCCTACGGAGACTCGAACTATGCGGAACGCGGCGATTTTGGCGGTCCTTCGCGTCTGCGGGACGTAATATATATTGACAACGGCATCTATGCCACAATGGACGCCAATCGATGCCGGGTGTTTGTGTATTCCAATTCGGGCGATCTGCTGTTTGAGTTTGGCGGACCGCCGGATATGTCCGACACGCAGCATATGACCTACACCAGGGGCTCGCTCAAGATGCCGACGTCGATTGCGTTTATGGACGATACCTTTATGGTTTTGGACTCGGAAATGAACAGCGTAACGCTGTATAAGCTGACCGAGTACGGCAACCTGATTCTGGATGCCTGCCGCGCTAACTATCAGAATGAATATGACAAAGAAGACGCGCTTTGGGAAGAGGTCGCAAAGCTGAACACCAACAATATACTGGCGCAGGAAAGCCTGGGCCGTGTGGCATACCGCTCGCAGGATTATAAAACGGCGATGGAATATTTTCGTCGTTCGGAATCCCGTGAGGAGTACTCCAAAGCCTATAAATTTGAGCGTCAAAACATGATAAACGATTACTTTGGGATCGGAGCAGCGGTGCTGGTAGGCGGCATTATTCTGATTATAGTGCTGGTGAAGCTCAGAAAGAAGTATTTGCCTCCCATACCAGAGCAATCTTACCTGGGACACGTGAAATACGCTGGAAAGCTGCTCTTTCGGCCGATAAACGCGTATTGGGGGCTGACCCGGGAAGGCGGGGGCAGCATGCCGGCGGCATTTACCATATTGATGGCTGCGGCGATCATGTCCTTGCTGCAAGCGCGGTTCACGGGTTTTATCTTCACCACAAGCCGGCCTGAGGAGATTAACCTTGTTTTGGAGCTGCTGAAGATCATCGTACCAGTGTTTCTGTTCTGTCTGTGCAACTGGTGCGTGACCTCGCTGCTGGATGGCGAAGGTAATTTTAAAAACATTGTGATGTCCACCTGTTACGCGCTGACGCCGATGATCATCCTCTATCCCATCGCAATCCTATTAAGCAATGTGATGGTGCTGGAGGAAGGCGACTTTTACACGGTGTTTGTCACCATTGCGCTGATTTGGATTGGGATCCTGATTGTAATGGGAAGCATGCGCACGCAGGATTATTCCTTGGGGAAGACCATCTGGACTTTATTATTGACGATTCTGGTCATGGGGATCGTGGTATTTCTGGCGGTGCTGTTCTTTGCGCTGATGCAGCAGTTGTCAGGGTTTATCCAGGATATTATCAGCGAAGTCGCGCTGCGAATGTAAAGGGGGAGCAAAATGAAAAGAATAAAATGGCTTCTATCAATGACCGCCCTTTCTCTCGCGGTGGTGCTGAGCTGTTCCTCCTGCTTTTTAACGGCGGAGAGCCAGAATCCCACAAGGCCGGAAGGTATGATTGAAGAAGGTACGACGGTTGGCGAGGATCAATTCGTGACGATGATGGAAAATGATCAGCTGACCTTTCAAATCAATCAGGGCACGACTGATATTAAGGTAATTGATAAGCGCACGGGGTATGTTTGGAGCAGCGAAGGAAACTTTGACGGCCAAAAAATCCAGGGCGAGGTTTTGAACCTGTCGTATTACGACAACAGCGGCAGCGTGACGGAAATAGACAGCTATACCGAATGCGTTGCCAAAGGGCAATATGCCATTACGCAGCCGCAGAGCAACCAGGTAAAGGTTCAGTATTCCATCGGTACGATCAACAAGCTATGGCTATGCCCTGTGGCAATGTCTCCAGAGCGGTATCAGACGTTTTACAGCAAGATGACGCCTGATCAGCAGTTGATCATGGATTCTTATTATTACCTGGTGGATTTCGAGTCGGAGAACTGGAAGGCGCGTCCGCCGGAGGAACAGGCGGATGGCCGGGTGCAGTATCCGCTGGCCAGGAATCATCCGTGGTACTATCCGACGCCGAATTTGAACGACGATGGAAGAAAAATAATACATGAAATCATGGTCAGCATTGGCTACACGGAAGAGGATTACGCTATTGATAACGAGGGTACAGGATACGAACAGCCGGAGGAAGCGGAGTTCAATATCAATGTGTACTATGAGCTGGATGGCGCGGATCTTTTGGTAACCATTCCGGAAAAGGAAATTTATCATTCCAAAAACTTTATTATTGAAAAATTTGAGCTGCTGGGCCAACTGCTGTCGGTTGACAAAAATCAAACAGGGTATTACCTTCTTCCCGACGGCTCAGGCTCCATCATGAATTTCTACAACGGGACGCAGCAGATACGAAATGATAACCTGTATATACCAATTTACGGGTTAGACGACTCAACATACGTTATGGAGAAAACGGCGGAAAATCCGCAGGCGGTATTCCCGGTGTTTGGAGCCAACGTGGGCAGCAGCGGCTGTTTTGCCATTATCGAGGAGGGCGAAGCATTTGCCGGTCTGACCGCAATGCCGGGGGACGATACAGTTCCGCCCCAGCTGTTTGTGGATTTCCGGATCAATGAAAAGGCGCGGATCCGGACGGTGACCTCAACCGCGGATCAGCCCGCATACTTCAATATGTTTCAGTTCCAGCGATATCTGGGAGATATTAAGGTGCGGTATAAATTCTTAGCTGGGGAGAACGCAACCTATTCAGGCATGGCGAAGACGTACCAGAGCTATTTGTTCGGCGACGAAGCGCCTATGCAGAAGACGACGTATCCCATGACGGCGGAAGTAATCAGCACCATTGATGTGAAGAAAAACTTTCTGGGCATTACATACAACTCTACGCAGACGCTAACCACCTATGACCGCGTGGCGGAGATTGCCGAGGATCTGGTGGCCAACGGGGTGGAGGAGCTGAATTTGAAGCTGAGCGGCTGGTTTGGAACAGGAGTTCGGCATGGATACGCTGGGAAGCTTTCGCCCATTTCCGCGGCTGGCGGCCAAGAAGGTCTAAACAGCCTGTTTGATACCATGTCGTCTCTGGGGATCAATTTTTATCCCGATGTAGATGTGCAGAACGTCTATGGCAACGCGGTGGCGTTTAAGCCTGGATCCAATGACATTGCCAGCCTGCTGACCAAGAACAAGGCGATTTTGTACGATTACAATCCCGCTACGTTCCAGTACGATGCAGAGGCAACGCCGTGGTATGCGTTGAACCCGGAGGCCGTCGGGCGGAACCTGAATCAATTTCTGGACAGCTACGCGCAGTACGACAACAAGCTGGTATCCTTACGGAACATTGGCAAGACGGTGTTCGCCAGCTACAATGAAAAGAAGTTTTACGAGCGGCAGGAAACGCTGCAAATGCTGGTGGAGCAGATTGCCGGGGTAAAGGAGCAGGGATACACGATTATGGGAAGCACGGGCGACGCGCCGTTCGTGAAGTATCTGGATATTATTAACGACATGCCGGTGCGTTCCAGTAACATGGACCAGACCGATTACAGCGTGCCCTTTACTGCCATGGTGCTCTCAGGCTATGTGGACTATACGTACCAGCCAATCAACCTGAGCAACAATGAAAAACGGGATCTTCTGTACCTGATTGAAGCGGCGGCAGGCGCTCAGTTTACCTTTACCGGCAGTGCGTACGACAGGCTGTTTGCTTCTGAATTCACAAAATATTACTCCGCGAACTATGATGATGTCAGAGACGATAGCCTTGCGGCTTACAAAATGCTGGCGGAGGCCATGGACGGTATCTATGGCGTGCGCATTACGAAGCACGAGCGACTGGCCGACGATGTGTTCCAAACCACGTTTGAGAATGGCAATTATGTAATCGTAAACTATTCAGACAAGGATTACACAGCCAACGGACAGACGGTGAAAGCGACAGATTTTGTCAAGGGAAAGGCGGTTGGCGCGAATGGCAACTGAGAAAGTGATCCGTAAAAAGCGTCGGACGCTGGAGGCCAAGCAGCGGCGGTACGGATATCTGTTTACGGCGCCATTTATTGTGGGCGGGATTGTATTTATCATATATCCGGTGATCATGGCGCTGATCTACAGCCTAACGGATTTGAAGATTATTAACGGGGCCCCGGCAATGCCTTGGGTGGGAATGGAGAACTATTCCCAAGCATTTTTGAAGGAGGATGCCTTTCGGCGCAAGCTGTTAGACGCGTTGACGGAAATGGTGATAAACGTACCCATTGTGGTGATTTTTGCGTTTTTCATGGCCAGCATTCTCAACGCCAAATTTATTGGGCGGGGCTTTGCCCGTTCGATCATGTTCCTTCCGGTGATTATTGCCACGGGCGTGGTCGCGCAGCTTTCTACCAACGATATTGCGGCCAGCATGATGAGCTCCGCTGATCAGCAGATGATGATGGAACAGTCATCCGTACAGGTATCCAGCGCCTTTGGCAACATGCTGATGAATATGAACCTGGATTTGGGTCTGGTCAACTTTATATTGGCTGCGGTGGATCGGATATATGACATAACGGTCATGTCAGCCGTTTCCATTATTATCTTTATTGCGGGATTGCAGGGCATCTCACCTTCCATCTATGAGGCATCCTACATAGAAGGCGCAACCAAATGGGAAGTTTTCTGGAAAATTAGCTTCCCCATGGTCAGCCCCATGATTCTGCTGTCGGTGATTTACACGATTATAGATTCCTTTACGGCGTCGACGAACTCGGTCATGGTGGCCATCAACACTGCGTTCACTTCCGGCGAGCTGGGAATGATGGCAGCTTACGCGTTCAGTTACATGTTGATAATCTTTGCGGTTCTGGGCATTGTAGCCGGACTCATATCCCGCAAGGTTTTCTACTATGATTAAGGGGGGAAACAAAATGAGTGCCGAAGCTGTAAAAGTGCAAAGCGCGCAGCCCCAAGGCGCGAAGGCTGAAAAGCCGAAAGCGAAAATAGACGCCGTCAAGCTGAAGAAATACGGCGGGCGGTATACAATAGGGATATTTCGCTGGCTGTTTATCATTGGGATTTGCTTTGTCATCCTGTATCCGCTGATCTCCAAAATATGCTCTTCGTTTTTCAGCATACAGGATATGTACGATCCGACGGTGCATTACATTCCCAAGAATCCCACATTTGATAACTACGAAACGGCCCTGGCGCGGCTTGGCTATCCCACGACTTTAATCAATACCTTTACGCTGAGCCTGTTGGCGGGCATTTTGCAGACCGCCTCAGCGACGCTGGTGGGATACGGGTTTGCCCGATACAAGTTTAAGGGCCGCAGCTTTCTGTTCGCCCTGGTGATTATTGCCCTGGTAGCGCCGCCTTACGCGCTGCTGCTGCCGCGGTTCGTGATGTTCAGCAACATCGGCCTGTTGAATACATATATTCCCACGATTTTGATGGGGGTCACGGGAACAGGCCTGAAATGCTCTCTTTATATTTTTATCATGCGTCAGTTTTTCCGGGGCATGCCCAAGGAGTTGGAGGAAGCGGCGTATGTGGATGGCGCGGGGCCGGTTCGAACCTTTATCGTTATAATGCTGCCCTCGGCGGTATCCATGATGGTAACATGCTTTCTGTTCTCCTTTGTCTGGCAATGGCTGGACACGATGTACGCACAAACCTTTATGGCGGACGTGCGGACGATTGCGACGTCAATTGGATACCTGCGGGACACCGCTGGCCAGGGCCTGGTGGCGGATACCCAGCTGGGCGCGGATTTGATTAAAAACGCAGGGATTGTGATCATTATTCTTCCGCTGCTGGTATTATACGCATTTACCCAGAGGTTTTTTGTGGAAAGTATTGCCAGAAGCGGTTTGGTTGGATAAAAGGGACAAAATGGGTATTGCATTTTTCACAAATGCGTGCTAAAATGACGAAGGGGAGAGATATACTAAGCCGGGCACAAATAAGCATCGGTATGTATATACTTAAAAAGCAAACAATATTTTTAGGAGGTTAGCGTTCAATGAAAATGGCAAGCAAAATGATTGCTCTGCTGCTGGCGTTGGTGCTGGCGCTTGGTTTAATCTCGTGCAGCGGGAATAATACCAGCAACACCAGCAATACCACGGCTTCGGGCGATACGACAGTGGCGGATGGAAGCACCCAGGCGGGGGACACTACCGCTGCGAGTGAGACTACCCAGGCCGGGCAGACCACTACGACGGTGGCCGCTGGCACAACCAATACGGTTGCAAGTACGCAAAAGGTTGGAGCCAGTCTGGTGAAGGCGCCTGACTTTAAAATGCCTGACTACAAGTTTTTATCCAAGGTAAAAGGCTTTCATTTGAAGATTGTGGATCCCTGGGTTGGAGCTGCACCAGGAACGCAGGGCTGGATTGCAGCCAACAACGTTAAAAAGGCTGTTGAAAGCCGGTACGGCTGCACCTTTGCCCAGACCGGCGTAACCAGCGGCTATCCGGATCAGGTTATCGCCCGTCAGACGGCGAACAATCCTTTGGGTCACGTTCTGAAGGTGCAGGACTTTTTCTTCCTGCCTTGGCTGGAACGGGGTTATTACTCCAACCTAAACTATGGAATGGACGAATCCTTTGTAGACATTTCCGATACGAAGACCAATCCCTGGTATCACGCTGCCAGCACCAACTTTTTCAACATCGACAATAATCTGGTTGCGTTCCGACATGGCAACCTTAACGACGCGCCTATGATCTGGTACGATAAGGACAAGGTGAAGAGATTTGGTACGGATCCGTTGGTGCTGTATAAGCAGGGCAAATGGACGATGGATAAGCTGAAAGAGTACGCTCGGAAAGCCAAGAGCGGCAACCAGATCGGTTTCTTGGCCTCGGATTATACGATTGCGGGCGTTGCTTTTGCCCACACCACAGGCGGTTCCTTGCTGAACGTGAAATCTGGCGCAACGCCGGTTCCCAACGTAAGTGACTCGAAGACCATTGCCGGCTTGCAGGTCATGTACGAGTGGTTCCAGACGGATAAGATTATGTCGATTCCCAGCGGTTCCTGGGATCAGCCTTACAAGGATTTTTGGAGCGGTAAGGCGTCCATGATTTTGACGACGAATTACGCTTCCACCAAGCACGGCGGAACGTTTAAAGGAACCATGGGCTTCGTTCCCTTCCCCAAGGGCAACAACAGCCAAAACAACCTGCACGTCAACTCCCAGTTCTCCACCTGGATTCCTTCCCAGTATCAGAAGGATGTTCCTGTGATTATGTTTATCCATAACGCAAAGGATCGTGAAAGCTGGGCGTACACGCAAACCGATTCGGTCAGCACCATCAGCAGGATGGGCTTTGAAAAGAATTCGACCGAGTATAAGATGTATGAAGATATTTTGTACGGACGTAACGGCCAGACCAGCATATTCAATCCGATTGATCTGTCTGATGCAAACGGCTCCAAAAGGACCTGGGGCGATTTGCTGAGTCTGATTGGCACCTCCAGGACGGTGCAAAGCACGCTGGACGCCTATGGCAGCGCCTTGGTAGCCGCATATAAGAAAAACTGGGGAAATCATAAGTTGACTGGTAAGTATTAATTGAGCGGCTGCGGGAATTAAAAATGAATAAAGGACCGGCGCCGGTTTTTAGCTGACGCCGGCCGAACGGCAAACGGGGCGGCAAATAAATTAGCAATTTTATTTGTCGCTCCGTATTTTTTTCAGGAAAATAAAAATTCGCTTGCCTTATGAAGCAGTACGGCAGGGGAGGGGCGCACAGTACAGGCATCAAAGGCAGTATGCATTAAACGCTAAGAATTTTGCCGTAATGGAAAATAGCAAAGCCGGTAATGCCAGGGCGCAAAGCGAAAAAATGCCGGGGGAAGCGATTTCGAGATGTGCAGCTGCAAGAAAACGGACATACGTGGCATGGAATCAGATGCTGCTGCTTGGCAGCGAGCATAGCGATGGGGCGTTTAATTTGAGAGACAAGCTGGCAATAAGGGGCTCTCTGCGGCGGGCGCGGAAGGAGCGATTGGCCGGGCGGATCCATGGCGGTTACAGCGGCGTTAGGATCCATGCTGAGAATCTTGTGGCGCAGTAAGGCGAAGGGCTGGGTTAGCGAAAAGGAGCCAAAAGCTGTCCACGGGGACGAAGGCTTTCTTGCCTTGCGTGAAGAAAAGTGTATGGTGGTTTTCGCCAAAATAGAGAATCTTAAATTAGACAGGATGCACAATTGCCAAAAAGAGGCAACAAAAAATCAAGAAAATCCGTTGTTTTCACGAGAATGGGGCTTCACAATTTGGAACTTGTGTGGTATAATCATCTATGCTAGCAAAGAATATTCTGAGGGTACGTATGAAAAAGATTTTTTGGGCGTGCTGTCTATCGTCGGTTTTGCTGCTTTGTTCCTGCGGGGACGGCACGGCCTCTCAACAACTGCAGACCACTGTGGTTTCCGCCGCGGAGACGCAGGCGCCGACAGGGGAAAGCACTGCTATTTCAGGCACGACGAATGCTGTGTCCACCACCGCCACAGAAGCCGCGGGCTCTTCCACAAGGGCGCCGGCCTCCATTCCAAAAACGGGGACTGTACAGACAACGACCAGGCCGCAGTCCGGCTCCACAGGGGGCGTCACAGAAACGCAGGCCTTCACAGATCCGCCTGGAGAGGATCCGGACGATTATAAGCAAGGCAAAAAGCTGGTCTGGAGTGATGAGTTTAACGGTACCGCGCTTAACCGGGAGAATTGGATGTACGAGGAAGGTTTTCTCAGAAACGGCGAGCCCCAGTGTTATACGAGCCGCACCAAAAATGTTCGGGTGGAGAACGGGTGTCTGGTGCTCGAGGGACACCATGAAAATTATACATATGGCGGCAAGACGACCAACCTCACTTCTGGAAGCGTGAAAACCACCGGGAAAAAAGCCTTTCAATACGGGGTGATTGAGGCCCGGCTGAAGCTGCCCCGTGGCAGCGGAACCTGGCCCGCTTTCTGGACATTGGGCGATGATGTGACCCACCAATGGAACTGGCCCTTGTGCGGAGAAATTGACATTCTGGAGTGGTATGGCGCAAATCCGTATGCGGGAACATCGGCGGTGCATTGGCAGAATTTTGATGGCCAGCATGTGAAGCGGACGCTAAATTCCATAGGTCTGCCGGGCGGGGAGGCCGATATGTCGGAGCAGTGGTTTACCTACGGGATCATCTGGGATGAGCATACCATTAAATTCTACCGCAACGGGTATATTTACGACGAGATTGAATGCGATATGGATGAGCAGCGGGGCGCGTTTCAGCAAGCCCATTGCATAAAACTGAATCTAGCCTTTACGCCAGGCACGGATACTAATATTGCTTCTGCGGGGACGTTCCCGAAACAGTACCTAGTGGACTATGTGCGTGTATGGCAGTGATCTCCCCGGAGGGAGGAGCATTGAAAAACTTAATTCCATGGAAGCGTATATTGTCGTGCGGGCTGATATGCGTAACGCTTGGCTTAGGCGCAGCGTGCACGGCGGATACCGACTCCAATTCGGAAGAAACCCTGAAAACCCAGCCGCGCACGACGCGGACGGCGGACCATGGAGAAGGCTTTACGACGGAGACGGCCGGGCAGACAAGCGGACGGGACGCAACGGAAACGAATTCTGAGGTGATCACAACCCGTCACAGGCCCACAAGGAGAACGGTAAACCGAGTGGAACAGCCTACAACGACCGCTGAGGCCTTTGTCGCGGAAAACGAACGGGAGAAAAAGGAGCCTGGTCTTACCATGACGTCCAATTTGACCGGCAAGCAGTATACGCTGGTGTGGATGGACGATTTTGAGGGGAGCAAGCTAAACACCAACAATTGGACGGTGAAAGACACCGCCGGGATTACGGAGGGAGCTCTTAGCTACCAAGCTTCCGGAAATGTCTCGGTTGGCAATGGGAGGCTAACGCTGACAGCTAGAAAGGAAAGCGATCAAGGGAAGGAATATACCGGTGCGTTTTTGTCGACGCAGGGCAAGCAGTCCTTTCAGTACGGGCGAATAGAGTTTTACGCGCAGACACCCCGTGGAAACGGGATCTCGGCTGTTTTTCGAACGATGGGAAATCTGCGGAGTTGGCCGTTCTGCGGCTCAATTGAAATCATGAAGTTTCTTGGCTCCACCGATGAAACTGGCTCCAACATAAACGGCGACTGCGCGTATACCTCCGGGCTATATTGGGTGGATCGAAACGGAGATGGCCAGGATATCTGGAGCGTAGATTTTGGCGGTTACCGCACGCCCCTGTCTATTGACCCAACGGCTTCCAAGAATCCGGAGAAGCTGGGAAATAAATTTCATGTGTATGGAATAGAATGGACCAGGGAACGAATTTTTGCGTATTTTGATTATCAGCTGGCCGGATCGGTGGCGATTCAGGACAGCAGCATGGAGTTAACGTTCCACCAGCTGCACTATCTGGCGCTGTCCATGACGGTGGGCGGTCAGGCGGGAAAGCCAAACGAAGGCACCAGCTTTCCGCAAAGACTGGTAGTGGACTGGGTAAAGGTATGGGTATAAAAATGCTTACCAGCGGGGATCCGCTTGATTTATAATCATATTTTTAGGAGGAAATAAAATGACAAAGAAACTACTGGCTTTGGCGCTGACTTTGTTGCTGCTTGCGGCTGTCGGCTGCGGTGAAAGCACCAGCAGCGACGAACCCGTGACGACAGCGCCAACCACTGAAGCGCCGACAGAGCCTGTAACCGAGCCAACAGCGGCTCCTACAACGACGGCGCAGGCGACAACAGTTGCGGCGGGCGTAACAGAGGCCCCCCCCTCGGACTATGGCAACAGCGGCGGCGTGTTCGCGACCCAGCCCCGTACGCAGCGTACGGTAGAGGGCGTGACAGAGGCCACAGAATCCACCGCGCCATTGTATCACGAGCCGTACTTTTTGGATAAAAAGACGGTGGGGGATAAAATTATATCGCCGATTACCGGCTTGGAGTACACCCTGTTCTTTATTGAGGATTTCAACGGAACAGAGCTGGACACCAACGTTTGGACCAAATACACGACCAACTCAAACGCCACTGAAAGCCAGGCCAACCTGGAGAAGAACGTAGTGGTTGAGAACGGCATGCTGAATATTTACGGCAAAAAGGAAAAAGCCAACGCCATGAAGGTGGATGGCAACGGCATAGTAACATACGAGGAGAGAGATTACACCGGCGGCAGGATCAATACCTCGGGTAAAAAGCAGTACCTGTACGGCCGTTTTGAAGCGTACGCGAAGCTTCCCTACGGTAAGGGCATGTGGCCAGCGTTCTGGACGTTGGGCACCGCGGCGGGCTGGCCGAAGGGCGGCGAGATTGACATCATGGAAATGTTCGGTGTGGACGACAATGGCCTGAGCTCTACCTATTCCTCGACGATACACTGGGCGGATCCTGAAGCATGGGATCCATATGGCGCGGACCACCAGCAGACCAGTGTGGGTGCTTTTGACGTCAGCAGCGGTATTAAGCAGGGACAGCAACTGTGCGATAACTATCACGTGTATGCCGTAGAGTGGACTGAGGATATGCTTTACTTCTACTTTGACGGAGTGCAGACGGGGCAGATCAATATTACGGATGACCTGTCGATGCGGAATGCATTTCACAACAGCCACTACTGGACGTTAAACCTGGCGATGGAAGGCGGCAGCAAAGCGCCTGATGGAACTACCGTGTTTCCCCAGGTGTATTCTGTGGACTGGGTGAAGATCTGGCATATTCCGCAGACACCTGATTGGCCGGAAGACTATAATCCCGCGGGCTGACGGACGACAGCGCCAGAAAATAGTTGCAGCAGGGCAAATGTGCTTTGCCCTGCTGCAACAAAATGGAAAATGAAAGATATTTTTTTCCAAGGGATAAAAAGCGGGTTTATGATTTGGAAAAGAATAGCTGATTATGTGCAGAACGGCAATTGGTTTTCGCAGCGTTAGCGGCGATTGTAAACGGTGGTTTGAAGGAAGCCGGCGCAGACGGCGTTTTAAAAAGGCTCTGCGCCGCGGGCGAGGATCAAGGGTTTAACCTGCGGGGCAGAAGAGACGGCTTAGGCGAAAGCAGTGCCGGTTGGCTTTTGAGACCCGCAGTATAAAGACAGGAAAATCTCTTTTGGACAGGAGATCATGCTTTAACGCGGCCGCGTGGCTGCAAGGAGGAAAAACAGGTTATGCTGCATGATGTTTTTCCGCTTTTATTGTGTCGTCAGCCCCAGCAGAAGAAGCGGGGCTTTTGACGGCGCCTTTGTTTTATTAAGCAACATGCAGGCGGGAAATGAAAAATGGATCTACAGGAAAAATCCGGCCGGGCTTTGGCTCGGTCTGATTAATAAATATATGTATAAAAAATGGGGCAGGAGGCAAAAAATGGCGCAGATCGGAGATAACGCGAAGAAAATCCTGGGATTCGGCGAGAAGACGTTAGGCGACCAGGTGGTTTCCCCTTTTACGGGAAAAACCTATGAATTGAAATTCATAGATGATTTTGAGGGGGATACTCTCAATGAAAAGAACTGGTCTTATGATGAACGCAATGCGCAAAATGGAGAATTGCAGGCCTACCGGCGGAAAAATATCGTCGTAAGGAACGGATTGCTGGAGATCACTGGCAAAAAGGAAAAGGAATATGGCAAGGTGGACGGTTCCGACGAAATCATTGAGCATGAGTATACCAGTGGAAAGATTATATCCCGCGGCAAGGTAGAATATCAGTACGGCCGGTTTGAAATGTATGGCAAACTTCCCGAGGGCCAGGGAATGTGGCCCGCATTTTGGACATTAGGCTCCAAACGCGGCTGGCCCTGGGGCGGGGAGATTGATATTATGGAGATGGTGGGCGGCGACGACCAGTGGGATAACAAGAACCGGGATGGGCAAAATCTGTATTCCCTACATTGGGCGGATCCCGATGTGACGCCTGAGGACGCATGGCACACGGGAAAAGGCACCCAGCACAAATTGTTCGGCAAATATGATCTGCCCGGCCGGGCGAAGGGCGATAAGCTGGGCGATGAATACCACTTGTATGGAGTGGAGTGGCTGCCGGACAGAATCATAGCTTATTTTGACGATCAGAAAGTCAGCGAGGTGGATATTACCGATCCTACCATGCGGGAGGCCTATCATCAGCCACATTATATGCTTATTAATTTGGCCATTGGCGGCGTCTGGGCCCTGGGCTTTGATTGGGAAGGCAATTATATTCACGAAGATACGCTGCCGCAAAAGCTTCTGGTGGATTGGGTGAAGGTCTGGCAGGAGAAAAAATAGACGGTGTTCCGGGCTCATGGGCTTTTTGCTTTTAGGGCATGCTGAAAGGCTGTTTTCGCTTTTGTGGAGCAAAAGGGGCATGAAGGATTGACTAAAGGAAAGGCCGGTAGGCTGCGCAAGCGCTTAGCTGATGAGGAAAGGAAAGCCAATGAGGGTGAACGAACAACGGAAGGAAGTCCTAAATAAATTGCTTGGAAAAGGTTAGATTGTTTGGGAAATGGCGAATAACCTTGGGGGGACAGATTATAGTCCCGGAGAAATGGCGATTTTGAGGATTGCCTTGAAACTGGCGGCAAAGGGCCGCCGGCTGGAAGTGAAATCGGCATTCTGAAGGAGCGGAAATACTTCACAGAGAAAAGAGGGACAGGATGAAATGGGATCGAATCAAGCGGATGTTAGCCGTGACGATGACTCTGTGTATAGTGGCCTGTGTCGGAGCATCGGTTAACGCCGCGGACCGGAATAACGTGCGCAAGTATTCCAAGGGAGATGTGAGCGGAGACGGAAGGATCAATTCCGCAGACGCGCTGCTGGTGCTGCGGCACGCGGTGGAGATAATGAAACTGAGCGGCAGCGCCTTGGCAGCGGCAGATCTCACTGGGGAAGGAGCTGTTAATTCGGCCGATGCATTGGAGATTTTAAAGATTGCGGTGGGGCTGTCGCCGGTTCCAACGGAGGCGACCACTGAGACGCCGACTACGAAACCATCCACGCAGCTGGAACCGGCGGAGTATCCGGCGTCAATGGATGTGAAAACAAAGGGAGACAAGGCAATTTCATACTTTACCGGCCGAACGTACGCGTTAGAGTTTATTGACGATTTTAGCGGTACGACCCTGAACATGAACAACTGGAATTTCGACCGCAGGAATTCCAATACAGGGGAATGGCAGTCCTATCAAGAGAAGAACGTTACGGTGGAAAACGGGGAGCTAATAATCACCGTGAAAAAGGAAAACCGTAAGTATCCCGCATATTCTGGCGACGGTACGGAAGGCGGCAAGCACTATAAGGACACGGAGTATACCAGCAGCAAGATAAATTCCAAGGGAAAGGTCAATTTTCTTTACGGCATGATCGAAATGTACGGTAAAGCCCCCAGCGGGCAGGGAGTGTGGCCGGCGTTTTGGACAATGGGGGAGCATCATGGCTGGCCCTACGGCGGTGAAATCGACATTTTTGAAATGGTGGGCGGCGGAACTATCTGGAAGGACACCAACCG
This sequence comes from uncultured Clostridia bacterium, assembly GCA_944383495.1. Taxonomy (GTDB): domain Bacteria; phylum Bacillota; class Clostridia; order Oscillospirales; family Acutalibacteraceae; genus CALWPT01. The sequence goes on along the minus strand of CALWPT010000002.1, from coordinate 1,750 downwards.
TGACGGGGAATACAGCATTACCCTTCATTGGACTGCGCCGAATGCCGTGGCGCCTTGGGCGGGCGGTCCGGAGCCTTACCATCAGGGAATTGGCACCTTCAAGCTTCCCGGCCAGAAGCAGGGCGATCAGCTGCGGGATGAGTACCATTTATACGGCGTGGAATGGGATCAGGATCAGATCATCGGCTATATTGACAATGTGAAATTCGCCGAGGTTCCCATTAGCTTGGATTCCGATATCCCTTGGCCCAACAAAAAAGCCAGCCAAAACGACGTGCAAAAGATGATCAAGGCTATGAGCGTCGCTTTTCATAAAGAGCATTACATGATTGTCAACCTCGCTTTTGGCGGCGACTGGGCCATGGGAACCTCGGGGAACGTTTCTTGGGACAGCAACGTTCCCGGCGAGGGCTATAACCATGTGGACTCCAACCTGCCAATGGATTTTCGTATTGACTGGATTAAGGTCTGGCAACTGGCGGAATAAGCGCCGGGTAAGTCAATTATGAACCAAAGTCGAACGATGGGGGCTTTTAGGCCCGCCGCCTATTACAATTTCGCTTTAGCGCGTTTTAATTTGCTGTTCCCGTGATCATGCAGCAGGAATTGCAATGATGACGGAAACATATATTCAGCTTCGTGAAGTGCCCAAGCAGCCGGCGTATGGGGATCGCCTGCAGATTCACCATGCGGGTCTCGGTAGGATGGCAAGATCGCTTAGTTCACCGGCGGTGATTCACGCGTCAAAGAAGGGGGATCATTGATTCCTAGCATGACGTGCGATGGCGATCGAGCTAATCCCTTTGAGACATTGATTCCAAAAGAGTTTATTCGCATTACTCCAACGCACAGAATCAGCATCAAACCGTTTTTTGCTCATTGCCGATTCAATTAATTGCGCAAGTTGAACTCGCTGGGATCCCGGCAGACCCAGCCCGCCTTCAGTTGAACGCTTCAACAAGAGGGGGTGGTCAGGCTTGACGGTCTAGTATTTGGGCATGGAAGCACGTAGGGAGGTGAAATGATCATATTTTAGTTGCTCCTCTTAATTATCCCTAGAAAAAGATGCAGAACCCCCCGGCCGGTTGCCGGACTATTAACCAAATTTATTGTTATGGGAAGGAGTATTTTGAATGAAAAGGAGCAAGAAAATTCTCTCTATTTGCTTGACTATCTGTATAGCCATTACGATAGTAGCGGCTACCATGTCTGTTAACGCCGCGCCCTCTTACACGGCTGTTACGGACTGGGAAAGCTACGCGGTAGGAGCCGCGGGGAGGCAGCAGATCGGCATTCTGGGCAGCAACACGCATACATGGACGATTAACCCCGAAATTGCGGGAGCGGACGGCGTGCCCGGCGGCGGCGCCGGAGGAAGCAAGGTGCTGCTGCTGGACAACAGCGGCGGCGCGGCGTGCGAAAATTATACGCTGGAGCTGACAAAGCCCGCGGGCGTGGATTTTACGGGAGCGACGGCTCTTCGTTTTTGGGCGTCGACCGACAGCAGCGCCCCGATATCCTCCGTGAAACTGCACCTGTTCGCCGGGGGAAGCAAGGCGTCCCAAACGCTGGTATCGCCCGTGTCGGGGCAGATCACCCAGGCGGGAGGCTGGATGGAATACCCGCTGGACAACACGCAGGGGAAGTGGTCGGACAACAACTACAACGACGGGAACAACTATGCGGCGCGGGATATCACGGCAGACGATATAGCGGCGATTGAGAGCATTCGTTTGGTTTTGACGGTTCC
>CALWPT010000001.1 GCA_944383495.1 uncultured Clostridia bacterium | reverse complement strand
AATGCTGCACCGGTTTTAAACCTATCCTTTTTGTCTGCATGCTTTTGACTCAAAAGCCGACAAGCCCTTGCTGGCAAGCTTACGCTTTCTTTCTTCTTTTTCGAACACCAACTGCAACGCCTGCCGCTCCCACCGCAAAAACAGTGATTCCTACATAAGGCAACGCATCGCCTGACTGCGGATTGGTTGTAATTGGACGGCCGCTGGTATCCATACTGTTAATAGCCATTTCCAATGCTACCAAGTAATTATACATATCCTCCGGGAACATCATCAAATCCATTTCGGATAAACCATTGTTATATAGATCCAGGATGCTAAGAATCGTATAATAATCGTCCACAGTTACCTGGCTTGGATCAACCGGCAGGTAGGTCATTAGATCGTATATCTCTCTCATTGCACCGCTGAGCAACTCAGGATCAAGGCCTGCCAGAGGATCTTTGATTCCGCCGTCATCTGCTTCATATTCTGTCGTGGTTTCGACTGCTGTAGCAGTCTCAACCTGCTTAAACATCTGCTCTTTGACTGTATAAGTGCGGATATCGCCGATGTAGCCCACAGGACCAGATGGATAATCGGTTTCAGGGTCAAAGCCATCCACCTGATCGTTTACCCACTGATAACCAAAGGAGAGTATAATGCGGTTGGCAGACGCCAATTGTTTCTCTAAAACATCGCCTTCCATCGTCCGAACAACACCTTCGTTCGTGCTGGCATTTTGCAGCTGGAAGGTATACCACGGAATCTGCAACCGGGTGATAACGCCCTTGTTGGCCTGAGTCGCCATACGACCCCATTCTTCATTTTCTGCGCTGGGATCCGGCTGATAATAAACCAATTTCGGCTGTCCGTTTGCATCCAAAACCGGCTCGCCGTTTTCATCATACGCTACCGTCTCGAGCTTGGGAATAACGGACGTAGTCGAAGAATTGGAAGCCAGGTATACAAAAACCTCCAAGCCCAGAGATCCTTCCAGGCAGCTTCCGTCTAAATCTCTCAAAATGAGCTGATGCTGCATGTACGGCCGCGTCGTGGTAATCTCGTAAACATTTAAGTAGGAGGGGAAAGAAAATCCTTCGTCATCCTTAAAATCAAAGGGGGCGGAATGGAAAACGCCTTTCACCTGATGAGGCAAAGCAAGGTCGGTTGCCGTCCATTTTCCGTTGACCCTGTCATATTCCTTGGGATTAAAGCTCATGACCACCTTGGAGCCATCTCCGGTTTGAGGCTGGGTGGTAATCGGAATGTAAGGCGTGTCCAGATCCATGGCTCCATCCGGCAAAACCATCGACGGATAATCTCCAGTATAGACATAGATATCGCTAAATTGGAAATTAGCCTCGATGTCAGAAGAGCCGGAAACGGTAACGGTAATCGGAGAGCCGTTTTTCATATCAATCTTGGAAGGATCCATCAAACGATCGCCGTCTTCGTTTGTAAACATATCAAAGGGCATTGGGACACGCAGGACATCGCGGCGCATGGAAACGCGAATGGCCAAAGACTGCGTATACGTCTCGCCCCCGGCGACAATGCTGACCTCCAGATTATTTGCCACGATTTTGTTAACAAAAAACATGAACTCTAAACCGGCTTTACCCGTCATATCGGTAACTTCTTTTGCGCCTGTAATAACCATTTCATGGGACTTTCTTTGTGTGTCGTCAATCCAGGAATACCCCGGATAGCTTCCGAACGGTGAAGACGACATTTTCGTCACTTCGCCAGACGAACTAATCCCCTGGGCATTAATGACTTTTCCGATGTCGACCAGCTTTTCGGTTTCGTCCGCTGCGGACGCCGTCATCAAACTAGTGACAACCAGCGTCGACATCAGGATGACGACCGCAAGAACCAAACTGACAATTTTTTTGGTCTTCGTCATAGTATGTATTCCTCCTAATAATAAATCATACCATTTTCTTTGCCGAAAAGAAAGATGAGAAGACAAATCATCCCCTATCTATTGCAATTTAATCATACCACATACGATCCGCTTTCGCAAGAGTTTAATTTTTAATCTAAAAATTATTGGCAATTTAAACAAGACTAATTTGTCTAAATTGTACAATGCAACCAATTAATTTTCTACGCGTAAACAAATGTTGCAATGGAATGGGCATTTATGGTTTGGGTGCTCAACATATTGTTTTCCCGCAGAGTAATATCCACATCCGCATCCGTTCGATTAAGGGCCACGACCACCCGGTTCCCCTCCGGCGTTAAAAATGCGGCAATTTCCAGCTTATCCGTATACCGGCTCATGCCAATCCGTACCGAACCCGGCGTAATAAATTTGCTGAGCTGCCCTATGTAATAAAAGCTCATGTTAAACTTTACCTCATCGGTATCGGTATTACACATCACCGGCGCGTCACAGTAATTTCCTACATGGTTCGGGCCGCCCTTTTCGTCCAGGATCATATTCCAGTCTATTTGCCCGTTGCTATAATGGTTCAGGTTTCCAATATAATCGTGAGCGTACATTTCCGCATTGGCAATCGGCGGCGCATCGCTAAATTTGTAATATTCCACGCAGCCCTCCGTGAAAACCAGCGCTTTGTCCGGAAACGTGTCGTGCGTCAGCTCCAGCGCTTCAAAATGGTCGCCGGAATACCAATGAAATGCCGTCCCCCAAATATACTTCGCGGCCTCCTTATCTCCAAAAGCCGTGCTGGCGCGTTCAAATACCCGCTCTTTATTGTGATCCCAAATGAGTATTTTTACATCCGATAGGCCTTCCCTTTCCAGCACCGGGCCTAAGTAATCCCGCACAAACGCCGTTTCCTCTTCCCCGGTGTACAAACAAGAATCCCACGCCTGCGTCGCATTGGGCTCATTCTGTACTGTCACAGCTATGGTATTGACGCCTTCCTTTTGGTATTCCTTAATATACCTGGCTACATACTGCGCCCAAAGCTCCCGGTATTCTTCCTTCAGCTTGCCGCCCCTGTTCATTTGACCCGTGGTTTTCATAAACGCCGGCGGGCTCCAGGGAGACGCCATAAACCGGATGGGGTATTTTGACGCTGCCTGGGCCATTTTGATCATAGGTATAATATACTTCCGGTCATTAGAAATATCAAAGGTTTTTAGCTTTGTATCCGCCGGGTCTTCCACATAAGCATAGTTGCCCAATGAAAAGTCGCAGGAATTAATATGGTTGCGGCAAAAGCTGTATCCAATTCCATTCGGGCCAAAATATGCGTCAATGATTTTCTTTTGGTTCCCGACGCTCATTCGGGAAAGCGTATAGGCCGCAGCCTCGGTAAAAGCCCCGCCGAATCCAATGATTTCCTGATATTTCACCTGGGGGTATATATTTACCAACTGGCTTTCTCTCATGCCGCTTTCGTCCTCGCGAAAGATAATTTCTTCCGTTTCCTTTAATTGGTATCCCTTTGCAAGATTAGTTTCAATTCGCTTGCCCTTCATGAATTTTCCTCCCAATTTACATGATGTTCAGCCGCCGCGGGGTTATTGCATCACCACGCGCACGGTATGAGTCTTTCCGTCGCCAAATACCGGCACCACGCCGCCATCCAGCGCCGCGCCATCCACTGTGATCGACACCTTACCTTTTTCTATATGCTTTGGATTTTCAATGATAAAGGAGTAATCCGCTCCCCGGAAGCTGCGGGTCATTTCCACCTTATCCCAGCTCTTGGGCAGGCAAGGGTCGATCCTCAGGCCGGCGTAATCAGGCTTTACCCCGATCATCGCCGTCTCAATTACATTGGTAAACCACGCCACAGAGCCAGTGATCCAACTGTATTCCATCTGATATGCATTATTTTTATGCTCTGGGCCGAAATAACAGTTCGCATATTGATATGGCAGACAGCTTTCCTTAATCTCGTTGTCCGGGCCGTTAAGGTAGCCTGGGGTAATCTTCTTGAATAGCTCATAGGCCTTATCGCCCATGCCGTTCATCAGAAGGCCCAATATCATCCAAGCATTGGTGTGAGAATAAATGGTTCCGTTTTCCGCGATTCCCGGTTCCATGCTGGAAATTCGGCCAATGGTCTCGTCAAATTCCCTGTAGCTGGGGGTAAGCAGCATGTAGCCCACCGGAGTCGCCAGCATTTCATCCATAGACGCAATCATTTGCGCGGCGCGTTCCCCGTCAGCTACACCAGCAATCAGTGCCCAGCACTGGGGCTCCATAAAAATTTTGGCGTATTGATTTTCCTTGGAGCCAATGGGACGCCCCAAATCGTCGTAGCACCGACGGTACCAGCCCCCGTCCCAAGCGGTTTCGTTGACAGCCTTCATCATGGCTTCCCGGCGGCTCTGGTATTCCGCCGCCTGGACCGTATCGCCCAGAAAATCCATCATTTCGGTCATTTCCCGCATTGCCTGTGCATATGCGATGCTCAGCCAAACGCTTTCGCCTTTGCCATTTTTGCCCACCCCGGTGAGGGAATCGTTCCAGTCACCAAATTTGATCAGCAGCAGGCCATGATCGCCCTTGTTGGCCTCCAGAAAATCAAGCGCCCGCTGGATGTGCTCCAGCACTGTGCACTCCCCTTCATCCATAAACGGTACGACCTCTGACAAGAACGCCGTATCCCCCGTCTCACGCAGGTAGCCGGACAGGGTATATTCCAGCCACAGCGCGCTGTCAGAATAAGCCTTGGCGTCCATGGGATTCCAGCCCCGCACCGCCATCCCGGAAGCATACTGATGGCGCAAGGCCTCGGTGAGAATCTCCTTCGTGCGCGCGGGCGTCATCGCGCAGACGCCGTATCCCTGCTGCACAATATCACGGTAGCCGTTATAGCCCCAGCGACACCAAGTGGAACCGAAAAGCGTGGCCTGCTTGTTCCAGTAATTGATTATGCGGTTCATATGCGCGTCGGGCGTTTTAATTTCGTTTTTAGTCACCAACGCTAGCCGGGCGGCCTTCATTTCCTCAAAATACCGGTTAAAATTGCCAAAGTACTTAATCTTTAAGCCCTCTGCATCCTCCTCGTTTCGCACAGCGCCTAAAATTAGGTGAATCCTTTTGCTTTCGCCAGCACCCAGCTTGATGTTGAACTGCAAAGCGCCGATCGTCGCGTCGGCCGAACCGTTAAAATTTGTGCACGAGCCGTCTACTACAGCTTGCGGCGCCGCCAGCGTACTGTACAGACCCACAAATTTGTCCCGGGTTCCTTCAAACGCCGCAATCGGCTCGTCAGGCGCCATAAAAGCGGTCAAGTAATCGGTAGGGGCGCGAAAGGGATGTTTCTTGGCAAAAAATGTGTTTCCTTCTTTGTCAAACCACGTGGTGCGGTAGATCATATCTCCATAGCTGTCAAAGCCCCACTTGTATTTGAACTGGAGCTGGTTGTAAATGAAAATAGAGTAATCTCGGGGCCGGTCCGATTCGTTGGCAGTGGTCAGCTCCCATAGTTCCACCGGATCCCTGCCCCGGGGGATGAACAGCTTGAAGGCGGAACGGGTCCCCTTCGTCTTATTCATAATGATCGTATAGCCCAATCCGTGAGTACAGGTAAATTCCTCATATTCCTTGCACACCGGCTCCCAGTTAACCGTCCAAAACTCGCCGGTCTCGTTGTCCCGCACATAAATCAGGCGGTTTAGAAGATGCTCCTTGCCAAACACATCGTAGTCGCAGATACGGCCCACGCCCGTAAACAGCTGAATGCCTTCTTTCCCTTCCATTTGGTAGTCAAAACAGCCAATACCCGTCTGATGAACATTGCCGTAGCAAACCTCGTTATAAATAAAATTATCATATGGCCTGGGGGTGTTGGGAGCGATGATGACAAACTCTGTACCGTCCTCGTTAAAATGACCGTACCTGTACTTCATATTGTTATCTCCTTCACTTACAATTGAATGGCAAAGCAATATGCGCTTTTATTATAGCAACAGCCTCCCAATTTTGCAAACACATTTCACCAATTCTAATAAATCTTTTTTCCCTATACACGAGCGCTTTCATTTCCCGAATTTTCCCGATATGCACCCCCCGCCAGCCGCGCTAAAAACGGTTCAAAGCAAACACCGCGGCTCTCATAGTCTGAGAGGGTAAACGTGTAATCCATCACACAGGCGGTAAAGGCCGCGGCGGAATCCACCGACTGGGCAAGTCCATGCCCGGTCAGCAGCCCGCCGGTCAGCACGCTGGCAAATAAATCTCCCGTTCCAAACAAATCATTGGATAGAAGTCTGGTTTCCCGCTCCTGATACGCATTCCCTTCCAGCAAACAGTTGAACAACCTGTCCTTTCGGCGCACGCCGGTTATAATAACATTTTTCGCTCCCATGCTCTGCAAGGAACGGGCCAGCTTCTCAATACCGGAAGAGGTCGTGTCAGCAAACGCGTATTCTGTTGCGGTCAGGGCGCAGGCCTCGGTCAGATTCGGTACTGCAACGTCGGCTATGGACAGCAGCCGCCGCATTTTTTTACAGAGTTCCTGCGTGAAGGTCTGATAAAGCTTTCCATTATCTCCCATCACGGGATCCACCACCGTCACCGGCGGCAAAAATCTTTCATGTATGGCTATGAGAATCCGGATTTGTTCCTCTGAACTGATAAAGCCGCTATAAAGGCCATCCAGTTGAACAGGAATCGCCGACCAGTGAGAAAGGTATGCGGGCAGTGCTGAAGTCAGATCCGTCATAGAAAAACCCGGGAATTTGGTATTGGCTGAAAGCACTGCCGTGGGCGCTGGGCAGACCTCCACGCCGCAGGCTGACAGAATAGGAATTACCACCGACAGGGCGCATTTACCGAATCCGGAGAGATCGTGAACCGCCGCAACGCGGGGCGGGCCTAATGGATTCATTTTCATGGGTATCCCCCCGTTTTTTGCTATTCCCCAATATTGTAACATAAACCCCGCCAAAAAACCAGCGTTCAAGCATTCTTTGGTCAATGATACAGTGGAGCCGTGTGATCATCCAATTTCTTCAGACAGCATCATAATAAAGACGCGCCGGCGTGAATCAATTTGTTTTCTGCCTGACGACGCCTGTTGAAAAATTTTGTGCCGCCACCCCATAAAAAGTAAATGACAGAAACGGCGGGAGGATGTATAATAAAAAAAATCTTAAATTCGGGGCGCGGGAATTAAGCAGCCGAAGCACTTTATTTTATTGTCTGCATCTTTTGATGCGCAGACAACTTATATCTTATGGCAACTTTCAATGATCCTCATATGACATTAAAAACGGAAAGGATTGGCGTTGGTTATATGGAATATCGGTATTTTGGCCACACGATGGCGGTTCGAATGGAGAAGGGAGAGGAAATTTTGTCGGCCTTGACCGCTTTGTGCAAGAAGGAAAACATTCGCCTGGCACAGGTACAAGCCATCGGCGCAGTGAAGCAAGCCGTTGTAGGCCTGTACCAGACGGAACAGCAGCAATACGTTACTCGTACGATTAAAGGCGATCGGGAAATACTTTCTCTCACCGGAAGCGTGACCGAGCAGGGAGGCGAGCCGTACCTCCATCTACACGTCGCCCTGGCGGATGAAGCGGGACGCGTGGATGGCGGGCATTTGAATGAAGCCGTCGTCAGCGCCACCTGCGAAATGTTTTTAACGCTTTTCAACGGCAAGATTGATCGGAAAAGAGACCCCCAGGTAGGATTAAACCTGTTTCACTTTTTATAAGAGACGCCTAGCGACATTTCCGCGAAGGGAGATAGCCATATGCTGCAATTTCGCAAGTACGTTCTATTTGATCTGGACGGAACGCTGACCGATTCGGAGCCGGGGATCATACACTCGGTTCTGTATACGCTGGAACGATTTGGAATTCAGGAAAAGTGTCCCGCTTCCCTGCGTCGATTGATCGGGCCGCCGCTGGATGAATCCTTTCAGCGTTTTTATGGGATGACTGTGCCGGAATCCAAACGCGCGTTGGAAATTTACCGGGAATATTTCAGCGATCGGGGAATATATGAAAACGCCGTGTATCCGGGCATTCCAAATCTTCTTTCTCGGCTGAAGGGAGCGGGCAAGGAACTGCTTTTGGCAACCTCCAAGCCGGAAGTGTTTGCCGCTCGCATTTTAAAGCATTTTGGGCTAGCCCCCTATTTTTCCGTAATCTGCGGCTGCGAGTTGGACGGACGCCGCAGCGCCAAATGCGACGTAATTAGGGAAGCCCTGCGCCGCGCCGGGGAGCCCGATCCTTTATTTGCCGTTATGGTGGGGGACCGGATTCATGATTTAGAGGGAGCCAGGGCCAACGGTATTCCCTGCGTCGCCGCGGGATATGGATACGGTAGCCGGGAGGAACTGGCAATGGCTGATGCGTATGCCGAAACGGTGGATGCGCTTGCGGCTATATTGCTTGGCTGATGGCGGAACCTGGGGGCGCTTCGGCAATGGGTTTTCTTTACCGGAATTTATCTTGTATTTTACATGGGGTTAGTGTAAAATGAATCCAGGCAGCCGATGGAGCGGATATGCAATTGACCGCTCCTTGGTTAAAATTTGAAAGGTGCCGCGGTTTCCGGTAAGCAAGGCTCCCGCTGTAAGAATGCCGCTGCGTGAGCTTGACATTGACCATCCGTATTTTTTCGTTGGCGCTCTTACGCCGGGCGGCCGGACAGACCTAAAGCACGCTGTGCACCGCGCTTTTTCGTAACAACCGTCTTATCGTGTGGACGATTGGCTTTGATAGAGCATGATTTTTCAGAATTTGTTTAAAAACTGGTTAAGCTATAAAGATGAATTGAAGCTTAAAGGAGCTTTAACATGAAAAAATCGGCCTTGTATGAAAATCGGGAGCTAAGCTGGCTGAAATTCAACGAGCGAGTGCTGGAGGAAGCGGAATCCACCGGCAACCCCTTGCTGGAGCGTCTGCGCTTTGTTTCCATTTACAACAGCAATCTGGATGAGTTTTACCGGGTTCGGGTGGGTGGATTGTACGACCGGCTGCTAATCGACGAGGACGCGCCTGATAATAAGGCGGGAATGAAACTGTCTGACCAACTGGAGTCCATTTTTAAGGTTACTGCCAAGTTGGGGCCCCGGGTGGACGCGGCTTACGCCGCTGTAATGGAGGGGCTGCGGGAGCACGGTATTGTGCAGTTGGATCCCGAGTGTCTGCCGGCGGGGGACATGGCCTTTCTAAAGCTGAAATTTGAACGGGAAATCGCCCCCGTTATTTCTCCCTTTATATTTGAAAAAAATCATCCCTTCCCCTTTTTCCCTAACGGCCAGACCGTAGTGGGTGTGACGCTGAAGGGAAAAAAAGACGGACATCGTTACGGGCTGATCCCTTTAAGCTCCAATCTGCCGGAGCTGGTATTCATCCCTGGCGCGCGGCAGCTTCGATTTATCCTCATGGAGGATCTGCTGCGCTGCTTTGCCCATAAGGTGTTTCACAAATTCCAGGTGGAAGAACGTGTGGCGTTCAGCATCATCCGCAACGCTGATATTGACGAGGATGAGGGACTTTACGATTACGACCTGGATTTTCGAGACACCATGTCCAAGCTCATTGAGCGCCGCAACAAGCTGGCTCCCGTAAGGCTAAAATACACAGGGAGCCCTGATTCCCGTATGATCAAGCTGTTAAAAAACGTTTTGCTTTTAAGCAAGCGGCAGCTGTTTCGCCAAACCCAACCCCTGCGCCTGAAATGTTTGGGTGTTCTGGAAAAAACCGTAGCCGTGGAACAGCGTCCCGAGCTGTTTTATCATAAGCTGACGCCCCAAGCCTCCCCCGATCTAGAGCACCATAAGCCCTATCTCGATCAGATTGCCAGAAAGCCGCTTCTGCTGCAATACCCCTACGAGGATATGGGCCAGCTGATCCGGCTGCTGCGCCAATGCTCGATGGATCCTAGGGTAACGGAGATCAAAATGTCGCTCTACCGGGTGGCGCGGGACTCCAAGGTGGTCAACAGTCTTATCGAGGCGGCAAAAAACGGAAAAAAGGTCACCTGTCTTGTGGAACTGCGCGCCCGATTTGATGAAGAAAACAATATTGACTGGTCCAAGCGTCTGGAGGAAGCCGGCTGCCGCGTGATCTACGGCCCGCCTAAATTCAAGGTGCACTGCAAGCTGCTTCTGATTACCTATAAAGATGAGGGCCGAATCAAGAAGGTGGCCCAGATCGGTACGGGAAACTTTAATGAAACCACTGCCAAGATTTACACGGATCTTGCATATTTCACCGCAAACCGTAAGATCACCGAGGATGTGGAGCAGGTGTTTGAGGCGTTGTGCGAAGAGCGGTTTGTGGAAAGCGCCCAATACCTTTTGGTGGCGCCTTTGTGCCTGAAAACGGGGCTGCTGGAACTAATTGACGAGGAAATTGCCAAGGCCGGAGAGCACAAGCCTTGCGGGATTCTTTTGAAAATGAACTCTCTGACCGATAAGGATTTAATTGACAAGCTCATTGAAGCATCCCGCGCGGGCGTTAAAATTAAAATGCTGATTCGGGGAATATGCTGCCTGCGCCCCGGCATTCCCGGCGAAACGGAGAATATTGATGTGACCAGCATCGTCGGACGGTTTCTGGAACACAGCCGGATTTACGTGTTTGGCGGCGGCAGCGCCAAAAAAGTGTACATTTCCTCCGCGGATTTTATGACCCGGAACACGGAACAGCGGGTGGAGGTAGCAGTCCCGATTCTTCAGAGGGATCTGAAAAACCGTTTGGTCAAGCAACTGCGGCTCCAGCTTTCCGACACCGTCAAGGCGAGAACGCTCACGCCGTCGGGAAAATATGTCCGCCGCAAGCCGAAGGACGGGCAGCCTCCGCTGGACAGCCAGCTGGCCCTATTCCGTGAGGCTTATGACCGCCTTGCCTTGCCCGTTCCAGAGCCCAAGCCGCCCCGGAAACGGAAGATAAAAAAACAAAGAGGAAAGGATGTCCCCCAATGAAAAGAATTGGCATTTTAACCAGCGGCGGCGACTGTCCCGGACTGAACGCCACCATCCGGGGCGTAGCCCGGGGCATCTATCACCGCATGGGCGCTAACGCCCAGATGATCGGAATCGTGGACGGCTACGGCGGCTTGATCCACGGGGAAGCCCACGAGATGCAGCCCCATGAATTCAACAACATTTTGACCCGGGGCGGCACGATCTTGGGTACCTCCCGTCAGCCCTACAAGACCATTCAGGTCATTGGCGACGACAATGTAGATAAGGTCGCAGCCATGAAGGAGAACTACAAAAAGCTGCGGCTGGACTGCCTTTTGACCCTGGGGGGCAACGGCACCCACAAGACGGCCAATCTGCTGTCGCAGGAGGGTCTCAACATCATCGGTCTGCCCAAGACCATCGATAATGATCTGTACGGCACTGATGTGACTTTTGGATTTCACACAGCCGTGGACATCGGCACTGAGGTCATCGACCGGATCCATACCACCGCCGCCTCCCACAACCGGGTGATGCTGGTGGAGCTAATGGGAAACAAAGCAGGCTGGCTGACCTTGTACGCTGGCGTTGCCGGGGGAGCGGATGTCATTATTCTTCCGGAAATCCCCTTTGATTGCGATAAGATTGTCCAGGCGATTGTCCGGCGCACGAAAAAAGGCCGGGTGTTCTCCGTTATTGCCGTGGCGGAAGGGGCTATGGACGTGGAAGAAGCGGCCATGAAGAAGAAAAAACGGATGGAAAAACGCTCTCAGGCGGGCGAGACAACTGCAACGGCCCGCATCGCACGGTATTTGGAGGAGCACGCCAACGTAGAAACCCGTGTGGTGGTACCGGGCCATTTTCTGCGGGGCGGATCTCCTTCTGCCTACGATCGGGTGAAGGCCACGCAGTTTGGCGCATACGCTGCCAAGTTAATTTCCGAGAATATTTACGGCGTAACCGTCGCGGAAAAAGGCGGGCTCATCACCCATAACAGGCTGGATGACATTGCGGGCAAGTCCAAGCTTGTTCCTTCGGACCATCAACTGATCCAGGCCGCCCGGGAAATCGGCATTGCCTTCGGCGACTGAATCATAGAAAGGGGCGTCTGAGCCATGAAACAAACCTCACGATTGGGCGTGCTGATTCTGTTCTTATGCCTGCTCCTTTTGCCGGGATGCAGGAACGACGGGAATTTTTCCGTTAGTATTCCCGAAGATTATCCTGTAACGGTGGGGGATGTAGAAATCAAGGCCTGTCCTCAAAAGGTAATCAGCCTTTCCCCTGTGGCAACGGAAATCATTTTCGCTTTGGGGAACAACGCCCAGCTGATTGGCGTGAGCGATTACGATACGGTGGAAGGCTCTGAGAAATTGCAGAAGTACGGAAGCACCGCCAATCCCAAAACAGAGGAGATCATTGCTTGCAAGCCTGATCTTGTTCTGATCAGCGGGGAACTGGGCGAAGCGGAGCGGCAGTCTTTTCAAGTGCAGAATATTCCGGTGGTCGCAATTTCAGCGGCGGATAACCGGGAAGGGCTGAAATCGCTGTATGAAACTGTGGGAATCATTATGGCGGGAAAATCCGCCGGCCAGAAAAACGGCGCCAATACCGTCAACCGGATGCTGGAAAAAATGGAGCAGGCGGGTGAAGCTGCCGGAAACCAACCTCAAACCGCTGTTTTGTTTCTGACCGAATCGGCTGTGGCCACCGGTGAAACCTTCGCAGGCTGGGTTTTGTCCTGCGCGGGGGTTGAAAATGTCGCGGGTGAGGCGCGCAATTACACCATGGCTTATGAGGAAATTGCTAAGGCGGACCCTGATATTATCTTCTGCGATCCCGACGCCGCTGCCGGGATCAAGAGCGACGCCATCCTGGGGAAGCTTTCAGCGGTGAAGGAAAACCGCCTGGTTGAGATCAGCGCCGCGGACATTGAACGGCAGGGTCATGGTCTGCAAGCGGCGGTCTTGGCCATGGCCAAGGCCGCCTATGGGCAAAAGACAGAAAGCTCCGGAGAAACGGAATCCTCCGAAGCGTAGCCGCGGCATAAAGATCTTTAACAGTAAAGGCAACGAGACGCCAAGCTCTTCATTATAAAGCAGGGGGGAGACACAGCTACTACTGTGTTATTTTAAAGGTTTATGGGCTTCCTGCCTGTCGTACAGCGCCATTAATCAGCCGTTAGTAAGCTGGCAATCAATACAATTTTTAATCTGATGCTCCAATTAATTTTTCGCCCGTTCTTTTGATTCATGATTAGAAGCCAGAGCTATTAAATGCCCATGGCCAACCTTGGTCTTGTGATATGAGCTTTATGATAAAGAGTCTTTTTCCTCCGCGGCAAGCTCCGTTAGCTTTTTCAGCCGGTGGTTAACCCCAGAGCGGCTGACGCCGAGAAGCGCCGCCAGCTCCGACAAGGCCAAATCAGGATGCTCTCGCCGGGCGGCAGCAGTTTCCTGCAACTCAGGCGATAAACCGGAAAGCCGCCCCGCTTGCTCAAGTCGCTCAATCGCCGTCAGCTGAGCAACGGAAGCAGACACGGTTTTCCCAATATTCGCGTTTTCGCAGTTGGTGATCCGGTTGGCCTTATTCCGCACAGTTTTCACGATTTTTACATCCATCACCTGCAGCGCCGCGCCCGGCGCCCCCATGTAGGTTAGCAAATCCTCAACGTTTTCCGAGTCCTTCAGATATACCACAAAGCCGCTGCCCCGGTCAATCAGCTTGGGATCAAAGCCTAGCTCCCGCAAAAGCTGCAATAGGCCGAAGGCGGCGGTTTCGCTTCCCGCGACAAACTCTAAATGGTATTCCTTGCCGGGATCGCTCACCTGGCCGCAGGACAAAAAAGCCCCCCGAATAAAGGCGGCCCGGCAGTGCTCGCACTGGAAAAGCTCCCGGTGAAGCTTTAGCTCGGGATCAAGGCCTTGTCCCAAGGCGGTCATAAGCTTGAGCCGTTCTCCCGGGCCGGCCACCGCGACGCGGGTGATCTTCTGCTTCTGGGCAATCCTGCACTCGGTGTGAAACGTTTTTCGAAGAAGGGATGCATACCGCCGGGCGGTTTCAGGATGCTCGGTCTGTAAACAGATCCGCTGAAGGGAAAAGGCCGTGCCGAACAACATAAGCCCGTAAGCCTCCGATACCTTGCAGCACGGCGTCTTCGGCCAACACGCATTCAGTTCATTTTTAACATCGGTGCAAAACGACAATGCGCCCGCTCCTCCCGGTCAGCTCTTCCGGATGTCCCGGTGATCCACGCTGACGTGGTATCCTTTTTCCTTTAAATGCTCATATAGCATCTCGCTCAAGGTAACCGATCGGTGCTTACCGCCGGTACAACCGATGGCGATGACCAATTGGCTTTTTCCCTCATTGCAGTAAAGAGGAATTAAAAAATCAATTAGATCCAGCAGCTTTTTAGAAAACTCCTTTGACTGCGGGTACTGCATTACATAATCGCTGACACAGCTTTCCAGCCCTGTGTGATTTTTTAGCTCCTCCACATAGTAGGGATTGGGCAGACACCGCACGTCAAATACCAGGTCGGCTTCTCCTGCGGATCCGTACTTGAAGCCGAAAGACATACAGTGGATAGTCAAGCCCGAAGAGGAATTCCCCAGAAAAAGCTTGGTAATTCTCTCCTTGAGCTGGGCGGGAGACAAAAGGCTGGTATCAATAATATAGTCCGCCCGAGCCCGGATCGGCTTCAGCAATTCCCGCTCGCTTTCCACCGCCTCCTCAATAGAACCCGCGTGTTCCGCGATCAGGGGATGCTTGCGGCGTGTTTCCTTATACCGGCGGATGAGCGCTTCCGTGGACGCTTCCAGAAACATAACCTTGTAGCTGTGATTGTGTGATAGCTCATCCAGCCCTGCCATCACTCCCGCAAACATGCTGCCGCCCCGGGAATCGGTTACGATAGCGATCCGTCCCATATGTCCGCCAGAGGCGGCGCACAGGTCGGCAAACTTTGTCATCAGGGAAGGCGGCAGGTTATCCACACAGTAATATCCGATGTCCTCCAGGGCGTCTACAGCTCGGGATTTTCCTGCGCCTGACAGCCCGGTAACAACCAACAAATCCATATTGGGTTCCTCCATAGGACGGTCTGACCGATTCAGTCAAGCTTGAATATTTTGACTGTATACTGAATTGGCTTGCTGATGTTTTCCACCTGGACGCTGAACGTGTCCCCTGGCTGGATCTCCACCCCGGGACGGAAAATAATCGCCGGAGCACCTCCATAGCTATCCGTATTCACATTATAGTAATAGTAATCCGTATCCGACGCAGGCAGTCCTGTGGGCTGATCAAATACCCACTTCTTGCCGTCGTTCAGCCGGATGAGGGTAACTTTGGGAGTTACGCCGTCCAGCAGCTTATACTCCGAGTCAAAACCATACCCCAAAGATATGCTCCAGGGCGTGAGAGAATAGATGAGATGAGACGGGAATGGACCAGCCGCAGGCCAGGCCACATAATCGGGGTACACCGCTGGATTCCGGGACCCGTCAAACACCTGTGTGACCGACCGGCGGCCGCACAAGCCCATGCCCGTTTTCTTCATATTTGGGCTTAAAATCCAGCGGCGGTGTCCCACCATGGGGATATTTCCATTGTCCTCATCCTGCATACAGGACAAATTGAAATCGTCCAGCCGAAAGTAATTGTATCCGATGTTAGAGGTTGAAGTTGCCCCATATCCGATCCGGAACAATGAATCGGACACCGTTCCATCATTCACCGGCGTATGAGAAAACTGATCCAGCTTTTCCAAAACAAAAGCGCCGGTTTGGGCTTTTTCGGTCAGCTGCCCGTCCAGCACCACATCCCCGGGAAGCCCCGCGATGGTACGGACATAGTTAATCGCGTTCAAGCCATCCTGCAAAGCCTGTGTTTTTAATGAACCGATCCTTTCCTTCTTGAAATCGGGCGCAGTCTGGTAGACCGAATCGCCTGTAAACCGGCTTTCCAGCATGCGTTTCCGCATGGCGGTGATTTCCTGGATCTTTAGCTTTTCCAGTTCGTCGTAGGACGGGTTCATAGATGGCTGGTCGATCAACCGCACCGCGATTTTGAGAACCATTAATGCGTCCGCAGAATTGATGTAAGCGTCAAAATTCAGGTTCGCTAACGATTCCTGCTCCGGCGTCAGCGTAATTAGTTGCACAGCGTGCTTTAAAATGAGCAGCGCATCTTCAGAATTAACTTTGCTGTTTTGGCTCACATCTCCAAGCAGCGGTTCCTCTGCGGCAGACGCGGGCAGTAGAATCGCCCAGCAAAGCAGGGCCGCCAGCAGAACAGACAATGCCTTCCGAAAAAGCATCTTCATTTCCAATCTCCCCCAGCCGTTTCAGCCAATCATTTTGATTTCACATTCCAGCCTGACGCCGGTTTTCAAAAATACCTTTTCTTTGATTTTTTCAATCAGCAGCCGCACATCCGTGCAGGTGGCGTCTCCCATGTTCACAATAAAGCCTGCGTGCTTTTCACTAACCATGGCGTCGCCGATCCGCTCTCCCTTCAATCCGCATTCTTCAATGAGCGTTCCCGCATACTTTCCGGGTGGACGCTTAAATACGCTGCCCGCCGAGGGCAGCTCCACGGGCTGCTTTGCGCGGCGACGATTCATAAGATCGTCCATTTTTTCCCGGATCTCTTCTGGATCCCCCGGCGTCAGCTTATACAATACGGAGGTGATCACGTCGCCGGTTTCGGCATAAACGCTATGGCGGTAAGACAAATTCATTTCCTCTCCGGTTCGGGATCCCGCTTCCCCGTTCAGCGACACGTGTTCGCAGCGCAGTATGACCTGGGACATTTCCCCATCGTACGCTCCCGCGTTCATATAAGCCGCGCCGCCGGCGCTGCCCGGGATCCCCCAGGCAAACTCCAGGCCCGACAGGGAATGCTCCAATGCAAAATTACACAGGCGGGAAAGCTTGACCCCCGCCCCGCAGCGAATTTCAAACGCTCCCTCCAGCTCCAGTTCAGCAAAGCCCCCGCCCACATGAAGCACCACGCCGCGAAAGCCCAGATCCGATACCAGCAGATTGGAACCGCTGCCCATCACCAGAGTGGGAAGCTCCCACTTTTTGCACGCTTCCAGCAGGCTTTGCAAAACGGTTTTGGAGGGAGGTGACAGAAATATGTCGGCGGGCCCGCCAATTTTAAAGGTGGTATGCTCCGATAAGGGTTCATTTTCAAAGTAGGAACACCCCAATTGGGTGGCATACTGTTTCAGGGGCGCGTATTTGCTCATGCGCAAACCTCGTTTCTGACTGCTGCTTAGCCGATGAGCCGCCCCAGCATGGCCGCGCCAATGAGTCCGGCGTCGTTTCCCAGCTTGGCGGTTACCAGCTTCGTCTGTTTTTCAGCGTAACGGCTGTACCGATCCCGCTCGATGAGCTTCCGCAGAGGAGCCATCAGGGTCTCCCCTTCATTGCAGATTCCTCCGCCCATGCAGATGATCTCCGGCTGGAAGCTGTTGACCAAATCAATCAAGCCGCAGGCCACATATTCAATATACCGGTTAACCACTGCTTTGCCCGCAGCATCGCCTGCGCGCATCGCGTCAAAGGCCGTTCGACCGCTGACCTTGTCAAGCGTTTCGGCCTTTTCCCACATAACAGAATCAGGGTGCGCCTCCATTGCGGCCTTGGTCTGCCGAATCAGCGCTGTGGCGGAAGCATAAGCTTCCCAGCAGCCCCTGCGTCCGCAGGTGCAGGGCTCCCCGTCAAACACAATGACGACATGGCCCAGCTCCGCGCCGTAAAAATTATATCCATGGTACACCTTGCCATCAATAATAATACCACCGCCAACGCCGGTTCCCAGCGTAACGGCAATCATATCCTTACAGCCTACCCCCGCACCGGCCAGAAGCTCTCCGTAGGCCGCGGCGTTGGCGTCGTTTTCCACATAGCAGGGCCGCCCCAGTCGCTGCGTGATCATTTGACCCATCTGGACATGGTGAAATTGGAGGTTGTTGGCAAACTCGATCTCTCCCGTCACAGGGTTTGCACAGCCCGGCGTCCCCACGCCGACCCATTTCACCTCGGAAATATCCACGCCCGCCTCCTTCAGCGCATCCCGGGAAGCAGCTGCCATATCGTCAGCAATTTCTTCCGCCGGACGGGGACAGCGGGTTTTATATTTGCCCCGCCCTAAAATTTCAAATCGCTCGTTGACAACGGCCGCCGCAATATTGGTGCCCCCTAGGTCGATTCCGATATAGTACATTATAGTTTAACCTTCCTTTCATTCATCCTTCATTAAAAACAAATTTTTTGATCAACTGCCGGATCCTATATTCATAAAATTGTATGTAACAGGTTCCCTTGGTATGCGGCTCAGAACGCGTCCCAATCGGGCTTGGGTTCGCCGTCCTTAGGCGCGTCGGGCTCCATGCCGAGCCGCTGCAACAATTCATGGGCCGCGTTATATCCCATTTTTTTCTGCCGGTTGTTCATGGCGGCCACTTCAATAATGACGGCCAGATTGCGCCCAGGCTTGACAGGAATGGTTGCCGATGGAACCGAAATACCTAATATTTCCGTATGCTCGTTTTCAAGGCCCATTCGATCGTAAACCTTGTCCGCCTCCCAAGGCTCCAGATTGATAATCAAATCTATTTTTTCCGTCAGCTTGACAGAGCCCATACCGAATATACGGCGGGCATTGATGATGCCGATGCCCCGAAGCTCAATAAAATGCCGGATGTTTTCCGGCGCTGAACCGACCAAGGATTTGGAGCTGACCTTCCGGATTTCAACCGCATCGTCAGCAATCAGCCGATGCCCCCGCTTAATCAGCTCAATTGCGGTTTCCGACTTGCCCACACCGCTTTCTCCCAGCAACAGAACGCCCTCACCGTAAACCTCCACCAACACGCCGTGGCGGGTGATCCGAGGCGCCAGCTTCACGCTTAAGTAAGATATTAGCGCCGACATAAAGGAAGACGTGGTATCCTGCGTGCGAAGCAAGGGCACCTTACGCGCCTTAGCGGATGTAAGAAAGCTGTCGGGAATTTCCATCCCACGGGAAATAATGACCGCGGGAGGTCGGCGGGACATGAGTGCATCAATCCGCTTTTCCTGCTCAGCCTGCGGATAATTGCCCAAAAAGCTGCTTTCATTACGCCCGATAATCTGAATACGGTTAGCGTCGAAATACTCAAAAAAACCGCTCAAAGCAAGGCCGGGACGGTTAAGATCCGCCGTGCCGATCATGATATTGCCGGGATCCCCTGCCATATAAACGGTTTCCAGGGAAAACTCCTCAATAATTTTCGCCAAGGATACAAAGTAATTCTGCGCCATACGCGGGCCTCCCGTAACCGGCGGAAATTCTCCGCCGGAGCTTAAGCGACGCGGCAGAAGCATTACCACGCCAGTTTATCCTCTATAGTATACAACCAATTGGCTTTTTTTTCAACGGTTTTATATGCGTTTTCTTTGAAACAAGATCGGAGCAATAAACCGCCGCTGCCTAAAATGAAGGCAGCGGCGGCGCGCGTCTTTCACGTAAGTCAAAAGCCTTTGCCGGCAGTGCTGCTCCAGCGATAACACATTCTGTGTTCAGACCCCCTTTACAGCGGCTATGGCTTCTCCAATCAACTGTTTTTACCGCGCCGTGATTTCCCGCAGCTCT
This sequence comes from uncultured Clostridia bacterium, assembly GCA_944383495.1. Taxonomy (GTDB): domain Bacteria; phylum Bacillota; class Clostridia; order Oscillospirales; family Acutalibacteraceae; genus CALWPT01. The sequence goes on along the minus strand of CALWPT010000001.1, from coordinate 20,590 downwards.
TTCAGCCGGGCCTTCATATCCGGCGCGGAAAACAAGACGTTGCCCGTCACCAGCACGTTGGCCCCGGCCTGCACTGCCAAAGGAGCCGTTTCCAGATTGATCCCCCCGTCCACCTCGATGTCCAGCGGGAGATTTTGCCGATTGGCCTCTTCCCGGATGGCCTTGATTTTTGAGAGGGAGCCGGGGAGAAAGGACTGGCCGCCGAACCCCGGTTCCACCGACATAACCAAAACCATATCGCAGAAGGGCAGGTAGGGGAAAACCCCTTGGGCGGGAGTGGCAGGCTTGATGGTCAGGCAGCTTTTCATGCCCAGGGCCCGGATGCTTCGCAGCGTTTCCTCCACGGGAGAGCCTGCTTCCAGGTGAAAACCCAGCAGATCGGCTCCCGCGTCTCGGAACCGTTCCAGATACCGGTGAGGCTTCTCAATCATTAAATGCACGTCAAAGGGAATGGCCGTGTGCTTCTTCAGCGCGGCGATGACCGGCAGCCCAAAGGAAATATTGGGGACGAACAAACCGTCCATCACGTCGAGATGCAGCAAATCCGCGCCGGCCTCCTCCAGCTGAGCGATGGACCGCCCCAGGTTCCAGAAATCCGCCGTCAGCACAGAAGGGGAGATTTTCACAGGCTGTTTGGTCATCATCGGGCGCCTCCTTTTTGTTAATCCTGCTCGTCCAAAGTGAGGGAGTAGCTGGGGAAAAACTCTTCCATGAAGCAATCGGCCGCGGGCAGGTGCAGTTCCGCCACCGCTTGGGACAGGGATTTCATCGCCTTGGAAAAATCCCGGTTCCCCGTTTTTTCCTCCTCCGCGCACTTAATCAGCGCGGAGAGCTTGTCCGCCGCCTTGACCAGCCGCCAAAGCGCCTCATCCGCGGGCTGAGGCTTCAAAAGCGAAACGTAATCCTCCCGCAGGTCGGCGGGCAGCAGGGACAAAAGCTTATCCGCCGCGACGGTTTCCACCGCTTGATAGGCGCTTTTGATCTCGGGGTTATAGTATTTCACCGGGGTGGGCAGGTCCCCGGTGAGAATTTCCCCAGCGTCGTGAAACAGCGCTAAAAGCGCCGCCCGCTCCGGGTCGAAATCCCCGCCGAACCGCCGGTTGGAAAGCACCGCCAGCCCATGGGCAATGACGGCGGTCTCCAGCGAATGCTCGCTGAGATTTTCCGGCCGGGTGTTGCGCATCAGCCCCCAGCGGTTGATATATTTCATGCGGCTGAGCATTGCGAAAAAATGGCTCATGGCGTTTTTGCTCCTCTCTGTTTTCATTCCGGTTCCCGCTGAACAGCAAGGCTCACAGCCCGTAGACCCGCCGGGCGTTTTCCGCCGTTTGGGACAGCACCTCATCCACTGAAACGCCCCGAACCTCCGCAATTTTTTCCGCCGTGTAGACAATCAGGGAGGAATCGCACCGCTTGCCCCGGAAGGGCGCCGGCGCCATATACGGGCAGTCGGTTTCCAGCAAGAGGCGGTCTGCCGGCGCTGCGGCCGCCACCGCCACAGGGGTTTTGGCGTTGCGAAAGGTCACCGCGCCCCCCAAGCCGATATACATGCCCAGCGCCACAATTTCTTCCATCATTTCCACACTGCCGGAAAAGCAGTGGACGACGCCCCTGGGCCGGTACCGCCGCAACAGGGCCAGGGTATCTCCATGGGCTTCACGGTCATGGACGATTACGGGAAGCGCCAGTTCCAGGGCGACCTTGATCTGCTCCTCAAACCATTGCAGCTGGATTTCCTTCACATGAGGGTAGTGGTAATCCAGCCCGATTTCCCCCACGGCCACTACCTTATCCCGGCGGCACAAAGCCAAAAGCCGCTGCCGATCCTCTTCTCCAAACAGGCCCGCCGCATCCTGGGGATGCACCCCCACCGCGGCGAAAACAAAGGGGTACTTTCCCGCCAGGACAATGCTTTTCTCGCTGCTGAGAAAATTGCTGCCGCAGTTGACCACGGCGCAGACCCCCTGCCCCGGCAAGGCGGACAGCACCGCATCCCGATCCTCGTCAAACCGGTCGTCGTCATAATGGGCATGGGTATCGAAAATCTTCTGGTATTCCAAAACGGTTTCTTCCTTTGTCTTCAATCTGAAAAAAACGCGCCGAACCATCAGCCCGGCGCGGTATCTGATTTTACCGAACCTTGGAGCCGGGATTCAGCCCGTCCGCGAAAATCACCCGAACGTCGTTTTCCCCGTTGTCCGCCGCCAAGATCATGCCGTTGGACTCCACGCCGCACAGCACCGCCGGCTTTAAATTGGCCACGACTATGACGGTATGATCCACCAGATCCTCCGGCCGGTACCAGGGCGCGATGCCGGAAACCACCGTCCGGGGCGCTGCGGTTCCGTCGTCCAACGTCAGCTTCAGCAGCTTCTTGGCTTTTTTCACCGGCTCGCAGGCGGCGACCCGCGCTGTGCGCAGTTCCACCTTGGTGAAATCGTCAATGCCGATCTGGGCGATCCCCTCGATTTCCGCCTTTTTCTCTTCCCTTTGGCCCATGAGGGCCTCCAGCGCTTTCAGCTCTTCCGCCTCGTCGATCCGGGGGAACAGCGGCTCGGACTTCTGGATGCCCTTGCCTGACAGCCGCCCCCAATCGCCGGCGCTGTCCCAATCCCGGGCGTCGGCCGAAAGCTGGGATAAAATTGCCTCCCCGGTGGAGGGCATGAAGGGAGTCAGCAGAACCGCGATGATCCGCAGGCTCTCGCAAAGGTGGTAGATCACCGAAGCAAGCTCTCCCCGGCGGCTCTCGTCCTTTGCAAGGGCCCAGGGCGTCGTTTCGTCAATATACTTATTGGTACGGGAAACAAAGGCCCACAGCTTGGCAAGCGCGCTTGAAAATTCCAGGCTTTCCATGTGGTCTTCCACGGCGGCCTTGGTCTCCTTGGCCAGCGTCTCCAGTTCCCCGTCAAAGGCGGTAGCTGCCCGCTGCTCGGGAATCTCGCCGCCGAAATACTTGTCGCACATGGCGGTGCTGCGGGACAAAAGGTTGCCCAGATCGTTGGCCAGATCAGCGTTGATCCGGTGAATCAACGCCTCATTGGAAAACACCCCATCCGATCCAAAGGGAATTTCCCGCAGCAAGAAGTACCGAATGGCGTCCACCCCGTACCGGCTGCAGAGAATATGGGGGTCCACCACGTTGCCCTTGGATTTGGACATTTTGCCCCCCTCCAACAGCAGCCAGCCGTGGCCGAACACCTTTTTGGGCAGCGGCAGGCCCAGGGCCATTAGCATGGCGGGCCAGACAATGGTATGGAACCGAACGATCTCCTTGCCCACCATATGAATGTCCGCCGGCCAGAATTTGTCATAATCGCCGTACCGGTCGTTGCCGTATCCCAGGGCGGTGATATAATTGGTCAGCGCGTCCACCCAGACATAAACCACGTGCCCAGGATCAAAATCCACAGGAATCCCCCACTGAAAGCTGGTGCGGGAAACGCACAGATCCTCCAGGCCCGGTTTGATGAAGTTGTTGACCATCTCATTTTTCCGCGCCACCGGCTGAATGAATTCCGGATGGGAGTCGTAATACGCCAGCAGCCGGCCGGCATAGGCGGAAAGGCGGAAGAAATAGGCTTCCTCCGTGGCCTTTTTCACCTCGCGGCCGCAGTCGGGGCACTTGCCGTCCACCAGCTGGGTCTCGGACCAAAATGCCTCGCAGGGGGTGCAGTAAAGCCCCTCGTACCGTCCCTTGTAGATATCGCCGCTGTCGTATAGCTGCTTGAAGATCTTTTTAACCGATTCCACATGGTAATCGTCGGTGGTGCGGATAAACCGGTCGTAGGAAATATTAAGGAGCTGCCACAGCTCTTTGAAGCCGCTCACCACATCGTCCACATACTGCTGAGGCGTCACGCCGGCTTCCCGGGCCTTCTCCTCCACCTTTTGACCGTGCTCGTCGCTCCCGGTGAGGAACATCACGTCATACCCCCGCATTCGCTTGTACCGCGCGGCGGTATCGGCTGCCACAGTGGAATAGGAATGGCCGATATGCAGCTTGCCGGATGCATAGTAGATGGGGGTCGTGATGTAGAATTTTTCCATGGGAAACCCACTTTCTCCGCCGCGAATGATAAAATTGCCGTCCTGCCTGCGGCGGAGGGGCAAAACGGCTGGAAACCAAAGCCGATGATTCTAATCGGGAACAGGCTTTGGTTTATTTATTATACCATAAAATAAAAATCTTTACAATCCTTTTATTTACAAGGGTTTTTCAATATTATGTTACTAACCTGATATTAGTTCAAAATTAGTTTTTTATTAGTTCGATTGCAGTTTTTAATTCTTCAATGGTTTTTTGAGAATAACACTTGTATGACACAAATATAATCATAAAAAATCAGGGTTGATACACCGTCAACCCTGATTTTTTATTTTATGCCTTGAACCGATATTTTGAAGGAATCTTGATTTGTTTTCCGTTTTTGATTTCTTCAATATGTTCAGGGACACGAAAAGTTTCTACCTTTCCACTGTCCTTGTAAACCAACACCGGAAACATTTCAGCAACTTCACCATTCCTTGCCACTGTTCCAATGACAAAACCACTTCCAATGTCTGTGATGACATCAACAAATGGTTCATTTCGTTCTGTGGTTGCTATTTCACAGGCTTTTTCAACACCAATCATTGTGGTTTCCCCCTTTGTTGTTATGCCAATTCATCAAGGATTGATTCACACATCTTTCCGACAGATGTGGTGTCATAAGCTGCATTGAAACCTGACTGTTGAAGTTTTTCTGCAACTGCATCTTCAATCTTGACAAGGTCATCATCAGTCAGATTGTCAAAGTCTAATTTCAGACCCAAAGACTGAATGAATTTTCTTTGTTTTTCGTTGAACATAATCAATCCCCTTTGACAAAAATGAATGATACTAACCTGATATTATCTTGATACTAACCGCCACTTTCACTGGTAGGTTTAGAACTGAACAAAACTGTACAAACCCTTGAAAACACTGGGTTTTCAATAACCCTAAAACTGAACAAATATATTATACCACAATTTTCCTCAAATGCAAGGCGGCGCAAGAAATCTTCAAAAAACAAACGCTGGCTGAAGCTTCAAGGCCGATTTGCTGGGAAAGAACCGCATCGTCATGCCCCTCATCTGTCAGCGGCATAATTCATGGTTGCTTTTTGCATCAATAAATGGTAAAATTAATAAAATTATGATAGGGTCCCGTTTTGCCGGGAACATGGAAAGCTTTAAAGGAATGAGGATGTACATGAAAAGCGCATATTTGGTTCTGGAAAACGGTCAAGTGTTCGAAGGATACCCCATGGGAGATTTCCATGAGACGGTCTGCGAGATCGTTTTCAACACTTCTATGACAGGGTATGTGGAAATTCTATCTGATCCCTCGTACGCCGGGCAGGGTGTGGTCATGAGTTATCCCATGATCGGGAACTATGGGCTGAATTACGCACAAATGGAATCCCGTAAACCCCATTTAAGCGCTTTTATTGTGCGCTCCTTATCGGAAATTGCCAGTAACGCCACCAGCGAGGTGGAGATCAACGAGTTCTTGAAAAAAAATCATATTCCCTGCCTGGCCGGTGTGGATACCCGGGCCATTATTCGGCAGATCCGGGAGCATGGGGCTATGAACGGTGCTGTTACTGAGAACCGGGATTTTGATCCGGAGACCATCAGGGCCTATCGTGCGGAGGATATGGTGGAAAAGGTCACCCGCAAGCACAGCCTTTCCATTGGAAAGGGGTACCGGGTGGCCATGCTGGATTACGGCGCCAAGGCCCATATTGCAGAGTATCTGGTACAGGCCGGCTGTGAGGTGACCTTATATCCGGCGGATACACCCGCGCAAGCGATTATAGATACAAAGCCGGATGGAATTATGCTTTCCAACGGCCCGGGAGACCCCAAAGACTGTGGCTACATTATTGAGCAGGTAAAAATCCTGTGCGGTTACAAAATTCCTATTTTCGCCATCTGCCTGGGGCATCAACTGGTTGCCCTGGCGCTGGGCGGCGATACCTTTAAGTTAAAGTACGGGCACCGGGGCGCCAATCATCCTGTCAAGGAGCTGGCGACCGGACGGGTGCGGGTCACATCCCAAAACCATTCTTACGCGGTGGATGGAGAGAAACTTCCCGAGGGCGCAGAAATCAGTTACATCAACGTCACCGATAAAACTGTGGAGGGGCTTTCCTATCCCGGCCGCAATATTATGACAGTGCAGTTTCATCCCGAAGCCGCAGCCGGCCCCTGGGATACAAAATCCCTGTTTCAGCAGTTTGTGGATATGATGCAGTCTTCTAAAAATCAGTAGGGAGGTCACTTTATGTGCGGAATTGTCGGATTCGTCGGCAGAAAGCAAGCGGCTCCCATCCTGCTTGCGGGACTGGAGCACCTAGAATACCGGGGCTATGACTCCGCGGGCGTAGCCGTGATTGACAACGGCAGCCTGGATGTGTACAAAACCAAAGGCAGGCTTCAAATCCTCAGCGATATGATTGGCGGAGGAAAAATCCTGCCCGGCACCATTGGCATCGGGCATACCCGCTGGGCAACCCACGGCAAGCCCTCAGATGATAACTCTCACCCTCATAAAAGCAGCTCTGGCCGGTTTGCCATCGTACATAACGGGATTATTGAAAACTACGGCCCTCTTAAAGCGGAGCTGGAAAAAAAAGGCGTTGCGTTTGCTTCTGAAACCGACACGGAGGTGGTCGCACAACTGCTGGACGCTTACTATGACGGGGACACCTTCTCTACTTTGGTTAAGGTGATTGAGACCATCGAGGGCTCCTTTGCCCTGGGAATTCTCAATCGGGATAATCCCCATGAAATTTATGCGGTTCGCCGTTCTTCCCCGTTGATCGTGGGCCTGTCGGAGGATGGAAATTTTATTGCCTCAGATATTCCCGCGGTGCTTCCCTTTACACGAACGATTTATCATCTTAATGACAATGAGATTGTCAGGCTGACGGAAGATACGGTAGAAATTTTTGATACCGCGCGTCGTCCTATCGTTCGGGAAAAGGAAAAGGTGGATTGGGATGTATCCGCCGCGGAGAAAGGCGGATATCCGCACTTCATGATTAAGGAAATTATGGAACAGCCTGAGGCGCTGTCCAAAACCATTGCGCCTCGGATCACCCACGACGGCAGCATAACGTTGGATGGCGTGCAGCTGACGAAGGAACAGCTGGCTGCTCTAACGCACATCCATATCGTTGCCTGCGGTTCGGCTTATCACGTGGGCGTGGTGGGAAAATACGTAATTGAGGAACTGACCCGGATTCCCGTCACCGCGGATCTTGCTTCGGAATTCCGCTATCAAAATCCGATTGTGGACGCGCACACCCTGGTGATCATTATCAGCCAATCGGGAGAAACCGCCGATACGCTGGCGGCCCTGCGGGAGGCCAAGCAGAGAGGCGCGACGGTGCTTTCCATCGTCAATGTGGTGGGCAGTTCCATCGCAAATGAATCGGATAATGTGCTGTACACCTGGGCCGGGCCGGAAATTTCTGTTGCCACCACAAAAGCTTATTCCACCCAGTTGGCAATGATCTATCTGATTGCCCTGTACATTGCGGGACAAACTGGAAAAATTTCCAAAGAAGCGTTTTCTTCTCTGCTGACGAAAATCTCCGCCCTGCCCGAGCAGGTCGCGTCCATTTTAAAGCTGGCGCCCCAACTGGAGCAGCTTGCGCAGCGGTACGCTTATTTGGAGCATGCATACTTCCTGGGCCGCAACCTGGATTACGCCGTGGCCATGGAAGCATCTCTTAAGCTCAAGGAGATCAGTTACATTCACTCCGAAGCCTACGCCGCCGGAGAACTAAAGCACGGTACCATTTCCCTCATCGAGGAGGGTACTTTTGTGGTGGCGCTGGCCTGCTGCGAGCGATTGATTCCCAAAACCCTTAGCAATATCAAGGAGGTCAAGGCCCGGGGCGCAGAGGTCCTGCTGGTGACGGTGGAAAACTGTCAGTTGGCTGATGAACAGGCCGACGAAGTGGATCACATGATCCGTATTCCCCAAACCAACGAACTGCTGATGCCATCCTTAGAGGTTATTCCCTGCCAGCTTCTGGGGTATTATATTGCAAAGGCGCGGGACTGCGATATTGATAAGCCCCGTAATCTGGCCAAATCCGTTACAGTGGAATAAATAGATTTTTCCGGGGCTGCGGCGCGGCCCCGGAAAATTTTAAATTTTTTTGCTTGTTCCCTCTTTACAACGGCTTTGATCTGTGGTATCATATTTGGCGGTGACAAGGGGGTCACGGCGCCTGAGCTGGTTTTTGGTTTCGGGGCGCTGTTTCTCATACTTGTCTATTTTAATTTACGGCGGGTTTTTCGCCGGAAATTTAGGAGGAATTTGAATATGTCCTATGTGCAGAAGGTTCTCGACGAGGTCGTCGCCAAAAACCCTGGCCAACCGGAATTTATCCAGGCGGTTACGGAAGTGCTGCATTCTATCGAGCCGGCGCTTTCCGCCAATCCCGCATATGAAAAAAATGGCATTCTGGAACGCATGGTCATTCCGGAGCGCGCGATTATTTTCCGCGTGCCGTGGGTAGACGACAGCGGTAAGGTTCAAGTCAACACCGGCTATCGCGTTCAGTTCAACAGCGCCATCGGCCCCTATAAGGGCGGTCTGCGGCTGCATCCTTCTGTGACGCTGGGCACCATTAAATTTTTAGGCTTTGAGCAAATTTTCAAAAACTCCCTCACCGGTCAGCCCATCGGCGGCGGCAAGGGCGGCTCCGACTTTGATCCCAAGGGTAAATCTGACAACGAAGTCATGCGTTTTTGCCAGAGCTTCATGGCCGAGCTGTTCCGTCACATTGGCCGGTTGACCGACGTTCCCGCCGGCGACATCGGCGTGGGCGGCCGGGAGATCGGATACTTATTCGGCATGTATAAAAAGCTGACCAACAGCTACGAGGGCGTGCTCACCGGAAAGGGACTTCAGTACGGCGGCTCTCTGGCCCGCACCGAGGCCACTGGATACGGCCTTGTGTATATGATGGACGAACTGCTGAAAAACCATAACAACAGCCTGGAAGGTAAAACCGTCGTCATTTCCGGTTCGGGCAATGTGGCGATCTATGCTTGCCAGAAGGCACAGCAGTTGGGCGCAAAGGTCGTTTCCATGTCTGACTCCAACGGATATGTTTACGATAAAGACGGCATTGATCTGGCGATTGTCAAAGATATCAAAGAAGTCAAGCGCGGCCGGATCAAGGAATACGCCGAGCGCCGCCCCTCCGCGGTTTACACCGAGGGCAAGGGGGTTTGGAGCATCCCCTGCGATGTGGCGCTGCCCTGCGCAACGCAAAACGAACTGAACGAGGAAGACGCCAAGACGCTGCTGAAAAATGGCTGTATCGCCGTTGGCGAAGGCGCTAATATGCCCAGCACTCTGGAGGCAACGGAGGTTTTCTTGGGCAGCAATATTCTCTTTGTTCCCGGCAAAGCGGCGAACGCTGGCGGCGTCGCCACTTCCGCGCTGGAAATGAGCCAGAATTCTATGATGACCTCCTGGACGTTTGACGAGGTAGACGCCAAACTGAAGAGCATCATGATCAGCATTTACCACAACATGGCGAATGCCGCGGAAGAAATCGGCAAGAAGGACAACTTTGTTGCCGGCGCTAACATTGCAGGCTTCAAGAAGGTGGCCGACGCAATGATGGCCCAAGGCGTTGTTTGATTTTCCCTCCACGCAAAGCTTGTCTCATAAAAACTAAACTGCGAAATAAAATGAAACCGCGCCCCGTTTAACAAACGGGGCGCGGTTTCATTCTACCTATTCGGTTTGTTATAAAATTTATGCATGAACGAATGATGATCTGATCCTATTAACGCTTAAATGCTTGAGACCCGCATTACGAGCCCCATGGCGCGCCGTTTGGCTTTTTATTCTCCCAGCACATCCAGCAGTTCTTCCCGCAATTTTTGCATATGCTGGATTTCAAAGTTAACGGTGTTTTTCAGCATTCCGTTGTACAGGTCGCCGATGTTGGTGGGCTGCTGATCCCGTAGTTGCAGATTCTCCAATCCCATTTTCAGTTCTGTGATGCGCCCGTCCATGTAGTCCTTGACTTTTGCTTGGCTGTCGTTCATTTTTCGTTCCTCCTTTGCTAATTTGATATTAGTATTTACCTGAAAAAATTTTTTATGAAATTGGAATTGTAATTTTGTATCCTGTATGCCTTTCTCCATTCAATTCTACAAGGAGGGGTAGACGGTCGACTACTAAAGGGTTAAGGTGCACAAAGGCCAAAACAACTGCTGTATGAATTTGGCAAACCTTTTTTCTTGGCCGCTGTCGCTGGCGTTTCCCTATTTTATCATACTTTCCTCAATCGCAGCGCGCTGCTTAAGCGGCTTTTCGAGAAACCTTTTTTGCCATTTGAGCGCGCTCAACCGCCTTTGGAGGATCAGTATATGATTGCCCCGTACTTTTTGGACGCCAGTTCTAGCGCCTCGCGGTCTATTTCGCTTCGGGAAGATACCAGCGCCACGCCTTGATAATTGCGCAGCGCCAGCTCCAGTACCGCAGGGCTGTCGCAGTACAGCATTATTGGAAGCCGCGACATATGGGCGTTTTCCACCAACGCCTCCACATCCTCTGCTGCGGAAACATTTACTAGTGCGACCGTCGCGCCGCTATCCTCTGCATTAATTAAATCATCTCCCAGGGAATAGCCACAAGAAATAGGTTCGGATAGCTTAAGATCCTGCCCGCTGAGAAAGAAAGCCTCCCGTTCGCTGGCAGCAGCGGGTGCCTCCTGCACGGGAGGGAGCGCGGGCAGCACCGCCTGCTCCAGCAGCGCGCGGAGCCCCGCAATATGAGCGGGCGTGGTACCACAGCATCCGCCGATTAAGCGGGCGCCGGATTGCAGCAGCGCCTGAAAATCTGTAACGAACTGCTCTGGCGGCAGCGTTCGGTCCGGAAGAGATGCGTTTGGCTTGGCAATCAGAGGCACTGCCGCATAGGGTGTCAACTCCGCCAGCGCAGAGGCCATGTCTGCCGGGCCGGTGGAGCAATTCAGGCCCACCGCGGCGACGCCCAATGACTGCATGGCGATCAAAAAAGCCATCGGGGACATTCCAGATAAGGATCGGCCGCCTCCCTCCACCGTCGCGGTAGCCAAGACCGGGAGCCCCGTTTCCCGAGCCGCCAAAACCGCCGCCCGCGCTTCCGCCATGGACATCAGGGTTTCGCAGACGATAAAATCAACGCCGGCCTCCTTCAACGCCCCCGCCTGACGGCGGTAGGCATTTAAAAGCTGATCAAAGCTGGCCTCGCCAAAGGGCTCCACAAACAAGCCCGTTGGAGACAGATCGCCGCCCACCAGCGTATTCTCTCCCACTGCTTCCCGGCTGATCGCCACCAGCTTACGGTTGATTTCCTCCGTTTGATCCGCTAGTCCGTAAGTCTCTAGCTTTACGGGATTGGCGCCAAAGGTGGGTGCGTAAACCGCCTGAGAACCGGCTGCGACAAATTCCTTTTGCAGTTCCTGTAAAACGGAGGGATGCTCTAAAACCCACTGCTCCACGCACACGCCCCTGGGCATGCCCCGGGCCATGAGGTTGGAACCGGTCGCCCCATCCAGCAGCACAGGAAAGGTTAAATCAACCATCTACTATATTCTCCTTCTCTTTTCTTTCATCCACGCATGTCCATTAGCGGCGCGCCCGTGAGGAATCCAACGCTGCAAATTTTTCTCACATTGAAACGGGTGCTTCAATTTTTAAAATATCCAGCACATTGCGAAGCACCTGGCGGCTGGCAACGCAAAGCTGGAGCCGCGCCTGCATCAATGGCTCGTCGTCTCCCTGCACCCGGCAGGCGTTGTAAAATTTATGAAATAGGGTTGCGGTTTCCATGGCGAACCGCGTCACGCCCGCGGGATTATAGTCCCGCGCCGCATCCACCAAAAGCCTGGTGAGCGACGACAGGTGCCGGATCAGTTCCCGTTCCTCGGGCGCGTCCAACCGCTCCAGTTCTTCCCGCGTACAAGCCCGGGGCATGACCCCCTGGCTTTCCAGTCTTTTCAGGATGCTGCAAATCCGGGCGTGGGCGTACTGCACATAGTACACCGGATTCTGTGCCGTTTGCTCCACCGCAAGATCCAAATCAAATTCCAAATGGCTGGCGGGCTCCCGCAAATTAAAGATGAACCGGGCCGCGTCTACAGGCACCTCATCCAGCAGAGTTCGCAGGGTAATGGACTTTCCAGTGCGTTTGCTGACCTTGACCGCTTCTCCATCCCGTACCAGGCGCACCATCTGCATTAGAACAATATGCAGACGCTGAGGATCAACGCCCATCGCCTCCATCGCCCCCTTCAGCCGGGCAACATGGCCGTGATGATCCGCTCCCCAGACATTGATCACCTGATCAAAGCCCCTGGTTTTAAATTTGTTCAGGTGGTAAGCAATATCGGCGGCAAAGTAGGTAGGAATTCCGTTTTTACGGATCATCACCTCGTCCTTCTCCCCGCCGAATCGAGTGGCCTCATACCATAGAGCCCCATCCTTCTCATAGATTAGGCCTCTGGCCTTCATGTCCTCCACCAGCTTTTCAATGGAACCATCCTTATGCAGCTGGGATTCTAAAAACCACACGTCGTAATATATTCGGTACTGCTCCAGATCAGCCTTCAGGCCGGCGATGTTAAGCGGAAGCGCATAGTCCACCAGCGCCTGCCGGCGCGCCTGAGACGATACCCTGACGTATGTATCACCCTCCCGGTCGGCAAACCGGCGGGCGTGTTCCGTAATATCCGCTCCATGATACCCGTCCTCCGGAAATTCCACAGATGGGTCAAAAATCTGCAAATACCGAGCTTCCAAGGAGCCGGCAAACTTTTCAATCTGATTCCCCGCGTCGTTGACGTAGAATTCCCGGGTAACGTTATACCCCACCGCGGTTAAAACACCCGCCAGACAATCCCCCAGCGCGCCGCCCCGGGCGTTTCCAATATGCATTGGGCCAGTGGGATTGGCGGAAACGAATTCCACCATTACCTTCTTCCCCTGCCCAAAATCGCTTTGGCCGTAACGGTTGCCCTTCTCCAGAATCTCCAGCACCACGTCCGCGTAAAACCGGGGGGCAACAAAAAAGTTAATAAAGCCTGGCCCGGCAATCTCCCAACGGTCAACATAAGTGCCCGGCGTAAAATACCCACACAGCGCCTCGGCGATTTTCCGAGGCGGCATGCGCATCGCCTTGGCTGAAGTCATGGCCGCGTTTACGGCGTAATCCCCATGGCTTCTATCGGCGGGCACCTCAATGGTGTATGGAGAAAGCGACGCCGCAGGCAGCTCTTCCCGTGAAGCAGCTGCTTCCGCTGCGCGTTGCAGCAGCTCTTTTATCTCCTCATGAATGGCAACGATCACCTGAGACATGATTTTTCTCCTTTCTTCTCACTGAAATGGAAATTTCATTGCATGCGGCAAGATCCGCGTTAACATCAATGGTATATCGCAGAAAAATGTCTCCTCCGCTTTCATCCAGCCTGCCGGTAACCGCTTCGCCAAATACGCCCACCATCATTTCTCCCTCGCCTATGCTGTAATGGCATAGGTGCCGCCGTCCTTCCTCAATGGTCATGGAGGACTGCACCGCACCCGAGCGGCTGAGGGTTATCGTTCCCGGCTCGTTCAGCCGAAAAGTGGTGGTAACATTCTCCAGCCCGGTTTCTTCCGTTTCCTGATAAGAGACACAGGCGGTTCCATTCCATGTTTCTAAGATTCCTTCCGTTGTGAATTCTAAGGTTTCCCCTTCCCCGCCCGCTCGATACAGGCCCTTTACTGTAATCAATACATCCAATGCTTATCTTCCGTTTCCTTTTTAATTATTAGTAAGCGGTTATATCCACTCTTTGAACCTCGTCCACCGGCCGACTGAGAAAGACGCCCGCCAACCTGGCGAAATCCTCCGTCCGATCGCTGACAAAGTACCGGCAGCGCCCCCCTGCCGCCCGCGGATTGAGAAGACCCTTTTCCCTCAGCAGCGCGCCGGCCGCCGCCGCCGCTGTTTTGCCGGTGTTGATCAAAACCGGCTCTTCTCCCATGACCCGGCGGATCACCCCTGTTAAAATTGGATAATGGGTGCAGCCCAGAATCAGGGTGTCTACCCCCTCCTCCTTCAGGCCCTCCAGATATCGCCGCGCGGTCAGCAACGCCACCTCATCGGATTCGCCAAACCAACCCGCCTCCACCAGTGGAACAAACAAGGGGCAGGCCCGCTCAGAAATTGTTAAACCGGGGCTGCGTTTCAACAGCTCCCGTCCATAGGCCTTGCTGGCAATGGTGGCGATCGTGCCGATCACGCCGATTTTTCCGTTGCGGGTAGCCTGTACCGCCGCATCCGCCGCGGGACTGACGACGCCCAGAAAAGGAACGGGCAGTTCCTCTCCTACATAGGGAACTACGGAGCTGACCGTTCCGCAGGCGGCAATGACCAGCTTCACATCCTGAGACAGCAAAAACCGCTGATCCTGCCGGGCATATTCCTCAAGCGCCTCCCGGCTGCGGGATCCATAGGGCACCCGCCCCGTATCACCAAAATAAACGATATCCTCTCCCGGCAGAGCAGCCAGCAGTTCCCGCACCACCGTCAGCCCTCCAAGGCCGGAATCAAAAACGCCAATGGCGCGTTCTTTCATGCGGCGCCCTCCCTTGTCTGTATGTTTTGCGCATAATGAATTGCCCATTGCTTGTTTGCCTTTTCCTTAAACAAGCCGTCGTATCATCAGGACACTCTCCCCAATGATGTATAAATTACTATATCATAAAATATATGCCAAATCAAGGGTACGCATGCGGCGCTTATGCCAGAAACTGTCAAAAAATAAAGATGATAAAATGTAAGATGTTTGAAATTCTATATATCAGCAAACGGCAGCATGTTTGGTGTGCTCAGCCCCGACTTTCGCTCTTTCGAATCGTTTGGAGGAAAAGACGGTCCCAAACATTATTGGGGCGCATGGAAGCTTTTGCCCCCGCCGGCTACCGTTTTTACGCATAATTCAAGCCCGGCGTTTCCTCCGAAGAGGATCCGCCGGGCACGGCTAAAAACAAGCTTATATTCCCTCAATGTGGCTCAAAACAGATTTTTGTCCCTGCAAATATGCTTTTTTGCCGTGGGTTTGCTCCATTTTAGTGATCTAAAAATTGTTCCGCACAGGATTTCAAGTCCTCCAAATCATCAAAATCCACCCCCGCCTGCATAATGGTTTCCTGCAAACTGGAAGGCAGGGATGCAAAATACCTTTCCATGGCCGGATCCTTCCAGTTCCGCGATCCCTGATGGTTTTCCATTTGTATCATCACCTCCGTGGTTATTGTAAGCCAAAAGGTGAATTTTACACATCGACAGCATTATTTTTGCAGCAATTTTCTTAGGGCTTTCGTTTCTCTAGGCAGGCTTTCAGCCATATTATCCGGCATGTATTTCAATACATAATCCGGCTCTTTTGCCTGTCGATTCAATATATCCCGGTATAAAGACCATTCCCTCTCCCCCGCCGCCAGCGGATACCGTGCCTTAGGCCCCCAATGGAAGACGTGCACGTACGTAACATGCGGCGCCAGCGCCTGGCAAGCCCTAAGGTTGTAAGCCCCGTCCTGAAACTGGTTGGGCTGCCAATACATGGTGGCTTCATAGCCGATATCCTCCAGAAACTGTAAGGAATCTCGGTAATCCCCTGTGATGGTGCCAGGATGACATTCTAACGCCACCCTTAAGCCCGCTTTTTTTGCCATTTCACATATTTCCCGGGTCTGGGCGACGATGCTCCGATATTCCCGTTCCATCAGGCTGCTTTTATTTCTGTTATAAGCCCACACACCAATACAGGGTGTCCCCAAGGCCACTGCGGTGTCTAACACTTTTGTCCATTCCGCAATTGGATTGGAATAGGTCCCAATTCGGTAATACGATCCATACCCTCCAATGCCAATCCCTTCCTTGCGAGTCAGTGCCGCTGCCTCCCGCGCCCGGTCCAGATCTCCGGCAGGCACATGAATATCCCCACCCCATTCGATCATCTGCAATCCTAGTTTGGCCGACAGCGCCACCACCTGTTCGGCCGTGAATGGACGAAATGAAACCGACGCCAATCCTACCTGCACTGACTTTCCCGCCTTTCCTGTTTTCCTTCCGCCATGGTCTCCGGCTTTCCCAAAGAAGCAGCAGCGCAGCAGCGACCCGGCAAATTCTCTGTTATCATAACACATCCCTTGGCAACCTACAAGCACAATTGCGCTCCTGGCTGTAGAAAAGACGGTCTTTTCATTATAATAAAGCATAAAAACAAAAAAAATTGGTATTTTGACTTGTAATTTACAATAAAATATGGTAATATAAATTAAAAATAAAAGTTAGGAGGGAAAATGCCTTTACATGAATAAATTACAAATTGCCGCCGTTCTTAAGCATTCGCGTCATCTGTCTGGTATGACGCAAAAAGAAGCGGCCGCATCTTTAAACCGCAGTCAGCAAACGCTGGCGGCGTGGGAATCCGGAGCGGCACAGCCTGACATCGGCACCTTAATTTCTTTATTTCGCTTATACGGTCAGTCAATGGATCGTGCGTTCCACCTGGTCACAGGACAAGCAGCCGCGGATTCCGCGCTCACCCGCAAAATTCGCTCGCTGCCAGTCCGAGCCCAGAGGCTGGTAGAAGAAATTGTGGATATATCGGCCGAGCTGCTGACGGAAGAGGCCAAGCCAGCGGAAGAGACATTTACGTTACCCTTTGCCTGCATGGATGGCGGTGTGGATCAAATTGAAATTCCCGCCAGCAAGCGGGACAAGCTCAACCGTCTTCTCCAGGAGCATGAAAACAAGTAAACACTCTTTCATTTTATTGGAAACAACGTAAAAGGGAATTCATATGCATAATATGGAAGCCATAGCCGCTAAAACACTGAAGCAATATGGGATCAATCAGCTGCCTGTTGATTTGGACTTGCTGGCGGAAAAATTGGACTGTATTATTTTGTCGTACTGTAAAGGGCAGAAATTTATTAAAGAAGCCGGCCTTCTGGACAAATGTGCGCATCGGAATGGAATAGCCGTCCATACGGAAATGGGATACCGTATTTTCTATAACGGCAATTTGTCTTTCGATGAAAAGCAATTTGTTGTTGCCCATGAATTAGCGCATATTATTCTGCACTTAAAAAATGCGGGGCGGATTATAGGCGAGCATGAGGACCCGCTTCAGCAAAAAAAAGCAGGATCAGGAGGCCAACGAGCTTGGGCTGTACCTTTTGGCGCCCAAGCCGGTGCTATTTCGCGCTGGTATTTGTACGCCGCGTGAGGTTGCCCAGGCCACGCAATTGGGGCAATCCCATGCCCGTGAAATTGCTGGAGAGTTGGCGGAATATACATCCGGCAGAGATTTTAGCGCGATAGACGAGGCACTGTGTCAGCAATTCTCAGAATATATTGATAATTGCCGATCTTACCGATACTACGACAGAAACCGCCTGATCAAGCGTCTGTTAACCGGTTTTGCCGCCGTTTTCGTTATAGCGGGCGCCGCATTCTTTTTCTTTCAGTTGATTCGAATCCTTAGCTTATAATTCCTTGGACTCAACGCCCTCTTTGCGGCATTACCCCTTCCTTTTCAGGGTTCACGGTATGAAGCAATTTTCCGCCTCTGCAATTTGCTAAAAGGCATAACCTCCGTCTTGCGGTCGGCTAGCCGCGCGGCGGAGGTTACATAAAAAAACGGCCTTTTGGCCGTGAGAAGCGCCATATTGCGTCACTGAAAAAACTTGCTGCAAAAAAATTTAGGGTAAAAACACATCCGGATTTAGTTTTAGGGCAATGCAAATTGCTTTCAGTTCGTCAATGGAAACCTTTCTTGAACCGTTGACAATAGCGCTTAGCTTATTTCTTGTCATATGCAGTTCGGGATTCATCTGATTGATTTGCTCGACCAACCATGCCTGTTTTACGCCCCGTTTTTCTAACACCTCCTTCAATGTATCAGCCATGTTGATCGTTTTCATATCAGTTCGTTCCTTTCCAGTATTTCTTAATTATTTGCATATTACTACAGTTTTTTCTGGATTGTCAAGAAAAAATAAGTTTTACTTGAAAAATTGTTTGATTTTTCAGATTTTATGGTATATACTGATAAGGAAAACTGAGAAACAGAGGTGTCATGATGTCGACTTTTGGCGAAAGAATTCGATTTTCCCGAGAGCAAAAGGGATTATCGCAATATGAATTGGCAAAAATGGTCGGCGCTCATTCTCCTGGTGTTATCAGCAACTGGGAAAATAATGTAAATAAGCCGGATGCAGAGAAAATTGTCCGCTTATGTGTTGCTCTTGGAATCACTTTATCGTACCTTCTAGATTATTTTGGCGAGGAAATCACTGAATTGACGCCGGCAGAAGAAAACCTGATCCGGAAATACAGAAGATTGGGTGATAAGAGCCAAAGAGCGTTAGATGACCTGGCCGATAGTCTTGTCAGCCTGGAACAGGATAAGGCGCCCTCGGAAGATACTTTTTCCATATCAGTTGCTAGTATGGGGGAAGGGGTAGAGCAGGTTGAAATTCCACTGAAAAAGAAAAAACGGCTAGATCAGCTTTTGCAAAAGCAATCTGAGAAAGAAATGCCTTATGATCCCCGGCGGCCAAAAAAATCATAATGGAGCAGTTGATATGGACTTGGCTCATCTTTGATACGGATTGCAAAATGGAGCTTATAGAAATATCATAGCCATTCGATCAAATGACGGTGTTCTAGCAATGAAAGTGTCCGGCCGCGCAAAATTGGCGGCGAAGCCGCCGCTTTCATGGGCCTTTCCATCCAAATTTCAATTTTGCCGTGAAGGTTTTGGTGATTAAAATGGACTGTAAAAAATGGATATACTTTCTGTTGGCTGGATTCATGGCGGCGCTGGTATCCTGTTCGGGGCCTTCCGGCCAAGCGCCTGTTCAAGGGACGACAGGGGCTGCAGCAGCCCTGCAGGCCCAAACAAATCCGGCGGCGGAAACCACGGCGCTTGTTACTGTTCCTTGGGCATCCAATCCTATGCCGACTACCGTACAGTCCACCCCCTCTGTCACCGGGGCTCCCGCAACCACCGCCGTGCCGATTACCATGGCGCCAAGCACCACAATGGAGGCTGCAAGCGGGAACGCAGACGATTGGCAGTTGATTCTGGTGAACGGGGAGAATTGGCTGCCAGAAAAATTTTCGGTCAGGACAGCACCGGTACAAAATTACAAAGTGGACGCCAGGGTGCAAAAGCCCGCACTAGACATGATTGCCGCAGCGAAAGAGGATGGCGTAGGCTTGTTGGTTTGTTCGGCCTACCGTTCGGTGGAGAAGCAGACGCAGTTGTTTGAAAATAAAATCCAGCGGGTGATCAACCAGTATGGATATGATCGGGAAAGAGCTGAACAGGCAGCGGCTGCCGCTGTCGCCCGTCCCCGTACAAGCGAACATCATACCGGCCTTGCCTTGGATATTGTCACCCCCTCCTATCAAAACCTAAACGACGGGTACGCCGACACGGACGCAGCCAAATGGCTGAAGGCAAATGCGGCGGATTATGGTTTTATTCTCCGGTACCCTAAAAATAAGGAGGCCATTACCGGAGTTATTTTTGAGCCGTGGCACTACCGTTATGTGGGTGTTTCTGCGGCGCGGGAAATCATGAGCCGCGGGATCTGCCTGGAAGAATTTTTGCGGGAAAAGACAGCAAGATAAGAAAACGGCAGTCTGAGGATTGCCATGCATTTTTATAAAAAACAAGCGGTGCAGCCGGGAAAGCGCAATGCCTTCCCGGCTATTGTTTTTACTATTGCAGGATAAAAAGTTTTCCGTCCTTAGTTGCACGCAATTAGACAACAGGGAGCGTTTTTGCAGGTATGGATGCCACAGGAATTTTATCATAAGGAGTAACGGAAATGAACATTAAAGAAGAAAGCTATCATTGGAACGGAAAACCCGGTACGCGGAGTACCACTACCGCTTTAATTCTACACCATGCGGCGGCCGTTACCTGCACCGCCCAAGATGTTCACCGCTGGCATCTTGCAAACGGCTGGTGCGGCATCGGCTATCATTTTCTAGTGCGCAAGGACGGATCCGTCTACCGCGGTCGCCCGGAAAACTGGATTGGCGCCCACGCCAAAAACAGCAACAGCTTTTCCATCGGAATTTGCTTTGAAGGAAACTATGAATCAGAAACAGCCATGCCCGCAGCGCAGCTAAAAGCCGGACAGGAACTGATCGCTTACCTAAAGGGCAAGTACGGAAGCCTGCGGCTGCTGAAGCACAAGGATGTAAACGCAACCTCTTGTCCTGGAAGGTTTTTCCCTTGGAATGAAATGACTGGAGAAGAAAAGACAACGACGTCCACGGAAATCCCCGAAAGCAATCCCTATGCGGTTCCCACAAGCAACTTGCAAAGGGGCAGCAAAGGCGACGGCGTGCGCTGGGTGCAGTGGATGCTGATTGACCAGGGCTATTCCGTGGGACTGGGCGGCGTCGACGGGGACTTCGGCCCCGATACGGAAGCTGCGGTTCGGAAATTCCAAAAGGATAAGGGATTGT